>CACKFO010000034.1 GCA_902599405.1 uncultured Alphaproteobacteria bacterium | reverse complement strand
TTATCCATTAAAAGCAGACCCAGAAAAAAATGAGCCAATCTGGCATAGTGATTGGGCATCTACAACTTTCTTAATACCTGAAAATAATCTTTAATTATTATTAATTAGTATAAGATAGATAATTATGATTTTTGCTTTAAAAGTTTTATTAGCTGCTCTTGTGATTGCATTTGCAAGCTGGCTTTCCGGTAAAAAACCTGAGCTATCTGGATTTATTATTGCTCTTCCAATAGCAAGTATAATAGCCATAGCTTTCTCTTTCTTAGAGCATAAAAATACTGAAAATACTGTAATATTTGCAAAAAGCATTCTTATTGGAGTACCAGTCTCATACTTATTTTTCTTACCTTTTTTCTTTGCAAAAAATCTCAATATGAATTTTTGGTTAATTTACTTGATTGGATTGACTTTACTCGTAATTGGATATTTTGTTCATAAATATATTATGAGTTTAATTTGAATGTTTGAGTTATTTGCAGACTCAACTCCAAATGCAAGAAAAATTTCAATAATGTTAGAGGAGATTAATGAGAGTTATGATTTGACTTTAATTAATTTAAATAAGGGTGAACAATTCAACGAGGAGTTTAAAAAAATTTCTCCATTTTCAAAAATTCCTGTTTTAAGACATAATAAAAAGACCATATTTGAGTCTGGTGCTATCTTAATTTATTTAGCAGATTTATCAGGAGAATTTTATGGCTCAAATCAAAGTTTAACAACCCAGTGGTTGATGGCTCAAATGGGTTATATAGGCCCTATGTTAGGTCAGCATCATCAATTTCATCATTATAATCCCGGTAAAAGTGATTTTGGTGAAGATAGATATTTTAAAATTTCAGAAACGATATACAAAAATTTAGATGATCATTTATCTATAAATGAATATTTGGCAAATGAATATTCAATTGCAGATATTGCAACATTTCCTTGGATCGCTAGACATCCAATTCATGATATAGGTCTGAATAAATATATCAATCTATTGCGTTGGTATAATCAAATATCACTTAGACCTGCTGTCTTAAAGGGATATGATCTATTTGAAGATGGCTCAATACCACCACCCGCATAATCAAATGAAAGTATACTTTAATGGTTCATGTAATATTTGTAATGCAGAGATAAGTCACTATAAAAAGAAAACCTGTAATATAAACTATGTTGATATCTCAAAAAATAAAGATGAACATATAAATCATCTCTCCAAAAAAGATTTATTTAGAAGAATGCATGTATATCATGATGGAAAAATTTTTTCTGGATCAGAGTCCTTTTTAGTTTTATGGGATACAATTCCAAGATGGAGATACCTGTCTTTATTGTTGAAGCTACCATTATTTAGACAATTATGGAAAATTGCATACGAAGGTTTATCTTTACTGCTTTATTTGAAAAACAAAAAGAAGATTGAGTAGAACCATTCTTGAAGAAATCCACAAGAATGGTTCTGGAGGATTAAGGTTAGTTATTAATTCCTACTTTTCTGAGAAAATTTAGATCAATCAATATATCTTTATAAATGGGGATATTTTTGCTATTTGGCACTATATAGGGAGAAAATCTAATTTTTTAAACGATTTAATTTTATCACTTCACCTATAAAATATAATGATCCTCCAAAATAAATTGAGGTCTGATTTGATGAGAGTTTATTAATCATTTTAAATGAATCTGTTAAGGAATTTGCAAAATAGAGCTTTAGGTATTTAGGTAGCAGATCCTCAGTAATAGAGTTTTCTTCGTTCATTTTAACAACAATTATTTTATTAAAATGATTTGATAAGTTAGAGAGCATTTGAGTATATTTTTTATTATTTAAAAAAGAGCATATGAGTATTTTCGTATTCTTTGGTAATGATTTAATTAATGCTTTCATGCCATCGATATTGTGAAAGCCATCTAAGTAAATATTCTTATATTTCTTTATTTTTTTATTTAAAAGTCCGCTCTTAATTTGTTGCAATCTCCCAGGCCACTCACAATTCATCAACGCTTTTTCTGTTTTTTCTATTACAAATTT
>CACKFO010000033.1 GCA_902599405.1 uncultured Alphaproteobacteria bacterium | reverse complement strand
ATTAAATATCTTTTTACTCTCATTTAGCGTAGGAAACCCACATGTCATAAATAATGAGAGTATTTTTTTCCTAGGAAGCGAGTCTAAATTATTCATCTGCATCAAATCCAATTGCTTTTGCTGCTGTAAATAAATCTTTGTCACCTCGTCCACACATGTTTAATATTACAACTTTATTTTTATGTTTATTCTTAAATGCTTTAATTAAGTAGGCTAGAGCATGAGAGGGCTCTAGTGCAGGGATAATTCCCTCGAGTTTTGAACATGTTTGAAATGCTTTAAGAGCTTCAGCATCAGTTACTCCAAAGTACTTAACTCTTTTAATATCTTTAAGGTAAGAGTGTTCAGGCCCAACACCAGGATAATCGAGGCCAGCAGAAATAGAGTGAGCCTCTTTTATTTGTCCATCATTGTCTTGTAAGACATAACTGTAACTACCATGTAAAATACCAGGTGTTCCAGAGGTCATTGTAGCAGCTGTTTCTTCTGTTTTAGCGCCTCTACCAGCTGCCTCAACTCCAATAATCTTTACCTTTTTATCATTTAAAAATGGATAAAATAAACCCATAGCATTTGATCCACCTCCAACGCAAGCTATCAAATAATCTGGTAGTTTTTTCTCTGCTTTTAATATTTGCTCTCTCGCCTCTTTTCCAATTACAGATTGAAAATCTCTTACCATTTTCGGATAGGGGTGAGGACCTGCTGTAGAACCGATAATATAAAAAGTATCTCTGACGTTTTTAATCCAATCTCTTAAAGCTTCATTCATCGCATCTTTTAAAGATTTACTGCCGGACTCAACAGGAATAATGGTGGCGCCCAGAAGCTTCATTCTAAAAACATTAGGTTTTTGTCTTTCGATATCTTTAGATCCCATATAAATATAACAAGGAAGACCAAAAAGAGCACAAACAGTAGCTGTTGCAACTCCATGTTGTCCAGCACCAGTTTCAGCAATAATTCTTGTTTTGCCCATTTTTTTTGCAAGGAGTATTTGCCCTAGGCAATTATTGATTTTATGGGCTCCTGTATGATTTAGTTCATCTCTTTTGAAATATACTTTTGGTCCATTAATATATTTAGATAAATTTTTAGCGTAGTGCAAAGAGGAGGGCCTGCCCACATAGTTTTTAAAAAGATCATTTAGCTCTTCCTTAAATTTTTTTTCCTTTTGAATTTTTTTGTAAGATTTATCTAAATTTAATAATAGGGGCATTAATGTTTCTGAAACATACATGCCACCAAATTTACCAAATCTTCCTACAGTGTTAGGTTGTTTATACTTTTTCATTAATTATAAATCGATGAAATAATACCATCTATCAAATTAAGGCTTTTTTCACCTAGTTGTTCCTCTACACCAGAATTTATATCAACAAAATCTGCGCCTGTTAAGCTAATTGCTTTTTTGATATTAGTGACATTTAGACCTCCTGATAAAATAAAAGGAAGTTTTTTTATATTTTTAAAATCAGACCAATCCCAAGTTTTATTGTTTCCTCCAGGCATCTGATTTGAAGAGGGCTTCGCTTCGATGAGAAACTGATCTACATCAATTAAATTAGTTGTTTTAAAGTCTTCTGGAGATATTGATTTATATATTTTTTTCTTAAAATTACTTTTAACCTCATTTATAAACTTTTGATCTTCATTTCCATGAAGTTGAATTGTATCAAAATCTAAAACTTCTAATTTATTTTTAATTTCATCAATTGATGGATTAACAAAAACACCCACAAATTTATCTTTATGGGATTTAAAATATCTGTTTACGAGGGATAATGTGTCCATATCTATACATCTTGGGCTTTTTTCATAAAAAATTAATCCTTGATAAGAAATATTTAAATCAAGACAATGATTAATAATAGCTAGATTATTTTGTCCACAAATTTTTATTTTTATGTTGTTCACCATATTTTTTTAACAATTCTAAAGATTTTTTACTCTCTATTAATTCTCTACCTATTACAACAAAGCTTGCACCATTTTGTAAAGCATTGTGAGCAAAAGTAACCCTTTTTTGATCATCATTTCTAGCAAACATTTTAACGCCAGGTGTTATTTTAATTAATTTATTAAAATTTCCTAAGACTCTCAGGTCATTACCTGAAC
>CACKFO010000032.1 GCA_902599405.1 uncultured Alphaproteobacteria bacterium | reverse complement strand
TTTTAAAAAGTGCAATTCTATGGTTTTGTTTAGTTTTATTTCTTCAATTAGTCTCTAATGTAATTAAATCAATACTAACACTTTCAAACTATCATTTGTCTGATAATAAATCATGATTAGTCCTGAAATTTTAGCAATTGTAATGTTTTTAACAACATTGGGGTTATTACTTTTCGGTTTTCCCGTTGCTTTTACACTCGCTGGAACAGCTCTTCTGTTTGGATTTTTAGGAGATGCTCTGGAAATATTTAATTTCAGAATGCTAGGATTTTTTCCTCAACGCATTTTTGGAACAATGATTAATGAGCCCCTTGTGGCTGTGCCCCTATTCATTTTTATGGGAATAATGTTAGAAAAAACAAAAATTGCAGCCGGACTATTACATTCAATTGGTGAACTTTTTGGGACCACAAAAGGAGGTCTTGGAATAGGTGTTGTAATAGTGGGTATGTTGTTAGCTGCATCAACAGGCATTGTTGGTGCAACAGTAGTTACAATGGGAATGTTATCTTTACCCTCAATGATGAAAGCTGGCTATGATCAAAAAATAGCCACAGGCACGATTTGTGCCGCTGGTACATTAGGACAAATAATACCCCCCTCAATTGTTTTGGTTTTACTTGCAACAATTTTACAGGGCGCAAATGAAGAAGCAGCGATGTTAGTTGGTAATTTAGCTCCAGATCCGGTTACAGCAATTGATTTATTTGCTGGTGCTATTCTACCTGGATTGATGTTAGTAGTCTTATTTATAATTTTTATTTTCATATACGCTAGAATAAACCCATTAAGTTGTCCACCTGTTGAAACTACCAAGTCAAGAACTGAGATATACATTGAAGCTGCTAAATCAGTTGTGCCTCCCATAACTCTTATTGTGCTAGTTTTAGGCTCAATTTTATTTGGAATAGCTACCCCCACAGAGTCTGCATCAGTAGGGGCTGTTGGAGCTGCGATAATTGCACTGTTAAAGGGTGAATTAAATTTCAAGAACATTAAAGAGACAGCTTTAGGAACTGTAAAACTTAGTTCATTTGTATTTGTAATTTTAATTGGTGCCTCAATGTTTTCTCTTGTGTTTCGTGGTTTTGGTGGTGATGAAATGATAGAGCATTTTCTTGGAACTCTACCTGGTGGGCTTTACGCAGCACTAATTTTAGTAATGATAGTAATTTTTCTATTAGGTTTTTTCCTAGACTATATCGAAATAATTTTTGTCATCGTTCCATTAGTTGGTCCAATATTAATTGCAAACGGAGCAGACCCCTTATGGTTAGGTATTCTTATTTCACTGAATTTACAGACTAGTTTTTTAACACCTCCTTTTGGATTTTCTTTATTTTTTTTAAGAGGAGTGGCCCCAAGTAGTATTAAAACTAGAAACATGTACAGAGGCGTAATTCCCTTCATAGGAATTCAGGTATTAGCTATATTAATTGTTGGTTTTTATCCTGAAATAGCAACCTGGTTGCCAAATAAAATGTTCTGATAGATAGATCATCCCCGAATAGGTATCGGGGATGATTTTAATTTTATATTTATGCTGATGGATAAGTAAATGGGAGACTTCTTACTCTCATGTACTCTTTTTCAGATGTATTTGTCCATCTCAGAATTGATGATCTAAATTCAACAATATGTGAGAAAAGAGCCTGAGAAACAGGGTCTTCCGCTGCTATTGAGCTACAAACCTCTCCTGCTCTTTGACCCAATGCATTCATAACTGGATCTGGTAATTGTCTCATTTGAACACCATGCTCATTAATAAGTTTTTGATACGAACTATCGTTTGCAGCTTGGAACATAGATAGAACTTCCATGTTAACTGCCTTAGTTGCGATTGTGACTAGCTCTTTAGTTGCGTCATCAAGTTTTTCCCACTCAAACATATCTATTGAACAATCTAAGATAGTTGCTGGCTCATGCCATCCTGGGTTATAGTAATACTTAGCTGCTTGGTGTAATCCTTTACCTAAGTCAGCAGCAGGACCAATCCATTCTGTTGCATCAATCGCACCTGAGGCAAGTGATGGAAGCACATCCGCTCCAGCCAAAAGAACTGTATTAGCGCCAAAAGATTTTAATACCTCTCCACCAAGACCAGGCATTCTGATTTTTAGACCTTCAAAGTCTGCAAGTGAATTAATTTCTTTATTAAACCAACCACCCATCTGGTTTCCAGTATTACCCATTGGAAGAAATTTTACACCGATAGCATTATAAGCTTTGTCTGCTGCTTCAATTCCTC
>CACKFO010000031.1 GCA_902599405.1 uncultured Alphaproteobacteria bacterium | reverse complement strand
TGAATTTATTAAACAACTATTCTGTTTTACCGCTTTTAGCTAGTATTTTTTTGTCAATGGCAGTGATAATTCTAAAAAAAATATTAATAACTAATAATAATATTTTAACGGTATGGGCCTTTACTTTATTTGGAACAGTTTCAAGTTTATTTTTCTATAGTGATGATTGGATATGGCCAAATAATTTAGATTTAGTTTTTCTAATTGCTTCGGGTTTTTTAGGGTTTACTGCTCAATTTTGTCTTACAAAATCTTTTCAATTAGCAGAAGCCTCTGTTCTTGCTCCTTTAGACTTCACTTCTGTTGTTTGGGCATTTGTCATCGGTTATATTTTTTTTGGTGAGTTTCTCTCGAAAGAGGTGCTACTAGGAGGTCCATTAATTTTACTTTCAGTCGGATATATTTTTTATCGTGAAACTGTCCTTCGAAAAAAAATAGTCCTTGGAAGCAATAAGCAATTTTAGAAATTTTTAGACAGATTTAAAATTTTTTGATATTTAATCTTAATGGAATATTTGCACACAATGGTTCGAGTAAGTGATATTGAGCAATCACTTGACTTTTATTGTAATAAATTAGGACTAATTGAATACTCGAGAAAAGAGAGTGAAAAGGGTCGATTTACTCTAATTTTTCTTTGTGCTCCTGATGATAAAGACACTGCTGATAGTAAAAAGAAACCTCTTTTAGAATTAACTTACAATTGGGACAAAGAAGAATACAAAGGTGGCAGAAATTTTGGTCATCTAGCTTTTAGAGTAGATAATATTTATCAAGTTTGTGAAAATCTGATTAAAAAGGATGTTGTGATAAACAGGCCTCCTAGAGATGGATATATGGCATTCATAAAATCACCAGACGGCATATCAATAGAGTTACTTCAAAAAGGTGATAGCCTTGAAATAAAAGAGCCTTGGGCCAGTATGCAAAATAATGGGTATTGGTAGATTATATTTCTGAGAGTTTTTTTACTAGATCTTCTCTAGTCAGACTACCATTATTTTGAGCTAATACATCTAAGGCTTTACGTATTATGTCTTCATCTCCTGGTTCCTCAAGATCAGATAATATTATTTCTCTCAGTAATTCTGAATTATCGGATTGTCCGATATCATCTAAAATGTATTGAGCAAAGATTTTGTTTCTTGAATTTCTTTTTTCAAATTCTGTTTGCTCTTTTTGGCTTTGCTCTGCTTCAAAGGCTTTTTGTCTGTCTTTAAATTTGTCCATAATTCATTATTTCATAGTTGGCATGTTGAGTGAAGCCCCTGCGACATCATCTGGCCATCTCGATGTTATTGTCTTACGTTTGGTATAAAAATTAATCCCTTCTTCTCCGTGCATTCCATGACCACCAAATATTGAACCTTTCCAGCCACCAAAAGTGTAAAAAGACATTGGAACTGGAATAGGAATGTTTATCCCAACCATCCCTATTTGGACATTTTTCATAAAATTTCTCGCTAATGAACCACTTGATGTATAAATAGAAGTGCCATTGCCAAACTGATGTTTATTAATCAGTTTTATAGCCTCTTCAAAATTATTCATATTAAGGACAGATAAAACAGGGCCAAAAATCTCTTCTTTGTATATAGTCATACCATCAGTAACATTATTAAATATTGTAGGACCAACAAAATTACCATTTTCATAACCTTGAAGACTAATTTCTCTTCCATCTAACTCTAATTTCGCACCCTCTTGAACACCTTTTTCAATATATGATAGAACTTTTTGTTTGTGTTCCTTTGTAATGAGAGGTCCCATTTCGCTTTGTGGGTCTAAAGACTCCCCAACTTTGATTTTAGTTGCCTTCTCCTTTAGCAAATCCATAAATGGTTTTTGAATATTTCCAACAGGCATAGCAACTGATGTTGCCATACAACGTTCACCAGCAGATCCAAAAGCTGCTCCAATTAGTCCATTAACTGCATCCTCTAAATTCGCGTCTTCCATTATAAGCATATGGTTTTTAGCACCACCAAGAGCTTGAACTCTTTTATTTGTTTTTGAACATTCGGTGTAAATGTACTTTGCAACAGGTGTTGAGCCAACAAAACTTACTGAAGAAATATCTTCACACTGAAGTATAAGATCTACAATATTTTTATCGCCATTTACGACTGTGAGGACGTTATCAGGTAGACCAGCTTCACTCATTAACTCTGCAAGTTTTAAAGAGCATTGAGGAACTTTCTCAGAAGGTTTTAGCATAAAGGCATTTCCACATGCTATTGATAATGGAAACATCCACATTGGAACCATAGCTGGGAAATTAAATGGTGTAATACCAGCACAAATTCCCAAAGGCTGCTTAATATCAAACAAATCTACGTTTGTTCCAACGTTAATTGAGTGATTTCCTTTCAATAAATGAGGAATACCGCATGCAAAGTCAACTACTTCAAGACCTCTCTGCAAAGATCCTTTAGCATCAGAAAAAACTTTGCCATGTTCTTCAGATATTATTTTTGCTATTAAATCAAAATTTTTTTCAATTAAATTTTTAAATTTAAATAAAATTTCACTTCTTTTTGTAATGGGTGTATTAGCCCATAAAGGTTGTGCTAATTTCATTTTATTGATAATTTTTTCAAA
>CACKFO010000030.1 GCA_902599405.1 uncultured Alphaproteobacteria bacterium | reverse complement strand
CTTTTTTTATCCACTTAACAATTTTACCCTCCTCCATTGTGGGAGATAAAGAAGGTAAATTAACTTCATATAACATTAATTTATATATGACACTTTTTTAACAGCAGATACAATTTCATCAGTGTTGGGTAATGCTAATTTTTCTAAATTTTCTGCATATGGCATTGGCACATCTTTCCCACTAACTTTAATTATTTCTGAGTCAAGGAAATCAAAGCAATTTGATTGGATTAAATAAGATAAGTGTGATCCAAAACTTGTATTACCAAAGCCATCCTCAACAATTACAACTCTATTGGTTTTCTTAATGGAATTATATATCAATTCTTCATCTAGAGGTTTAATTGATCTAAGATCTATAATATCAGGGCTAATACCCAGTTTTTCAATTGATGGAAGGGCGTTTAATATTCTTTGAACAGTCATTGAAAAACCAATAATAGTGACATCTTTACCTTCTTTAATAAGATTGCCTTTACCAATAGGAATTAAAAAATCGTTCTCTTCAGGAACGTTAGTTTTTTCTTTATAGAGTAATTCATGTTCTAAAAAAACAACAGGATTGGGATTTCGAATAGATGATTTTAATAAACCTTTTGCATCTCTTGCAT
This sequence comes from uncultured Alphaproteobacteria bacterium, assembly GCA_902599405.1. Classification (GTDB taxonomy): domain Bacteria; phylum Pseudomonadota; class Alphaproteobacteria; order HIMB59; family HIMB59; genus HIMB59. The sequence goes on along the minus strand of CACKFO010000030.1, from coordinate 2,019 downwards.
TTGAAGGAGCAATTACTATCAAGCCTGGAATATGGGAGAACCAAGATATAAAACATTGGCTATGTTGCGCTCCAACTCTAGCCGCAGCACCATTTGGGCCTCGAAAAACTATTGGAACATTTATTTCTCCGCCTGACATATATAAAGATTTAGCAGCAGAATTAACTATTTGATCAATCGCTTGCATAGAAAAATTAAAAGTCATAAATTCACATATAGGCTTAAGTCCTGCCATGGCTGCTCCAATAGCTAAACCTGTAAAACCATGTTCAGAAATAGGAGTATCTAAAACCCTTTTTGATCCAAATTTATCAAGAAGCCCTTGGGTTACTTTATATGCACCATCGTATTCAGCTACCTCTTCTCCTAAGAGAAAAACATCTTTGTCTAATTTCATTTCTTCTTCAATAGCTTGATTCAATGCCTCTCTCATAGATATTTCTTTTTCAGACCAATTCTTTCCACCTGAATTTTCTTTTGTTTGATTTAAAAGAGAATTCATTGAAATATTTACTTCTGATGAAAGAGGTTCAGATTCGTTTGAGGAGACTTTCGGAGATTTTTGGATAGGTTTTTCTGATATCTCCTCTATTTCCTCACCATCAACTTTAAGTAGAGCTATCTCAGTATTAACAATTATATTTTCAGTGCCCTCTTTAACTAGTATTTTCTCAACTTTACCATCATCGGGTGACTCTAGTTCCATAGTAGCTTTATCAGTCTCAATTTCTGCTAAAATATCTCCTGAAACTACACTATCTCCCTCTTTAACTAACCATTTTACTAAGTTACCTGTTTCCATTGTTGGAGATAAAGCTGGTAGAAGTATTTTCATAAATATACCTCGGTGTATAATTCTTTTAAATCTGGAAGTGGTGACTCAAGTGAAAATTTTTCTACATCTTTAATTTGTTTCTTAATATCACTTTCAATATCTTTAATTGTGTCCTCTTGAATTTTATAATCATTTAATAAAGTTTCTTTCATGATTAACACAGGGTCTATCTCTTTCATTTTATTCACCTCATCTTTAGTCCTGTATAGACCGGGATCAGACATTGAATGGCCTCTAAATCTATATGTATCCATTTCAATAATGTAGGGCTTAGAATTTTGTTCGATATATTCTCTTGCCCTTATAGCTGACTCACTTACATTAAAAAAATTCATTCCGTCTACTTTTTCACCTTTAATGCCAAATACAGTTGCTCGTTCGTACAAATCACCTCCTGCTGCAGACCTTCCAATAGATGTACCCATTCCATATTTATTGTTTTCGATAATAAATAATACTGGTAACTCCCAAAGTGATGCTAAATTAAATGCCTCAAAAACTTGGCCATTACTCATAGCTCCATCCCCTAAATAGACTCTTGAAATCTTTTTTTCGTTTCTGTATTTATGTGCGAAACCTATACCAACGCCTAAAGGTACTTGTGCTCCAACGATACCGTGTCCACCATAAAATCTATTAGCTTTGGAGAACATGTGCATTGATCCGCCCTTGCCTTTTGAAATTCCATCTTTCCTCCCAGTTAATTCAGCCATTACTAGTTTTGGATCTACTCCACGAGCTAATATATGTCCATGATCTCTATAAGCAGTGATAACTGTATCCTCTGAGTTAATAGAAGAAAGAATACCTATGACAACAGCCTCTTGGCCAATGTATAAATGACAGAAACCTCCAATTTTTCCAGCTCCATATAATTGAGCAGCTTTCTCTTCAAATTTTCTAATTAAAAACATTTTTTCGTAAAATTTCAGTAACTGGTCGTTTGTAAAATTATTTTTGTTTTTTTTATTCATCTTAATCTAATTTTAATATGGTCTCTCCATCTTGAATATTAGGGTTATTCTGCTTTGTAATTTCATCAATATAATCCTCTTTGTTAGAATAGAAAGAGTGTAAATCAATATTAATATCTAACATTTTTTGATCGAGATTGGATTGCAATTTTTTATACATTTTTTCCTCAAATTGATAAATTAAGTAATTTCCAATATTGAACTTTCCAT
>CACKFO010000029.1 GCA_902599405.1 uncultured Alphaproteobacteria bacterium | reverse complement strand
CAGTAAATCTAAAAGATGTATAGTCTAATGCACAGGCAACAGATATTTGATCAATCGTTAACTTGTCAGTCACGAACTCATCATATTTTCTTTCAATCCAATCAATGGATCTTAAAATTTTTTTCTCATAACGTTCTATTGATTTATGTCTTTGCTCTAATTCTGGTATAGCTGACATTTCTATATAACGATTAACTGCATTTTCCATAATTCCATTTGAAACACTTATCATTGTCATACTTTCCCAATAACGATCTTTTGGATATATAGAGTCTTTTTTTGAAATACTATCAAAGTACAAACAAATATTATCACTGTCTGTGATAGTTTTATTACCAACTATTAAAGTAGGAACTTGTCTTAATGGATTAAATTCATCCAGAAATCTTGATTTATAAATATTTATCTTTTCTTCTTTATGAGCAACGTCTAATACAAGAGCAGATACTTTACATTTTCTTCCAAAAGGAGAAGTAGGCCCATTATATAAAAGTGGAATATCTGTCATTTAATCTATGATAATAGCAACAGTGCCAGGGCTTACACCCTCTTGATCGTTCCTAATGTTAACTTGAGTTATCGTTCCACTAACTGGAGCGTTATGATTGACCTCTGATTTCATAACTTCCATAATAAATAATATATCCCCCTCACTTACTTCATCACCAACTTCTACTAAAACTTTCCATATGTTACCTGGAACTGACGTTAAAACTTCTGTAGACATATTATATGACACTTCCCATTGAGCAGATGGAGGTTTGTTCAGATCTCATTTCCTGTGCCTCTTGCACACTTATTTCTTTAAACTTAAATTTTTCATTTGGTTTAGCTTGTCCTAATTTCCAAAAAGAGGCTGATGGAACAGTAAAAGGTACAATAAACCCACCCATACTAGGCCCATCATTTACAAGTATAATTGGCGTTTGACCCGCCAAATTAATACCACCAATTGGGTAGCCCTGATCTATTACATTTGAGGGTTCATAGCCATGTTCAGGAGATTTATTTGTAGCTTTTTCGGTAAAACTTAAAGTGGGTCCATCCAACCTAAATCCAGTACGATCACTTCTTGCTTGAAGTTTCCACTCTGCTTTAAGAAAAGTGTCATATCCATCGTCGTCAAGCCAATCATCATTTGGTCCCCGAACAACCTCAATTTCCCAAATACCACTATTGCTAATCTCTGGAATTGAGTCAGTTCTAATTTTTCTACCGATCTTCCCATTAGCTTGACCTAAAGGGACTCTTTGACCGTCTTTCAAAGCATGACCATCAATGCCACCAACGCCTGCTTTGTGAAAAGTTGATTGAGAGTTTAGCCATTTTTCTGACTCAATGCCTCCAGCAAAAGACACATAAGATCTTGCACCAGTTACTGTAAAACCCATTTCAAGAGTTTGTCCAGATTTTATTAAAATACTCTCCCACATAGGAATAGAATTACCATTTATTTTGGGCTGCATATCAGCACCACAGACCGCAATGACATGATCTTTTTCAAATTTTAAAGTTGGACCAGTGTACTGACACTCAAGCGCTGCAAAACTCTCCTCATTACCTACAAGTAAATTGGCAAGTCGAAAAGACCAACTATCCATTGGCCCTGATGGAGGAAACCCTTGGTTAAGATAACCAACTCTCCCGGGATAATCTTGCACTGATGTTTCTAGTCCTTGTTTAATAACTTCAAACATTTAAAACTTCTTATTATAATCTAGTTTAGACAACCAGCTTTTATATTTTTTGATAGAAAATTTATGCTCATCAATTAAATCATATCGATATGACTTATCCTCAACTTTTTTTTCAATCATTTCAAACTCATCATAATCACAAGGTACAAATTTAATTCTATCTCCTGGCCTAAATAGACAAATGCTATCTTTGAAAACATCAAAATTCTTGTCAGGATCCCAAATGGGCACAGGGGTTCTACCAAAAATTTGATAACCTCCAGGTAGCCTATCAGGATAAATAGCTGTGGATGATCCCCCCATACCCACAGTTCCTTTTGGTGTCCATGTTCTAGGTGGGTTATACTTTGGAGCGGTTAATTTGCACCTAGGGTCAAGCGGCATTGTAAATGGTAAACCGGGCCAAAAACCAAGCGAAGCCACCCAATACTCAGTTCCAGAGTGAACTCTGACAAAATGATTAACGTCATCTAATTGGTTTAATTCTGTAATGAACTCAGGATCTGGCTTTTTCATTGTGATTTTAGCTATATAGTCTTCAATTGCCTCTTTTGTCCATTTGTCAAGATAGACAGTCGGGAAATGAAAAAGTCTGCTATTTACAACAGTATCATCATTATCTCTCATATCTTTAAGCAATGATTTCAATTCATTAATTAAATCTTGATAGCCGATATCATCTGGATTGTAGTGAACTATCATTGAGGCAAAACATGGGAGTGTTTCGTAAACTCCCTTTATATTTGCTGTCTTAATTAAGTTTGATAGCCCCTGAGCTTTAAAGTTCAATTCTAAATTCATCACATTACCAAATTCTATTAATAAATACTTATCACCACCTGGTAAAAACTTTGGCTCAGGGTAAATTCCCTGAAATATCTCTGAGGTTTTATCTTTTGTATTCTTTGAAACTAAATTGGGATAAGTGCCATCCTCGTTTATATGTTTTTTTACAGAGAGTTTACTTACATTTAATTTAGGTT
>CACKFO010000028.1 GCA_902599405.1 uncultured Alphaproteobacteria bacterium | reverse complement strand
ATTTATAACCCCACTTGCAAAAAAAATTTCAAATCAAAAATCTATAGATTTATCAAAATTAAAAGGTACTGGTCCAGATAATAGAATTATTTTAAGAGACATATCAGACTTAAATCATTTGTCTGAAAGTCCTAATGTTAATAGATTACGACAAGCTATTGCAAAAGCAACAACACATTCCAAAAATAACATTCCACATTTTTATTTAAATACTAGAGTGAATATGGCTACTCTATTAAAATTTAGAAAAGATCAAAAATTAAAAGGTAATAAGTACTCTTTAAATGCGATATTAATGCAATCTATATCAAATGCATTCAAAGCATTTCCAGACTCAAATTGTACATATAAAGATAATGGCGAATTTATTATTAATAAAGATCATAATATTGGTATTGCCGTTGACTCTAAGTTTGGCTTAAAAATGCCTGTAATCAAAAAGATTAATAATTTTAGTTTAAATGAAATCAACTCCAATCTTAATGAAAAGATAAATTTAACAAGAGATAATAAACTTTCTCCCTCTGATCTGTCAGATGGTGTCATAAGTATATCTAATTTAGGTTCATTTAATATCCGAAGTTTTGATGCTATTATTTTACCAGGACAAACATACATATTAGCAGTAGGGCAGATTTTTGAGGATGTTTATGTGGACAAAGGAAAGATTGAGATAGGGAGTTTTATAAATTTGACATTATCATGTGATCATAGAGCTGTTGATGGAGTTTTAGCATCACAATTTTTTTCTAGTATTGTACAAAATTTAGAAAATATTTCAGATGGCAATTAAGTATGATTTAACAATAATTGGCGGTGGTCCTGGTGGTTATGTTGCAGCTATAAAAGCTGCACAACTTGGTATGAAGGTTGCTTTGTTTGAAGAGGACAAACTTGGAGGTGTATGTCTTAATTGGGGGTGTATTCCAACTAAATCATTACTACATTCAGCAGAATTCATGGAAGAGGCTAATCATTTTGGGCTTGATAAGAAAGATCTTACTAAAATTGCTCTTGATAAAGTTATTGAAATGTCAAGAACAGCATCTGATAATTTATCAAAAGGCGTTAACTCACTAATGAAAAAAAATAAAATAGATATTTATAAACATCGAGCATATCCAAAAAAAATAGATAATGAATTTTTTGTAAATACAACTTCAGATGAAATTTCCTCTAAGAATATGATTATTGCTACAGGATGCAAACCTAGAACAATTGGTGACATTAAATTTTCTAATTTAATTTGGAGTTCCAAAGAAGCAATGATTCCTAAATTTCTTCCAAAAAAATTATGTATTATCGGATCAGGTGCTATTGGAATAGAGTTTGCAAGTATTTATAATGCTTTAGGTTCAGATGTTACAGTTTTTGAGTCTCAAAATAAGATTTTACCTCAGTTTGATAATGATATTTCAAATGAGGCAAAAAAAATTTTTGAAAAAAAGGGTATTAAATTTGAGTTAAATGCAAAAATTGGGAAAATTGTTGAAGATAAAAAGAATGTAAGCTTTAAAAATGTTGACCAAAATGTAGTATGTGATGCATTAATATTATCTGTAGGTGTGAATCCTAATTTAGATAAAGACTTTGTAAATTCTCTTAACTTAAAACTATCTGATACCGGTTACATAAATACAAACCATAATTATGAGACAAATATTAATGGTTTATATGCAATTGGTGATATTATTGGTGCCCCATGGCTAGCGCATAAAGCCATGCACGATGCTATAAATTGTGTCACTCATATATCAACAGGTAATGATACTCACAAACCAAAAGAAAATCATATCCCTGGTTGTATATATAGCCTACCACAAATAGCTACTGTTGGTTTCACTGAACAACAACTTAAAGACAATAACACTCCCTACAAGACGGGTAATTTTCCATTTTTAGCAAATGGTAAATCACAAACTATGTCTAACTCATATGGTTTTGTTAAAACGCTCTTTAACTCTGAGACTGGAGAGGTATTGGGCGCACACCTTATTGGACCTGATGTTACAGAAATGATAGCCACATTTGGCTTAGCTATTTCATCTGAGTCAACAGAAGATGAATTTATTAATACTGTTTTTGCACATCCAACTTTATCAGAGTCTATTCATGAAAGCGTCTTATCAGCTTTTGAAAAACCTTTACATTTTTAAACATGATCAGACATCCTGAAAAAATAAAAAAATTTAATCCTACAACAATTAAAAAACCTAATTGGTTAAAAGTAAAAGCACCAACATCAAAAAAATATTTTGAAACGCTAGATATAGTTAAATCTCATAACTTAGTTACTGTCTGTCAAGAAGCTGCATGTCCAAATATTGGAGAATGTTGGGAAAAAAAACATGCAACTTTTATGATATTAGGGGATACCTGTACTAGAGCATGTGCATTTTGTAATGTAAAAACAGGCAAACCCTCTGAGCCACCAGATCCAATGGAACCTCTTAACGTTGCCAAATCTGTTTTAAAATTAGGTCTTAAACATGTTGTGGTAACAAGTGTAGACAGAGATGACTTACCTGATGGTGGTGCTCAACATTTTATTGATACTATTAAGTACATAAGAGAACTATCTAATAATACAACAATAGAAATTTTAACACCCGATTTCTTAAGAAAAAATAGAAACTACATCGATATTGCAAAGGTTAAGCCTGATGTTTTTAATCACAACTTAGAAACAGTTCCAAGAATCTATAAACAAATCAGACCTGGTTCTAATTATATTGAGAGTTTAAGACTTTTAAGAGAAGTTAAAGAATTCGATAGATCAATATTTACAAAGTCCGGTATTATGGTTGGA
>CACKFO010000027.1 GCA_902599405.1 uncultured Alphaproteobacteria bacterium | reverse complement strand
CTGTTATTAAAGCTATAATCACAAGTAACTGAGAAAATTAACTCACTACTATTAGATTTATTGCTAAGATAAATTTCCCAAGTTGTTTTACTTTTAAGTTTATTTGGAAATTGTTTAACTTCAGTTTGAAATAATTCGGTGTTTTTCTTTTGAAATGAATTAATAAAGCTATCTTGAATGTCAAGGCACTCAACAGGACTGAGTTGCAATTGATTATTTGAGCCGTGAATTTCGTAAATATTTCCTGTTTTTGTTGATTTTAATGTGTATTCAGTAAGATATTTGTTTGCTATCAAGACGTTGTCCTCTTTAATAGAAATGCTCTCAATATTACCTTTCTTTAATTTTATACTCCCATCATTTTCATACCTAAGAATGTCCTCGTACAATTTATAACCAAAAAGCTCAATTGATTGTGCATTCAAACAAAAAAACATGCTTACTGTAAATAATGTCTTAAACATAATGAATTTTAACATTGATTTAGTTCTTTGAAATAGTGTTGAGCGGATATGGAACATCTTTGATAGAAAATTTATGACAATATTCAACACCCTCTAAAAGTTTTGACCATAGTTCGTTTGCATCCTTTTCTAATTCTGGGATCGAATATGATGCTAAACTTAAAAACCATATCTTAAAAGAGTCCTTTGATAGTCTATCGACATTTGAATTGACTAATGTTGAAAAAGTATCTTTCCACTGTAGTAAGAGAACATCAGCTTCTTTTTTTGATAAATTCTGTGGTGATGTAAAGTATTTTTTTTGAAGTGTTGATTTATCTTGTTCTAGGATAGATGTTTTAAATTGGAATGCATTATCGAGAATTGATGCTTTTTCTTTACTATCATTTATTTCAATCCAATTAATAAAGCCTTTCAATAATCTTGAGCATATGTCATGGAGTTGTTCATTATCTATTTCTTCATTCATATAATTTATTAAAATTTAAAATTTCAAGAATGACTGTATCTCTTTTGCTAGAGCCAACATTTCTAAACACCCTTTTCCAGTTCTTTGTTTTTCTACTACTGTTAACCCTAATCCCATAGTTGATACAAATATTTGTCTATTACCCAAAATCGTCTTTGCTTTTTTAACATTCATTTTATTAACAAATTTATGTGCTTCTTGAATAAGTTTAGATTTTGCATTTGCTCTATTAATGAGTATTAATATCTCTCTTTTTTCTCTTTTTGCTAATTCAATTATGGACTCCGTGGCCCAAAAATCCACTTGAGATGGAGATATCGGTATAATGACAAGGTCAGCTATTTCAATTGCTGGTCTTCCATCAGCGTCAATTTTGGGAGGAGTATCAATTATTACTAAATCAGATTTTTCTTTAAGCGTTTTAGCCTCATACTGTGCGCCCCAGAGGCTTGCTGTTTTAAACTGAATCATATTTTTATTTTTAAGTTTTTCATTTCTGGTAAGAAACCACTTACCTAAACTGCCTTGAGGGTCTGTGTCGAGTAATGTCGTGGATAAATTATTTTTTAAAGAATAAACAGCAGCTAAATTTGCAGCTATAGTGGTTTTTCCAGAGCCTCCTTTTTGTTGAGCGATGGTAATAACCTTAGACACAATTCAAGTATAAAAATAAAAAACTCTTAAGAAAGCCTTATTAAAAAAAAGTTGTGGGTTGATAGGTGCTCAGAATAGGTTTGGTAAAATTATATAGGAAATAAACCTCATATCATCTATATTGCTATCGTGAAAGCGTTTCAATTCAACACTACTCCTGGAATAAGATTTGGAAGTGACTATTCAGTAGGCACAGCAGAGGAAGTTTCTAAAAAACTTGGTAACAAAATACTATTTGTAACTGATCCGGGTTTAGTAAAAATTGGGTTACACGAAAAAACAATTACTGAGCTTCAAAAATACTCTGAAATTTTAATTTTTGATAATGTTGAAGCTGACCCATCTATAAAAACACTTATGAGTTGTGTACAACAGGGAAGAGATTTTGATGCAACAGGTGTAATAGGATTTGGTGGTGGATCATCAATGGACGTATCGAAATTAACTGCACTTTTGATTGGCTCAAACGAAAATATTCATGAAGCTTGGGGAGTGGCTAATGCTAAAGGGCCTAGGCTCCCTCTTGCACTTTACCCAACAACTTCTGGTACTGGTTCTGAAGTAACTCCAATTTCTATTATCACACAAGAAGATTTAGAAAAAAAAGGAGTTTCCTCTCCTATTATACTTCCAGACCTTGCAATTCTTGATCCATCATTAACACTCGGTCTTCCCCCTCACATTACTGCTGCTACCGGTATTGATGCAATGGTCCACGCGATAGAGTCTTATGCTTCAAAAAGTGTGAACAATAATTTGATCTCACAAACACTTGCAAAGGAAGCATTGAAGCTTTTAGGTAGTTCTATAAGACAAGCTGTCATTAACGGAAAGGATATTGAAGCAAGATCAAATATGCTTGTTGGCTCTATGTTAGCAGGTGTCTCCTTTGGAAACTCTCCAGTTGCTGGCGTTCATGCTTTGGCATATCCGATTGGAGGAACTTATCATGTCCCTCACGGTCTTTCCAACGCACTTGTCCTGCCATATGTGTTAAGATTTAATATATCTGATCAAAATGCATCAAAACTTTACAGTGAAATAGCCCCAATTGTTTTTCCAGATATTGATACAAGCACCAGCACTCAAGATATTTCTTCAAAATTCATTGAAAAGTTGTCAGATCTATCAAGCGAATTAGGTTTAGAACAAAGATTAAGAGATCTCGAAATCCCTGAAACTGCATGTGAAACAATGGCTAGAGATGCTATGAAACAAACTCGATTACTAATCAATAATCCAAGAGAAATATCTGAAAAAGATGCTTTTGATATTTATAGGTCTGCATGGTAAAAACTTCATCTGATAAGAGATGGTAAATTTATCATCTTGAATTATTAAGATTTTAAACTAAATAATATGAAAAATGTTAAGTGTAATAGATATTTCTAAAAATTTTGGCGATTTTACTGCCATTAATAAACTCTCTTTTGAGGTCAAAGTTGGTGATGTGATGGGGTTCCTTGGACCTAATGGTGCTGGCAAAACAACTTCTATGAGGGTAATAACAGGTTATCTGAAATCTGACAGTGGAAACGTTATCATAAACAATAAGGACATTGAAATAGATCCCATTCACACAAAGTCAATGATTGGCTACTTACCTGAAGGTGTTCCCCTTTATTTGGACTTTTCGCCATATCTTTACCTAGACTACGTTTGCCAGGTAAGAAATATAAAAAATTCAAAAACAGCAATCAAAAAAGTAATTAATGATCTTCAATTAGAAGAGGTAAAAGATGTTCCCATTGAAACTTTATCAAAAGGTTTTAAAAGACGTGTTGGAATTGCACAGGCTCTTATACATAATCCCAAA
>CACKFO010000026.1 GCA_902599405.1 uncultured Alphaproteobacteria bacterium | reverse complement strand
TGATAAAGTTCGCAGCCCCAACTCTATTATTTCATCTAATACTTCGACTATTCCTCTTTCAATTTTGACACAAGAGATGTCCGATAGCATGAAAGCAGATTTTTGTATCACTCACTTTTTTAATCCTGTCCGATTTATGAGATTATTAGAGATCGTTGAAACACCAACTATGAATAAAGATAAGATGGGAGGACTTCGTGATTTTTGTAAAAATGAGTTAGGTAAAGGAATTGTCAATTGTAATGATACTCCTGGTTTTATTGGTAATCGAATTGGTGTGTATGCAATGCAGGTTGCGATGTATGAAGCATTAGAGCGAGGTCTTCCAGTAGAAATTGCAGATGCTTTATTTGGCCGACCATTAGGAATTCCTAAAACAGGCGTTTTTGGACTCTATGATCTCATAGGAATTGACTTGATGAAAGATGTTCTTGCGAGCTTTAAAAAAGAATTACAAGAAAATGATCCTTTTATGGATGTGGTTAAACCTCACCCTCTGGTCGAGCAGTTACTTGAAAAAGGTTTTAATGGAAATAAGGGCCCTGGGGGTTTTTATCAAACAACAATTGTTGAGGGCGATGAACATGTCAAGGCGATGAACACTTCAGATATGAGTTATTACGATTTTGATAAAGTAGATTTAGAAATCGCAAGAAGAGTTGAGAAAGAGGGCATCAAAGCACTCCTTGATGATGACAGTGAGTATGGTCGATATGCTTTTGCAGTTCTAGCAAAAATCATTAATTATAGCGCTTTTTGTGTTCCCGAAGTTTCTTCAAGGGTAACAGATATAGATGACGCCCTTCGCATGGGATTTAACTGGAATGAAGGGCCATTTGAATTATTAAATGAGTACGGTCTCAACAAATTTGTTCAACGACTTCAAGATGAAAAACAAGATGTTCCTGAGTTGTTGACAACTATGATTAAGCTAAAACAAGAGCCTTACGACTCAGCTTCCTCACGGGCCTATAATCATGAGGCAGGTATGAAGTTTATCTCTAGAGGAGAGGGTGTTCGCCGATTAGGTGATCACAAGAAATATGCTAATCCTTTATCTAAAAACTTCGCTGCCACTATATGGCAATTTAATGATGAGCCACGAGAACAGAAGATACTATGTTGTGAATTTCACACCAAGGCTAATGCTCTGAACGCAGATGCTATGAAAATTTTAGAGGAGTCAGTAGACCGTCTTGAGCAAGATAATTATCAAGGGCTTGTAGTTTATAATGAGGCTATGAATTTTTCTGCAGGTGCTGATTTAAATACCATGATTGGTTTAGCTGACGTGAAAGATTGGAAAGGTATTGATAAATACCTATCTGATTTTCAATCCGCGTGTATGAAAATGAAGTATGCGTCGAAACCAACAGTCAGTGCTGTCGCAGGTTTAGCTATTGGAGGTGGTTTTGAAGTAGCATGTCAAACTTCTAAGATGGTTGCACATATGAATAGCACTTTAGGTTTAGTAGAAACAGGTGTTGGCCTTGTTCCAGGTGGTGGTGGATGTAAAGAATTATTATGGAGATGGGTGCAAGACAAAAAATATATAAATGACCATGATCAAGCAGCTCTTCAAGTATTTGACATTATAGGATATGGCCTAATGGCCCATTCCCCATTGCAAGCCAAAAAGCATAAATTTTTTCTAGATGATGATATTTTTGTATTGAATAGAGATAATCTTCTTGTGGAGGCCTTTAATCAAGTATCATTATTAAAGAGGGGATATTCAGCTCCAGAAAAGCCAAAGTTCACACTAAGCGGACCTGAGGTAAAAGAGAAAATGCATAAAGTTTTATTGGATTTAGAGCAAAAAAAGATCATTTTTGGCTATGATGTTGATATTGGTCTTCATTTAGCAACCGTACTTAGCGGGGGTGATACAACTAAATCAAAAGAATTGTCGGAAGCTGATCTTTATAATTTAGAGCGACAGTCTTTGATAAATTTAATACAATCCAATAAAACGAGGGATAGGATCCATGCAATGTTGTCTACGGGGAGAAGGCTAAAAAACTAATGAATAATTTTGAACAGGGAATGCATAAAAATGATGCAAACTTTGTTCCTTTAACTCCCATCAGTTTTCTTGATCGTATAAAAGACGTATACCCCGACTATGAAGCCATAGTATATAAAGAGAGAAAGTACTCCTGGAGACAGGTTTACGATCGATGTACCCGATTTGCTAGTGCCTTAACCAAAGTTGGAATTGGCAAAGGTGATGTTGTTTCTATTATGGCAGCAAACACACCTGAATTATTTGAAGCGCATTATTCTGTTCCTATGACTGGAGGGGTTGTTAATACAATCAATACTCGCTTAGACACTAGAACAGTCGCCTACATACTAGACCATAGTGATTGTAAAGTTTTTATAGTGGATCGACAATTTCACAATGTAGCAATTGACGCTATTGCTCAAGTAAACCGAGATATCATCGTTATTGATATCGACGACAAACAAGCTGGTTTAGGAGATATTCCAGCAATTGGAAAATTAGAGTATGAAAGTTTCCTGCAAACAGGTGATGATGGATTTGAATGGATAAGGCCTGATGATGAGTGGCAGGCTATTTCACTGAACTATACATCTGGAACGACAGGAAACCCAAAAGGTGTTGTGTACCATCACAGAGGGTCCTATTTAATGTCAATGGGAAGTATCACTGCATGGAATATGCCCAACCGGCTCACCTATTTATATACAGTGCCAATGTTTCACTGTAATGGTTGGGGGTACCCATGGACTTTGGCGATGCTCCATGCCCGTGTAATATTTATACGAAATATAGTTGTTAAAGAAATTTTCGAATTAATTGATAAATATGAGGTGACTCATTTTGGAGGTGCTCCTATCGTGTTAAATATGATAGCAAATGCCCCTGCAGATGATCAAAAAGCATTGAAAAATAAGGTTTATGTCATGACTGCTGGTGCACCGCCTCCTAGTTCAATTCTTCAAAAAATGGAGTCTTTAGGTTTTGAGGTTATGCATGTTTATGGGCTGACTGAAACTTACGGTCATGTTGTTCATTGTGCTTGGAATAAGGACTGGGATAATTTAGCAGATGAAAAGCGATCTGAGCTAAAAGCCTATCAAGGAGTTCGCTACCCACACACAGAAATGGTATCAGTCATGAACCCAGAAACACTCCAACCCGTCCCCTCCGATGGAGAAACCATGGGGGAGATTATGATCCGAGGAAATACTGTCATGATGGGGTACTACAAAAATGAAGAGGCTACTAAAGAGTCGATGAAAAGTGGATGGTTTCATTCAGGCGACTTAGCAGTAATGCACCCTAGTGGGTATATTCAAGTTAAAGATCGATCAAAAGATATCATTATTAGTGGCGGTGAAAATATATCATCTGTAGAAATTGAAAATATTATTACTAAGCACCCTGCAGTATCATTAGCAGCAGTTGTTGCTAGACCT
>CACKFO010000025.1 GCA_902599405.1 uncultured Alphaproteobacteria bacterium | reverse complement strand
GTAATTAATAAAATTGAAATATCTGGTAATACTATAACAAAGAATAAAACAATACGTTCAAAGATATTAATTCAACCCGGTGAGTATTTTAATAAGTACAGCTTAGATAGATCAATTAAAATATTAAAAAGTTATCCTTATATAAATAATATTAATACTGAGACAAATATTATTGATCAAAAAGTAAATATACTAATTGATGTTGAAGAAAATGCAAAAACTGGAAATGTTTTGGTAGCGGGCACATTTAATGCAGATACAGGAGCTGGAATTACATTCGGTATTGAAGACAAAAATATTTTTGGTTCTGGTAATAGTATTGACTCAAACTTTAATTTAAATTCAGAAGACGTAAAATTTGATATTAATTATAGACAATATCCTATATTAAATCCAAATTTGACAAATACTTATACTATTTTTAATCAAGATAATGATTATAAAAATTCATTTGGATATAAGGCATCTAGAAGAGGATTAGGATATTTTATTAATTTTAAGAAAAGCGATGATTTAAGTTATGGAGAAGGAATAAGTTATGAGAATTTTAAAGGACATTCTCCGGTAAATAGTACATCGCAGTCTATTAATGACAATATAGGTAAATTTGATAACTACAATCTTAGTTTTTCATTGAAGTATGACACAACTGATAATTTTTTTAATCCTACCAATGGAAACCTCAATAAATTAGATTTTAAAATATCACCTGAGAGTATATCTGATGATTCTTATTACAGTTTCGTTTTAACAAATAAAAATTACAAAAGATTGGAAAAATCTAAAAATTATATTTTTTTAAATAACAAATATGGTTATGCAAAATCTTTAAATTCAAAATTAAAAACAAAAAATGCTTTTGGTTTAGGTGGATTGAATTTTAAAGGTTTTGATTATAAAGGAATAGGCCCCTATGATGGCTCAATATATTTAGGTGGAAATGAATTTTTCACCAGCACACTAGGATATGGAAGTTCATTTATATTTGATGAAAAGGATAATATTAATGTAAAATTCTTTTTGACTACAGGTTCAATATGGAATAGTGATTATACCTCATCTTCAGATATAAATTTAAGAACCTCTTTAGGAACTTCTTTCGATTTTATTACTGCTGTTGGTCCAATATCTTTCTCATATGCAATTCCAATTCAAAAAAATAACTCTGATAAGACTAGATCATTTAATTTTTCTATTGGTACTTCGTTTTAAAATTAATGAGATCTTTCAATAGAGAAAATTTTTTTCCAATCAAAAATAAAATTAATACCGATTTTTTATCAACTTTATTAGGCGAGGGTTTATTATCTAGTAAAATATCAAATAATTTCGAAATCTTTGATATTTCATCTTTATCAATTATTAGAAACAATTCACTATTATTTCTTGAAAATGAACTTAATATAAAAAATATTGAATCAAAAAATTTGCATGTCATATCTAATTCAAAAGAAAATCTAAAATATTATGAAAATATTTCTATTGTTAAAAATTTAAATACCTCTTATAACGAAATTTTAAATTATTTATTCTTTCATGATGATAATAAAAATTTTCCTGATGAGTTTAGCCTAGTAAACGGATCATACATTTCTAAATATGCAAATATAGATAAATCATCTGAAATAGGAAAAAATTGTTTTATATCAAGAGGTGTAGAAATTGGAAAAAACTGCGTAATTAAAAATAATGTTGTCATTAAAAATTCAATTATTAGCAATAATGTAATTATATCCGATAGCACCAGCATTGGGACCACTGGTTTTGGATTTGATTTTAAAACGAGAGGCTCACAACACTTAAATCCTCAACTAGGTATTGTTATTATTGATGATGGTGTTCATCTTGGTGCTCGCTGTAGTATTGATAGAGCTAAAATTGACTTTACTTTAATTGGTGAAAACTCCATGGTTGATAATATGGTACATATTGGCCATAATTGTGTAATTGGTAAAAACGCTTGTATTGCAGCTCAAACAGGTATTTCAGGTAGTGTTACCATAGGCCAAAATGTAACTATTGGCGGACAGGTGGGTTTTGCAGGTCATATTATAATAGGAGACAATGTTATTATAGCTGCCAAAAGTGGTGTAACAAAAAATATAAAAGATAATTCAGTAGTTGCTGGTTTTCCAGCAACTGATATGAAAGAATGGAAAAAAAATATTATAAGGCAAAAAAAATATGGACATTAATGATATTCAAAAAATTTTACCTCATAGGTATCCTTTTTTATTAATCGATAAAATTATAGATTTTGAACCAGATATCTCTGCACATGCTATTAAATGTGTAACCATAAATGAGCCATTTTTTGAGGGACATTTTCCTGGAAGGCCACTTATGCCTGGCGTTTTAGTTATAGAGGCTATAGTACAAGCAGCATGTTTTACAGTTGCTATGCATCTAAAAGACTCAATGAAGAATCCTGGTGTTTCATTTATGACTATTGATAAATGTAAATTTAGAAAACCTATTATCCCAGGTGATACATTAAATTTAAAGGTCAATCGCTTAAATAAAGTTAAGAATGTTTACAAATTTGAAGGTAAATGCATCGTAAATGATGTTATACATGCTCAATGTATATTTTCAGCGATGATACATGACGTCCCAGATACATCCAAGTAGCACAGTTAGTAAATCTGTTAAAATAGGTGATAATGTAAAAATAGGTCCTTTTTGTCATATTGAAGGTAATATCTCTATTAATGATGGAACAGAATTAAAATCTCATGTTTCAATAACAGGAAACACAACTATTGGAAAGAACAACATATTTTATCCTTTTTCAAATGTAGGTTGTGACCCCCAAGATTTAAAATTTTCTGGAGAAGAAAGTTTTTTACAAATAGGTAACTCTAATACATTTAGAGAAAATGTTACAATTAGCAAAGGGACAAAAGATGGAGGAATGATAACTAGTATAAAAGATAATAATCTTTTTATGACTGGTGTTCATGTAGCACATGATTGTAAAATAAATAATAATAATATATTTGTAAATCAAGTTACTCTTGGTGGTCATGTTAATATTCTTGATAATGTTGTTATAGGTGGTTTATCTGCAGTTATACAATTTGTAACAATAGGTTCTTATTCAATGATTGGTGGCATGAGTGGTATAGATAAAAATGTATTACCTTTTAGCTTAGCCATTGGCAATCGTGCAAAATTAAGAGGCTTAAATTTAGTTGGTATAAGAAGAAATAATTTTAACAAAGAGGAAATAAATAAAATTAGTGATTTACATGAAAGGTTTATTAACAAAAGTATCAATCTTTCAGACAATGATAAAGTAGAGAGTATATTTAAAAAATATAAATCAATTTTAAATGAAAAACTTGGCCACATCCAAAAATGATATTTGTTTAATAGCTGGATCGGGATTATTAGCTAATGAAGTTGCAAATTATTTAAACAATAAAAAGTTACTAACTCAAATAATTATCATAAATGATAATAAGCATATTAAAAAAGACTTTAAAAATAAATATAAGGTATTCAAAATACAAGATATTGAAAAAATTATAAAATTTATAAGAACAAAAAATATTATTAATATTATGATTATTGGGTATGTGAATCTTCCACCTTTTGATAAAATTAACTTATCAATTAAATC
>CACKFO010000024.1 GCA_902599405.1 uncultured Alphaproteobacteria bacterium | reverse complement strand
TCTTAAAAAATTAAAAATTAACAATTCAGTATGGATAGAAAAATCAAAAACTAACCAGCTTGCATTACCAACACTCTTTAAAAGAATACTAAATTAATTCCTCATCTTCTTTCTAATTTCATCGATACATATTAAATTCTTTTTTTTATCCTCATAATGCCAATAATCCCATCCATTGAAACTCGATGTCTTATTTACTTTTGCTGCAATTTTATGAATTGATCCTCTCTCATTTTTATATGAAATACTCCCATCTGGTAAAATTGTAGCTTTATAGCTTTTCTTATTGTTATAGAGATTAGCACCTGGCTTTAAATGACCATTGTCAATTAAACTTGCAAAGGGTATTTTTTGTGTTGGTTTATCTTTTTCATTAATCTCTAATAAATCATTTTTTAAAGATTTAATTTTTTTTAATCTTTTAATAGCTAAATTAAAATAACCTTCATCTTTTTCAAAACCTATGTAATTTCTGCCCAAAAATTTTGCTTCAGCACAGAAACTTGCTGTGCCTGCAAAGGGTTCTAGTACTAAATCTCCTTGTATCGATGACTGAATAATAATTTTTTTCATCAAAGCTAACGGTTTTTGAGTTGGGTGAGCTGTTTGTTTTTTATGGTTTTTAAGCCTTTCTTTACCTGAACAAATTGGAAAGTTCCAAATGCTTCTTTCTTGTCTGTCTTCATTTGCAACCTTTAAAGTATGATAATTAAATTGATACTTAGATTTAGGTTTTTTTGAACACCAAATAAGAGTTTCATGTGCATTAGTAAGTCTTGTTGCCCTAAAATTTGGTAATGGGTTAGATTTGGCCCAAATCACATCATTTAAAATCCAAAAGTTTAAATCTTGGAGAATTTTTCCAATTCTAAAAATATTGTGATATGAACCAATAATCCATAACCCCCCATCAGATTTAAGAACTCTTTTACACTCAGTTAAATAAGAAAAGGTAAAATCATCATAACTCGAGTAACTATCAAATTTGTCCCAATCCTGATTGACACCATTGACAATGGAATGATTTGGTCTAGTTAAGACTTTGTTCAATTGTAAATTATAAGGAGGGTCTAAGAAAACTAAATCAATTGTCTGATCTTCAATCTTAGCCAATAGATCAAGACAATCACCTAAATACAGGTTATTTGATTTCAACACATATGAATCTTAATATTTCTAAAGAATCTTGTGTAAAAAAAACTTAATCTACTGTTGATAACTAAGTAGATAACTTTTTGATAAGTTTACTTATAGGTTGATAAGTGGTCCTGTGATATTTACTGACCCCATGTGTATAAATAGCACTTAAGTGAGACTTTGTACCGTACCCAGCATTTTTATTCCATTGATAATTACCATCTAATAAGTGGAGCTTCAAAAGTAATTTGTCTCTGAAGACTTTTGCTATAATTGAAGCCGCTGACACCTGATTAATTTTATCATCTGCTTTAATTAAAGATTTCACCTTATAACCTTTCATTTCGCTTGGAATAAATTTTCCATCTATGATGATCGTATCTGATTTTTTAGACAACAAAATTATCGATTGTTTCATGCTTTGCAAAACTACATTGTGAATATTAAACTTTTCAATAAATTTTTTTTTTCCAAAAATAATTTGATAATTATATTCAAAACCTTTATTTGATCTGAAATATTCATATATTTCCTCTCTTTTTTTTTTATTTATTTTTTTTGAGTCAGAGACACTAAATGGAAGTTTATCAAATAAGGAATTTTGTGATCTAAAAGCACAAATTATTGCACTTCCAACAAGAGATCCCCTGCCAACCTCGTCGACTCCAACAACATATTCACTCATCAAGTCTAGGTATTAGTTCGACAAAATTACATGGCTTGTGTCTTATGTCTAATTGATGAAAAAGAATATCATTCCAAGCATCTCTGACAGCAGAAGTAGATCCAGGTAAACAAAAGATGTAAGTTTGATTTAATAAAAATGCACTTGCTCGAGATTGTATAGTTGAGGTTCCAATTTTTTTATAGCTTAATTGTCTAAACAATTCACCAAATCCCGGAATTTCAACTTGAGATATTTTTTTTAAGGCATCAATAGTATTATCTCTTCCCGTCAGACCAGTCCCGCCTGAAGTAATTATTACATCGTGTTCGATAGATGCTGTTAATTTTTGAATAATAGGAATAAAGAGTTTAGGTTCATCTTCAATAATCTGATAATGGGAAACAGAATGTCCTTTTTTTTGTATTAGTTCTTTTAATGTATTACCTGATTTATCATCACTTTCTTTTCTTGTATCCGACAAAGTGATTACAGCAATATTTATCTGTTTAAATGTTATTTTTTCATCAATCATTAATCAAGATAGTATTAGTGGCTATAAGTTCATCAGCATAATTGAATGAATTATGATTTATTAATTCATAAATAACAAGATTAGTTAGAACTCTCTCAACAAACATTCGTGTTTCTCTTGAAGGTATAGACTCAATTAAAAGAAAACTATCATCGTTAAATGTAGTTTTCTTCATCCATTTTGAAAGATTTCCTGGCCCTGCATTATATGAGATTAAAGCCTTTAATAAATCTCCATTAATATAATTTATAGATAATAAATTTTTAAGGTAAAGGCTACCTGTCTCAACATTAATTTCAGGATCATATAATATTCTCGGATTAGACTTAAATTTATATTTTTTATTTACCATACGAGCCGTTGATGGAAGAATTTGCATCAATCCATATGCACTTTTACCACTTTTTGCGAAAGCACTAAACTGCGACTCTTGTCTAATCATGCTAATAATAATAGTTGGGTCAATACTGTTGAATTTGTAACCTTGAATCCATTTTGGAGTTGGATATAAAAAATCTATCGGGGCATCATCTTTAAACAAGTATTTTGCTGTTTTAATTTGCAAGGAACTGAGATCATTTTTAATAGAAAAATTTAGTATGAGTCTTTTAAACCTCTCATTTGTAATGTTTTGAAGTCTATTTAATTCTATCTCTGCAATTGGAAGTTCATCGATTTCAATTAATGCCTGAATTCTCTCACCTAATTTGGTATTTAAAAATGACTCAAGATCTGAGCTCATTAATGAGGTATTAAATTCAAAGTCTTGAATGGTTTTATCTAAAATTCTACAAGATAAAATTGAGTATATATTAAAACTTGGTTTGCAAGATTTATTTAGAGCCTCTAAAGATGCTTTGAAAGTAATTTCATCATTAGCGTCTTTTGTTGAGGATAAAAATGACCAATAAGCACCAGCATCCCTCAACCATTTGTTATCTGAAATTTTTGAGAGTATTAAAAATTGTCTCGAGGCTTTTTGGTATTTTCCTTTTCTATAATATGAGAGA
Organism: uncultured Alphaproteobacteria bacterium; assembly: GCA_902599405.1. GTDB lineage: Bacteria > Pseudomonadota > Alphaproteobacteria > HIMB59 > HIMB59 > HIMB59. The sequence continues at coordinate 313 of CACKFO010000024.1, read as the reverse complement.
CCTTTGATCCATAAGCCCTCATCGTACGGTTGACTCAAGAAAGCTTCATCATTTAAAACATTTATAGCCTTATCATCTAAATCCGCAAGGTAGTAGCCATTGGCAATTTTGGAAAGTAGAAAAGATTTTTCTTTTTGATTAAAATATTTTATATGGTGGTTTAAATACTCTAATGCTCCAGTAGGCCATCCTCTTCCAACTCTTGATCTTACAGTATTATAAATACTAATTTTTTTTGAGTAATTTTTATTTGAAAATATTTTATTTGATTTAGAGGAGACGGTTTCTTGTAACTTATCTTTTTGAAAGATCT
>CACKFO010000023.1 GCA_902599405.1 uncultured Alphaproteobacteria bacterium | reverse complement strand
GAACCATGGGACGGACCAGCAGCTGTCTGCGGAAATTTTGGAGATTGGATAATTTCTGGTATGGACAGAAATGGGTTAAGGCCTCTTCGATACATATTAACGGATGACGATCTACTAATTTCAGGGTCTGAAGTTGGAATGATTAATATAGACGAGAAAAATATTATAAAAAAAGGCAGAGTTGGTCCTGGTGAACTTATAGCAGTGAATTATAAAGAGAATAAGTTTTATGAGAGCTTTGAACTAAAAGATTTACTTAGTAAACGTAATAATTACTCAGATTGGAATCAAAAAACTATAATGTTAGATAACATCTTATCTAATGACAAAATATATGAACCATCACAAGATGATGAAGAAAATGTATTTCAAATTGCAAAATCATTTAATCTAACTTTAGAAACTCTTGATTTAATTTTAGATCCTATGGTTAAAACAGGACAAGAGGCTATTGGATCAATGGGAGACGATGCACCCTTAAGTGTACTCACTGAAAGATACCGAGGTCTTCATAGTTTCTTTAAACAAAATTTTGCTCAAGTAACAAACCCTCCAATTGATAGCCTTAGGGAACAAGTTGTAATGAGTTTAAAAACTAGGCTTGGAAACCTTGGAAATATTGTAGAAGAAGACTCTGAACAATGTAATTTGGTACTTTTAGAGAGTCCATTATTATTAGATCATGAATTGCAAACATTAAAAAGTCATTTATCAAAGCATACAACAGAGATTGACTGTACTTATAAATTAAATGAAGAAACTAACTTCTTAAATGAAATCCAAAGAATATGTTCTGAGGCTGAACAGGCAGTCAGATCTGGTTCTCAACATCTAATTATAACAGATAATAATATTAATAAAGACAGAATTGCTTTGCCAATGATACTTGCTACTAGTGCTGTTCATAGTTATCTAATAAAAAATAATTTAAGGACCTTTACTTCTTTAAACGTTTCCTCTAAAGAGTGCCTTGATGTACACTACTTTTCCGTTCTTATTGGTGTTGGTGCAACTACTGTCAATGCTTCATTAGTAGAAAAACTTATTTCAAATAGGTATAAAAAAAATATTTATCAAAATACTGATTACCCTCAATTAATTAAAAACTTTAAAAAATCCGTAGAGAAAGGATTAAGAAAAATTATCAGTAAAATGGGAATTTCAGTAATCAGTTCATATCGTGGTGGAAGAAATTTTGAAATAATTGGCTTAAGCAGAAGCATGGTAGAGAGTTTTTTTCCAGGAATGTCCTCTAGAATTTCTGGTATTGGATTAGATGGATTAGAAAAGAGAGTAAGGCGACAGCATGAGGTATCGTTTAAATCTGATAATGTAATTTTAGATATAGGAGGTGAATATAGATTTAGAGCAAATAGTGAAGCACACGCCTATGAGGGTGTTTCAATACATATGCTTCAAGAAGCAGTAACTAGAGACTCATATAACCTTTATAAAAAATATACTTCAAGAGTTTATAGTTCCAAACCAATTCAAATAAGGGATCTACTTCAATTTAATGAAAGTAGCAATTCTCTAAATTTGGATAACGTAGAGAGCATTTCTGAAATTAGAAAAAGCTTTGTATCCCCTGGAATTTCACTTGGTGCTCTTAGCCCTGAGGCTCATGAAACTTTAGCTATTGCAATGAACAGAATAGGTTCAAAGTCAGATAGCGGAGAAGGTGGAGAGGATGCGAGAAGATATTCTAAATTAAAAAATGGTGATAATCCAAGTTCAGCGATTAAACAAGTAGCAAGTGGAAGATTTGGTGTGACTGCGGAATATTTGAATAACTGTTCAGAATTAGAAATTAAAATAGCCCAAGGTGCTAAGCCTGGAGAAGGCGGTCAACTACCTGGATTTAAGGTTACTGATTTAATTGCTAAATTAAGACACAGCACAAAAGGTGTAACTCTTATTAGTCCCCCTCCACACCATGATATTTATTCCATAGAGGATCTTGCTCAACTTATTTATGATTTAAAACAAATTAATCCAATAGCAAAAGTTTGTGTAAAACTAGTTGCTCAATCAGGAATTGGAACTGTTGCTGCTGGTGTTGCAAAAGCAAAAGCTGATGTAATTTTAGTTTCAGGACACTCTGGTGGAACAGGGGCAAGCCCTCAGTCGAGTATTAAGTATGTTGGCCTTCCATGGGAGTTGGGAATAAGCGAGGTTCACCAAATTTTAGCTTTGAATGGTTTAAGAGACAAAGTTCTTCTGAGAACAGATGGAGGTATTAAAACTGGAAAAGATATTGTTATTGCTGCAATATTAGGAGCTGAGGAATATGGGATTGGTACAGCATCGTTGGTAGCAATGGGATGTATTATGGTTAGACAATGTCACTCAAATACATGTCCAGTTGGTGTATGTACCCAAGATAAAAAACTTCGTGAAAAATTTGGTGGTACTCCTGAAAAAGTTGTAAATTTGTTTTCATTTATTGCCGAAGAAGTCAGAGAAATTCTTGCCTCTTTAGGTTACAAATCTTTAAAGGATATTATTGGTAAAACAGAATTATTATCTCAAATTCATTATGGATCCAGTGATTTAGATAATCTTGACTTAAATCCAATATTAACAAAAATTGATGATGGCAAAATCTATGATTACCATTCACCAAAAAAACGAAATGAAGTACCAAAAACACTTGACGATCAGTTTGAAAAAGATGGAAAAGACTTTATTAACTCAGGTCAAAAAATTGAACTTACATATAATATACAAAATACATTAAGAACAATAGGAACTAAAATTTCATCCATCATCACAAGAAAATATGGAATGAATACCTTATCTGAGGATCATGTTACTTTAAAACTAAGAGGCTCAGCTGGTCAGTCCTTAGGTGCATTTTCTGTCAAAGGTCTTACTTTAAAAGTTTTTGGTGATGCAAATGATTATGTTGGCAAAGGTCTCTCTGGAGGAAAAATTATCGTTCAGCCTAGAAATTCATTTACTCAACCTAGCCATGAAAATGTAATTATTGGAAATGTCACCCTCTATGGAGCGACTGATGGAAGGTTATATGCTTCTGGTCAAGCAGGTGACAGATTTTGTGTCAGAAATTCCGGTGCGTTAGCAATTGTAGAGGGATGTGGTGCTAATGGCTGTGAGTATATGACAGGTGGGTCTGCAATTATTTTAGGAGATGTTGGCGATAACTTTGGTGCTGGGATGACTGGTGGATCTGCTTTTATTTACTCTGAACAAAAGAATATTTCTGATTTGATGAACATGGAAACAATTGGACTTTATGAAGTAGATAACAAAGAATGGAAAAACCATCTCCTAGACCTTTTAAATGATTTCTATAAAGAGACTAAATCAAAAAGAGCTGAGTTTATTATTGAAAATTATGATTCTGAGATCAAAAAATTTACTCACGTCGTTCCTGATGAAGTGATAGATAAACTAGAATTTCCAGTTACTAAAAAATCAAAAATAGCTTAAATAAATTTAGATAGTGTAATTAAACTCTCTTTATCAGACAGGCTATGATCTGCATGTTTAATTAAAATATTTTTAAAGTTTTTAAATTTTTTACTAAAATTGAAACTGTCATTATATCCATATGGAACAGCTTTATCTTGGCCCCCATGGATGGAATTATTTGTAAACAAGTTATTTTTTTTGTATTTTTAATTTGTGTCAAAACTAAGCTTTTATAAAAAAGATGATGTTAAAATATCTTATAGATATTACAAAAGAAGTAAAAAAACTCTGATCTTTTTACATGGCTTATTATCAGATATGAGTGGTAAAAAGTCCAATTTTTTAAATAATTATTGCAAAAAAAATAAAATTTCATATTTGTGTTTTGACTTTCAAGGACATGGTAGATCTAGTGGTGAATTTACTAACTTTGGTATTAGTGATTGGTATAATGATTTAGACAATATTATAAAATACCTAAAAAT
>CACKFO010000022.1 GCA_902599405.1 uncultured Alphaproteobacteria bacterium | reverse complement strand
ACATCACTAAAAATCATCAAGAACAATTAAAATATTTGGAAATAAATACATATTTAAAGCCTGATTTAAGTTGGATGCTTAAAGGTAATACAAAACAAACAAAAAAAGTAATTTTTATACCAGGGACCTCTAAATCTGGAGAATATAAAAAATGGCCTTCAGACAAATATGCCGAAGTGGCAAAGTACTTAGTCAGTAGAAACTATAAAATTTATCTGACAGGATCTGATTTGGATATAAATACAATTAATGAAATAATTAAATTGTGTCCAAACTGTAAAAATAAAATTAATGAATCAAAGATTGAGGATTTCTATCAATTATGCATGTCGTCTGAGTTAATCCTTACAAATGATACAGGGCCAGCCCATATTGCAGGTCTTACAAATAAAAACGTAATTTGGTTAGCAAATGATAACGAAATTTCACGATCATGTTACCCGCTAGGGAATAATTTACATAAAATTACAGCATCTAACGTAAAAAATATTAGTGTGAACACTATTATCAATAAAATAGAACAAATATTAAAATAATTTATATTTACAATTGATCTATCTTTGCTAATAATCCTAAAATGATTTTATTAAAGCAATCACTAGGACATTTATAATTGCAAACTTCTTTTCTTTCCTATTACATATAATATTTTGAATAAACCTTACCAAAGAAATAATAATTTTCGTGGCAAAAAAGATCTCCACAAGATAAATAATTTTATTTCTGCGGCGGATGTTAGGGTTATTCTTGATGATGGGGAGCAATTAGGAGTTATGAAAAAAAATGAAGCACTAGACATCGCTAAAGGTAGAGGTATGGATTTAGTAGAGATAGCTCCAAATAATAATCCTCCAGTTTGTAAAATAGTAGACTATGGAAAATTTAAGTATCAAGAACAGAAGAAAAAAAATGAAGCAAAAAAGAAACAAAAAGTAATTGAAACTAAAGAGCTTAAAATTCGACCCGGCACAGGAGAGCATGATTACCAAGTTAAAATCAGAAATGCTCAGAAATTTTTAAAAGAGGGAAACAGAGTGAAATTCAGCTTGAGATTTAAGGGTAGAGAGATGGAACATTCAAATTTAGGTATTGATATGCTTAAAAGAGTAAAAACTGATTTGGGAGAACTTATTAGAGTTGAAATGGAACCTAAAATCGAAGGAAGACAAGCTTTCCTCGTAGTTGCACCCAAATAAATTATATGATATCAAGTTGACCTCAGCTGGTCGAAAGGGCTTTAAAAAGGGTATGCCTTAAGACCTAAATAATTTACTCAAAAGGAGATTAAATGCCCAAACTTAAAACAAAAAGTAGCGTTAAAAAACGCTTTAAAAAATCCTCATCAGGAAAATTAGTTGTTGGAAACGTTGGTAAACGCCATGGCATGTCCAAAAGAACAAACTCTTTTATCAGAAATTCTAAAGGTACTAGGGTTTTATCAAAATCTGCATCAATAATAATTGATTCAATGATGCCATATTCTAAATAGGTAAAGGAGAGATATTATGCCAAGAGTTAAAAGAGGTGTTACAGCAAGAGCTAAACATAAAAAAGTTTTTGAATTTACAAAAGGTCATCGCGGGAGAAGAAAAAATGTATATAGAGTAGCAACACAAAGTATGGATAAAGCTCTCCAATACGCATATCGTGATAGAAGAAATAAGAAAAGAGATTTTAGAGGATTGTGGATCCAAAGAATTAATGCTGGTGTTAGAGAACATGGTCTAACTTATGCAAAATTTATTGATGGATTAAAAAAAGCAAACATTGAAATCAATAGAAAAATTCTCTCTGAAATTGCATTTCACGAACCCGCTGCTTTTAAATCAATTGTTGAGAAAGCCAAGGCTAATTTAGCCAACTAGATTAAAAATGGACATTAAAAAAGTCCTAAACGAAGTTACGAAAGAAATAGAGCAAAGCTCTAGCCAACAAGAATTACAAAACGTTAAAGTAGCTTACTTAGGAAAAAAGGGGAAAATAACTGAGTTATTGAAAAGTCTCAAGGACCTTTCTTTAGAAGAAAAAAAATCCTCAGGTTCAAAATTAAATTTACTAAGAATTGAAGTTGATAATCTTATCAAAGATAAATTTAACGATTTAAAAATTGAAGAAATAAACTCTAAATTAAAAAATGAATATTTAGATATAAGTTTCCCTCCACCAAATTCTATAGCCTCGAAGGCTCATCCAATATCAAAAACATTTGATGAGGTTATCACTATTTTTGGATCAATGGGTTACTCTGTTGCTGAAGGTCCTGATATTGAGACAGATTTTTTCAATTTTTCAGCATTAAATATTCCTGAAAATCATCCTGCACGTGAAATGCAGGATACTTTTTACATAGATGACAAGGATAAAGAAGGCAAGCCCTACGTTTTACGAACACACACTAGCCCAGTTCAAATAAGAACGTTATTAAATCAAAAACCCCCAGTCAAAATAATTGCTCCTGGAAGAACATATAGGTGTGACTCTGACTCAACACATTCTCCAATGTTTCATCAAGTTGAGGGTTTGTTTATTAATGAGAATGCAAATATGGGAGATTTGAAGGGTACTCTAATTGAATTCTGTAAACAATTTTTTAATGTACAGAATTTAAAAGTAAGATTTCGACCTAGTTACTTTCCTTTTACTGAACCTTCTGCTGAAATGGATATTGCTTATGAGATTGTGGATAACAAAATTCAATTAGGTCAAGGCGATCGTTGGCTTGAGATTCTTGGATGTGGAATGGTAAACCCAATAGTTCTAGAGAACTGCAATGTGGATACGAATATCTATCAAGGTTTTGCATTTGGAGTGGGCTTAGACAGAATCACAATGTTAAAGTATGGGCTAACAGATATTAGATCATTTTTTAGTGGAAACTTAAATTGGATAGCTAGCAATGGCTTTACCATAGGAGATTTTTAGTGAAGTTTAGTTATAGTTGGTTGTGTGATCATTTAGAGACAGATAAAAATGCAAATGAAATAGGTGAAGCTCTCACAAATTTAGGTCTTGAACTTGAGAGCTTGACTGACTATTCAGAATACTCAAAGTTTGTTGTAGCAACCATAAAAGATTTTAGAAAACATCCTAATGCAGATAGATTAAATATATGTAAAGTTGATGATGGAACCAATACCTATCAAGTAATCTGCGGAGCAAATAATGTCAAGAAGGGATTAAAAGGAATATTTGCCAAAGATGGCATGTATATTCCAGGAACACAGATAAATTTAAAAAAAGGAAAAATTAGAGGTGAAATATCTGAGGGTATGCTTTTGTCTGAGAGGGAGCTTAACTTAAGTGATGATCATGAGGGCATTATTGAGTTATTAGATGATTTTCAAAATGGCACCTCAGCAGTTGAAGCTTTGAAGTTAAATGATCCTATTTTTGAGATAGGTATTACACCTAACAGAGGAGATTGCCTTGGTGTTAGAGGTGTTGCTAGAGATCTTTCAGCTAAAGGTGTTGGTAAACTAAAGCCTTTGAATTTTAAAAAAATAAATCAGTTTGAATTTGCAAGCCCAATCATTTGGAATATTAATAATGATGATAATAGCTGTGAATATGTAGTAAGTAGATATTTTAAAAATGTAAATAATTCTAAATCTCCAGAATGGTTACAAAAAAAACTTATCAGCCTTGGATTAAGACCTATAAACGCTTTAGTTGATATAACAAATTATATTACAATTGATTTAGGAAGACCTTTACACGTTTTTGATGCAGATAAAATTGGAAAAAAACTTGATATGAGGCTTGCAAATGCAAATGAAAGAATTCTTGCTTTAGATAATAAAGAATACACTTTAGATAAAAATACAACCGTGATAGCCGATGGAGATAATGCACTCGCTATAGCAGGGATTATAGGAGGAGACTACAGCGGATGCACAGATAATACTAAAAATGTATTTCTTGAGGTTGCTCTTTTTAATCCGAATAGTGTTGCACAAACTGGTAGAACTCTCGGAATAAATTCAGATGCCAGGTATCGTTTTGAAAGAGGATTAGATAAAAATATGGTCATTGAAGGCTTAGAGTATGCTTCATATTTAATAAATAAAATATGTGGGGGCTTAGTAAGTAAAAATATCGAGGCTGGAAAATTAGATAATTTTGAGCATAGAATAAATTATAATTTTAATTATTTTAATAAGACTATTGGTTTAGAACTAGATCCACAAAAACAAATCAAAATATTAAAAGATCTTAAATTTCAAATTAATAAAAGCAATGAAAAGGAATGTGAAGTCTTAGTACCATCATGGAGGAATGATGTTAAAAACAAAA
>CACKFO010000021.1 GCA_902599405.1 uncultured Alphaproteobacteria bacterium | reverse complement strand
GAAAAATAATTTACTGAATTTTTAAATTTCAATAATAGTTGTTCTATTGATAAATATTTTTGTTCAATTGATTGATTTAGTTTTACTTGTAAATCATGAATTTGATTTAATAAATAATTTTTATCGGGAACTGCAATTTCAGCTGCTGCAGTAGGTGTTGGTGCACGCAAATCTGAGACATAATCTAATAAGGTATAGTCAGTATCATGACCAATAGCTGAAATATTAGGAATTTTTAATTTAAAAACTCTTTTTATTAAATCGGGTTCGTTAAAAGGCATTAACTCTTCCAAAGAACCTCCACCTCTGGCAAATATGATTAAATCTGGCTTTAAAAAGTCTTTTGAGTCATAATTTTCAATAAGATCTAAAAAATCTATAATTTCAATATGAGAATTTTTACCTTGAACAGAAATAGGGAAAACCTTTATTTGAGTAACTGGAAATCTCTCGGAAATTCTATGAATTATATCATGAATTACTGAACCAGAGGATGATGTTAACACACCAATAGATTTTGGATACTTAGGTAATTTTTTTTTCTTATCATCATCAAACAAACCCAGCAAAGATAATTCTTTTTTCCTGTCTTCAATAAGCTTTAATATTGATCCTGTGCCACTATACTCAACCTGATCAATAATGAGTTGGTAAACAGATCTACCAAATTTAGAATAAGATGTTATCCTACCATAAAAACTGTATTCAGTTCCCTCTTCAATTTGAACTTGCAAATTTTCATAGCTTCCTTTCCAGCATATGCAAGATATGACCTCATCGTTTTCTTTAATTGAAAAATATACGTGTCCAGAACTAGCTATAGTTATAGATCCTGTCTCTCCAACTAACTTTAAATAAGAATAGTTTTCCTCCAATAAATCTTTTATTGACTTATTCAGTTGTGATACAGTGTACTCAGGAATATTATTCACAAAATAAATATACTTTATTATGTTATATAAATGAATGTCATAGTTGTAGGATCTGGTGCCCGAGAACATGCTTTGTGTAGAATTCTTCACAAGTCCTATCTTTGTGAAAAAGTATTTTGTTTTCCTGGAAATTATGGAATTAGTCAAATTGCTGAGTGCAAAGATATCTCAACAAAAGAAGATATTGTTGAAGAATGTATTAAAATTAATCCAGACCTCGTTGTTGTAGGTCCGGAAAACTATTTATCAGAAAATCTTGCGGGAGAACTTAGAAATAAGGGTTTAAATGTTTTTGGGCCTGACTCAGAGGGTGCAAAACTTGAGTCTTCCAAGGAGTTTATGAAAGAATTTTGTCAATCTCACAATATCCCAACTGCAAAGTCTCAAACTTTTATTGATTTTGATGAAGCAAAAAACTATCTCGAAAGTTTTAATAGGCCCATAGTTGTAAAATATGATGGATTAGCTGCTGGTAAAGGGGTATTTGTATGTACAAATACAAATGAAGCAATAGAGGCTTGTGAGAGGATTTTTATAAAAAAAGAATTTAATAAAGAAAACAACAAAGTTGTTATTGAAGAATTCATTGAGGGAAAAGAATTAAGTTTTTTTACAATTACTGATGGTAATGAATATTTAAATATTGGTTCCGCCCAAGACTATAAAAGAGTTGGAAATAATGATACTGGACCGAACACTGGAGGAATGGGTACTATCAGCCCTGCCCCTATTTTAAATAATAATCTAGATATGATAATTCAGGATCAAATAGTAAAAAAAACTATAGAGGGTTTAAAGCATGACAACATAGCATTTCAAGGTGTTATATTTTTTGGGATAATCGTCAATGAACTCAATCAACCATATTTACTAGAATACAATACTAGATTTGGAGATCCTGAAATTCAAAGTATTTCTCTTAGAATAAAGTCGGATTTTTTATCTTTACTTCACTCTACTGCAACAAAAAATTTAAAATATGCAAATATTGAATTGTTTGAAAATAAAAAATCAATTTGTTTAATTTTAGCAACGAAAGGATATCCAGAGGATTACCCTAAAAATACTGAAATCAGAAATTTGAGTGAATTAAAAAATAACGATGAATTTTATATTTTTCATGCGGCAACTAAATTAATCAACAACAAAGTCTTTTCAAATGGAGGTAGAGTTCTATCAATCGTTGTACGTGGAGATAATTATCTTGAATGTAGAAATAAAGTATATGAAATAGCAGATATTATCGACTGGCCTGAAAAATATTACAGATCTGATATTGGTGCTAATATTTAATTCTCTTATTCTTAAAAAATTTTTTTATTAAATTTTCTTCATTATTTTTAATTAATTTATACTTTACCTTCGATATAGTTTTTCTACTGGGATTTTCATTTTTAAATAAATAATAAACCTCAGATAACCTTGAAGATTTTATAACCTCTTTGCACATATGACATGGTTCTAAATAAGATATCATTATGAGACCATCTAATCTCTTCTGATTTAATTTTTTACATGCCTTTCTTATACATAAAATCTCTGCATGTGCTGTTGGATCATTTGATGCAATTTCTCGATTGAAAGATCTAGCAATAATTCTCTCATTGATCGGGTCGACTATTACGGATGCGATAGGAATCTCACCTTTTTCCATAGCTAATTTACTTTGACTAAGTACAATACGTATAAAATTTGTTAGGTTGTTCATTGTGAATAGATCCCCAGTCATAGGTATTACAACTGATTATAAGGAAAAAGAAAACACATATTCTAGATATCCTTGGTTTGCTTTAAGACGCCATTATTCAGACTGTTTATATAAATTTGGATGTACACCAATAGTACTACCTATAACAGAAACTATAGAAAATATTGATTTTTTAGATGGCTTACTCATCTCGGGAGGGGACTTTGATATTGATCCAAAATATTACGGTGAAAATACACAGTCAGATAAAATTCAAACAATTAAAGATAGGACTAAATTTGAATTTAAAATATTAGAAAAATATTTTCCCAGCAATAAACCTATTTTGGGAATATGTGGAGGTTGCCAACTTCTGAATGTATTTTTTGGTGGTAGTTTAATCCAAGATATTGAGTCATTTATTGAACACGAACAACCCAATCCAAGAGATGAGACTAGTCATGAAATAGTTTTGAGTGATACATCTAATCTAAAGATATTTAAAAATAGTCAAAAAATTTTTGTAAATAGTGCTCATCATCAGGGTATTAAAAAAATTGGTCAAAATTTAATAGTAGATGCTTATGCGCCTGATAATCTAATTGAAGCATTTCATCATAATCAACATCCATTATGTATGGGCGTTCAATGGCATCCCGAATTTTTAATAACAGATTTTGATAAAAAAATAATAAAGTTGTTTACAGATCATGCAAAAAATAACGTTTAGTAAAAAATTATCAATTCAATTTAAAATTTCGAGAAACCAAGCAGAAAATTTAATAAAAAATAAAAAAGTTACTTTAAATGGTAATATTGAAACAAGACCGTTTATATCAGTAACTGATAAAGATATTTTTGAAATTAAAAAACTTAAATCAAATAAACTTAACATAATACTATTTCATAAACCGCGAGCTTGTATCACCTCCAAAAAAGACGAAAAAAATAGAAAAATTGTTTATGATTTTCTTCCTAAGAAATATCACCAGTATCACTATATTGGTAGATTAGATTACAATTCTGAGGGTTTATTACTATTTACAAAAGAGACCTCTTTTAAAAGATATATGGAACTTCCTAAATCAAATATAAAAAGATCTTATCTTGTTACTGTAATTGGTGCCTTTGATCAAAATAAGCTTAAATCAATGAATAAAAAAATTTACGGAAAAGAAATTTATAAAAAACCTAATGTAAAATTAGTTCACTCTAATACAAACAAACATGTACTGAGATTTAATCTTACTGAGGGAAAAAATAGAGAAATCAGAAATATTTGTGCCATATTCAATTTAAAAGTAGAAAAGCTTAAAAGAATCTCTTACGGACGTTTCCTTTTAAAGTCTATAACCTATGGTGAGTACAAAGAAGCGGAGGTTAATGAGAGTTATCAGCGGTAAATATAAGGGGAGAAAGATACTAGTTGAGTCTAAATGCGATTACAGACCAACCTTAACAAGAATTAGAGAGGATATATTCAATTTATTATTACATAATAATGATCTGAATATAGACTTTAATGAAGTTATTTTATGTGATTTGTTTGCAGGAACAGGTTCAATTGGTATAGAAGCGTTATCTAGAGGTGTTAAAAAAGTAATATTTAACGATATCGAAAAAAATTATACTAATAAAATTGAAAAGTTTCTAAAAGAAATTAATGAAATCAATTATGAAATAACTAATTTTGATCCTTATGAACAAAAAACAGGTATTTTAAATAAGTG
>CACKFO010000020.1 GCA_902599405.1 uncultured Alphaproteobacteria bacterium | reverse complement strand
GATTTGGATTTAGGGGAGATAAAAATTAAATTTGCTGGAGGAAACGCTGGTCATAATGGGCTAAGAAGTATCAGTAGTAAAATTGGAGATAACTATTGGAAGCTCAGAATTGGAATTGGTCATCCTGGTGTTAAAGATAAGGTGACAAAACATGTACTGGGTAACTTTAATACAGAAGAAAAGAAACAGCTCATCTTATTATTTGAAGTTATATACTTAAACTTATCTCAGATATTTGTATCGAAACATTTATCTAATCTAGGCATTTAAATGAAGTGCGGAATCATTGGCCTGCCAAATGTTGGAAAATCTACTTTATTTAATGCTTTATGTGAAAATGAGCAAGCTTTAGCAGCCAATTATCCTTTTGCAACAATTGACCCAAATAGCTCTTTAGTAAGAGTGCCAGATGATAGAATTCAAAAAATTGCTGCAATATGCAACCCACAAAAAATAATTCCTGCAGCTTTTGAAATAGTTGATATTGCAGGTCTTGTAAAAGGAGCCTCCAAAGGTGAGGGTCTTGGGAATGCTTTTTTATCTCATATACGCTCAGTTAATGCGTTATTTCATATTGTGAGATGTTTTGAAGATGATGATATACAACACGTTGAAAATAGAATTAATCCTCTCGAAGATATAAAAATAATTAATACTGAATTAGCTTTATCTGATCTAGAGATCTTGGAAAAAAATTATCAGAAACTAAAAAAAACTCAAAAAACAGATGATGATAAAAAAAAGATATTGATAATTGAAAAAGCAATAGATCTTATTTCTAAAGAAAAAGGAATTTTGAGCAATTTAAATAAAGATGAGATTGAATATTTGCATATTTTTCAACTTATATCTATTAAACCTGTTGTATATGTTTGTAATGTTGATGAAAATTCATCTGTAAGCGGAAATGCATACACTAAGTCTATTGAGGAATATTCTAAATTGAATGACTCAGAGACATTGATTGTAAGTGCTAAAATTGAGTCTGAAATTTCACAAATAAACGATCATGAAGAAAAAAAAATGTTTCTTGATAGTATAGGCCTTAAAGAAACCGGTCTTAAAAGAGTTATTAAAAAAGGTTATGAACTTTTAAATTATATAAATTTTTTTACTGCTGGTGAGAAAGAGCTAAGAGCATGGACGATTATTAGAGGTACGTTAGCGCCCAATGCTGCTGGAGAAATTCATAGTGATATGGAAAAAGGTTTTATTAGAGCTGAGACAATTTCATATGAAGATTATATTGAACACAAGGGAGAAAGTGGCGCTAAAGAAAAAGGAAAGTTAAGATTGGAGGGAAAAGAATATGTAGTCAAAGATGGCGATATTATCCACTTCTTATTTAATGTTTAATATTTCTCCAAATTTGTTGTTTAGAAATATAGGCTAAGACGAACAATACCAATAAAAATAGTATCACTTTTAAACCCATTCTCTTTCGGTCCTCTAAGCTAGGCTCAGCTGCCCAAGCTAAAAAAGTTGTAACATCTGTTGTCATTTGATCCATTGTGCTTTCAGTTCCATCATCATAATCAACAAGACCATCAGACAAAGGAGATGTCATGGCAATTAGATTACCTGCCATAAATTTATTATAGTGTTGACCTTTTGGAACTTTCATATTCTCTGGTGGATCAACATATCCAAGCAACAATGCTTTAATGTAATCAGCACCTTTAGGTCTTGCTTTAACTATTAAAGATAAATCAGGTGGGTAAGCTCCGTTATTGGCAGCTCTAGCAGCATTTTCATTAAGATATGGGTTAACAAACTGATCTGAGGGAATTCCGTCTCTTTCAAACATTTCTCCTTCATCATTTGGTCCATCTAAAACTAAGTGTTCGGCTGCAATAGCTTTTATATGATCTTCACTAAAACCAAGGTCCGCTAAATTTCTATAAGACAAATAATTCATGGAATGGCATCCAGCGCAAACTTCTCTATAAACTTTTAAACCTCTTTGAGCTGAGGCACGATCATATGTACCGAAAAAACCTTTCCAAGACCAATCATATTTTGGAATATCAATTTTAGCTCCAGCACCATACAAATTGAAACTAAAAAGTAAAAAAATGGCCAGTAGAGCTTTTCTCATATTAGGCTTTTTTGCTTTGCAAATAATTTGTGATAGTTAGAGGTTGTCGTGGTGTTTCTAAAAATCCTACAAGTGGGGCTAAAACAAATATAAACAAAAACCAATATGCAGTTCCAATCCTTGAGATAAGTACATAAAGACCTTCAGCAGGTTTACCTCCAACATACATAAGAACCAAAAAGTTTACAGCAAACAAGAGAACACAGTATCTCCAGATAGGTCTAAATAAACATGATCTAACTTTAGATGTGTCCAGCCATGGTAGTAAGCCTAATGCTAGAATGGAGCTAAACATAGCTATCACACCGCCTAGTTTATCTGGAATAGCTCTAAGTATTGCATAGAAAGGTAGAAAGTACCACTCAGGCACAATATGTGCAGGAGTTACCATAGGGTTAGCTTTGATGTAATTATCGGAGTGGCCTAAAATATTTGGGTAATAAAAGAGAATAAATGCCAAAATGATAAAGAAAAATATTGTAGCATTTAGATCTTTAATAGTTACGTATGGATGAAAACTCACTGTTTCATCCCAGCTTTGAGGCTCTGTGCCAGTCGGATTATTAGAACCAGTCATATGCAGTGTAATTACGTGAAAGACTACTAAACCGACAATTGCAAAAGCTAATAGCCAATGAAGTACATAAAAACGATTAACAGCTGAGTCACCAACAGTGAAGTCACCAAGAAGTAATGTAAGTATCGCATCTCCTACAACAGGAATAGCTGAGAAGAGATTTGTTATAACTGTTGCTCCCCAATAAGACATCTGACCCCATGGGAGTGTATATCCTAGAAATGCAGTTGCCATCATCAGCATAAACATAGTCAAACCAAAAATGTAGACTAACTCTCTGGGTGCTTTGTATGATCCAAAATATAAAGCTCTAAAAATGTGAACAAAAGTAGCTATAAAGAAAAAAGACACTAAGTTGGCATGTAAATATCTAATTAACCAACCAAAACTAACGTCTCTCATGATCCTTTCAACAGAGTCAAAGGCATCATCGGCTGAAGGCTTATAATGAAACCCTAGAAAAATTCCTGTTAAAATTAGTCCTATAAGACAAAACATAGCTATACCACCAAATGACCAAAAATAATTGAGTGATTTGGGGACAGGAAACTTCAAATATTCTGCTTCCATCATTCTTATCAGAGGAAGTCTAGAGTCAATCCAACCTTTTATACCAGTGTATGGTGAATTTAGTGTTTTTTTATAACCTTGTAATTCATTTGAGCTCATTAAATTATCCTATCTTTATTCTGTTATCTGTTAAAAAAACGTATGGGGGAACAGATAAATTAGTCGGAGCTGGTCCTTTTCTTATCCTGCCAGAAGTATCATAATGAGAACCATGACAAGGGCAAAACCATCCGCCATAATCTCCTTTTGTATCCGAAGCTTTTTGTCCAAGAGGTACACAACCTAAATGAGTACAAACACCTAATACAACTAACCAATTATCTTTTTGAACTCTAGCAGAGTCCTCCTCTGCATCTGGTAATTCCTCTAAAGAAATGTTTCTAGCACTGTCAATTTCACTTTTTGTTCGATGCTTTATAAAAACAGGTTTACCTCTCCATATTACTGTCAAACTCTGGCCCTCTTCCAAGGGAGATAAATCTATTTCAGTTGATGCCAAGGCTAGAGTATCTTTGCCTGGATTCATGCTTGATATAAAAGGAATGAGTAAACTAGCAGCACCAACCCCTCCTAGAGTCATTGCTGATAATTTAATAAAATCTCTTCTTGGTTTTTTACTATCTGACATTTGGGTTTAAATCTAAGTAGATTTTATTGGTAAGATGTAGCATAAGTAGTAGTCATCATGACGCATAAATTTGCAATTTGTCTCTATCAGCCCGATATGCCTCAAAATCTTGGTGTGATTATCAGAACCGCTGCTTGTTTAGAGTTTCCCCTTCACATAATCAAACCTTTGCCTTTCTCCATGACGGATAAAAGATTTAAAGGCGCTGTGATGGATTACATAGACCATTGTGAAATTGTAAATCACGAAAATTGGGAAAATTTTTATTTATATTCAAAAAAAAATAATAACAGAATAATCTTAGCCACTACTAAAACCGACAATAACCTTTACGAGTTTAAGTTTGAAGATAATGATATTATTTTATTTGGAAAAGAAACAGCAGGTGTGCCAGAAACAATTCATAATACTGTCAATAACAAAATAACAATTCCGATAAACAGCAAAACAAGATCATTAAATCTTGCTACTTCTGTTGCAATTGTAGTTTCATCTATTAAAGCTGATTTTTAAGATAAAAAATCTAAAAATTGCCTCAGCTCATTATTCTCTTTTAAAAAAGAAATGGTATTTTTTGGAAACGGCATCTTGTAGATCTTATTTAGCTCTTGTGATATTTTTTTTTCTTTTACAAAATCTGTAATGTTTTTTGATAGTAACATTATAGCTTCCAAATCAGCTGGAAAGGTTTTTGTATTTTCAAATAATGATAGAAACCTGATATATCTTATTGCTCTTAGATAATCTTTTTGAATTTGTAC
>CACKFO010000019.1 GCA_902599405.1 uncultured Alphaproteobacteria bacterium | reverse complement strand
AACTTTATACCAGATGGTAAAAAATTTAAAACGAAATCTACGCCTTTATCTCTAATAAGATCTTCATAAGCACCATAATATTTTTTAAAATTATGCGTCTCAGCAAATATCTGTGCTACCTCAATATTCCTTGAACTATTAGCGTATAGATTAAGTGCACTTGATAGTTTATTTTTTTTTATAAAGTCAATTGATTTTTGGTCAGAACTCAATATAGCTAAATTGCTTTTCATTTTAATTTTATTATAATCCTTGAATGAAACAGGTTTTTTTAAGCTATCACGATATACATACTGATTGTATAAAATTAGCAAAATTAATAAAAAAAAAATATAAACCTAAAAAACTAATTCTCATATCTAGGGGTGGCCTCATACCAGGATCTATTATTGCTAATTATTTAGGAATTCAGGATATTGATGTTATTGCTCTTAAAACTTACTCAGATAGGAGAAAAAATACCGATATTAAGATTTTTAAAAGAATTAAGTCTGAGAAAAAACTGGTTGTGATTGATGATTTAGTTGACAGCGGTGACACGGCAAAAATAGTTAAAGATATGATGCCAAATTCAAAGTTTGTAGTTTTATATGCTAAAACTTCAGGAAAAAAACAAGCCGATCTTCATTTATATGATTTTAAAGATAAAGACTGGCTTGTTTTTCCTTGGGAACAGGATTAAATATTTATTTTATTCTATTGCGGTACCTCTCCGTCTATACCTTGAACATAGAACATCATTGAGGCCAACATACCATCGTCTGCAACTTCGCCCTCTTTAACAACTAGCTCTCCAGCTTGATTGTAAATAGGTCCCTCAAAAGAGTGAATAGTGCCATTTTCAATTCCCTCTTCTATCGCTTTTGCTTCAGCTATTAAATCTGATGATAGTAGTTTTTCATTATAAGGTGACATTTCTACCATACCGTCCTTAAATCCTTGCCATGTATCTTCAGAAGACCAAGTACCGTCAACAACCGCTTGTGCTTTAGCTGCATAGTATGGACCCCAAATGTCCTCTATTGCTGTCATGTGGGCATTTGGGCAAAATGCCTCTTGATTTGAAGCTTGTCCAAAAGCTAGAACACCAGCTTTTTCAGCTGCCTGACATGGTGCATACGAGTCTGTGTGTTGCACTATTATATCAGCTCCTTGATTGATAAGAGTATTTGCTGCATCTGCCTCTTTACCAGGATCGTACCAAGAATATACCCAAATTATTTTTATCTTAACATCTGGGTTAACTTTTGAGGCTGCTAAATAAAACGCATTTATTCCTCTGATAACCTCAGGAATAGGGAAAGATACTATATAGCCGATAGTATTTGTTTCTGTCATTTTACCCGCAATATGACCTATAACTGTCCTACCTTCATAAAACCTTGCTGAATATGTAGAGACATTATCAGCCCTTTTAAAACCAGTTGCGTGTTCAAATTTTACATCAGGAAATTCACTTGCAACCTCTAAAGTTTGGTCCATATAGTTGAAAGAAGTAGTAAATATTAAATCATGTCCAGACTCTGCAAGCTTTCTAATTGATCTAACAGCATCAGCATTTTCTGGTACATTTTCTATATAAGTAGTTGAAACGGAGTCACCAAGTTCTTTCTCTAAGTATTGTCTGCCAACATCATGCATATAAGTCCAGCCATGATCCCCAGGTGGTCCGATATAGATAAAGCCTATCTTTTTTTGATCATCTGAAACGTCTTTTTGTATATTTTGATTAGTAATAAAAAAAATGCCTGCGATTACTACAATGGCAGCAATTACTACTAATACCAATGATTGTTTTTTCATTTTAATTTCCCTAATAAATAAATCTGTTAATAGATTTATATAATAAAAATAAAGATTCGTTATATATTAGAAAAAATTACAGTGGATAACCTTATGAATTTTTTTCATAAGGTATATTCAGACAAGATGGAGCGCTAAGTTTTAATCTTACCTTATTTGATGAAATAAATACTAAAACTATTAAAGTAGCAATATAGGGCATCATGTTAAAAAATTGACCGGGTAATTTTACACCTATAGCTTGTAGGTTCATTTGCATAATAGCTACGCCTCCAAAGATATAAGCACCAACTAATAGTCTCCAAGGTTTCCAAGTTGCAAAAACAACTAAAGCTAGGGCTATCCAACCCCTACCGGCAGTCATTCCCTCCTGCCACATAGGTGCATAACAAATAGAAATGTAGTAACCTGCTAGAGAGCTCATAACACCACCAAATATAATCGTTAAATATCTTGTTTTTATAACGTTATATCCCAACGCATAAGCTGAGTTATGATTTTCGCCTACTGCTCTTACGATAAGTCCAGATTTTGTCTTTGATAAGAAATAACCTACTGAAAACACTAACAAAAAAGAAATCACTATGAAATAGTAAGGATTTAATCCATCTATGGGTGTTCCAGCAAATTTTTTACCAAGCATTGCACTTAAGCCAATACCAAAAATAGTTAATGCTAATCCAGTTGCTATTTGGTTAGTCATAAGGTTTAAAACTAGAAAAGCAAATATTCCTGATAAAATTACTCCAGATATTATTGATAAAAATAAGGAATAAAAATAATTACCAGTTAAAACTAAAGTAATAAATCCTGTTACTGCTCCAACTAACATCAATCCCTCTAATCCTAGATTGAGTACGCCACTTTTTTCAGTAACCAACTCGCCAATACCAGCAAAAACAAGAGGCGTTGTAGAGATTAAAACTATATTTAAAATACCTATAATTAATTCAATGCTCATTTAATAAACACCCTATATTTATTTAAAAAATCTGTGCCTAACAAAAAGAATAGAACTAAACCCTGGAATACAAAACCTACAGCAGAGGGTATCTTAAGAAATAATTGTGCATCCTCAGCGCCTAAATATGTTAAAGCAATTAACAAAGAGGATAAAATTATACCAAAAGGGTTCAATCTACCCAAAAATGCAACAATAATTGCTGTAAAACCATAATTAGGAGAAATATCTCTGTATAATAAACCTATAGGACCTGAAACCTCAAATAGTCCAGCTAGTCCAGCACATGCACCACTAATAATAAAAGTATAAAAAATTAAATTTTTATATTTAAAACCTGCATATTGTGATGCTTTGGAACTTAAGCCAGAGACTTTAAGTTTAAATCCAAATAATGTTTTGTTGTAAACAATATAAGTTATAAAACATATTATTATTGCAAAATAGACACCAATGTGAACACGAAGGCCATCAAACAATACAGGAAGTCTTCCTGTATCAGGAAAAGGCATCGATTTAGGTAAACCATATCCTGCAGGATCTTTCCAAGGACCAACAACAAAATAATCTAGAATAAAAAGAGCCACATAGGTTAACATCAAACTAGTTAAAATTTCATTTGTATTAAATTTTGTTTTAAGAATAGCAGGTATAGTTGCCCAAAATGCCCCTCCTATTGCACCAAATAAAATCATTAACGGAAGTAAAAAAACACTTGTCGAGTCGTTAAATAGAAGTCCAATACCGCCACCAAATATTGCTCCCATTGTTAGCTGTCCTTCAGCTCCAATATTGTAAATATTGTTTTTAAAACAATAAGATAATCCTAAAGCTATAATTGCAAGTGGTGTGGCTTTTACAAACAGTTCAGAAATACCATAAGAATTTGAAATAGGACTGATAAAAAAAATTTTAAAAGACTCGATAGGGCTTAAATCTAAAATTAAAAAAATAAAAGAGCCAAAAAATAAAGTTAAAGCAACGGCAACTAATGGTGACAAATAAAATATTAAATTTGAGTAATCCTCCCTTAATTGAACTCTAATCAAATAGACCACCCATGTACTTGCCTAATTTGGTGATATTTATATCCTCTACATTTAACGGATTTGATAAAGACCCCTCGTATAAAACAGATATTTGGTGACAAACTTCAAGTAATTCATCTAAATCGTGAGAGATTATAATAATCGATACTCCCTTTTGTGATAATTCTACTATTGTTTTCTTAATAAATGCTTCAGAACCTGCATCTATGCCCCATGTAGGTTGAGATAAAATTAATAGCTCAGGATTTGACATAATTTCTCTTCCAATAATAAATTTTTGAAGATTTCCTCCAGAGAGTTTACCAGCTTTGACATTATAAGACGGAGTATCAACATTAAATTTTTTTATTACATTACTTGCATAAGAATTAATCTTTTCAAAGTTTATAAAATCACCTTTCTTAAATTCACTTTTGTGGTTCATGCTTAAAAATATATTTTCAGATAAAGACATCTCAGGTACTGCACTGTGGCCTAACCTCTCTTCAGTAACATATGAAATAGATAGAGATTTTCTTTGAAATGTTGATAAATTATTAATATTTAAATCTTTGAAAAAAATATCTCCACTAAATTCATAATCGTTTTCATTTAGTAAAATTTCCATTAATTCTTTCTGGCCATTTCCTGCCACTCCAGCTATGCCAAAAATTTGTCCCTTTTTTAAATTTAAATCAATTTTATTTAAATTAATTGTAAATGGGTCTTTAGATTTAGTTGATAAATTTTTAATATTAAAAATTTCCTGAGAAAAATTAATGTTACTTTCATGTTTTGCTTTGGACACTTTATAACCTAACATCTTATATCCTAAAGTTTCAGGATCTTCATTTTGTGTCGAAATTGTGCTTACTACTTTTCCATTCCTCATAATTGTTACATAATCAGACAGGTTTATGATTTCTTCTAATTTATGGGATATAAAAATTACTGTTAATCCGTCTTTTACTAAATTTTTTATAATTTTAAATAATTTACTAATTTCATCTGGTGTAAGAACAGAAGTTGGTTCGTCCATGATTAGAATTTTTGGATTATTCAATAATGATCTTACAATTTCTACGGATTGCCTCTGACCAACAGATAGAGAACTTATAGGAGAATTTAAATTTAAATTAAAACCATACTTATCACAAATTGTCTTAGACTTATCTTTTAATTTAGTTAAAGATATATTTTCATTCATACCCAGAATTAAATTTTCAGCAACAGTAAGTGACTCAAATAAACTGAAATGTTGAAAAACCATATTTATACCTAAATTCTTTGCAGTAGATGGTGAATTAATTACTGCTAAATTAGAATTTATTAAAATTTCACCACTGTCAGGTTTTAAATGACCATATAAAATTTTTACTAATGTTGACTTTCCAGCACCATTTTCACCTAAGATAGCATGGATAGATTGCTCTTTGATATTAAAAGATACATCTTGATTTGCTTTAACTCCGGGATAGGATTTAAAAATATTTTTAAATTCAACTATGGATTGCATAAATATTAATAGATTCCTTTTTTAAAGATTAAATTGTTTTTTTTAATTTAGGATAAAATTATAAATATAAAGGTTCTGAGTCGTAAGATGACCAAAGATACCATGTTATAATAGTTGAATAATTTCGCCATTTGTTAGAATGAAAAGATAATTTAGTTAAATTTTGATCTTTATAATATTTCTTATAAGCATTAATAAAACCAAGGTCTCCTAATGGCATTATGTTTGGCAAACCTAAATAAAATATAGAGAACATTTCAGCAGTCCATTTACCAATACCAAAAATTTGAGTTAAATTATTGTTTACTTTTTCAAAATTACTTTTGCTTAACTTTATATCATTTACTAAATGATAATTATTTAGAAGTGAATTTAAACATTTTTTCTTATTTTGACTTAAAGGTAAATTTTTTATTTTACTTTTATTAGTTTTAAAATTTTTAAAATTTATTGGACCAATTATACTCTTAGAGTTTTTATAAATAGACATAGCAGCAGAAACAGATATTTGCTGGGAACAAA
>CACKFO010000018.1 GCA_902599405.1 uncultured Alphaproteobacteria bacterium | reverse complement strand
CATGGTATTCCAATTTCAAAAATTGATAATCTTTTAAAGACTTGTAAAAAATTTTTTTATTTAAATGAGGAAGAGAAACTTAAAATAGCTCCAAAAAAATGGAATCCTAATACAAACACAGTTTACAGGGGTTATTTTCCTAGTTCTGTAAATGGTAAGGAGGGTTTAGACATAGGAGATCCACTTTTAAAGCAAGGTATGGTTGATTTGTTAAAAAAGGAAAAATTTGAAGTTAATCATGATATGTCTTTTCTAGATCCAGACTGGCAAATTACGATAAATAATTATTTTGATGACCTTCATAATTTAGGAATAACAATATTTAAATCTATTATATCTTCATTTTCTTCAGATTTATCATTAGCTGAAAAGGCTTTTCAAAGACCCAAAACATTATCAACTCTAAGATTTAATTACTACCCTAAACAAGATAAACCTGTTGAAGTCTCTTCACAAGACGGTGTTGCTTTAGGTTGTGAGACCCATGTAGATAGTGGAATAATGACTATTTTATATCAAGATAAAAAAGGTGGCTTACAAGTTCAAAATAGACATTCATTGGATTGGTACGATGTTCCTCACGATCCAAATGCTTTTGTAATTAATACGGGTTTAGCTTTAGAGTGTTTAACAAATGGTCAAATGAAAGCAACTAATCACAGAGTTCTTTTTAATCAGGAGGAGCGTATTTCAATACCTTTCTTTTTTGAACCCTCTTATGATTTCATTCTAGACCCAAAACATTTGGATATTTATGAAAATATCAATTATAATATTGATAATTATGAAAATTTTCTTACCAATTCGCTTAAAAAATTTGTTGAATATGATAGGCCTGCCTAAATTATCTTTTTTATTTTTATTCACATTGATAACAGCATGTGGTGGTTTTAATACTGGGGTAAAAAAATCTGACACCCAAAAAGTTAACACAGTTAAATATGGAACTCTCGTTGCAGCTGAGCCTGTCAAAATTACTGGTGAAAGCTCTGGATTAGGCGCTCTTACAGGAGGTTTAGTAGGTTTTGTCGTAGGATGTGGAGAGGGTATTTTTGATGATGATTGTAGAGATGCTGCTGCTGTGGTCGGAACCATTGGTGGAGCAATAGTAGGTTATGTCGCTGGTTCATCATTAGGAGATCACACAGGATTTCAATATGTTGTAGATGTTGATGACACAGATGATGACATTTCAATAGTTCAATCTGGCTCAGAACAAATTCCAATTGGTTCCAGAGTAACAATTGCTATTGGTACAAATACAAGAATTATCATATCTGAATAGACATAAATAAATCATGTTTATTGCAATGAATCGATTTAAAGTCAAATTAGGTGAAGAGACTTATTTTGAAGAAATATGGAAAAATAGAGACACACACTTAAATGAAGTTCCTGGTTTTAAAAAATTTAATTTAATAAAAAGTGAGTCTAATGAAGAATATACACTCTATGCATCTCACAGTGAATGGGAATCAAAGCAAGATTTTATTAATTGGACTAAATCAGAAGCTTTTAGGATGGCTCATAAAAATGCGGGTGAACATAAAACAGTATATTTAGATCACCCTCAGTTTGAAGGTTTTGAGGTAGTAATTTAAGTAAATATCACCTATTTTTTATCAATGGACATAGTAAATCACGAGATATTATTAAGTAGTAACATGTTAGGGACAATGTTCTTTGCCTGCACTATTTATATAACATTGGTTATAGCGAGGTATGCAACTCTTGCAAAATTAATCAGAGACTCTCGATCTAATATTGAAACAAATAAATTAAGATTTAAAAGCCAAAGTGAATATTCTTTTCATATCTTGCATTATGAAAAAAGACTTAAATTATTACGTTACACACTTTACTTATCTCTTTTTGGAGGGATAGCATTGTGCACAAGCTTATTATTTTTGTTATTAAATTACAGCTTCATCTCTGCTATAAGTTTTGGTATTCATCTTTGTTTAGTGTTATTGGCATTAGTCACTCTTGTATATGAACTAGCTGTATCTTTCGAGGCGTTAACTGAGCATTTAGACATAATGAGAACTTTAAAAGATAAATTTTAACATATAAATAATATTCAAACTGTTCGACTATTTAATTTCTGTCTTTTTTTTCTTCCCTTTTTATCTTATAGAAACATATACACTACCACCCATACTTAAAACTTTTCCGTAGTCCTCTAATAACTTTGCAAAATCTGGGAAATAATCATTTTTACTGGCATTTTCGACATGTCTTTGAACACTCTCCATAGATGCAAATTGTTCATTTATTGTAAATAATGTGTTTCCAGTTTCGCCCTTACTAGGATCGGTAGGGTCTTTAAACTCTGGTGCTTTAGTAAAGTAAGCATTTAATAAATGATCAGTTCCATCAGAATAAAATTCAGTCATCCATTTTCCATGGGTGCTAAAAATATTTTCAACTTCAGCAGCTTTATCATTTGGTACAGCATAGGAAAGATTTATACATACACGATCAGTCATTTTTTCTCCTTTAAAATAAAATTAATAATAATTATACATTTTGAAAATTGAAAATAGATCAAATGGCGGAAGGACTGGGATTCGAACCCAGGAAAGAGTTGCCCCTTTGCCGGTTTTCAAGACCGGTGCTTTCAACCGCTCAGCCATCCTTCCGCATTGGTTTTTAACACATTCCCAATAAAATTACCGGAATTCTACCGGAATGATTTAAACTTTATAGAGATTATCATATTTAAAACAAGTTGAATCTAAAAAAAATAATTATATTTCCGGCACAGTTCCGGAAGAGGGTATACCCGTATCGGGCATGTCGCCAAGCCATTTGGTATACCTTTATAGGTAGCTACGAACTCAAATCTACCGGAATGTTTGAAAGTACTTATCGTGAAGGTCTTGGGTAGTCACTTATCTCACCTCTAGAGTAAGCACTACATATTGTTTCTTTAGCTTTGATAGAACCCTCTCTATTAGTTTCATGAAGTCCAGTTTGTTTGTGAACTTTAGTAACCTCGCCATAACAAATTGCGTATTTAGTTTGGTCACCAACTCTATTTTTATCACTGCTAGAACTAGATTTTGTAGAGTTAGTAGTGGAGCTAGATGAGTATGAATTAGTTTTAGGCTTATCATCATCACCTAAATTTCCTAATACATAGATAACTGCAATAATTATTACAATCCATGTCATAAAACCTATACCAGATTTTTTAATAATTTTATCCTTTTCAATGAAAGACTCATTTTCATTACTTGAGGATTTTCTTCCAAAAATTCTATCATCATCAAAGCTTGTGTTTTTATTTTGATTATTTTTTAATTCTTGAACTTCTTTTTCTAATCTTGCTATTCTATCCTTATCAGTTTCTTTATCTAAAGAGGGCTCTTTTCTGTCTTTATTCCAAGGATTATCCATTTTATAACGATAGGGCTGATAGAGTTTTCATTTTTTATTTAAAATATAATTTTCATAATAGTATCTAGCGGTATTACTGTCCATATTATGAAAATAGAAATTACTTGACCTAGAATAAACATCAAAGTCTTTTCCGAATTCATCTAATATATTCTGACCATTTTCTATGTCTGTGGTGACTTCAACATAACTTGGAAAATCCCACCTTTTTGAAATACTAGGTAAATCATCCGTATATATTCCTCTTATATTTTTTGTTTTTGCATTAAAACCAATATCGTATTTACTAATCAAGGCATTTCTGAGTTTTTGCCACATTTTATATTTAGGAATTTTCAAAAAAACGGAATTTATCTTAAAATTAATTTTTTTAGTTGAGCTATTTTCAACTAAATTTTCTACATAATCTATACCATTACGATAATTCTTAACATCTTCATTATAAAAAAAATACATTGAGATAGTATCCCTTTGGTTATTAGAGGTAAGATTTTCTAACTGTTTAATTCTATCTAAAAAAACATCATAATTTTTTTTATTATTAAATTCATATTCAAAATAAAGGTCATTATCTTTGAACCAAGACTTTTCTGTTGCTCCAAAATCGTTCACTAATTTTTCATTTATCATCTCAAAATTATCAACACCTTTAAAAGCTGAGAAGATAAAATCCCTAGCCGTATCAACAGACTCTTCTTTGTATTTATCTTTTTCAATTAATTCAAGAGTGATTGTCACAGGATATTTTTCAAATAATTCAGTTTTATAATCTGGTGTATTAAATGTTTTATAGACTGCCCACCCAGTATATAAGACAATAAATCCTCCAAAACCCCATACAAATATTCTTAAGTAATTAAAAAACATCTAAAAAAATCCTAATAAAAAATTTAATGGAAAAAGAAATATATCTGACATCCATTTTGCCAATCCCCAACCACTCAACGCTTTTAAAATAAACCCATTAATAGTAAGCACTAGGAAGATAGCTATTGGAATATAAATAAACTTCATCTTAGATATTTTTAACATGTATTTGGTGGGTGTTTAATATGTAATAATGCAAGGGTTTACTATGATTGCACTCATCTTTATAATATTTATTTATGAGAGATTATTTAAAAGCTGTATTTGATAATTTTGAAAACGATTATCAGTCAACATTTAACTCATCTAAACCAACCTATAGAGCCCTTACATCAATTCAAGAATGGCTTATAGAAAATATAAAGAAAGATAGAGATGACCTGATTGTTAATTATAGTGCAGGTAAAGGTAATTGGACTCAAGTTCCACATTTCTCTATTCTTAATAGAAAAGAGTCTACATCTACTAAAAATGGAATATATATAGTTGGACTTTTTCAGCACTCTGCGGAAGGTGTTTATTTATGCATTGGTCAAGGTGTAGATGGACCTAAAGAAATTTATGGAAAAAGAGAGGGTTCTAGATATTTAATCAATCAAGCTAATCTTATAAAAGAACACTTAAATATATTAAAAGAAAAATCATTTGAATTTGAAGAACAAGTTGAATTAAAAAGTACTGGTGGAGTATCACTTAATTATCCTGAAGCTGTGTGCGTTCACTATTACATAGATAGAAATAACATACCATCTAATGAAGAATTGAAAGATTTATTTAACTCTATGTTGGATGGATACGATAATGTTTTAAATAATGGGATTTCTTCAAATTTACAAAATAATCAGACTTCAAATGAAATATCTACTGAAGAAGTTGGTAACAATGATAATAACCAAAATTATCTTGATGATAATGTGCGTGATACTTTTTTTGATGTCTCAAAATTTGAAGAAATAAGAAACACACTTATGTCAAAAAAAAATATAATCATACAAGGTGCTCCTGGTGTTGGTAAAACATTTATTGGAAAAAAATTAGCATATTCTGTTCAAAGAGGTAAATCAGCAGGTTCAAATTTAGATTTAGTTTTACATGAAAATTATTCATATGAAGAATTTATGATGGGTATTCGACCAGATGAAAATGGCAATTTTAAATTAACAAAAGGTATCTTTTATGATTTTGTGAAAAATGCTATTGAACACCCAAATGAAAATAGTGTTTTAGTATTGGATGAAATTAATAGAGCAAATATCACAAAAATTTTTGGTGAATTAATGGTTTTAATTGAACATGATAAGAGGGGAGAGAAACATAAAATTAAGCTTATGTATAATGGTGAATTTTTTTACCTACCTGAGAACATATTTATTATTGGTCTCATGAATACAGCTGATAGGTCTCTAAAATTTATTGATTATGCTTTAAGAAGAAGATTTAATTTTTTTACATTTGAACCAGAATTTAATAATCCAAATTTCAAAAATTATTTAATTTCATGTGGAGTAGAGCAGAATATTGTTGAAAAAATTGTTTCCAATCTTACTAAGGTTAACCAAAAAATTTCTGATGATAGTTTCGAGTTAGGTCCTGGTTATTGTATAGGTCATAGTTATTTTTGTCCTTCATCTTCTGAAACAGATATAATTTATAATAATGACTGGTTTTTAAATATTGTTAATTCTCAAATTAAACCCTTAATTGAGGAATATTACTCTGACAATCCAGATAATGCAGCTGAATTGATAAATGACTTGATATCATGAGCGGTGATATACCTATTCAAAATATTTTTTATCTTTATTTGTATGCATGGAATAAATTCAATGAGGGAAAAAGTTTTGAACACAACCCACAAAGAATAACTAATTTACCAA
>CACKFO010000017.1 GCA_902599405.1 uncultured Alphaproteobacteria bacterium | reverse complement strand
GGTGAGAGTTTTTCTCAAAATTACAATGAAGTTTTGAACGAAAAAGGAGGTTGGTCTGAGGAAGTTACTGCAGCAAGAATGTTTGTAAATAGTTTTATTATGGCTCTTGGTATCGCAACATTAAAAGTTGTCATCTCAGCTATGTCAGCTTACGCATTAGTTTATTTTAGATTTAAATTAGCTGTTCCAATATTTTGGCTAATCTTTATTACTCTTTTAGTTCCACTAGAAGTAAGAATTTTTCCAAGTTATAAAATTGTATCTGATCTTGGTCTTACAAATACATATACAGGACTTATACTTCCACTAGTTGCTTCTGCTACTGCAACATTTTTCTTTAGACAATTTTATAAAACAATCCCTGATGAATTGTTAGAGTCTGCAAAATTAGATGGTGCAAATAGTTGGAGATTTTTTATTGACTTCTTATTGCCTCTATCAAAAACAATGTTAGCAGCTATGTTTATTTTTATGTTTGTCTATGGATATAGCCAATATTTATGGCCTTTAATAATGACTACTGACGAAAAATATTGGACAGTAGTGATGGGAATGAAGATTATTTTTACAGAAAATTATGAGGGTGTTGCTTTACCTAGAACAGGCGAGAGATTTGCCTATATTATATTGTCAATGCTACCACCTGTGTTAGTTGTTGTAATTCTTCAAAGATGGTTTATCAAAGGATTAATTCAAACAGAAAAATAAAAATGAGTTTTTTAGAATTACAAAATATTACTAAAATATATCCTAATGGCACTAAAGCTGTTAATGAGACTTCTTTAAATATTGAAAATGGGGAATTTGTTGTATTTGTTGGTCCTAGTGGGTGTGGTAAATCAACTTTATTAAGAATGATAGCTGGATTAGAAGATATTACAAATGGGGAAATATCGCTAGATGGTAATGTTATTAATAAAATTGACCCATCTGAAAGAGATGTAGCAATGGTTTTTCAAAATTATGCACTTTATCCTCACATGTCAGTATTTAATAATATGTCTTATGGTCTTAAAAATAGAGGAATATCTAAAGAAGAGATCAATAACAAAGTCAATGATGTAGCTAAACTCTTGGAAATAGATCAATTACTCACAAGAAAACCAAGTATGCTTTCAGGAGGGCAAAGACAACGAGTTGCAATGGGAAGAGCCATAGTTAGAAATCCAAAAATATTTTTATTTGATGAACCATTATCTAACTTAGATGCAAAATTAAGAAATCAAATGCGTTTGGAAATCAAACGTCTTCAAAGACAAATGGGCGTAACAAGTATTTTTGTTACGCATGATCAAACAGAAGCGATGACACTAGGGGATAGGATAGTAGTAATTAACAATGGTGTTGTTGAACAAGTTGGTACACCAAAAGAGATATATTCTAAACCAAATACTAAATTTGTTGCTGAATTTATAGGGTCCCCACAGATGAATTTATTTAATTGCAAAATCGAAAATGGCATAGCTCATATAGCTGATATGAGAATTAACCTTAATAATTCTACAAACATCGATGATGCTATTTTAGGTATAAGGCCAGATGATATCCTAATTTCAGATAATGGACAGCATACTTGTGTAGCAAACCTAGTGGAATATTTAGGTTCAGATATGATCATTTATTCAAAAATTGGTGATCAAGAGTTTAGTTGTAAATTATCTTCGAAAATAAATCTAAATGCAGGAGATACATTTAAATTTGATATATCTGGTACATTAGTGCACCTTTTCGATAACACTACCGGTTTCAGAGTATAAGTTTTACAAAGTCTATTTTGGTAAAATACAAACTGGGATAGGGTTCATTTTATGAACGTTATTTTTTCTAATCTCAAGATACTTTTGTCTATTTGATGATTTCTCATTAAGCATTGCCTCTTCAATTTCAGAGTAACTCAAACCAACTTGATCTTCATCAGATCTTCCATCAGTCCATAAACCATCTGTTGGGGCTGCATCTATTATGTCTTGGTTTATATTTAATTCTTTCCCTATATCCCATACTTCTGTTTTGAGACAATCTGCGATTGGAGAAATATCAACTCCTCCATCACCGTATTTTGTATAGAAACCAATTCCAAAGTCTTCAACTTTATTTCCTGTGCCAACAACGATTCCATTATTACTAGCTGCTATTTGATACAAAGTCATCATCCTTAATCGAGCCTGTGAATTTGCATAACCGTGTTCTGAGTCATTTTTATCGAGAGCTGACTTAAAACTTTCAAATACAAGAGAGAGGTCTATTTTAAAGTCCGTTACATTACTAAAATTCTTTTTTAACCAGTCAATGTGATTTATACCTCTTTCATTAGTTGTTTTGTGATCAAGTATAGGCATGTTTGCAACAAAAGTTTTTAAGCCTGTTTTTGCTGACAAAGTACTTGTAACAGCAGAGTCAATACCTCCTGAAATACCAATAACTAACGCTTCAACATTATTTATATGTGCATAATCTTTTATCCAATTTGATATAAATTCAATTTTTTCTTTGGTATGCATATTTTTTAGTACGTTAGCTTAATATCAAAAGTTCAACTATTTAATTGATATTTTAATTCATTTTATCAATCAATATATGATAAAATTTTATAAATTTTGTATATATAGATATTTATAAGAAAATTATGTCTTTTAGGGTACTCAAATTTTTAATTAAACATTTAATCAAAACAAGATCTGTTATTATAAAACTTGAGGGAAATGACCATCTTATTGACAACGGCACAGATCCGTTAATTTTACAGATCAATAATAAGAAATTTTTAAATAAAATTTTTTATGCACCTTCTCTCGTGCTTACAGAAGGATATATGGATAAAGATTACGAGTTAAGCAATTCGACTTTTTATGAGTTTTCTGAATTACTTATTGAAAATTATAATAAATACCTTGAAAAAATATCAAATACACTAATTTTCAGAATTATTTTAATCATTAATCCACTATTTCAGTTAAATTTCGTTAAGAGTTCAAAAAGTAATGTCGCAAGTCACTACGACTTATCTGATAGGTTGTATGACTTATTTTTGGATGAAACTAGGCAATATTCATGCGCATACTTTGAAAATGAAAACGATACATTAACACAAGCACAAACTAACAAAATGAGCAGATTAGCAGACAAATTATTATTAAATTCCAATGATAGAGTTTTAGACATAGGTTGTGGGTGGGGATCACTTAGTAGACATTTTGCAGATCATCATGACTGTAAAGTAAAGGGTGTTTCATTATCTGAAGAGCAAATTAAATACTGTAATGACCAACTTAAAAAGTCAGATAAAAAAGAAAATTTATCTTATTCTTTACAAGATTATCGAGATGAAGAGAATTCTTATACAAAAATAGTTTCTGTTGGAATGTTTGAGCATGTAGGAAAACCCTTTTACAAAACATATTTTAAAAAAATATATAATTTATTATCTGATGATGGCATAGCGGTAGTACATACAATCGGCAATATTAGAGTTCCGAAAATGACTCCTGCATTTATTAGAAAATATATTTTTCCTGGTGGCTATATACCATCTTTGTCTGAGATAATGCCAGCTGTAGAAAAATCTGGTCTTATAATCTCAGATATAGAGGTTCTTAGATTACATTATGCTAAAACACTTTCTCATTGGTTTAAAAATTTTAAAAAAGAAGAAAAAGAAGTTCTTAAATTATATGATGATAGATTTATAAGGATGTGGGAAGCTTATTTAAACTTAAGTGAATTATCATTTACTAAAGGTGATAATGTGATTTTCCAACTAGTTTTAACTAAAAAAAGAGACTCATTTCCTTTGGTAAGAAAAAAAATTAATTAAATATCTCTGTTTTTGAATTCATATTCAATTATATTTACTTAATGTCATATGAGCAAAAAATTATTAATTATTTTGAAAAGAATTATAAGAAAATAGGTGATGATTGTGCTTATATAAACACAACAAAACAATTAATCTCTTCTGATACTTTAGTTGAAAATAAGCATTTTGATTTAAAGCATTTTACTCCTCAAAACATAGCACACAGACTTTTTCTTTCAAATTATAGTGATATTCAATCCTCAGGTGGCGTATCTAAATATGTTTTACTAAATATTAGTTTCCCAAATAAAAACTATAAGTTTGTGCAACAAATCATCACTAATTTTCACAAAATATGTCTTAGAAATAAAGTCGAGATAATAGGTGGAGATACCACTTCTTCTGAGAAAATATTTTTATCTTTAACAATTATTAGTGATAAAATTAATAATACTAAAATAATAAAGAGATCTAATGCTAAGATTGATGATAAAATTTATACATTTTCAGGTATTGGATACTCAAAACTAGGATACTTAAGTTTATATAGTAAGTTTAGATTACCTAATAATTTAAAAAAATTATCAGTAAAACAATTTTTAAAACCTAAAATGTATATTTATCAAGATATATTTAAGCATCTAAATATTACAAGTTGTATGGATTTATCAGATAGTCTTTTATCAACTTTAGAAACTATTTCTTTGAAATCCAAAAAAAAAATTAAATTAAATAATCTCAACTCTGTTAATTCCAAGCTTTATAAGTTCTTAAAAGAAGAAAAATATATTTCACTTATTTTATCCAGTGGGGAAGAGTATGTTCCAGTTTTTACCTCACCTAAAAATTTATTATATTTAAATAAAAAAAAACTTTTAATTGAAAGGGGTATTAAGATTATTTGTATTGGAAGTGTAGAAAAAGGTAAGGGTGTAAATCTAAAAAACTTTAATCTTGGTAAAGTAAAAAAATTTGACCATTTTAAAAATAATTATTCTCTTTAATAGCTCTTTTAATATTTATTATGTTGATTTTATTTAGATATATCTCTTTATATATATTACTGTCATTTTCTGCTCGTGTCTTTCTATAAGCTCTATCGTAATGATATTCAATTAATGATTTCACAAACTGAAAATATTCCTTTTTTTTTAAATTAATTTCAATAAGTTTAAATTCTTCTTTTGGAATAATTTTTTTTAATACAATAAGTGCATTTTTCATTAAATCCGGTGAATTTGTAAAATATTTATAATCTTTTAAAATGAATTTTACCCTCTCGGTTAAATTACTCTTTATTTTTACATTTTTACCCAAAGGCATATTTTTCCAGATTTTACTTGGAATACTTAACTTTCCCACTTTGATACTTTCCGCTTCAACCCATATATTTTTTCTTGAATTGAAAGAGTGAAGTTTTTCATAAATTAATGTTTCAAATAATTTTTGTGATGGTTGAACAGTATTGGGTATATTTCCTAAAATAGAGCCTTTATGTTTGGCCAAACCTTCAAAATCGATCACTTGATATTTTTTCGATAATTCTTTGATAAAAAGTGTTTTTCCTACACCTGTTACACCCATAATTTGGTTAAATTTAAATTTATCAGTATTATTTTCAAAAAAATTTACTACATAACCTCTGTACGTCTTATATCCACCCTCTAATAATGTTACATCGTAACCGATTTGTTTAAGAACTAAATATAGACTAAGTGATCTGAGACCACCTCTCCAACAATAAATTAATGTTTTATCTTTTTTATCAAATTTTATTTTATTAATAATTTTGGAAATATTTGCACTAATAATACTTGCTCCTTCTTTTTTGGCTAAAAAAGAATTCTCTTTATATTTCAATCCTATTTCATGACGTTGTTTATTTGTTAATACAGGATAATTTACTGATCTTGGGATATGGTCATCATCAAACTCTAATGGGGTTCTTACATCAATTATAGTATTATAATCATCGATAGTAGTACTTTTATACGATGTTTTATTTATGCGCATATTTTTCATAATTTTTTTAATAATATATCCATATTACCTCAACTCTAAAGTAATAAATCTAAAATATGAAATTGATTGGAAATCAATTCACCTAGCTGACTTATTCTGGAAAATTAAAATTGAAGACAATTTATATGAAATTGATTTCACAATTAAAAGTTATGGCATGACTGACAAAATTTATGGGTATGAGTCTATTACAAAAGTTACTGGAGAAATTAAAGATGATAGCTTCAATCCCATGATTTACAAAAGTAAAACAAAAAGCTCTAAACAGGATAGATTTGAAAATATTATTTTTAACAAGAATGGTACTATATCAAATATTGAAATTTCAAAAGAACTCTCCAGTGATCAGATAAATTTGCAAAATAATTTAATCAATGATTATCAATTTTTCACTGATCCGATATCACAATTAGTTCAATATTTTATTTTCCAAAGAGATTCAAAAAGGTTTATTATTGATGGAATTAACATTTATGAATTATCATCAATTACAAAAAATACAGAAAACTTAAAATCTAATAATCCTTCAATATACAAGGGAAACGTTGAAGTTATAGATTTAGTATTTCCTTTTTTTAAAGGTCTTTATAAAGAGAATAAAAAAAATAATTTAGAAGTTATAACGGTTTATTCTTTTGAAAAAGAAATAATTAAAATTCCTGCTAAATTTAGAATTAATTCAAAAAAATTTAAAGCTAATCTTCATTTGAAAAAATATGAAATTCTTCAATAATGAAAGTAACAAAAAACAGATCAATCTTAAAAACTATAAGTTATAGAATAGTCGGTTTTATAAATACTTTTCTGATAAGTTTTTTTGTTATTTCTAATGGTTCAGAAAATTTTGATGCAACTTCTCCTTTCTATGTAGCATTAATTGTTTTCATTTTAAAAATGATTACATACTATTTTCATGAAAGAGTATGGAATTTATACAAATATGGCAGACTTAATCAAAAAGTAATAAGACTTAGATCATTTTTTAAGGCACTCACATGGAGATTAGCCGCATCTACAATAACATTTATTTCTGCTATGTTTACCACATCAAACTTAGATTGGACAAAATCCATTGTCATTTTTGAAATAATGAACGGTATATTAATTTATTATATTCACGAGAGAGTCTGGAATAAAATTCAATGGGGTAGAGCTAAATTATGAATTTCATATTTAAAATTGAAAATAACCTTATGGAGCTTTTTAAAGGTAATTTACCTTTATACAAAAGTTATTGGATTTATTACGTGCTTGTCAATTTCCTTATTTCGGCACCACTATTGCTCGTTACAAAAATACATATACAAAATTTTATTTATACATTTTCATTATATCTTGTATTAAATCTAATCTATTACTTTACATCTTGCATTGGTGTATGGAGAAGTTCTCAAAAATATAAAGGTAATAAAATACTATCTTTTTTAGCTAGATTAATCGTAGTAATAGGCATATCTACAACTATCTTAGAATTGAAGACTATCCTAACAATCATTTATAGTTTTTGAATGTTTAAAAACCTTCAAATATGAAAAAAAATCCATATTATCATTTTCATGGATGATGAAACACAATTAAAAGTTAGAAAATTTCTGAAAAGGTTAGGGATTAGTTCACAACAAGAGCTTAATCAATTTATTGAAAATAACCCTGACGTGAAAGATCTTTCAATAAAAGTATCTTTTGAAATTAATAATAAAAATGTTTTTGAATTTGAAGATAAAATAAAAAATTAATATAAATGAAAAAAATTCAAAACCATTTTATTAGTGGCATATTAATTGTTGCTCCATTAGCTTTATCTATTTACGTTGCATGGGTAGTAGTTGGTATTGCAGATAAAATATTTAGACCTTTCATACCTCTAAATAAATTTGGTATTCCATCTGAAATACCTGGTGTTGGTTTAATAGTTGCTTTTTTATTTTTTACAATTTTAGGAGCCATAGCTGGAAGTTTTTTTGGAAAACTTTATCATCGAGTAGTTGATGCTGTTTTATCTAAAATTCCTGGCTTAAACTCAATCTATAACACAGTAAAACAGATTATTGATACATTTGCTACGACACAGTCTAATGCCTTTAAAGAGGTAGTTCTTATTGAATATCCTCAAAAAGATATTTTTGCTCTTGCATTTTTAACAAGTGAAACAAAAGGGGAAATAGCAAAAAGAAAAAATCAAAAAATGATAAATGTTTTTATGCCATCTACACCTAATCCAACTACAGGTTTTTTAATGTTTGTTCCATTATCAAAATGTACCAAACTTAATATGTCTGTCGATCAAGCAATCAAATACATCATTTCTGCAGGATTAGTTACACCCAAAGCACCGGAAATTAAAAAAGCCCTTCCTAAAAAGAAAAAAATTAAAAAGTTAACTAAATAATAGTTTTATTGCTTCTTGCTGCTTAAAAAACATAAGTAACTTATATATATCTTTTTTAAATTTTTCATTTTCATACTCTTTTTTTTCAATTAATTTTTTTACATATTGAAGTGCATCTATTATTAGCTCTTGATCATGATAAACATTTACAAACTTGAATAATGAGTCACCACTTTGACGATATCCTAATATGTCACCAGTGCCTCTAATTTCGAGATCTTTTTCGGATAATTTAAAACCATCTAAGTTTTCTTTAAATATTTTTAGTCGATTTATTGTATTGTCAGGTAAATCCTTGCCATATAATGCAAAACAATAGCCTTGATTGTTACCTCTTCCTACTCTT
Organism: uncultured Alphaproteobacteria bacterium; assembly: GCA_902599405.1. Taxonomy (GTDB): domain Bacteria; phylum Pseudomonadota; class Alphaproteobacteria; order HIMB59; family HIMB59; genus HIMB59. The sequence continues at coordinate 462 of CACKFO010000017.1, read as the reverse complement.
CCTCTTAACTGATGTAATTGAGATAAGCCAAATTTTTCTGCATTTTCAATTACAATATAATCTGCATTTTTATTATCTATACCTACCTCTACAACAGTAGTAGCAACTAATATTTTTATATTTCCTTTTTGAAAATTTTGAATAATTCTTTCTTTTTTATCACTCTTAATTTTACCATGTAACATTTCAACTTCTGAACCAAATATATTCTTCAAAGACTTAAATCGTGTTTCTACATCTTTATACTTTTTTGTCTCTGATGCTTCAACTAAAGGACAAATCCAGTAAACTTGCGATACATTTGAAATTTTTTTCTTTAACAAAATTTCTATATCTTTAATTTTGTCAATGTTCGATACTTTAGTTATTATCGGTTTTTGAAAAGCTGGCTTTTCTTTTAGTATTACCTGTTCTATTTCACCATATTGAGCTAATGCAAGTGTTCTTGGAATAGGTGTGGCA
>CACKFO010000016.1 GCA_902599405.1 uncultured Alphaproteobacteria bacterium | reverse complement strand
TGGTGGGATCATTGACATAATTACAAAAGCAAAGCGGTCAGAAATAGATCCGTACATTGTCTTAAGACCCATTACAACAGTCCAATATTGTTCACTAGTAGTCATTATTAATGGCCAAAGATATTGATTATAGCCAAATACGAACATAAAAATAAAAACAGCAGCAATCATCGTTTTAGATAATGGAATTAAAAAATCTATAAAAAATCTCAAACTATTAGTTCCATCTAATTTAGCCGCTTCTAATAATTCATCAGGAATTGATTTATAAAATTGTCTAAAAAAGAAGGTTGCTATTGCAGAGGCAGAGATGGGTAGAATTAAACCAGCAAATGTATTTACAAGATTTAATTTTGACATAACTATGTATGAGGGCATTATTCTAAGCTCCAAAGGAACTAATAAAGTAATAAAAATTAACCAAAATATAAAAGTCGCATATTTGACTTTAAAATAAACTAAACCGTATGCGGCCATAAGTGACGTAATCACAGATAAAGTCGCTATACCTGTTGCCATAACAAAACTATTAAAAAACATTTTAAGAGCTGTTATTTCATTAAAAAAACCAGATTGTTTAAATAAAACCCTAGAATAATTATCAATAAAATTATCTCCTAAAAAAAATTGCAAGCCGTTGGTATTTATAAATAGACTTGAATGTGTTGAGCTTGCAAAAATTATCCATATTGGAACAATCATAATAAGTAAACCAATTGAAAGAATAAAATGATTAATAGTTGAAGATATATATTTAGTCATTAATTGTAGTGAATTTTACCCTCTATGTATCTGAATTGAAAAATTGTAATAACAAGAACTATTATCATCATCATGATTGATTGAGCACCAGCACTTCCAAGATCTAAACCTTTGAAGCCATCAATGTAGGCTTTATAAACTAAAGTTTTAGTTTCGCTACCAGGAGCTCCAATAGTGGTTGTATCAATAATTCCAAATGTATCAAAAAAGGCATAAGTTATATTAATTATAATTAAGAAAAAAGTAGTTGGCATTAATAAAGGAAAAGTAATTGTCCAAAATCTTCGAATGTTGCTTTTACAATCAATAATAGAAGCTTCAATAACTGTTTTTTGAATAGCCTGAAGTCCTGCTAAAAAGAAAATAAAATTTGCACTTATTTGTTTCCAGGAACCAGCAATAATTACATAAATATATGCATCAAATACATTTTCATACCAATTAAACCCCCATAAATTATTAAATAAATGATGAAGTAAACCATATCTTTCACTGAAGAAATAATTAGCCATAACACCAACAACAGCTGGTGCAATAGCATAAGGCCAAATTAAAAGTGTTTTATAAGCACTTTTCCCATGCATAACTTTATTAGCTTGCACAGCAAGCAATAAACCAATTGAACCTGTAATAAGAGTAATTACGAAACTATAGATAATTGTAAACTTGAAAGCAGTGTAATAAGAGGGATCAGAAAAAATAAATAAAAAATTATCAAAACCAGCAAACTGAGAACCAAACCCAAAAGCATCTTGCATAGTAAAGGCATCTTTAAACGTTTGAATAATTGGCCAATATAAAAAAATTAATAAAATTAATAGCTGAGGAGCTAAGAAAAAATATTGAGAATAATAAGATTTAAATTGAACTTTTTTCATTAAGTTAAAAGGAGGATATTATAAATACCCTCCTTTTTAAAATAATCTAAATTATAGAGTTTTAGCAAACTGTTTTAATAGTTTTTCTGCACCCTTATCCATATTGCTTAGAGCTTTTTCAACAGTGATATCACCATTAAGCATTGGCTCAACATTTTCGTATATTACTTCACGAATTTGAGGCCAGTTACCTGCTCTATATCCACCAGGAATAGTTGAACCTTCAAGACCTAATTGATCACCAACAGCTTTATGATAAGGAGAAGCTCTATAAAAATTGATGGTTTCAGCTAACTCTATACCACCTTTTGTTACAGCAGCATAACCTGTCATGTTATGATAGTATAAATCCATTTCTGGTGAACCCATAAATTCAATAAATTTTGCAAGTCCTTTATACTCTTCCTCTGTATGACCGTTTAAAATCCAATTAGCAGCACCACCAATAAATGTTGGATACTCTTTACCGCCTGTTACTGAATCCCAATATGGTATTGGGTTAGTTGTAAAGTTTGGAAGTACACCTTTCATACCTCCAAAAGACGCAGCAGAACCAAACCAAAATGCAGCCTCGCCGTTAGTGAAAGGTGCCTGGTTATCTCCCCACGCTCTTCCCTTGTAGCCATACCAACCCTTTTCGTACCATTCTTTAACTTTAGTCCAGTGATAAACAAAAGCTTCTGTTTCAGCAAAAAGTGTTTTCGTTGGAACCGCATCATAGCCATTATTGCCATCTGTCATCAATAAATTATGCCTTGAGAAGAAATTTTCAGTCCAAATCCAAGGACTGTGACTTTGAAGAAGAGGAATATATCCAGCATCGAGTATCTTTTGAGCCATACCTTCAAATTCTTCGTAAGTTTTAGGAACCTCTTCAATGCCAACTTCGTTTAAGATATCCATATTGGCATACATGAGACATGTAGAGCTATTAAATGGAACACCGATCATTTTTCCATCACCATCAGCATAAAAGTTTTTTATACCAGGAATGTAATTATCAGCGTCAACATCAATACCATATTTTTCAGCCATCTCTTCAAAGCCGATCACAACTCCATTTTTAACTTGTGCTACCATGATAGCTGCACCTGCATCATAGACTTGTGAATAATGAGGTTGATCACCTGCTCTAAAAGCAGCTATTGTAGCTGCCATATTGTCCTCATAGCTTCCTTTACCTGTAGGGATAACCATATACTCATCTTGTGACTCGTTAAATCGATTAGCTATTTCTATGATTACATCACCTAAAAAACCACTGTTACCATACCACCAATGAATTTCGGTTTTACTATAACTGTTTGAAGTGAATGCAAAAGAAACTAAAAGTACAAAAATACTAATTAGTTTTTTCATTATGTCCTCCTATTTGAACGTTCCTTCTTACCATTATATAGTTATTTATAAGGTTCAGGAATAGTTTGATTGTGAATAAATTAATAAAAAAATGTTAAATATTTATGAAATACAAAAATTAGACTTTAATTTATATATTTTTTATTAAATATCTTAATGCGTAAATAAATCCATCTTTACCCATGCCTATAATTGAACAATCACAAGCTGGTGCTATGAGAGACTTTCTTCGAAAGTCCTCTCTAGAGTATATATTGGATAAATGAACTTCAATTTTAAATATTGTTTTTATTTCAAGGGAGTCGTGTAATGAAACCGAGGTATGAGTCAAACCACCAGGATTGATTATGATACCAACGTACGACTCGTCTAAGCCATTTATTTTATTAATAATCTCTCCTTCTATATTGCTTTGGAAAAAATCAAGATTACATCCTAATGTTTCAGACTCCTTAAGTAGCTCGTTTTCCAAATCTTTTAATGTGAAGTTTCCATAAACACTCTCTTTGCGTTTACCTAACATTTCAAGATTAGGGCCATTAATAATTAAAATTTTATTGTCCATTTTTATTGAACTTATATCAAAGATTTTATCATTCCCAATGGGTATAATTTTAAATATTTTTATATTTTTTTGATTAAAATCAATATATTTATGATATTTAGTTAATTGTTAATAGGAGGTTAGTTATGAGAAAATTCATTATAGATATGACTATGTCGTATGACTTTCAGGTAACTATAGAGGCTGAGTCGGAGGAAGCAGCTAAAGCAAAGTTTACAAATACACCATTAGAGCAACTTGGTAGCTATAAATTTGGCTCATTTTATAAGACATTTAGAGGTATAAAATTAGATGAATTTGATCCAAGATTTTATAAGGACGAAGACAAAGTAAGATAATTATACAATGAGTAGAACAATTACAGAAGATCTTTTTGGTACACACTTCTTTTCTAAGTACTATTTAACTATACTAGGAGTGATTTTACTGACTGTATCTTCTAAAATTTCTATTCCCTTTTACCCCGTTCCAATGACATTACAAACTTTGGTGGTTTTCTTTATAGCTGCATCAATGGGCATGATTGGGTTTTATTCAACCTTAATTTATGTGGTTTTAGGTGTGCTTGGACTGCCTTTATTCGCTAATGGTGGAGGAATTGGCTACATTTTTTCTCCAACATTTGGTTTTTTATACGGAATGGTAATTTCTGCATTCATGATTGCATATATTCTCAAATCTAGAGTAAATACAGGTTTAATCAAGTTATCGGCTACTATTCTTGCAGGTGCATTTGTTATATTTTTGTGTGGTATTAGTCACCTTTCGTTTTTTGTAGGTCTCGAACAAGCAATAAATCTTGGTTTATTGCCATTTTTGTATAGTGAATTTCTAAAGATTGTATTGGCTATAGCTATAATTTTTGGGTTGATTAAAAGAGTTAATCAAAAAAATTCATAAATAAGTTTTACTTACAGTTTCGAATATTGAAAAGTGCCGAGATGCCAATTCTTGTCTATTCTTGCTGTATCCTCCACCTATAACAGTACAAAGAGGTATTTTTTTTTCTTTGAAATACTCACATACAATTTCATCTCTTTTTTTAATGCCATGATCAGTGAGGTTTAAATTACCTAAATCATCGTCAGAGTGTACGTCAACTCCTGCATCATAAAAAACAATATCTGGCGTAAAATTAGACTCAATTTGATCAAGCGTTTTTGTAAGGATATTTATATATTTAACATCATCTACTTCATCATCTATTGGTACATCTAAATTGCTATTTTTTTTGTCAAATGGAAAATTATTTTTACAATGAATTGAACATGTAAAAATATTATCAATATTTTCACAAATAGAAGCAGTTCCATCACCTTGATGAACATCTAAATCTAATATTAAAATTTTATTTATTTTTTTTTGATTAAGTAAAGTTATCGAGGCATAGGCTAAATCGTTAAATACACAAAAACCAGATCCACAATCTTTAAAAGCATGGTGAGTCCCACCTGCTAAATGACATGCAATACCATAATCCAACGCCAATTGAGATGTTTGTAGTGTGCCTTGTATAGCTAAAAAAGATCTTTTAGCTAATCTAGCACTCCATGGTAAATTTATTCTTCTCTCCTGATCTCTTGATAGATTACCTTCTTTAACATTCAAAACATAATCACTGTTGTGTACTACTTGTACATCATTTATAGGAGCTGAGTTACTTTGGTGAATTGTTAAATTCGTATATAAATTTGAGTTTTTGATAAAATTATATAAATCAGAAAATTTAGTACCAACAAATCTATGGCCCTCTGGTAGAGGAATGTCATAGTTATCATTGTAAACAACATTTAGTTTTTTCATCAATATAAATTTTCTTTAATATTCGCTAATCGTAACTATTTCATCAGACTCGTATGTAGTTTGATCTAAGTTCTTCTTTACAATATTTGACATTGCATTAGCTACTTTTTTTGCATGAATTGGTCTCATTTTTTTAAGCGGGCCTAAAAATAATGGTGTTAATAGCTTAAAAATGGGTATTCCAATTTTCTCAGCAAGTCTAAACTGTTTTCTTTTTCCAAGTAAAAAAGATGGTCTTAAAATACCAAGGTTATCAAAGTTTAATCTTTTCAACTCTTCTTCAACTAGGCCCTTAAACCTTAAATATTCACCTTTATTATTAGGATCAGCAAAACCAGATGAGATATAGACGAAGGACTTTATTGAGTTAGATTTACATATATGGGCTATTTCCTTGGGTAAATCTAGCTCAACCCTTTGATATTCACTTCTTTCAGGAGAGTTTTTCTTTGTTGTACCAATACAAAAAAAACAACAATCAGCAATAATCTGATCTTTAATATTCTCAACATTATTTAAATCTGTATTAATAATTTCTAATTTTGGATGTTTTATATTAACTTCTGAACGCGTAAAAATTTTAATGCTAGTATAATATTCATCATTTATTAAATTTTTTAATAAGTAACTGCCAACTAAACCAGTAGCACCAAATATCACTGCCGAAGACATATAAAACTTATACATTAAAATTATTAAAAAAAAGAATATTTTTGGGATTTAGGAATATTTTTCTTTTAAAGTATTTTTTTGAACTTTTCCCATGACATTTTTTGGAAGTTCATCCAACAATATATATTTATATGGAATTTTATATTTCACTAAGTGTTTTTTTAAAAAATCTTTAAGATCATTTAAATCCGTAAATTTATTCTTCATAACTATTGCTGCAATAGGTACTTCACCTAAATCGTCATTAGGGATACCAAAAACAGCAGACTCTAAAACTAATTCGTGTTGATTAATAATATCTTCAATTTCTTTAGGATAAACATTATATCCACCACTTATGATTAAATCTTTATTTCTTCCAGATATGAATAGATATCCATCATTATCAAAATATCCAATATCACCGGTTATAAAAAAACCATCTTTAGTAAATGCCTCTTGTGTCTTTTTTGGATTATTTAGATAACCTTTAAATACATTAGGACCATTTATTTCTATTGTTCCAATATCATTTTCAGATTTATTATTATCACTTTGAATATTATTTATTCTTATTTTAATATCTTTTAAAGGTTTACCAACTGATCCTACCTTTCTTTCCCCATCACAAGGATTAGAGGCATTCATATTAGTTTCAGTCATACCATATCTCTCTAATATTTGATGACCGGTTACTCTATAAAAATTTTTAAATGTTTGATTTAACAATGGAGCACTTCCAGATATAAATAATCTCATATTTTGTGTTAATTTCTTATCTAGTCTTTTGTCATTCAACAATCTCGTATAAAAAGTTGGAACACCCATCATCAGAGTTGAATAATTAAATGCTTCAATAATTGAGTCTGTATTAAAATTTTTTATAAATCTAATAGTAGCCCCACTTATCATGGAGGTATTAATAGCAACAAACAATCCATGAGTATGATAAATTGGAAGTGAATGGATTAAAGTATCATTGCGATTTATATTCCATAAATTTATTAGTTCTTGAGCATTTGAAACTAAATTTTGTTCAGTTAACATAGCTCCCTTAGGTTTTCCTGTAGTTCCAGAAGTATACAAAAGTGCTGCTAGATCATTGTGGCTTCTTTTTGATGGTTCAAAAAAACTATCAAGGTTTTCTATACCATCAGTAATCTCACCTATTCCGTTTGCATTTAAAGATAAAATTTTACAGCCAATTTCGTCGCAAATTGGTTTCAAGCTATCAATTTCTGATTTATCACATATAAGAAAAGAAGGTTTTGAGTCTTTTATAAAATAGATTGTTTCGTTAACTGTATAACTTGTATTAAGTGGAAAAAAAACTGATCCAGTAAGAATAGATGACAAATAAAGAGCTAAAGTTTCTTTACATTTGGCAGACTTTACAAGAATATGACTTCCTGCTTTTAACCCTAATTTTGATAATTTGTGAGAAATTTTTGATGCAAGAATTATGAAATTTTTATAAGTAATTTCGGATCCATCATCTAATATTAAAAAAGTTTTATTATTGTCTAAATTAGTTTCAATTAGATTTGAATAAAGTGAGTCTGTCAAAGTATATCAACGGAGTAATTAGGTTGGCCCTGCAATATACAGGGCCTAATAAATAAAATAAAAATCTAGATTATTCTAGGATTATGGTAACCACTTCTCCCAAGTAGATTTATTGTTTGCTTTCCATTCAGCAACAACATCATTAAGCTCTCCACCTTCACGAACTTTAACGAGCATCGCTGCTTGATCTGCATTTGATAAAGCCATTTTACCAAAGAACTCAAGTGCTTTTTGGTTTTCTGGTTTAGCAAATGTATCAGGATTACCGTAGTTCATTGGATAATCAACAGCCCAACCAGTAGCTGGCCAATAGTCAGCGCCACAAGTTTCCCAGTTGTTAGCCTCTGTAAAGGTATCACATGTTTTGTTTGGAGCTAATTTAACACCTACTAATTCGTTAACACCAAAGAACCAATGAGGCTCCCAAAGGTACATTAAGAAAGGCTCGCCTCTGTCGTACATACCTTGCGCTTCAGCAAGAGCAGCAGTTTCGGTTCCCAATTCATCAGCAACAAAGTCTAAACCAAGTAAATCTAATCTTTTTTGATCATGACAGTTCCAACCAGCAACTGGACAACCAATTAATCGACCTTTACCACCAGACTCCATAGTCGCAAAATCTTCTTTAAATTTATTTAAATCAGCATAACTAGAAAAATCTGGGTTTGCATCAGCCCAATATTTTGGAACATAATAATCTGACATACCAGTAATACCAACAGTTCCAAGTAATTTTACACTTCCATCACCAGAGTAAGTCATTTTAACTTCTCCACCATGGATAAGGTCGCCACTTAACATAACGTCATCAGCTTCAGCATAACTAGGCCATGACTCACATGCAAAATCAATATCGCCTGCAGCAATGGCTTCCCACAAGCCAGTTCCTGAAGCAAATACGATTCTATCAATTTCGTATCCTAACTCATCCTCAAGTATGCTTACAGCTACTTGACATGAAATCTCTCCACCAGTCCAGTCAGCGATTGCTGCTAATAATTTTTCAGCATTAGCTTTACTGAATGTTGCGGTAAAAAGAATAGAGGATAGAATAAAAGTTATAATTGTTTTAGATATTCTCATAGATTATCCCTCCCATAAAGTGTTTATACTAACAAAAAATAGTCAAAGTACATATGTTATTTATTCATTAATAGGTAACAAAACTCTATGAAATATGTTTTTTTATAGTTAATTAAGTGTAATACTATCAAAAATGATGAAAACTAAAGTATTTCTTACATGTGCTGTTAATGGATCCGGTGACACTGCATCAAAACATCCTGATCTTCCAAAGACTCCAAAACAAATAGCTAAATCCGCAATAGAGTCTGCTCAAGCAGGTGCATCTATAGTTCATATTCATGTCAGAGAGGAAGATGGAACGCCTAGTCGAAAATTTGAATTTTATAAGGAAGTAGTTGAAATAATTAGATCTAGTGACACTGATGTAATTATTAATTTAACAACCGGTATGGGAGGTGATTTAGATATAGGTGAAGGAGATAACCCAATGGATTTTGGTCCATATACAGATATGGCTAATATTATGGAAAGAATATCTCATGTAGAGGAATTACTTCCGGAAATTTGTACACTTGATGCTGGAACTTTAAATTTTGGTGATAGTTCTGTGTTGGCAGTCAATACTCCAAATGATTTAAGAAAAGCAGCAAAACGATTAAAAGAAATTGGGGTTAAACCTGAAGTTGAAGCATTTGATTTAGGTAATATGTGGTTTGGTGCTCAGCTTTATGAAGAAGGACTACTTAGCGACCCACCCTTATATCAAATGTGTTTAGGAATTCCCTGGGGAGCTCCAGCAAAAACTACAGCTATGATTGCAATGTT
>CACKFO010000015.1 GCA_902599405.1 uncultured Alphaproteobacteria bacterium | reverse complement strand
CTTTTTCTTTGCCTTTTTTTGCAATTTGGTTAGGAAGCTTAAATTTTCTTCCTCAACTTAATCAAGTATTAACATTGTTGATAAACTTGCTACCTATAAAGCTATTATTTGTCTTTTGGTTTTTTATCTTTAATCATCATTTGTTAAACGGTCTTAAATATTTCTTATGGTCATTTTCAATTGGAATGGATCTTAAAAATGTCTACTTAGTGACATATCTCATTCTAGTAGCAAATATTATAATGACTTTGATTTTTACTTGGATGATATTTTAATGAAAGCCTCTCAAAAGTGGAAAATAGAAAGAATTTTATATCTAGCGTTAATTCCTATTAGCTATTGGTTTATTTTATTTTTTTTAAGTTCTTACTCCGATGTAAATTCTCTCGTTATCTCATTATCTACTTTTACAAATAAAATTTTATTATTAATTTTTTTTATCATATCAATGCTTCATATTAGAATTCAACTGGGCAAAGTTTATGAGGATTATTTTCAATTAAATAAAATGAAACTTTATTCTTTAATAACAGACGGAATTATTGGTATTTCCTTTCTCCTCTTTTTACCGGTGTTATTTTTTTAATATGAATTATACAGATCATAAATTAGATGTAGTTGTATTAGGTGCTGGTGGAGCGGGCTTGAGAGCAGCTTTGGGGTGTTCTGAACAAGGCCTTAAAACTGCATGTGTCTCAAAAGTTTACCCTACAAGAAGTCATACTGTTGCGGCTCAAGGTGGAATTGGAGCTGCCTTAGCTAATATGGGTGAGGACAGCTGGCAGTGGCATATGTTTGACACTGTAAAAGGCTCAGACTGGCTGGGTGATCAAGACAGTATTGAATATTTATGCTCAAATGCAGTCGACTCAATTGTTGAGCTTGAACATTATGGTATGCCATTTTCAAGAACAGATGATGGTAAGATTTATCAAAGACCTTTTGGTGGCCATATGACAAAAAATGGTAAAGGCGAGCCAGCAAGCCGAGCTTGCGCTGCAGCTGACAGGACCGGCCACGCATTACTCCATACTCTGTATCAACAAAGCCTCAAAAATGACGTTGATTTTTATAACGAATATTTCGCTATAGACTTACTAAAAGATGACAATGATGCAATTTGTGGTCTTTTAGCAATTAGTATAGAGGACGGATCATTACATCGTTTTATTGCAAAAATGACAATTTTAGCAACTGGGGGTTATGGAAGAATTTTTCAATCCTCAACAAGTGCCCATATTTGCACTGGTGATGGAGCAGGCATAGCGCTGAGAGCCGGTCTTCCTCTATCTGATATGGAGTTTATTCAATTCCATCCAACAGGAATATATGGTGTGGGTGTTTTAATTTCAGAAGCAGCTAGAGGTGAAGGAGGTATTCTTAAGAACAACGAAGGCACAAGGTTTATGTTAGAATATGCCCCGAACGCAAAAGATCTTGCTGCTAGAGATGTCATATCAAGATTCATAAGCAAAGAGATTAGCGCAGGTAGAGGATGCGGACCTAACAAAGATTATATTAATCTTCATTTGGAACATCTTGATGCTGATATGCTTGCAAAAAGATTACCTGGTATTTCTGAGTCAGTTAAAGCCTTTTGTGGAAGAGATATTTCAAAAGAGCCAATCCCAGTAATTCCAACTGTTCATTATTGTATGGGCGGAATTCCTACAAACTTTAAAGCAGAAGTTTTGAAACCAAGTGACTCTAATACAGAAGAAGTCTGTGAGGGACTGATGGCTATCGGAGAAGCTGCATGCGCTTCAGTTCATGGAGCTAATCGACTTGGAACAAATGCTTTAGCTGAGCTCGTAGTTTTTGGAAGGGGTGCAGCAATTCAGGCCGGCCAAGTTATTGATACCAAAGAGTCATTGAGAACCCCATCTGTGTCGCAAACAAACTCTATCATAGAGAGATTAGAGTCCATTAAAAGTAACAAAGGAGATGTTTCAGTCGGTGAGCTAAGAGAGAGGATGCAAAAGACTGTTCAAAAAAGATTTGGTGTTTACAGAGAAAGTGAAACTTTGAAATTAGGCAATGATGAATTAGCCTCGATGTCACAAGATTTAAAACATATTAAAGTTAAAGATCAGTCAGATGTCTTTAATACAGATTTAGTTGAAGCTTTAGAACTACATAATTTAATGCAGGTTGCTGGAAGTGTTGGTGTTTCTGCTGAGCAAAGAACTGAAAGTAGAGGTGCTCACGCTAGAGAGGACTTTCCAGACAGAGATGATGAAAATTGGTTAAAACACACTCTTTTTTGGGGGGATGTCACTGATTATAAAGTCACCCATAGACCAGTGAGAATGACTACACTGAGTAATCAAATCTCTGTCATCCAACCACAAGTAAGGGTTTATTAAATGGCACAACTTACTCTTCCAAAAAACTCAGTTCCAGTTAAAGGAAAATCTTATTCTAATGTCGATCTCATTGACGAGCAATCTCAACAAAATCATGATATCCGAATTATAAATGTTTATAGGTGGTCTGGTGATGAAAATACCCCACCTCAAATCGATCGATTTGAAATTGATGTAGCTAAAGCAGGAACAATGGTTCTAGATATATTAAATAAAATAAAAGCTGAAGTTGATCCAAGTTTAACTTTTAGAAAATCTTGTAGAGAGGGTGTTTGTGGATCATGTGCAATGAACATAGATGGAGTAAATACACTTGCATGTCAAAAACATATAGAAGAGTGTTCGGATGAAATAAATATTTATCCTCTTCCTCATATGAAGGTTTTAAAAGATTTAGTAGTTGATTTAAAAAAAGCATTTGAACAATTTAAATCTATAAAACCATGGTTAAATAAAAAGTCCCCAAATAATAAACGTGAAAACTTACAGTCAGTCGAAGACAGAGATAAATTAGATGGTAAATGGGAATGTGTTATGTGTTTCTCATGTAGCACTTCTTGTCCTAGTTATTGGTGGAACGAGGATAAATATTTAGGACCAGCTGTATTGCTTCAAGCAAATCGCTGGATACAAGATAGTAGAGATGAAGAAAAAAAAGAAAGGTTGAATGAATTAGATGATAGTTTTAAACTATATAGATGTCATTCGATTATGAATTGCACGAACTCTTGTCCGAAAGGATTAAATCCAGCTAAAGCGATAGCTGAAATAAAACATGAAATATCCAAAATGGATAATAAGTGAATAAAATATCACTAATTGGTGCTGGAAATATTGGAGGCACACTCGCACATTTATTAGCTTTAAAAAAACTCGGTAATATAACACTTATTGATGTTGTTACCGGGATGCCTCAAGGAAAAGCTTTAGACCTTAGTCAATCATCAGCAGTCGAAGGTTTTACAGCGTCAATAGAAGGTACCAATGATTTTTCAAAAATGAAGGGATCTAACGTTATCATCATAACTGCTGGCTTACCCCGTAAACCTGGAATGAGTAGAGATGATTTACTTGAGATCAATGGAAAAATAATAAAAAAAATTGCACTAGATATAAAAAAATATGCTCCTAAAGCATTTGTTATTTGTATTACAAACCCACTAGATGCGATGGTATACGTTCTCCAGAAATATTCCAAACTACCCAAAAATATGTGTGTGGGCATGGCGGGAGTATTGGACTCCTCCCGAATGAAATACTTTTTATCAGATGCTTTGAAGGTATCCGTGAATGATGTTGAAACATTTGTATTGGGAGGCCATGGAGATGACATGGTCCCTCTAATTAATTACACAACAATAGGAGGTGTCCCTTTAATCGATTTTATAAAGCTTAAAAAATTCCCTTATTCAAAAATTGAAAAAATAGTCGATCGAACAAGAATGGGCGGTGGCGAAATCGTGAAGTTATTAAAAAATGGATCAGCTTTCTACGCACCTGCTAGTTCGGCAATTCAGATGGCAGAGGCTTTTTTATTAAATCAAAAAAAACTTTTACCTTGTGCTGCTTATATCAATGGCCAATATGGCCTTAAAAATATGTATATGGGAGTACCTACAATTATTGGAAATAAAGGAATTGAAAAAATTATTGAGGTAAAACTTACAGCCAAAGAGAAATTAATGTTAAAAAAATCTGTCAAATCTGTGCAGGGTTTAGTATCAGCTGTTGATAAGCTTTTATGATCAAAAATCAAATGACATCTTTATTAGATAGGCGTATACATAAACCTATTAATGAGATCTTATAATTCATTTCTCACAACTAATAATGCCTCTCAAGTAATAGCGATATATAGAGATTATATAAAAGACCCAAGTCTTGTTGATAAGAGCTGGCACGAATTCTTTAAAGCTCTCGCTCCTGAGGAAATTTCTATTCTAGCTGACTATCAAAAAATAAATTGGTCACAGACCTCAAGAGACATTGATTTTAATCAGATTTCTCTTGATCAGGCAATTACTGACTCTCTTCGACTTGTAATGATGATAAGAGCTTACAGAGAGATAGGGCACCTTATAGCTGATCTTGACCCTTTAGGTTTAATGGCAAAGAACAATCCATCAGGTTTAAATCCCGAGTATTACGGTTTTCAAAAAAAAGATTATGATCGAAAAATTTTTCTATTTGGATATTTAGGATTTCAGAAAGCTACTGTACTTGAAGTTTTTGAAAAACTTCAAAGCATCTATTCTGGCACCTTAGCAATTGAATACAAACATATTCAGTCCGCTGAAGAGTACAAATGGCTGAAGGATAGAATAGAAGAAAAAAAAGATATGCAATTAACCTCCAAGGGTAAAAGAACAATCTTGGAGAGATTAATTACAGCAGAATATTTTGAAAAATTTTTAGATACAAAGTATAGAGGTACCAAAAGATTTGGACTTGAAGGAGCTGAGTCTACAATACCAGCGCTTGAACAGATTTTAAAAAGATCCTCAGAATATGGTGTAGAAGATTTTTCCTTTGCATGCGCCCACAGAGGAAGACTAAATATATTAGCTAACATAGTAAAAAAACCTCATGTTCAAATTTTTGGAGAATTTATCCATGGAGGCGAGAATGCCCTCAGTGATCAGGGCTCTGGTGATGTTAAATATCATTTAGGTGCAAGCTCTGATAGAAGTTTTGGAGGTAAGATTATTCATGTGAGTATGGCAGCTAATCCCTCTCACTTAGAAGCCGTAAATCCAGTTGTAGCCGGCAAAATAAGAGCTAAACAAACAATCATTCAAGACAAAAATAATACGAAAGTTTCTGGTCTACTAATTCATGGAGACGCAGCAATTGCTGGACAAGGTATTGTTGCTGAAACCTTTACTATGTCACAATTAAATGGCTACAGAATTGGTGGATTAATTCACTTTATTATTAATAATCAAATTGGATTTACAACTAGTCCTCAATATAGCCGATCTGCACCTTACTCTTCAGAGATAGGAAAAATTGTTCAATCCCCAATATTTCATGTTAATGGAGATGACCCAGAAGCTGTTGTTTTAGCCTCAAGAGCCGCAACAGAATTTAGAAACACATTCAAAAAAGATACGCTTGTCGATATGTTTTGTTACAGAAAACATGGACATAACGAGGGTGACGAGCCCTCTTTCACTCAACCATTGATGTATCAAACTATAAAAAAGAAAAAAACAGTTGCCAGTATTTATGCAGATAAACTTATAAGCCAAGAAGTAGTAAATACAAAACAGGTAGACTTCATCAAAGACAGAATATGGTCTGATCTCGAGAAGAAATTTGAAAAAGCAAAAAACTATAAATTAAAAACAAAATCTTGGATGGGTGGACAATGGAGTGGATTAAGTCTTGCACCAAAAGACCCACTTAGAAGAGGTAGAACAGCTGAGTCAGAAAAATCCTTAAAGGAAATTGGCACAAAAATTTCACAAATACCTAAAGGATTTAATCTTCATCCGAAATTAGAAAAATTTAATAAATCTCGATTAACTTCAATAAAATCAGGAAAGAATATTGACTGGTCTTTTGCTGAGGCTTTAGCATTTGGAGCATTGTTAAAGGAAGGATATAGAGTGAGACTTGCAGGTCAAGATTCTGGAAGGGGAACTTTCAGTCAGAGACACTCGGTTTTTTATGATCAAAAATCAGAAGAGAGATATATTCCACTCAATCACATTGCTAAAAATCAAAAGCAGTTTGAAGTAATTGATAGTTTTCTCTCTGAATTAGGTGTCCTAGGTTTTGAATATGGTTACTCATTAGCAGACCCAAATACTTTGGTTTTATGGGAGGCCCAATTTGGAGATTTTGCCAACGGTGCCCAAATTATTATTGACCAGTTTATTGCTTCAAGTGAGAGAAAATGGATGCAAATGAGTGGATTAGTCATGTTATTACCTCATGGTCATGAGGGTATGGGTCCTGAACACTCCAGTGCAAGAATAGAAAGATTTCTTCAAATGGCAGCAGAAGATAACATTCAGATTGTAAACTGCACTACTCCTGGGAGCTACTTTCATGCTTTGAGAAGGCAAATACATAGAAATTTTAGAAAACCACTAATAGTATTTACTCCTAAATCCACACTGCGCCACCCAAATAATGTATCCTCTATTAGTGAATTTACTGGACGCTCATCTTTTCATCGCCTTATTGAAGATGAAATCAAAAACCCAAAAAGGATAATTTTCTGCTCTGGAAAAATATTTTATGAATTAGATGATTTTAGAACAAAGAATAATATTAAAGATGTAAAAATAGTTCGTATCGAGCAAATTTATCCATTTCCATTTGATGCCATAGGAGAGGTTATATTAAAACATAAAGAAAGTGAGATTTTATGGGTTCAAGAGGAGCCAAAAAATATGGGAGCATGGAGTTTTGTTAAAAGTCGTATTAGACATGTTTTAGTAAAAAATAATTTAACCAAAAAAGTTCATTATGTTGGAAGACGCCCTGCAGCAGCTCCTGCTACAGGCATATCAAAAAGACATAGTACTAATCAGCAACTAATCAAAGAATTAGCTCTTAAATCATCACTAAAACGTGTTATAAAAGAAAGAAGTGGTGTCAGTTTTATGAAATTTAAAAACTTACCGAAAGAGTAATGAAAAACATAACAGTACCTGAGCTTGGAGAGTCAATCATTGAAGGCACGCTTACATCTTGGTTGATCAAAGAGGGAGATAGCTTTGAGTCTGGCGATAATTTAGCTGAAATTGAAACAGAGAAAATCACAATTGAAATTCCTGCTCAAACCTCTGGAAAATTAACAAAGATAATAACCCCAGAGGGATCTACTGTGAATGTTGGTCAATCTATTGCTGAAATATCAGAAAATACGACTACTGAACAAAAGCCCAAACCAGAGACAAGTCAAATCGAAGAAATAAATGAAGAAAAACAAACAATTGACCCATCTAATGTCTCTAAAGTTAGCGAAAATCAAACAATAACTCCAGCTAAGGTAGTTGATCTCCCAAACTTCGACAAAGATGACTCTACTTTAGATGAAAAAACTATCCCAATGTCAAAATTAAGGCAAACAATTGCCAGAAGGTTAAAAGAAGCTCAAAATAAAGCTGCCATTCTCACAACATTTAACGAAGTTGATATGTCAGCAATTATGTCTCTTAGAAAAAAAGAACAATCAAGTTTTCAAAAAAAACATAGTGTGAAACTTGGCATTATGTCTTTTTTTGTTAAAGCCTGCACAGAAGTTTTAAAAGAAATACCAGAGATTAATTCAGAAATTCACGAAGATAAAATAATTTATAAAAACTACTTTGATATAGGTATTGCAATTGGATCTGAAAAGGGGCTTGTTGTTCCAATAATTAAAAATGCTGGAGATCTATCAAATGCAGAAATTGAAAAGTATATTATTGAATTATCTGAGAAAGCGAATTCAAATAAACTTTCCATGAGTGATTTATCAGGAGGAACATTCTCAATTACAAATGGAGGAATATATGGTTCTATGATGAGCACCCCAATTATCAATCCACCTCAAAGTGCTATATTAGGTATGCACTCAATAATTGATAGACCTATCGCTGTAAAAAAGAAGATTGTTATAAAACCAATGATGTATATTGCATTAAGTTATGACCACAGATTAATAGATGGTAAGCAAGCAGTAACTTTTTTAGTTAGACTGAAAGAACTGTTAGAAAATCCAAAAATTATTTAATTTTTTAGAATATTTTTTAAAACAAAATTTAATATGCCGTCTGCTTTATAATATTGTAGCTCATTGATAGTATCAATTCTTAAAATACAATCTATTATTATATTTCTCACATTGCTTTGAATAATGACTTCTAATTCTTGTAAAGGCTTAAGGTCTTCAGTAAGTTTTATATTTATTAAATCAGACGATTGAATATTTAAATCATTTATTGTGTGACTTTTAAGTTGTATAGGCAGAACTCCCATTCCAACCAAATTTGATCGGTGTATTCTCTCAAAACTTTCAGCAATAACCGCCTTAATACCTAATAACTTCGTACCTTTTGCAGCCCAATCACGCGATGATCCAGTTCCGTATTCTTCTCCTGCAAAAACTACAACATTTTCAGACCTTTTTGCATACTCCATAGCAACATCATAAACACTCATTTTTTTCTTATCAGGTTCTAAAATTGAGTATCCGCCCTCAACGTTTGATAGCAGTTGGTTTTTAATTCTTATATTGGCAAAAGTACCCCTTACCATTACTTCATGATTGCCCCTTCTAGCACCATATGAATTAAAGTCATTTTGACGTATTTGCCTTTCCATGAAGTAGTTGCCAGCAGGACTATCAACTTTAATAGCCCCTGCAGGTGAAATGTGATCTGTAGTAACACTATTGCCTAGAAGTAATAAAGGTCTTGCATTCTCAATTGGTTTAAACTCTTTGTCATCATTTGATTGATTATCAAAAAACGGAGGTTTCTGTACGTAAGTTGATGAAGAATTCCAATTATACAGGTCTCCCGTAGAAGTATTAATTTTTTGCCATTCTTTTGGCCCATCTAAAGCATTAGAGTATTGTTTTTTAAACATTTCAGGCGATACATTTTTTTCAACAGCATTTCGGATTTCGCTATTGCTTGGCCAAATGTCTTTTAAAAATACTTCATTACCATCTGTGTCAATACCAATGGGATCACTTGTTAAATTAATAAGTACAGACCCTGCTAAAGCATATGCTACAACTAAAGGGGGTGAGGCAAGATAATTAGCTTTAACGTGTGGGTTAACTCTGCCTTCAAAATTTCTATTACCTGAAAGTACTGAAGCAACTGTTAAATCATTTTTTGAGATACACTCGGCAATATCTTTATCAAGTGGCCCTGAGTTTCCTATACATGTAGTGCATCCATAACCAACTAGATGAAAACCAAGTTGGTCTAAATATTTATTCAAACCCGATTTATCCAAATAATCAGTAACAACTTTTGAACCAGGTGCTAAAGAAGTCTTAACCCAAGGTTTTACTTGTAGACCTAATTCACAAGCCTTTTTTGCGACTAAGCCTGCTGCAACTAAAACATCTGGATTAGAGGTATTAGTACATGAAGTAATAGCAGCTATTACTACGTTACCATCTTGCATTTTATAATTGTGATTTTTAATTTCTTTTTCAACGGGTTTGTTTTTTGAAAATTCTTTAAAGTTTAAATTCACTTTTTCTAAATTAATTCTATCTTGAGGTCTTTTTGGCCCTGCTAATGATGCTTGAACATTTTCTAGTTGTAGATGAACAGTATCATTATAATTACATGTGTCATCGGCCCACAAACCTTGAATTCTATTATATTTTTCAACAGTATTTATCAGATCCGAGCCCCTAGATGTCAACTTCAAGTACTTGATAGTCTCTTCATCAACTGCAAAAAAACCACAAGTTGCCCCATATTCTGGTGCCATATTGGCAATAGTTGCTCTGTCAGCGAGTGATAAATTTTTTAAGCCATCGCCATAAAATTCTACAAATTTTCCAACAACTCCTTTTTCTCGCAGCATTTGAACAATTGTTAAAACTAAATCTGTTGCTGTAACACCTTCTTTCATTTTTCCTGATACTTCAAAACCAATAACCTCAGGAAGCAGCATAGAAACAGATTGACCAAGCATTGCAGCTTCAGCTTCAATCCCTCCTACTCCCCAACCTAGAACACCTAGAGCATTTACCATTGTTGTATGGCTATCAGTTCCAACTAAAGTGTCAGGGTATAAGAAATTTTTTTCATTAATTTCTCTGCTCCATACCACTTGTGCCAAATATTCTAAATTAACTTGATGACATATTCCCGTGCCAGGAGGAATAACTCTAAAATTTTTAAAAGCTTGTTGTCCCCATTTCAGAAATTCATATCTCTCTGCATTTCTTCCAAATTCCAAATCTACATTTCTTTGGAAAGCATTTGGGCTTGCAAAATAATCAACCATTACAGAATGATCTATAACTAAATCAACTTGCG
>CACKFO010000014.1 GCA_902599405.1 uncultured Alphaproteobacteria bacterium | reverse complement strand
TTCATTAAATATAGCACAGTCATTAGTTTTAAATGGCAATAGAGTTATAGCTATAGAGGATATATTTGGCACTAATGAAATGATATCAAAAATAGGTAAAATTAACTCAAAATTTGATAATTTAATTTTCATAAAATCTAAGAAATCAAATCAAATAGATGAAATTGATTTTCCTGTAATTGGAATGGATACATTAAATTTACTAATTAAATATAAATTTAGAATAATATGCTTATTCAAAAATAGTATTCTAATTTCGGAAAAAGAAAAATTCTTAAAACACATCCAAGATAATAAAATGTCTTTAATTGTATTATAGATGAGGGTTTTATTTATTGCTCTTGAGCAATCTGGAAGACAGATTATCAAATCAATACTTGATGATAATTTTTTCAAAATAAATAAAAATCAAATATTCACTTTTGGTATGGATGAAGATTATTTAAAATTTGATGATTTGACAAATATAAAAATTACTCCAATTATGGGTTTTGTAGATATAGTTTGTAATTTAAAATACCTTTTTGATCTAAGAATTAAAATTAAAGAAATAATTGATATAAATTCATTCACGCACATTTTTTTTGTAGACTCATTTGATTTTTCAAAATTTTATTTACAAAAATTTAAATCTAATAAAATAAAATATTGTCAAATTGTAGGCCCTTCAGTTTTTATATGGAAATCTAGTAAAGCAAATTTTATTAATAGAAATTTTGATAGGATTTTTTCTATTTTTGATATTGAAAAAGGTTATTACAAATCGGATATATATAATTATATTGGACATCCTTTAAAGAATAAAATTTACTATTCTAAAAAAAGTAATGAAATCAATAATATTGGTTTTTTTTTGGGGAGTAGAAAACAAGAAATATATAAAAACATTTTTATAATTAAAAAATTACTGTTAAATCTTAAAAATTATAATGATCTTAGTTTTAACTTTTTTGTCACTAAAGAGTTTCATGATTTTATAAAAAACTACTTTAGAGAGAGCTCTAATATAAAAATTCATTTAAATAACAATTCTTATTATAAAAAAATATCTAAATTAGACTTTGCCTTTGCTTGTTCTGGTACTGTTCATTTAGAACTATGTTTTTCAAATATTCCACATATAATTTTTTATAAAGCCAATATTATTAATTTTTTGATTTTTAAATTATTTGTAAGGTCTAAATACATATCATTAGTTAATATTTTCAATAATAAAGAAATTGTAAAAGAATTTATTCAAAATGATTTTACAGAAACTAATTTATTAAATTTCTTTATGAATTTAAAATTAAATAAAGATAAACTTTTTAATTATAGAAAAAATATGTTTTATGGTGTTGAAAGTAGTAATTTTGAAAACTTTCGTTCAAATATAATTACTGATTATTTAGAAAAGTTTTCTTAAGCCACAATAAATTAAAAATAGATTTTTTCTCTCTATCAGGGACTTTTTTATAGGACTTATCTTTATTTCCAGTAAATAATTGTCTGGGTCTTGTTATTTTAAATTCTTCATCTTCTATCATTTCTTTCCATTGTGATAGCCAGCCTACTGTTCTTCCAACTGCAAAAATTGGCGTAAACATTGTTGTAGGAATGTCTAGTGCTTTTAAGAGTATCCCAGAGTAAAAGTCAACATTTGGGTATAGATTTTTTTCTTTGAAATAAGTGTCGTTTAAAGCTAATTCTTCAATTTCCTTAGCTATTTCGAGTTCTTTTGATTTTATTTTTAAATCCTTGAACAAATCTTCTGTACTTTTCTTTAAAACTTTAGCCCTAGGGTCATAACTTTTATACACCCTATGTCCAAAACCCATCAGTCTTATTTTATTTTTTTTATTTTTAACTTCCTCTATAAAGTCTTTGGGTTTTAAATCATTTAAAACTATTTCATCAATCATATCTATTACAGCTTCATTTGCGCCACCGTGAGATTTCCCCCAAAGTGATGAGATACCAGCTGATAAACAAGCATATGGGTTAGCTAGAGATGAGCCAGCAGTTCTTACAGTTGATGTTGAGGCATTTTGTTCATGATCAGCATGAAGAATAAAGATTTGATCCATTATTTTTGAAAAGAGTGGATTTATTTCATATTCCTTTGTTGGTGTTGCAAAGCACATATGTAAAAAATTATCTGCATAATTAAGTTTATTGACAGGATAAACAAAAGGTTGACCTACAGAGTATTTATAAGCCATTGCAGCAATAGTTGGCATTTTTGCTAAAATTCTATGTGATGCAATCATTCTATGCTCAGGATCTTCAATATTTAAAGAGTCATGATAAAATGATGATAAAGCTCCAACTATTCCAATCATCATCGCCATTGGGTGTGCATCTCTTCTAAAACCTCTATAAAACTGAATTATTTGTTCATTTAGTAATGTGTGGTTTTTAATTATTTCTTCAAACTCATTTTTATCACTCTCTGATGGTAACTCACCATGCATGAGTAAATAACAGACTTCTAGATGAGAACTACTATTTGCGAGTTCTTCAATAGGGTAACCTCTATATTGAAGAATACCTTTTTCTCCATCAATGTATGTTATTTTAGAATTACAAGCTGCAGTTGATGTAAAACCAGGGTCATAAGTAAATAAACCTGTCTTCTTATAAAGCGATGATATGTTAATTACATCTGGCCCGATAGATCCTTTGATCCCATCGAATTCATACTCTTTGCCAGTTTTAGTATCGACTAATTTAAAACGTTTTTCATCAATCATTTAAGTATAATAATAACTTTTCTTTCACTTTTTCAATACCAAAGAATAAAATAATCTTTTCAATTGGTATTTTGGACTCAAAATTTACTGTAATTTTTCTGATTATCTTACCTATTTTCTTTAAAGGTAAGTCATTTTCCTCAAGCATTAATACAGCATTATCAGCATCATGCAAACTTTTAATAATTGAATAAATTTTTTTAATTAAAGCTTTTTCATTTTCATCAATTTCAAGGACAATATTTTTTTCAAAAAAGTTTAAAAGTTTTGATACCTCTATATTGATATCTGTATATTTGTTACATCTTTCTAATATGTCCTGGAAAACAAGTTCTAACTGAAAATTAGATACTTGTTTTTCTATATCTTTTTCTAGAAAATTTTTAAATTCTATAAAAGATAATTTATTTAAATAATGACGATTAATGAAATTTAACTTTTCAATATCAAATTTAGCTGGTGATAAAACTACTTTAGATAAATTGAAATTATCAATTGCATCTTCAATATCTAAATATTCGATATCATTGAAATTATTACCTAATTTAATGATAAAATTAAATATTGAGTCTGATAGGTAACCTTCACTCAAATAATCGTCTACATTAGTTATATTATTTCTTTTTGATAACTTTTTGCCATTAATGTCGTGTATCAGAGGTATATGGGCATATTTTATATCTTTAAAATTTAAAGCATCCGATATCATTATTTGTTTAATTGAATTAGTAGTATGATCGTTTCCACGAATGACATTAGTCACATTCTCTAAATGGTCGTCAATTAAGTTTGATAATATAAAAGTTGGGCTTTTGTCAGATCTTGCAATTGAAAAATCTTCTATAGTATTAGATGGTACTTTTATTTTTCCTAAAATTAAATCATCATACTCAAAAAATTCATTATCTCTGTTCACTCTAAACTTATAAGGCCCATCCTTTGAATGATACGCCATATTATTTGACATCAGTTTTTCTAAATATTCTTGATGAATACTTAAATTTTTAGATTGATAACTAAGATTGTCATATTGAAGTTTAAATATATTAAATATTTTTAATATTTCTTCTTCATATATTTTTTTTGATCTTTCCCTATCTGTGTCTTCTATTCTTAAAAGAAATTTTCCTTCATTTTTTCTTGCAAATAAAAAATTGTAAATTGCAGTCCTTAAACTTCCCATATGAAAATTTCCAGTAGGAGAGGGGGCGAATCTAGTGATTATCATTAATATTTTCTGACTAAATTAATCATCTTACCCAATATTTTAATCCTATCTTTTTTATACTTGATTGATGAAAAATTTTTATGATCACCAAATATTTCAATTTCATCTTTGATTAATTTAATTTTTTTTAGAGTTATCTCACTATCATCTATCTGAATAGCATGAATATCATTTGAATTATAATTTGTAACTTTTTCTAATATGATTATATCATCTTCAAAAATACCATATGACTCCATTGAATTACCACTTACTTTACAAGCGACACAGTTCCTTTTATTCGATTTTATAAAACTATTTACATCAATATATTCTATTTGTTGACTCAAACTATCTATAGGTTTACCCGCAGATATTGCATTATAAAAAGGAATTAAATTATTTATTTCAATAGACCTAGATTTTAATTTGTCTTTTTTTATGTGACCTTGTTCTTCTAAATATTCTAAATATTGGAATATGGAGGATTTAGATTTTAAACCCATGTGTTCTTTCATTTCCTCATAATTAGGAGATATTTTATTTTTCTCAATATATTTTCTCAAAAAATCTAAAAGCTTTTTGGCATTTTTAGTCATTTATTTGATATAACCTTAGTTTATTAGTTCTATCATAATAAATCAGACAGTTTGCATATAATATATTTTTTAAATTAGAACTTTCTTGATTATTAAATACTTTAATACTTTTCTGATCTCTTAAACCAAATAAAAAAGATTTTCTTTTCAAAATTTTAAAATTAAATTTTACATTATTGATATTAATTAAATCATATTTAATCTGCGATTTTCTATTATTATAAATCTCGATTAATGATTTAATAATTATATTGGTCAATACAAAGGAAGAGCATGGGTTTCCAGGAAAAAACATATAAATTTTATTTTTCTTTATAAATAATTTAAAAGGTCTACCTGGTTTTAAATCAAGACCATCAATAATTAAATTAAAATTTTCAAAATTGATATCATCTTTACTTTTACCTGTGCCTCCAATAATAACTGTAATATCTGATTTTGAATTGTTTATTTCTTTTAGTAATAATTTTTGATCATCTTTTATATGAATACTCTTTTCAACAATATGATTATTCTTTTTTATAAAATTATTTAAATAATAACCATTTGTAGGGAGTATAAAATGATCTTTAGTAAATTCGCTACCTGTCGAAATAATTTTAAATTTTAATGGTTGTAGTATTTTGACTTTTATATCTTTCAGACTTTTTATACTACTTAATTCATAAAAAGATAAATATTTATTCTGAAGATCAATTTTACTACCTTTTTTGAAGATATGTCCCTTTTTTCTTATGAATTTATTATTTTTATTAAAATTAATTACATAAGCATTTCCTTCATTTATAAAAACTTGTTCTTGGGGAACTATATATTTTATATTATCAGGAATTAGTGACCCAGTTTTTACAATTAAACACTCATTTAAATTTACCTTTATTTTATTAAAAATATTTAATTTCGATTTTCCAATAATTTTAAATTTTTTTCCAATATTTGTAATTGCTATACCATCCATTGATGATTGATTTTGAGGAGGTATATTTTTCTTAATCACTATATTAGATTTGATTAAATGATTATTATTTAGATTTTGACTAAAAATTGATGAAAATTTATTTTTTGGAAGATAACTTGAAATTAATTTAATTGTCTTAAAAATATCATCCAATATTGTTTTTACCTCCTCTTTTTTTTATTATTTCAATTTTCTTAATAATTATCTTTTTTTTAAAAGACTTAAGCATATCAAAAGTTGTAATAGAGGCACACGAAACAGAATTTAAGGCTTCTATCTCTAATCCTGTTGAGTAGTTAGATTTCACAACACTTTTTATTTCTATATATACCTCGTCTCTTAAATTAAGGGTCAAAGAAACATAATCTATTGGAATATTGTGTGTTAAAGGTATCTGGTGTGAGGTATTTTTGGCAGCATAAATACCTGCAATTTTGGCTGTGTTAAATAAATTATTTTTAAGTTCTTTATCACCTTTGATTACTGAATAGAGTTTTTTATCAATTTCAATTAAAGATCTTGCCTCAGCAAATCTTTTTGTTTTATTTTTTTTTGATATATCAACCATTTCAATATTTTTATTTTTTTTATTGAAGTGTGATAAACTCATTAAGCCTCATACAATCTATTTATATATTTAATTTTATTATCATTTATTAAAATACTACCACCTATTAAAAAAGAAGATATTCCACTTTCTTTTTTAATTTTTTTTATATTTGAAACTGTAACTCCACTTTCGCTAATTATTATTTTATTTTTTAATATTTTAGATAGTTTTATTGATTTATTTATATCAATCTTTTGTTCTTTTAGATTTCTATTATTAATTCCAATCAATTTTGCATCTATGCCCTCAATTTTCCTTGCTTCACTAATATTTTCAATCTCTATTAATACATCTAGACCAATATCAATTGCCAAATTATGTAATTTTTTTATATTTGATTTAGATAAAATTTTTGCAATTAACAATAAAGCATCTGCACCAAATTCTTTAGTTTCAAATACTTGTGTTTCATTTATTATAAAATCTTTTCTAATAATTGGCTTATCAGTAATTTTTTTTGCAATTGTTATATCATTTAAACTTCCACCAAAATTTTTGTCAGTCAAGATGGATATACAACAACATTTTGATTTATGATATTGTTCGAGAATATCCTGAATATACTTTATTTTATTAAAATTTTTAACCGAAGGACTATATCTTTTAAATTCAGCGATAAGAGCATTTTTATTAATATTTAGATTACTTTCTATTGCACTAAGAAAGTATTTCGATTTACTATATTTAGAATTCTTTTTTTTATTAGTTTTTTGTTTTAAATATTTTGTATGATTAGTTTTTTCTAAAACTATTTTATCTAAAATATTCATTATTTTTTAATTTTGTTTAAATGATTTAAAGCCTTAGACGTATCAAGAGAATTACTTAATATATCAAAGCATTCATCAAATTTAATAGTCGGTTTTATTGTTTGCATCGCGTAAATTGAATTAATAATAGTTATATCTCTGTAACTATCTTTTTTTCCCTGAAATAATTCAATCAGCCTGCTTGCATTATAAGAGGGAATACCTCCTTTAATATCCTTAAAATTTAATTTAGATGAAAGGTATTTTTTATATTTTGTATGAGATATCTTCTTTTTAGTGATATTTTTTCCTCTTTTAAAATAAAAATTTGTTGGAGCAAATATACTTATTTCGTCTAATCCATCATCTGAGAAAAAAATTGTAGAATTTTTATTATCAATTTTAGATAGTATTTTTAACATTATTTCTGCTGAGTTTTTATTCACAGTACCTAATATTTGATATTTAGCGCCTAATGGATTTAATGTAGGGCCCATATAATTAAATATCGTTTTTATACCTAATTTTTTTCTAACTTCTCCAACTTTACTAAGATTTGGGTAAAAAAAAGGTGCATTTAAATAGACAAATTTATCATTTGTTATTTTATTAATTATTTTCTTCGAATCTTTTTCACTAGATATATTCAATTCAGAAATAATATCAGAAGAGCCACTT
Source organism: uncultured Alphaproteobacteria bacterium (assembly GCA_902599405.1). Lineage (GTDB taxonomy): Bacteria > Pseudomonadota > Alphaproteobacteria > HIMB59 > HIMB59 > HIMB59. Next base: position 6,197 of record CACKFO010000014.1, on the reverse strand, counting down.
AATGAGCTAGCAGCACGATTACCATGTTTTGCAATTGGAATATCAACAGATGATAACAATATAGCTACTGTTGTTGATATATTTAATGTCTTTAACCCATCACCTCCAGTCCCGCATGTATCCAAAGAATTAGAATATTGTTTTATTTTATTAGAATTTTTAAAAATAAATTTTCTTAAAGATAAAAGTATATCGCTATTATTTATTAATTTATTTAATTGATAAATAATAATCGCTTGATGAGAAATATTATCTGAGTCAAATAAATACTTAATAGCATATTCAACATTTCTATTAGTTATTGAGTCATCTAATTTAAATTTCATATACAATCCATAAAATTTTCTAAAATCTTTGAACCCATAAGAGTTTCAATACTCTCAGGATGATATTGCACTCCATAAATAGAAAATAATTCATGTTTAAAACTCATTATAATTTTATCATCCTCTGAAATGCTTGTTATTTTTAAATTTTGAGGAAAATTATTTTTATTTAGGTATAAAGAGTGATATCTAGTTGCACGAAACTTTTTATCAATATTTTTATATATCTTACATTCATTTATTTTTTTTAAATTTGATACTTTTCCATGCATCGGTGTACTTAATGTGTCTATTTTAGCTCCAAAATAAACTCCTAAAATTTGATGACCTAAACAAACACCTAATATTGGTATAAATGAGTATATTTGATGAACTAAATCAAGACATTCTCCTGCATTAAATGGATTACTTGGTCCAGGTGATATAACAACTCCTTTGCTATTAATAATTTTATCAATATTTTTTAAAATCATGTCATTTTTGATAACTAAAACTTGATCTCTTTTACTTAAACAATGATACAAATTATATGTGAAGCTATCGTAATTATCTATAAGAGTGATCATTATATGTTATGAGCTAAATTGTAAGCTTCAAATAAAGCACTAGCCTTATTGATACACTCAATATGTTCATTCTCAGGTATGCTATCAAAAACAATACCTGCTCCACTTTGTGCATATATTTTTTTATTTTTAATCATTGCAGTTCTTAGATTAATACAACTATCCATATCTCCATTTGCATCTAAATAAAAAACCGAGCCTGAATAAAATTCCCTATTAATATCCTCATGTTTTTCTAATATTTCTAGTGCTCTAATTTTAGGTGCTCCAGAAACAGTCCCTGCTGGCAAGCCAGCAAAAAGAACATCTATAGGTGTTAAATTATTCTTTAATTCTCCAGTAACATTACTGACTATATGCATTACATGAGAATAATACTCTATTATATTTTGTTCAGTTACTTTTACAGTATTATTTTTTGAAATTTGACCAACATCATTTCTACCTAAATCAACTAGCATTAAATGTTCAGCTAGTTCTTTTTTATCCTTAAGTAATTCATTTTTTAAATTATTATCTTCAATCTCGTTTTTACCCCTTCTTCTAGTTCCGGCAATAGGTCTAAGAGTAATTTCTTTATTTTTTACTTTAATCATAGTTTCAGGACTAGAGCAGATAATTTGATAATTTTTTAGGTTTAAAAAAACAAGATAAGGTGAGGGATTAATTGATCTTAATGCTCTATAAAAATTAAATGGATCGATTAAATAGTCATTAGAAAATCTTTGAGAAAGAACAGCTTGAAATATTTCACCAACTTTAATATCTCTTTTTATTTCCTTAACTCTTTTAATGAATTCCTCTTTCTTAATATGGTTTTTAAATTTTTTAGGTTTACTGAAATTTAATTTTTTATTTTTGGAAAAAGGTTCTTTAAGTATTTTTTCTAATTTTTTAAGTGATTTTATTGGATTTTTCTTAATATTTGAAACTTCAATTAAATGTGTCTCATTAAGAACATTATCTATTATTATAAGATTTCTTGGTTTTACAAAATGCGCTAGTGGAATTCCAATTTCATTTTTATCAGGCTTATAACTTAATTTTGGAAGGGTAAACTTACACAAATCAAATGATACATTACCAATAAATATGGGTAGAGGTATATTCTGATCATATATAGTCTTAATTTTTAAATTTTTATAAATGTCCTTTATAAAAGAGTCTGGTGATTTAATTTTTTTCTTTTGATTATTTATAAGCACATAGTTATGAAAAATTTCAACATTTTGTAATATATTAAAAAGAATAATAGAGTATCTTCCTTTATTATCACCCCCAATGACTGACTCTAAAATGGAGACATCTTTAAATTTATTTGCAAGTTTATTATAAATTGTAATAGTATTTTCAGTATCTAGAAAAACTTTTTTACCATGAACATACATATTAAAGTTGTAAAAGTTGTTCGTTATCAACTTCTATATCTAGAGTATCTTTTATTTCTTTAATAATTTTTGAATATATTAAATTCACTATATTTTGTTTTATATTTAAAGAGTCAATAGATCCAATTGAATTTATATCTAAATAAATAACTTCATTTGGTAACACTACTTTTAATTTTTGATCTTTTTTAATAATAATTATTTTTTCTAAAATCTCTGGCTCAATAAAATTATTTTTAATAGTTAGAGAGTCAGTAAAATAGTTGACCTTTACTGTTCCTGCTTTTTTTAATAATTCATCATTATGCGAAATTTCTATATTTTTTTTATAATTACTAAAAGAATTTAGAAATTTTTCTTTGTAAACTAATGGTAGATCTTCTTTAAATATATTTTGAACATTAAATTGAAATAAGAAATTATCTTTTTTTATTTCTCCAGATGATTGATTAAAGTTAATAAAACTATATTGATCAGGAATATTTTCTAAAAAATTAAATGAATTACTAAAGAAGATTTGATTTGTACTATAGCTATCTATATTTTTAACATCATTTGTTATTGTAAAATTTTCTATTTCTAATTTAGTTAAAGTCGCTACTACATCCTCATAAACATCCTCTAACTTCTTTTGATACTTTTCTTCAAAAGATAAAAGTTTTACAAAAAAGTATTTTTCTCCAATTTTAATATTATTACCTTCATCTCCTATGCTAAGTTTTTCTAATATTTCAAGAATTTGAGGTAATATTAATTTTTCATCAACTTTTTCGAATAATTTGAATTGAGAGTCATCACTCTGTTTCAGCTCATTAAAATTTTTATTTGAAATACTATCTAATATAATTTGTTCATAGCTATAATTTTTGGGCTCAATAAATTTATTTATATTTGCCTCATAATATTCATTTATAATGTCATCAGTTAGAAGTTCTTCTTGAATATAATTTTTGAGACTTATTTCATTTATTGAAATTTCATATAATTCGTTATTGGAGTAAAAATCTTCCTCTAATTGGTAATTAAGAAGATTATCGTCATTCTTAATCTCATATATATTTAATTCTTTCTCAACAAGAAGATCTGCATTGATTTCATGACTAACTAACTTCTGCGCATCAAGGCTATCATTGAATAAATCAATATAAATATTACCCTCAATTTCCTTTAAGTAATTTTGAAGTGATGTTTCATCTAGATTTCTAAACATTTCGTCATTATTTAATGATTTTTTTAAAATTACTTTTTTGGAGTTATCACTTATACTAATTTTTTCATCTAAATAATTAAGAAAAACTAGTTCATTTACATATTCATTTGTAAATTGAATTTTTGAAAATAACTCCTCTTGTTCTGATAAATTAGAAAGGCCATTTTCTGATTTATAGTTTTCGTATGCTCTAGAAAATTCAGATGTTGATATTTTTTGGTCTCCTACTTTTAAAACATAATTTTTACCCACATAGGATCCAAATCCGATAAATAAGAAACTTATGCCAAGTGCAGCACTAAATATTATAACTATTAGTTTTTTAGTTTTCATTTTTATAAGTATTTTGATATCAGTTAACCTAATGAAATATATAATATTTAATTGGAAATCATATTTAAATATATCTGAAAGTATGAACTTATCAAAGGTAGTGTCTAAACTACCAAGTACAAAGAAATACAAACTTATTTCTAGTCCTAATAACTTTTATAACCTAACTCTAAAATCTAGATATCCAAAAAATATCTATGCAGCACAAAATGTAGATTTACATGGAAAAGGTGCTTCTACAGGATCTATAGATATTCAAGATTTAGTTAGCAATAAGATAAAATTTTGTATTCTTGGTCACTCAGAAGTTAGGTCTAATTTTGGTGAAACAGATTTGATTATACAAAAAAAAACTGATCTTTGTCTGCATAACAAAATTACACCCATTGTTTGTATTGGAGAGCCTGTAGATATTTATAAATCAAAAAAAACTAAAAATTATTTAAAAAAACAAATAAATAAAATATTCAAAAAATCGAATATTTATAACGAAGTTATATTAGCTTATGAGCCTTTATGGTCAATTGGTACTGGATTAACACCAAAAATGTCAGAAATTAATGATATTTTGCAATTTTTGACCAAAATATTAAAAAATTATTCTTTTAAAAAAATAAAAATTTTATATGGTGGTTCCGTAAATTTATCAAATATAAAAGAAATTTTAAGTTTACAAAAATTAGATGGGGTTTTGGTAGGATCTGCTTCAACAAAACCTTCATTTATTAAATACTTTAAATAACATTATGATAAACTTTTTTTTAATTATTAGTGCAATTATTGGAGTGGTGCTCATTTTAATTATACTTTTTCAAAAAACTGAAGGTGGAAGTCTTGGTCTAGGCACTCAAACATCTCTTACAGGTGGAATGACAGCAAATAAATCCTCTTTTTCAGGAATGACTAAAATTACTTATGTTTTAGGTTTTGGTTTTCTATTTTGGTGTTTGTTTATGGGCGCAATTATTACAAAACAATATTCATCTTCAACTGATTTAGAAACTATTCAAGAAGAAATTATTTTAGACGATTCAATAGAGGAAATGATTCCAGAAGTGCCTAATCAGTGAAATTAATTTTCGTTACCGGAGGTGTTGTTTCATCGCTAGGTAAGGGAATAGTCACTGCATCATTAGCCTCTCTTCTTAGATCTAGAGGCATTAAACTAAAAATAAGAAAATTAGATCCGTATTTAAACGTTGATCCTGGAACAATGAGCCCATACCAACACGGTGAAGTTTATGTCACTGATGACGGCTATGAGACTGATTTAGACTTAGGCCATTATGAGAGGTTTACAGATATAAAATGTTCTAAAAATGACTCTATTTCATCTGGTAAAATTTACTCAACTATACTTTCAAAGGAAAGAAAAGGTGAATATTTAGGATCTACAGTACAAGTAATACCTCACGTTACTGAAGAAATTAAAAATTCGATAAAAAAATCAACTAATAAGGATGATGTTATTATTTGTGAGATAGGGGGCACTGTTGGTGATATTGAAAGTCTTCCTTTCTTGGAAGCCATAAGACAATTTAAAAATGAAAGACAGCTAGACACACTCCTCATACATTTAACTTTACTTCCATATATAGAAACATCTGGTGAAATTAAAACAAAGCCCACTCAGCATTCTGTTAAAGAGCTTTTAAACGCTGGAATCCAGCCTGATATAATTGTTTGTAGAAGTAATAAAAAAATAAAGTATGAAGAAATTCAAAAAATTAGTTTGTTTTGTAACGTACCAACTAATGCTGTTATTCCATCCTATGATGTAGGGAGCATTTACCAAGTACCTTCTTTATTATCAAAATCCAAATTAGATGACTTAGTTATAAAAAATTTAAATATAAAATCTACAAAAAAAAAAGATCTTTCAAAATGGACAAACTTTGAAGTATTAGAGTCAAGAGCAAAAGAGGAACTAAATATATTTATAATTGGAAAATATGTTCATTTAAAAGATAGTTATAAATCTCTCTATGAAGCTATTTATCATGCAGGTGTTCACAATAAAGTAAATGTTAAAATCAAATGGATTGACTCTGAGACAATAAACAAAAAAAATGTCGATGAGTTATTAATTAAGGCCTCAGGTATTCTTATACCTGGTGGTTTTGGTAATAGAGGTATAAGTGGAAAAATAGAAGCTATTAGGTATGCTAGAGAAAATCAAATTCCATTCTTAGGAATATGTTTGGGCATGCAATTATCAATTATTGAATTTACTAAAAATGTTTTGAAAATGAAAAACTCAGGTAGCTCTGAATTTGGGAAGCATACTAATAATGTCATATCGTTAATGACCGAATGGAGTAAAAAAAATCAAAAGGTTACAAGAACAAAAGAAAATGACTTAGGTGCTACTATG
>CACKFO010000013.1 GCA_902599405.1 uncultured Alphaproteobacteria bacterium | reverse complement strand
GAAAATATACATTTGGAGCATTCGGGACTATTTTTTTTGCAAATAATAGAACTATAATCCATCATCGACTCAGCTAAACTCCTATAAGAAATCTTTTTTTTACAAGCTAAACTAAGTATTTCTTCGATCTCATCATCTTTGAGTTTTAAACCAGATACTCTCTGTATTAATCTTTTAACATTGATATCAACTGGGAATGATTTTTTATTATGGCCGATAGCTAATATCGCGCTTGAAGTATATTTCCCAACACCAGGCAAAGAGATAAGACTATCTCTATCATCTGGCAATTTACCATTATAGCTATTGTTAATAATTGTTACTGCTTTGAATAAATTCTCTGCCCTCTTGTAATAACCTAATCCTGACCAAACTTTTAATAAATGTTCTAATCTTTTATTCTTAAAGGAATTAAAACTTGGAAAAATATTTATAATTTCTAATATTTTATTTTCTACTGTTTTAACAGTTGTTTGTTGTAACATAATTTCTGATAAATAAGTTAGGTATAAATTTCTATTCCTTCTCCAATATAAGTTTCTTTGATTTTTTTTAAACCAATGTAGGATTAAAGAGATAAATTTGTTTTTATGAAAAAGTTCTCCAAGCTCAATGATATTGCTTTTCATCTGGTAAATAAGGTAAATAAAAAAAAGCTAAAAATAAATACTCTTATTCTAAAAAACTGGGAGTATATTTTTGGCAATAATAATAAATTTGTTCAATTAAAAAAAACTATAATAAATAATAAAACAGAATCTGTAATTCTTGAATTAAGAGTTAGCCCAGAAAAATCTTTCGAAATGCATTCAAGTACAAATGAAATAGTCATAAAAATTGAGGAAGTAACTGGAGTGAAAGTAAATAAAATCCTATTTTTTCAAGATCTTTCTGATAAGAATTTAGGAAATAGTAATATTTCAAATTCATCAATGAAAGCAGAAGGAAAAACTCTTAATAATCAAAAATTTAATGATATAAAAGACGAAGAAGTAAGATCTATTTTTGAAAATATTAATAAAAAGTTATATGAAAATAATTAATCTGATAATTTTTTTAGTTGCATTATCAACAAATCCTGCAATATCAAAAATTTATGAATATAAAAAATATTTAGAGGACAACAACATTCAACCTCTTGTTAAATCGTCTGAAGAAAATTCGGTTGATATTATTGAGTTTTCATCATTCAGTTGCTCACACTGTGCTGCATTTCACAATGAAACGCTTAAAGAATTAAAAGAAAGTAGCGTTTATAAAAATATTAATTTTTACTTAATTGATTTTCCTTTAAATCAAGCTGCTTTTTATGGAGCTATTATTGCAAATTGTAGTGAAAACGTTCGTACAAGCTATGTTGACTCTGTCTATGAAAACTATGATGTTTGGACAAAAGCAAGTTCTGGAGAAGAAATTATTGAATTACTTAATAGCTATGGATTACAACATGGTCTTGGGGATGAAGAGTTACAATCTTGCTTAAAAGATGAGAATTCTCATAATGAACTTTTATCCCTTCAAGTTGATGCTCAAAATATTTTTGGTGTTGAGAGCACCCCAACATTTTTAATTAATGGTGAGAAAGTTCAGGGTAATCGACCTGCAACAGAATTTATAAAAATAATAAATAAAAAATTGAATAATTAATTTGTTATCTTTAGATAAACTCTCAATTAAAGGTTTTAAATCTTTTGTAGAGCCAACAGATTTTGAAATCAAAAATGGTCTTACTGGTATAGTGGGTCCCAATGGTTGCGGAAAATCAAACATTGTTGAAGCAATAAGGTTTGGTTTAGGGGAAGTCTCTGCCAAACAACTTCGTGGCAAAGAGATTGATGATTTAATTTTCAATGGAACTGATAATCGTCCCTCATGGAATATCGCTGAAGTTGGTTTGTTTGTAAATATTGATGGAAGTGATTTAGAAAATAAATTTCAATCAAAACAATTAGAAATTGCTAGAAAGATATGGAGAGGAGAAGGTACGAATTCATTCATAAATGGTAAAGAGGTAAGGTTGAAAGATATTCAATTGCTATTTGCCGACGCCTCTACATCAGCTAGATCAACTTCAATAGTTAGTCAAGGTCGTATTGGAGCAATCACCCAAGCGAAACCAGAAGATAGAAAAATGGTTTTAGAGGAAGCAGCGGGAATACTTGGTCTGCAATCCAGAAGACATGATGCAGAGTTGAGGTTGAAAGGTGCCAATAATAATCTATTGAGAGTAGAGGATGTTATTCAAACATACGAAGAACAGTTAGCTATTCTTAAAAAACAAGCTAAAGAAGCTGAAAGATTTAGAAATATATCAACTTTAATCAAGAATGCGGAAGCGTCTGTATTTTTCGTAAAAAGAAATGAACTTCAACTTATTCTTGAGAGACTTACTGAAGAAAAAGACAAAATAAAAGTAAAACTCGCTGATTTCCAGGGCGATGTATCAATTCAAGATCAAGCTTATGAAGATTTAAAAGTTAAAATTCCACCAATGAGAGAGAAATCATACTCATTGAATAGTGAACTTGATAGGTTGAATATGACTGTAGAAAACCTTAAACAGGAAGAATTACGTTTTGAAGAGCACAAAATAAATCTCGAGCATCGTGTAAAACAACTTAATCAAGACTTACAAATTGAGCAAAAACAATTTGAAGAAACGACCAGTAAAATCAAAACTATTAGGAAAGATATTGAAGATTTATCCTCTAAGGAATTTGAAGCTGAAAATCGAGACAGCAACGTCAATCAATCAGATAGAAGTTTATTAAACAATATTTCCTTTGATAAAAAATACGAAAATGCAGTAGCTGCAATTTTTGGTAAAGAACTTTTAGCATCATTGGAACCTGATGATATTTATTATTGGAGAGAACACTCAGGTGAGCAGGCTAATAAAGAGTTTAGTTTTCATTGTGAACCAGCTTCTAAAGTTATCAAAGCTCCAAACCAAGTAATAAATAAGCTTAATAATGTTGCCATTGTATCTTCAAAAAAAGAAGGTTCAGAAAATCATACAAAAATAAATATTGGACAAGCTATAGTCGATCTAGAGGGTAATTTGTGGCGTTGGGATGGACTTTTTATTTCCAGTAGTTATGAGGCTAATATCTCAACAATACTGTCAGAATTAAAAGAAAAGAGGCTAAACGATCTTAAAAAGCAAGTTCTTGAGTGGGAAAGAATTTTAGAGGTCACTGTTCAAAAAACTGAGGACTTAAATCAAAGAATAAAGACTGCTAAAGAAGAATTAGAAATTTCTGAAAACAATCCAGGAGATATTGATAGCAAAAGACAATTTTTACTTAATAAAATTAAGCAACTAGATGACGAAAAAAAACTTTTTGACAATAAATTACAAGAGCAAGAAAATCTTTTAGAAAGCCTCTCAAAAGAGTTGAGAAATAAAGAACAAAATTACTCTGTTGTAAAGGAGGAGTTAATACGAAAGGAGTCAGAAATTTCAAATTATTCAAATAATTTAACTCAGCTCGCTCAATCATGTAGAGAAAAAATTAATGTTGATTTATTAAATTTAGAAAATGAGGTAGATAAATTCAAAAGAGATGAAGATTTAGAGACCGCAGAGAAAAGAGTATTAAGATTAAACGCTGAAAGGGAGAGAATTGGTGCTGTAAACTTACTTGCTGAAGATGAATATGTAAAATTAAGAGAGAAAGTTGATGAAACAATTAAAGATAAAAATGAAATTCAAGAATCTATAGAAAAGTTACATGAGGCAATTAATAAAATTAATAAAGAAGGTGTATTGAGACTAAAAGAAGCTTTTAAAATTGTTAATGAAAATTTTGAGAGGCTATTTACTAAGTTATTTGGTGGAGGTAAAGCATATCTAAAACTTATCCAAAATGATGAAGATCCTTTAAACTCTGGTTTGGAGATATTTGCCAGCCCTCCAGGTAAGAAAATGCAAAATATCACTTTATTATCTGGAGGTGAGCAGGCTTTAACTGCAATTTCATTATTATTTGCAGTATTTATAGCGAACCCATCACCTTTTTGTATATTGGATGAGGTTGATGCTCCTCTAGATGACAATAATGTGGATAGATTTTGTAGTATGGTTGAAGAAATTTCAGAAAAAGTTCAAACCAAATTTATTATTGTTACTCATAATCGAATGACAATGTCTAGAGTAGACAGACTCTATGGTGTTACAATGCCCGAGGAGGGAATTTCTCAAATAGTCTCTGTTGAATTAGAAGAAGCCGTAAAGTACGCTGAATAATGGCAAATGATGAAGAAAATGAGAATAAAAAGCCAAGTATGCAAGGTCTTAGCTTTGCATATAGAATCTCAACTGAATTATTAGGCGCTTTAATTGTTTCTGTTGTTCTTGGATTGTTGATTGATAAGATGTTTGACAGCAAACCTATTGGTTTAATAACGTTGATAATACTTGGTTTTTTTGCAGGTTTACTGAATATTTACAGGCTTATACGTCGCATAGAAAACTCTAAATAAATCTGTTTTATTACCTCATGGCTAAGGGTGAGAGTCCTCTCAAACAGTTTGAAATACAACCCATTGTTGACATTAACTTTCTAGGTTTTGATATCTCTTTTACTAACTCTGCTCTATGGATGACTATTACAACAGCGTTTATTTTAATTTTTTTTACAGTGCCTTTTTTAAAAGCAAAAAAAACAAACTCTGTAAGTGACCTTTACCCGACTAGAATGCAAGTTGCTGCTGAGCTTGGTTTTAATTTTATAAATAGTTTATTAGCAGACACTGTAGGTAAAGAGGGCAAAAAATACTTTCCTTTAGTTTTTACTTTGTTCATGTTTATTTTGTTTGGAAATCTTTTTGGCATGATTCCTTACAGCTTTACTTTTACTAGCCATATCATAGTGACTTTAGCTCTTGCAATGGGTGTTTTTATTTTTGTTACAGTTTTAGGATTTGTAAAACATGGCGTAAAATTTTTTAGCTTTTTTGTTATCCCTGGCTTGCCCGTATATATGCTTCCTTTATTGATACCAATTGAAATTATATCTTATCTCTCTAGACCAATAAGCTTATCTGTTAGACTTTTTGCTAATATGCTTGCTGGTCATACTTTATTAAAAGTTTTTGCAGGATTTGTCTCTGCACTAGGTTTTTTTGGAATTTTGCCATTAGTATTCATAATAGCTTTAACAGGTTTAGAAATATTAATTGCATTTTTGCAAGCATATGTTTTTGCAATATTAACATGTTTGTATATTAACGACGCTTTACACTTACACTAGATGAACATAAGGAGGTAAATATGGAACTAGTTGAAGGACTAAAATACTTGGGTGCAGGTTTAGCAGTGATCGGCGTGATCGGTGCTGGAATTGGTATTGGTAATGTTTTTGCTGCTTTTATTACTGCTGTTGGAAGAAATCCAGCCGCAAGAAACGAAGTTTTTACCATGACAATGTTAGGTTTTGCCCTAGTTGAAGCTATTGCTTTATTTGCATTGGTCATAGCATTAGTAATTCTGTTTTCTTAACAGGGACTGACTAACGGATGCCTCAATTAGAGCAAGTAGAGTTTTTTATATCTCAGCTTTTTTGGCTGGGTGTTTTTTTTGTAATACTGTTTACAGTATTGACATACATAACACTTCCTAAAATTAGAGCTTTTTTGAACCAAAGAGATGATTTTGTAAAATCACATATCTCAAAACAAGATGAATTAATCAAAAAAGCTGAGTCAATAGTTGAAAACTACGAAGCAAAACTTACTGAGGCGAAGAACCAAGCATCACAAATTATTAATGATGCCAAAGATAAAGCTTTAAAAGAAAGTGAAGACTTAATCAAAGCTACAGAAGAAAAGATCCAACATGAAATCAAACAAACTGAGGAAAGAGTCGCGAAAGAAAAGGATACTGCGATATCTGAACTAAACGATCAACTTAAAGACTCAGCAACTAATTTTTTGTCAAAAGTAACTAACATAGAAAAGGGTAATATCAATCTTTAATGAGCTATTTATTTCAAGATCCTAAGTTCTGGTTATTAATTTCATTTATTACATTTATTATTCTAATGATTAAACCTTTCAAAAGTATGATGATTGGTGGTCTAGACTCAAAAATAAATGAAATAAAAGAAAATATTGATGAATCTCTTAAATCCTTTTCTGAAGCTGAAATAAAGTTAAAAGAGGCAGAAAAACAAACTGAAGATCTATCTAACAAAATTGATGAGATCATAAACAATGCTAAGTCTCAGTCTGAAGCTATCTCAAAAAATATTATTGATAAAACCGCCTTAACGATCCAATCAAAAGAAAAGAACTCTTTGGACAGAATTAAACAAATAGAGCTCTCTGCTATCCAATCAATTAAAAATCAGGCTTCAATTGAGCTGAACAAATTAATTATCAATTATTTTTCAGAAATATCTGAGGATAGTAAGGCTAAAATATTAAACAAAAGTATTATTGATCTTAAAACTATTAATTAACAACTTTAACCACCACTGTTTTAAATAAGTATCTTTATCTATCACAATTTAAACTCTAAAATTAACCATAAATGGCAGTTTATACCGAAGTATCTCTTTCAGAGGCCCAAGAATTATTTCAACCTTTAGGAAAAATAATTGAATTTGAGGGTATTAAAGAGGGAGTTGAAAATACAAATTATTTAGTGAAATTAAGTGATAATAAAAAATTTATTTTAACCCTATTTGAGAAAAGAACTGAAGAACAAGATTTACCTTATTTTAATAATTTAATGAAATTATTTTATGATAATGGCATTTCTTGTCCATTAAGTTTGACTTTGAATAATAAAAACTTATTTAAAATAAAAGGTAAACCCTGTTGTATTTATAGTTTTATTGAAGGTAGGCCAGTTGTGAAACCTAATTTAGAGCAATTAAAATCACTAGGAAATTCAATTGCTCAATTACATCAATTTGGAGATCATTCCGAACTTTTTAGAGAAAATATGATGCTATTACCCACATGGAAGTTTATTACAAGTCAGTTTTCTAAAAACGAAACAAAATTAAATTCTAGTGAATACAAATATATATTGAATAACATTCATACATTAAGTGATAGTTTTCCCCAAAATTTAAGAAAGATAAACATTCACGCAGATTTATTTAAAGACAACATATTTTTTGTTGGTAATCAGGTTTCAGGATTTATAGATTTCTTTTTTTCTTGTACAGATACCATCATTTATGATTTGGCTACTTTTGTGAATGCTTGGTTTTTTTCAAAAAATAAATTTATTGAAGAAAATTATGTGAGTTTCTTAAGATCTTATAAAGAGATTATCGAATTAACAACAGAAGAAAAAAGCAATTTTAATTTTTACTTAAAAGTAAGTGCAATTCGTTTTTTTTTAACAAGAATTTATGATTTAAATTTTAATCTTGAAGGAGATGTTAAACATAAAAATCCCTTAGAGTTTTTTGAAATATTTAAATTTCATGAAAAAAATAATTTACAGGACTTTTTTTGATAAAGGTATACACAGATGGCTCATGTCTCGGAAACCCTGGAAATGGGGGTTGGGCGTTTTTAATAATTAACAAAAATGATATTTCTTATAGAGCTGGATTTGAGAGAAATGCAACAAATAATCAAATGGAGCTAATGGCAGCAATCAAAGCGTTAGAATTTCTTAATCAGCATAATGATATAAATCTTAATACCGATAGTAATTATGTTAAGCAAGGCATCACAAATTGGATATTTAATTGGAAAAAAAATAATTGGAAAACTTCATCTAAAAAACCTGTAAAAAATAAAGAGCTTTGGGAAAGATTAGACGAATTAAATCTTAGTAAAAATATTAATTGGAGTTGGGTAAAGGCACATAATGTCGATGAATTTAATAACCAAGTTGATATTCTTGCTAGAAAAGCAGCAGAAAATTTAACTGAGTCTTCGTTTAACTAGTTCAGCTGCTTCAAGGTTTTCAATAGGACCTATTGATGACAAAGTCAAATTTGAGTCTAATATTTTTTTTCTTGCTTTTTCAAGGTCCTCTAATTGCACAGAGTCAATCTTCGAAATAAATTCATCGGGAGATCTGACCTTATTATGCATTAAATAACTAGAAGCGTTAGATCTACATCTTGTTGAGATACTTTCCTCTCCTTTTAGAATTCCCACTTTAAATTTAGCTTTAGTCTTTGTTAATTCCTCCTCAGTAAAGGTATTAGCATTAATATTTAATTGATCACATAGTACTGGTATTAATTCTTTAACTTCCTTGTGCCCTGTGCCGGCATAGACATAGAAAATACCTGAGTCAGAAAAGAAATCACCACTGCTGTATATGCTATAAACCAATCCTCTTTTTTCTCGAATTTCTTGAAATAATCTTGAAGACATACCAGAGCCAAGAAGTGTTGAATATACTCTTGTTGCATAGTAAAGGTCTGAATGAATATCTACACCCTCAAAACCTAGTAACAACTTTACCTGTTCTAATTTTTTCTCTTGGCGGTATTCTCCACCAATATAAGAAGATTTTGGAATATAATTGTCGTCGCCATGAGGGAGATTTTGGAATTTCTCCTCAACAAGTTTAATTATTTTATCCTCTTCAAAATTTCCTGATACAGAAAACACCATTTTTTTTGGGTTATAGAATCCTTTCATAAAACCCTCAACTTCATCCCTTGATATAGACTTTATAATTTCAGCCGTACCTAAAATTGACCTACCCATGGGTTGGTCCGGGTAAGCTAACTCGTCGAATTTATCAGCAACAATACTATCTGGCTCATCAGCATACATTCCAATCTCTTGTAATATGACGCCTCTCTCTTTATCGAGTTCCTTAGAGTCAAAAGTTGAAAACTGCAATATATCGCTAATTACGTCTATGGATAGTTCAACATTTTCCTTTAAACCACTCATGTAATAAGCAGTTATTTCTCTTGAAGTATAGGCATTGTGAGAATTACCTACTAGCTCAACCTCTTTTGCTATTTGAGCAGCTGATCTATTTTTTGTTCCTTTGAATGCCATATGCTCTAATAAGTGTGCAACACCATTAATTTCTTTTCGCTCATTTCTTGCCCCGACCTTGTTCCACATTCCTACACTTACTGTTTCTACAGTGTTTACATAATCTGTTATCAAGGTCATTCCATTTTTAAGCTTATGAATATTAGGCATGTGCTTCTATATAATCTCCTAGATCCTTGTAATTATTGTCTAAAATTGCAAATTTTTCATCATTAAGAAATTCTATGTTTTTATCATATTTTACATTGTTACCTAATGCCTTTTGGACAGTTTCCTGAAATTTTACTGGATGGGCACAAGCAAGACACATCGCTTTTTTTAAATTTAGTTTTTCCGCACATACTATGCCAACAGCTGTATGAGGGTCTAATAAAATTTTGTAATTTTCATATGTGATTTTAATTTGATTTTCAACCTCTTTAGAAGTTGCACTCTCAGATAAAAATTTCTCAGATAATAACTTATGAATAGAACTTTCTAATTTTTTATTATGTTCATTGTTTTGTATATTTTGAAAAAGCTCATTTGTTGCTACTGGTCCAAGAAGCTCTGCTAAAAGTCTTTCAAAATTACTTGATATTGTTATATCCATGCTAGGGCTATTAGTTTTTACAACATTGTAAAGATGTAGATCATTATTGCTTATAATTCGATGTAAAATATTATTCTCATTTGTCGCAACAATTAACTTATTTATTGGAAATCCCATTGACTTTAGCAAATGAGCAGAATATATATTTCCAAAATTACCACTTGGTACAACAAAATTATCAATATTATGATTCAGATATGACCATGCATAATAAATTGATTGTGGTAGCACCCTAAACCAATTAATTGAATTCACTGCAGTAAAGCTATATTTATTATTTATATCTTTATCTCTAAAAAGTTTTTTTACTAAATTTTGACAATCATCAAAACTTCCATTTAGGGCAATATTAAAGACATTTTTACCTCCACTAGTTGTCATTTGTTTTCTTTGGAAGAGAGATGTGGAGTTATGAGGGTGAAAAATAAAAATACTAATATTTTCAATATCTTTAAAGGCTTGAATTGCAGCAGAACCGGTATCGCCAGAAGTTGCTCCAATAACTACTAATTTTCTATCTAGTTTCTTTAAATAGTATTCATATATCTTAGCTAACAAACACATAGCGTAATCTTTAAAAGCAAGTGTCGGACCATGAAATAAATTCAATAGATCGTTGTCACCTATGTTTGATATTGTAACAATTTCTTTATCAAATTTACTATAAGCCTCCTCGATAATCTTTTTAATTGTTGGGGCATCAAATAAGTCTGATAAAAAAGGGGTTAAAATGAAATTTGCTATTTCAAAATAATTTTTTCCTTTAAGTGCGTTTATTTGATTGTTACTAAATTTTGGAATTTCATTTGGAATAAATAAACCTCCATCTGGTGCTAGACCAAAATTCAGTACCTGCTCAGCAGAGTACTCTTTTTTATCATCTCTTGTGCTTATATATTTCATTGAATAAATCTATCTACCAAATGATCTAAATAATATTTTGGGTTTAAATTCTCACCAGAAATGCTTTGTAACATTTCATCTGATGAATACAAAGAAGCTTTTTGATGGATATTAGTATTCAACCAAATGATTAAGTTTTTTATATTTTCTTCATTAGGGTTGCCTAAAAAAATATCAAATAAAGGGCAATTAAATTTAATTTGTGAGGCTATCATAGCACCAAGTGCATAAGTAGGGAAATAACCAAATATACCCTCATACCAATGAATATCTTGGAGAACCCCCTCTGTTTCTGAAATTAGATTTATTGACAAATTATTTAAATAGTTTTCGTTCCATAAATTTTTTATATCTTTAAATTTAATTTTATTTTTAAATATCTCTTTTTCAATTTTATACCTGATGTAAACATGGATCGGGTAAGAAAATTCATCAGAACTAACCCTTATAGGATTAACTCTCACAGTATGATAGTGCTCTAAAAACGATTTTTCCAAATCTTTAGAGTTATCAAAAATATTGTTTATAATTTTAAAATAAACTTTTGATTTAAAGATATGATTTTCAAAAAAAAGAGATTGGCTTTCATGGACACTTAAACTACGGGATTGACCCAATGGCTCATAAAGATATTGATTAGGTCGATTTTGTTCATAAACCCCATGGCCTGTCTCGTGAAATAATGCTGATAAGGACTCTAATATATTGTCTTCAAACCTGGTTGTTATTCTTACATCATTTGTAGCTCCTCCACAAAAAGGGTGATGAGATTGATCAATTCTACCTCTATCAAAATCGAAGTTTAGCTGTTTTAATTTTACTTTTATCATGTTTAATATTTCTGAGTCTGAAATATTTGATTTATAAACATGGGGTGATTTAATTTTTTTAATATCCAAATATTTAGGTATTATTTCTCTCTCAATTACTAAAAAAACTTGGTCGATCTTTGATGAATCATAATCCATATCATATTTTGAAATTAATGAGTCATAAGGTGATAGATTAGTAGCCTTAGCTAATTGACTCGCTTCCTCATGCACTAAATCTAATAGATCATTGAAACCTTTTTCAATTATCGAAGAGTCATTTTTTGATCTAGCCTCTCTCCATAAGTGCTCACAAGTTAGTTTTTTTTTTATCAGTAGAGATTTCAAATCTGGGTCAATAGCATTTTCTTTGAGGATAATACTCTTCATTAGTTTTAAAGACATACTATCTGCTTCGCTTAATTTTGTATTTTCAGCTTTTTGAATTTCTTCTTGAATATCTTCGCTTCTAAATATTCTATCTGTAAAGTTAGATAAAATAGACATTTGCTCTGATCTAGACTCAATACTTTTTTTTGGTAAATTAGTTGCGTTATCCCAAAATAAAAGACCGCTGACGTCATTCAACACATAATAGCTTTTAAAATACTCTTTGAGTTTATTCATATTTCCTTCTTATAATTAACAACATAACGATACTTGACAAGCTAAGCAAAAACCAAGTTATTGAATAATTCAAATGATTATTTCTCAAAAATACAAGAGGATTAAAGGTATATTTAGATACCCTATCATCTAGAAGAACAAAATAATATTTGGATAGGAATGCATATTGATAAAATTGACTAAAATCAGTTTTATTAACAGAGTACCAAATATTATTGGATAAATCATTCTCTGGAGTAAAAAAAGATTTATCTGAATTAAAATCTCTTATGTATACCTTAGGGTTGTCTATAGATTGATATCTTTGAATGATATTTTGAACTTGATCTAAGTCTTTGTCTAAAAACCATCCAAAATTGATGACACTATATATACTATTTTTATACTTTACCGGAAGTATTAGGTGATAACCTGGTTTTCCTTTAAATGTTTTTGACTCTAAATAAACTGGTTTGTTTAGAATGGTATAATTATCATCTAATTTTACTGAAACTAAATTATTGTAATTTAGATCATCTGAAAACAAAGTGGGATTGAGAATTGAATTACGAATATTGTCCATTAAATCATTTTTCCAATTTAGCCGGTAAAGTTGCCACGAACCTAGGATAAAGGTTAAAATAGATATCCCTATAAATACAAATGTTAATGATAACTTATTCATAAATAAAAATTTAGTTTAAATGTAAAAGATAAAAATCTTTGGTTTATCTTCCCCACCAATAGATACTTATGTATAAAAACAACCAAACAACATCAACAAAATGCCAATACCATGCAGCTGCCTCAAAACCAAAATGTCTTTTTGGGGTTAAATGACCTTTTCTTATTCTCAATAAACAAACGAATAAAAACAAAGTACCTATTAATACATGAAAACCGTGAAAACCGGTTGCCATGAAAAAAGTTGAAGGATATATACCCTCAGTAAAACCAAAAGTTGCATGTTGGTATTCATAAATTTGTAAAAGTGAAAATATGAAACCTAAAAAAACTGTGTAATATAAACCTTTAAGGGCCTCTTTATTATTTCCCTCTCTTAGTTCGTGGTGTGCCCATGTACAGGTAGTACCTGATAAAAGTAAAATTAAGGTATTTAAATATGGTATGTCTAGTGGGTCAAAAGTTTCAATTCCTTTTGGAGGCCAAACTCCTATCCCAAGAGTACCTGTAAAAACTTCTTTGTACTCAGCTAAAAATGTTTTAGGTAATAGACTTGCATCAAAAAAAGCCCAAAAGAAAGCGACAAAAAACATAACTTCTGATGTGATGAACAGAGCCATACCCCATCTAAGACCAATTTCAGTGATTGAATTATGTACTTTCAAAAAAGTACTTTCTTTTATTATGTCTCGCCACCACATAAACATAGTAAAAAGTATTAGAACAAGACCTGCTATCATGGGCCATAGCATCTCATAGTGCATATACAAAATAGCTCCTGAAACTAGAAAAAGAGCTGAAAAAGCACCAACTAATGGCCAGGGACTTGGGTTGACAAGATGAAATTTGTGTTTCTTTTCAGAGTCTTTAAATACTAAATCAACCATTTAAACAATATTTCATTCTTTTTTCTCAAAAAAGGTATATGACAAAGTGACATTCTTCGTCCTACTTGCCTCAGGATCGTCAAGTATCAATGGATCTAAGTAGAAAGAGACAGGAAACTCAACAACTTGATTTGGTTTTATCGTTTGATCAATAAAGCAAAAGCATTCTATCTTATATAGGTATGGGCCAATTTTAGGTGGTAAAATGTTAAATGTAGACGTACCCGTTGAGCTAACATCAGTATTGTTTTTAGCTTTAAAAATAACATCATACTTTAAACCTTCTGTAATATTCATTTTTTGAGGAGCCTCGAATATCCAATCCAAACCCTCATTTACCTGAGCTGAAAATATAACTTTTATATCAAGTTCCCCCAAGTTAATATTTTGTTGTTGTTCTTGAATTTTTACTTCTTTATTAAAACCTTGAAATCCGGTCAGGTCACAAAAAAGCTTATATAGTGGCACAGAAAAAATTACTAGACTTAGCATAAATCCAAGTATCAACATTAAAAAAATTAATGTTTTGTTTTTATTTGATACGTTCAAATACCAGATTTAATTCTAAATATTGTAATGAAATAAAATGCTGTTACGAGCATGAAAAGCAGAGCCAAGACTAATAAATTTTTATTTTTTCTTTTCATTAGAACAAATATTTATCAATAACTGTTAAAGTAAAAATAAGAAACAGATATACAATTGAATATCCAAAAAGTTTAATTGAGTCTTTCTTAATATTTTGTGACTTATTAAGTTTAAAAAGTTTGTATACAAAATATGCATTGAGAAGATTGGAGCCTAAAAAAAAGCTCATTCCCGCGTATTTAAAAAAATATAGAGAGTTTACTGATGCAACCATTAAAAAAGTATAAATGTTCATCATAAAAAGTGTTTTTTTTATGCCGTGTTTAACGGGGTACATGGGTATATCAGCGTCAGAGTAATCTTGGTTTCTAAATATAGCTAACGCCCACGAGTGTGGAGGTGTCCATAAAAAAATTATTAAACATAATATTAACGGGAAGAAAATTTGCTCACTTGAAATACTAATCCATGCAATAACTGGAGGGAGAGCGCCTGCTAAACCGCCAATTACTATATTCTGTGCAGTTTTGTGTTTCAGATACATTGTATAAAAAACAGAGTAATAAAGAATTGTAAACGCTAATAAAATAGAGGCCTTGATATTTCCAAAGAAAAATAAACCCACTACAGAAAAAAAAGAAAAAATTAGTCCAATCCCAAGAGCTGTATTTGCTGAGATATTTCCTGAAGGAATAGGCCTAAACTTTGTTCTATCCATTTTAGAGTCAATTATTCGATCAAACCACATGTTTAAAATAGCTGAACCAGATGCTCCCATTGCTATAAGGGTAAGAGTCATTCCTTTTATAAATAAACTTTTATCAGATGGGGCTAATAACATCGCACATAAAGCCGTAAATATTACAAGGGAGATTACACCAGGTTTAATTAATACATAAAGTTGTTTTAAAAAATTAACAGCTTGCAAAAAGAACAGGTTTTGTTCTGTCTGTACAAAAGTTTGATGATGCTTTTTTTCTAACACAAATTAATTTTTTACTTCGGGTAATGTATCAAACTGGTGATAAGGTGGAGGAGACGGTAATGTCCACTCAAGTGTTTTTGCACCCTCACCCCATGGATTTGCTTCTGCTTTTTTGCCTTTAAATAATGCGTAAATTATTATGAAAATAAAAAGAATAAATGAAGCAAAGGATATATAGGATCCAATTGAGGATATAATATTCCACCCAGCATATGCATCTGGATAATCTGGAATACGTCTAGGCATACCTGCTAATCCTAAAAAGTGTTGTGGGAAGAAAGTTAAGTTAACGCCTAAAAAGAATAACCAAAAATGTAACTTACCAAAAAACTCAGAGTAATTTTTTCCACTCATTTTACCAAACCAATAATAAATTCCGGCAAAAATTCCAAACACCGCTCCCATACTTAATACGTAATGGAAATGGGCAACAACGTAGTATGTATCATGTAAAACGACATCAATACCTGCGTTTGCTAAAATTACACCTGTTACTCCACCTAGAGTAAAAAGAAAAATAAATCCTAGAGCAAATAACATAGGGGTTGTAAATGTTATAGATCCACCCCACATTGTGGCGATCCAACTAAAAATCTTAACACCTGTGGGTACAGCTATGACAATTGTAGCAAGCATAAAATAAGCTCTGACATTTGCACTAAATCCTACTGTGTACATATGATGAGCCCAAACAACAAACCCGATAAATCCAATAGCAACCATTGCATAGGCCATACCTAAATATCCAAATACAGGTTTTTTTGAAAAAGTAGATACAATATGTGAGACGATACCGAAAGCTGGCAAAATCATAATGTAAACCTCTGGGTGACCAAAAAACCAGAATAAATGCTGGAATAGAACGGGGTCCCCTCCACCGGCAGGATCAAAAAAAGTTGTTCCAAAGTTTCTATCTGTTAAAAGCATTGTAATAGCTCCACCTAGAACTGGAACAGCAAGTAAAAGAAGAAAAGCTGTAACTAACATTGCCCAAACAAAAAGAGGCATTTTATGAATCGTCATCCCTGGTGCTCTCATATTCAAAATAGTTGTAATAAAGTTGACGGCACCAAGTATTGATGAAGCACCTGCTAAATGGAGTGAAAAAATGGCCATGTCTACAGCAGGACTGCTGTGCCCTGTAATCGAGCTTAAAGGTGGGTAAATAGTCCAACCAGTTCCAGCACCGCTCCCAACAAACATCGAACCTGCTATTAAAAATAATGCAGGAACCAATAACCAAAAACTAATATTATTCAATCTTGGAAAAGCCATGTCAGGTGCACCAATCATTAGTGGAATAAACCAATTACCAAAGCCCCCTATCAATGCAGGCATTACTACAAAAAAGATCATTAGTAATCCATGAGCTGAGATAATTACATTCCACATTTGCCCATCTGCCACAAACTGCATACCAGGTTCAGATAATTCCATTCTCATAATGACTGAAAGGGCACCACCTACTACACCAGCAACAATTGCATAAATTAAGTATAATGTTCCAATATCTTTATGGTTTGTGGAAAAAAACCATCTTGTGAAAAAACCTGGCTTATGATCATGATGATCATCCATAGCTAAAGAATCTGAGCTCATAAATTATTCTCCTCTAATTTTATTAAATTATTTTGCGAAATAATGATTTCCTCATTTGTTTCGTTAGTTTTAATATCTTCATTGATTGCGTAATTGTTTTTGGCTTCATTAGCCCATGCAATAAATTCACTTTCCGGTAATACTTTTACAACAACTGGCATAAATCCATGACCAGTGCCACATATTTCGGAGCATTGACCTCTGTATATTCCTGGTTCTTTAACATTGACCCATGTTTCATTGAGTCTTCCAGGAACAGCATCAGTTTTTAATCCCATTGAGGGAACGGCCCAGCTATGCAAAACATCTCCAGCGGTTATTAGTATTTGAATATTTTTATTGGCAGGAATTACAAGAGGATTATCAACTGTCAAGAGCCTTAGGTCTCCCTCTTGAAGGTCTGCATCTTGAACCATGTAACTTTCAAAATAAAAGTCACCATGATCGGGATATTCGTACTCCCAATACCACTGATGACCAATGACTTTAACAGTCATATCATAACTCTCGCTTTTTTCTTGTTGGTATAAAAGCTTAAAAGATGGTATTGCAAGTACTACAAGGATTACAATTGGTATTGCAGTCCATAAAACTTCTACAACTGTATTATGAGTTGTTGTAGATGGAATTGGGTTTCTTTTTGCGCTGAAACGAAAAGAGACATAGAAAAGAAGAAATAAGACAAATAAAGTAACTAAAGTCATTACAATCAAAATTATGTTATGGAGTCCAACTACACTGCCCATCAAATCTGTGGCAGGATTTTGAAAACTTAACTGCCAGTCAGTGGCTTGTTTTCCAAACGCCTTTAAAGATACAAGAAAAAAAAATACTGAAAATATTGACTTCATCTAAAACATATTAGTAATCTTTTTTGTACAGTATATTGACAGGTTGTCGCTTAAACCCGCTATAATTATGAAAAATAGTGAAATGTTAGACTAAGTGCGGCAATAACTGCTGTGTCAGCTTTTAGAATGTTTGGGCCCAGACTCAGATTAAAGAAATTTTTTGATCTATCTGAAATAAATGCTCTTTCCTCCTCCTCAAAACCTCCTTCAGGTCCTATAACAACTAAAATTTCGCTATTTGGTTTAACTTTAGCTTTTGATAGATGAATTCCTTTGAGGTTTTCATCGAACATCAGCACTGTTTTACTAGACATGATATTAGATCTATCTTTAAGGTCAATTAACTTATCGATGTTTGGTATTGATAATCTTCCACTTTGTTGAGCTGCACCTACTGCATATGCATTAAACTTATCAAGATTAATCTTTGTGCTTATAGTTCTAATAAATGATGTTGGAAATAGACATCTCACACCCATCTCAGTTGATTGTCTTATGATTGATTCACTGTTTTGGTATTTTATGGGAGAAAACATTAAGTCTATGAAAGTTTCTGCTCGAGGTGCTGAGATTTGACTTATCGATTTAGCTTTTAAAAAATTTTTTTTGATATCAATTATTTCGCACTTCCATTCACCAGAAATATTGTTAAACAAAGAGATCTCATCTCCTATTTTAAGCCTAATAACTTTTACAAGATGGATATAATACTTTTTTTCTAGCTCATAAGTGCTACCCTGCTTTATAATTGAATTACAATAAACTCTCTTCATGAATAATAATTATAAGAATAATTTAATTTTTAAATTATTTCCACCTTTCACACACCCATACATTCTTTTAGTAAGATTAGATAAACCTATTGGTTTTCTTCTACTTTTTTACCCAATTAGTTTCATTTTAGCATCCTCAACAAATGGTTCGTCTAATAATATTTTAATTTTGTTTATAATTTTTTTTATTGGTTCAATGGTCATGAGATCTGCTGGATGCATAATAAATGATTTTATTGATAAAGACATTGATAGGAAAGTTAGTAGAACACAAAATAGAGCTTTAGCCTCATCACAAATAAGTTTAAAGAATTCACTCATACTATTATTTTTTCTTTTAGTAATTGGTTTAATAATTTTATTACAATTAAATTATGAATCTATTGTATTAGGTCTTGTTATCACTCCTTTGATAATTTTATACCCTTTAGCAAAAAGATTTTTTTTCTTACCCCAATTAATTTTAGCTTTGACTTATAATTGGGGCTGTTTTATTGGCTGGGTGGCAATGGGCTCAAACGTACCCTTTTCATCTGTTCTCATTTTATATTTGTCACTAGTTTTTTGGACACTTACTTATGATACTGTTTATGCAACTCAGGATGAAAAAGAAGACAAAGAATTAAAACTATACTCTAGCACATTATTTTTTGGAGCTGGTAGAATGATCATTTTAAATTTGATGATTTCTTTTAAATTTTTTTTATTGGCATTTTTTGGAAGTGGCTTGAATTTCAGTTTTTTATACTATGTCTTATTAACAACAATTTTCTTAATAAACATTATAGATCTTAATTTTATGTGGAAAAATATACCTGAAAAGGCTGGCTCATATTTTAGTCGCAATAACTATTACGGTATCAGCATACTTTTGAGTATAATAATTGGAAGTCACCTTAATGTCTGAGTCTAAAGAGCATTTTATAAGAATTTCTAAGTTATTTCTTAATTTTAAATTAAGAATGTTCATTGCTATTTTATGTATGATTATTGCTGCTCTATGCACAGGTTTTCATGCATGGTTGGTTAAACCAGCTCTTGACAATGTTTTGATTAATGCTGATAGATTTTATTTATATTTTATACCCATTGCTATTTTAATTACTGGGATAGTAAAAGGGTTAGTAACTTATATCCAAATTACTTCTTTACAATTTATGAGTCATAGGATTATTGAAAAACTCAGACGTGATGTTTTTAAAAATATTATAAATGTGCATTATGGGTTTTTTGTTAAAAATAAAATAGGATCATTAATTACGAGAATTACTACAGATACTTATTATCTCAGTGGGGCAATGGCCAACACATATACTGCATTAATAAAAGACTCTTTAACCTTGACCGTATTAATAGGAAATATGTTTTATCAAAATTGGAAATTAGCATGCATTTCTATAGTGATTTTTCCATTAGCTATTATTCCAATAAGAGTTTTAGGTAAAAAAATTAGAAGAGTCACAAAAAACTTACAAGAACAAGTTGGAACTTTAGCTTCAAATTTAGAAGAGGTCTTTAGAGGAATCAAAAACGTAAAATCTTTCAATGCAGAAAATTTTGAAATCAAAAGAGTTAATAAAGAAATTGAGCAAGCTAGAGAATTAAATTTTAAACAGGAAAAAATTACTGCTAGATCCAGACCTTTTACGGAAACATTGGGTTCAATGGCGGCTGGTTTAGCAATATTTGGTGGTGGTATTTTTGTAATTAACGAAAATATGACAGCTGGGCAATTGATGAGTTTTTTAGTAAGTCTAATGTTAGCTTATGCACCACTTAAAAACCTAATAAATGTTAATGTTTTACTTCAAAGCGGTCTTGGTGCTGCCTCTAGAATATTTGAATTTATAGATTTTAAAAACGAAACAATTGGAGGATCTAAGGTAATAAAAAATTTCAAGACTTTGAGTTTTAAAGATGTTTTTTTTAAATACGAAAATACAAATAAAAATATAATTAACCGAGTAAATTTTAAGCTTAAATCAGGAAAAAAAGTTGCATTTGTGGGACCCTCTGGAGGAGGTAAATCAACACTTATGGCTTTATTTTTGAGATTATTTGATATCACTAAAGGTGACATAGCAATAAATGAAATTGATATAAAAAAATTAAAATTAAATAGTCTTAGAAATATATTTAGCCTAGTTAGCCAAGATACAGTTTTATTTGATGGTACTATATCAGAAAATATAAAATATAACTCTGGTCACAATCAATCAAATATAAATCATTTTGCTAATATTGCATGTGTAAATGATTTTGCAAACAAACTACCTTTAAAATTGGATACTAAAATTGGAGAAAATGGAATTAAATTGTCTGGGGGGCAAAGGCAAAGAATTTCAATAGCGAGAGCTCTTGCTCAAAAAAGTTCAGTTGTTTTATTAGATGAACCAACATCAAATTTAGATCTTAAAACAGAGTCTAAGTTATTCAATAATTTGTATCATTTGCCTAAAATTACAATGATCGTAGTTGCACATAGATTAAGCACAATCAAAAATTTTGATGAAATTTACTATTTAGAAAATGGTGAGGTTGTTGAGAGGGGAACTCATAAAACCTTAATGGCAAAGAAAAAACATTATTATAATCTTTATCAAAGACAGATTAAAAAAAATGCTTAAAAAATTATCTAAGAATAAATTCTTTAAGATTATTTTTGTAAATTTAATTTATCTGTCATTATCACTTATAAAAAAAACAAGTAATTGGTCAGGTGTAAATGAAGAAGTCATAGAAAAACAATTACAAGATAATAAATCAATCATTGTACTTATTTGGCATAACCAACTTATGGGTTCTACATTTAGTTGGAAATTTAAACCAAAATTAAGACCCGTTGCAACATCTCACAGAGATGGTCAAATAAGCACTTTAGTTCAAAGAAAATTTGGTTTAGATCCTCTTTTACGTGAAAAAGATAAACCGACCGCTCTTATAAAAGAAATCACTTTAGCTGTGGAAAAAGGAGAGTGCATTTATATCACACCAGATGCACCTCATGGACCACCTTATGAAATTAACACCAATATTTACAAATTAGCTAAAAAGTTTGACTTAAAGATTGCTCTACTAACTTTTAAAACCAATCGTTTTTTTCGTCTTAATAATTGGGATAAATTAAAAATACCATTACCTTTTAGTAAAGGTATTTTTTTTTGGGGTGAAGAGATAATAAACCCAAGTCAGTTTGACGAAAATTCATTTAATACATACATAATAGATAATTTGAATAAAAATTTAAAAATAATTGATGCTCATTTTTAGCTATAGATTATTACAACTTATAATTTTTCCAGTGATTTTAATCATTGGTTTAATTAGAATATTTAATAAAAAAGAAAATTTTTTTTCATATAAACAAAAAATTTTTGC
>CACKFO010000012.1 GCA_902599405.1 uncultured Alphaproteobacteria bacterium | reverse complement strand
GCATTATGCACAAGGCGTTTTCTTTGATTTAGAGGTTCTAAGTATGTGTCCCAAAAGACTAACTGCTGCTGCTTTTGCAGATGTGATTTGTCGAACAACTGCACAGGTTGATTGGTTGATGTCACATAAAATTTTGAACACTGATTATCAAACAGCACCGTATTCTCTTTTAGCTTTATATGAGAAAGATATGATTGAAAGCGCTTCATCAATTGCAAAAGGAGATATAGAAGCTCTTGCTTTACTTACACGTATCTCTGCAATAATGGGATTGGGTACTTCATTTACACAGACAACTCATGTGGGGAGTATGGGTGAACATGGCATTTCTCATTACATAGATATGTTTGCAAAAGACAACCATCCCGGAACGTCTCATGGAGAACAAGTGGGAATTGCAACTATTAGTATTTCAAAAATTCAAAATTCTATTTTAAATAATAATACTCCACCAATAATAAAACCAACTCAAATACCTGAGCAAGAAATCATTCAAAAACTTGGTCATCAAATGTTAGACACAATTCATGATGCAATGAAGACAAAAATATTTGATGAAAAGAGAGCAGAGATGATAAATAATTTTTTTCACAAGAACTGGCTCGAATTTGTTCAACCTCTAAGAGAGAAAATGTTAGACTACGATATTATTTGGAATTCTATGGGAGAGTGCGGTGCATTAAGAACTCCCGAAGACGCTAAACTTGATAGTAATTTTTACAAAGATGCTCTAAGATATGCTAGGTTCATAAGAGATCGATACACTATTCTTGATTTAGCCGGGGATAGCAATCAACTAGATGGATTAATAAATGTCTGAAGTAGAATATATAAATATAAAAAAAAACTTTGGCTCTGTAGAGGTACTAAAAGACATAAATCTAAATATTGGTAATCAAAAATTTGTTGTTTTACTTGGCCCTTCAGGGTGTGGAAAGACTACTTTGCTGAGAATGACCGCTGGATTAGAAACTATATCTAGTGGGGAAATTTCAATAGGTGGAGACATTATTAATAACATCCACCCAAGAGATAGAGATATAGCAATGGTTTTTCAAAACTACGCTTTATACCCTCAAATGAATGTCTTTGATAATATTGCATTCAGTTTACAGATCAGAAAAATGGCTAGCCAAGAGATAAGGGAAAAAGTTGAGTGGGCGGCTTCTGTATTAAATTTAACAGATTTTTTAAACAGAACACCAAAAGAGCTGTCAGGTGGACAAAGGCAAAGGGTAGCTATGGGCAGAGCATTAGTAAGAGATCCAAAGGTATTTTTGTTCGATGAGCCTTTGTCAAATCTTGATGCAAAATTAAGAGCTCATATGAGGTTGGAAATTAGAAAATTACATAATCAACAAAATGCTACAACTATTTATGTAACTCATGATCAAATTGAGGCTATGACTATGGCTGACGAGATAGTGATTATGAACAATGGTATTATTGAACAAATAGCAACTCCAAATGAAATTTATGAAAAACCAAATAATTTATTTGTTGCCGATTTTATTGGAACTCCTGCAATTAATCTTCTTGAGGGAGTTGTAACAGATAAGAGTAGTATTAAATTAAAGTCACAGGACCTACCTCACTCAAAAAAAAATGTATCAAATAATCAAAATGTAGTTTATGGCATAAGACCTACTGACGTGAGCATAGATCCAAGCTCAAATATAAAAGCAGAGGTAGTTTTAGTTGAAACAACTGGTTCAGAGACTCATATAATAGCAATGTTAGACGATAATGAATTTAGAGTAGTTCAAAATGGTGGACGTACCACAATTAAAAATGGTGATGTCATTCCTCTTTCAATCAATATTGAAAAAGCACATTTATTTGATCATTCATCAACCAAAAGAATAGATTAATTTATTTAACTAGTTAGATGAAAAGTAAATATAACGAAAACGAAGCAAAATCTTACATCAAAAAATATGCAAAAAGAGGTGTTCCTAAAGACTTAGCACTTCGCATTTATACAACACAACTTTTGGGAAATGATCCAACCGTTGTTCTTCACGGAGGAGGAAACACATCTGTGAAATCATCATTAGATACCCTTCTAGGTAAAAATGAGGAAATTATTTATGTAAAAGGTAGTGGTAAAGATATGGGTAATATTGAGGAGGATGGTTTCCCGGCTTTAGAAATGAAAAATCTTCTTAGTATGAGAAAATTCATTGAGCTAGATGATTTTCAAATGGTTAATTATCAGCGTAAATATATGCTTGATACTTCTTTCCCAAATGCTTCTGTAGAAACTCTTTTACACGCGTTCCTCCCTCACAAATTTGTTGATCACTCCCACTCTAATGCAATTCTCTCACTTATTGATCAACCTAATCCAGAAAAAATTTGTAAACATGTATTTGGTGATGAAATGGGTATCGTTCCATACATTATGCCTGGTTTTGAATTAGCAAAAAAAGCTTCTGAGGTATTTGATAAAAATCCAAATGTAAAAGGATTAATTCTTTTAAATCATGGAATTTTCACTTTTGCAAATAATGCAAAAGAAAGTTACGAAAGAATGATTAAATATATAACTAAAGCTGAAAAAGAGCTCACAAAAAAATCTAAGCGTATTAGGATTAGCAAATATATTGAAAAAAAAATTAGCATTTCAGAAGTTTCAAATCTCATAAGACAACAAATAGCTAATAAACGTGGTGATGATTTTGAAAGAAAGGTTGTGCATTTTAATAAACCAAAATTCTTTGATGAATTATTTTCACATCCTAACTTAAAAAAATTTACAAATGAAGGACCAGTCACACCTGATCATGTTATAAGGATTAAATCGAAACCATTAATTATCGATTTATCAAAAGAAAAAACTAATAATTTAGAAAAAAACATTATTCAATCCATTGAAAATTTTAAAAAGAATTATAAAAAATATTTTAAACGTAATCATAAATATAACTCTAGCGCCTCAATGTTAGACCCCTATCCAAGATTAATTTTAGTAAAAGGCATTGGCATTTTTTCCACAGGGCCAACATTTAAAGATGCCAAAATAGCAATGGATGTAGGTTTGAATTCTCTCTCAGTAATTTTAAAGGCTGCTAAGTTTGGAAATTTTAACTCTATACCTGAAAAAGAAATTTTTAGAATGGAATATTGGCCCCTTGAGCTCGCAAAAATTAAAAATTCATCTCAAAAACTTAATGGACAGGTAGCAGTTGTTACAGGAGGCCTAGGTGGTATCGGTTACATTACAGCATCAAAGTTTAAAGCAGAGGGAGCAGATGTAATCATTATTGATATTATTAACCCCAAAAATATTAAACAGGATATAACTGGGATGAGTTATATAAAATGTGATATCACAAATGAAAACAAAATTAGGGATGTATTTAAACAAATATCCGCTATTTACGGTGGTGTAGATATCCTCATATCTAATGCAGGATTTGCCACTGTTGAGTCTTTGGAAAAACTTACAAGGCAACAATTTGATAAAAGTTTTGATTTGAACCTTTTTGCTCATCACTATTTCGTTAAACACGGAGTTGAAATAATGAAAAGGCAAAAAACCAGAGGAGTAGTTTTGTTTAATATTTCTAAACAAGCTGTAAATCCTGGAAAAAATTATGCTGCCTATGGTCTTACAAAAGCTGCTCTATTATTTTTGATGAAACAATATGTAACGGAGTACAGTGATTATGGAATTCGTTTTAATGGAGTGAATGCTGATAGGATAAGAAGTGGCTTAATGACTGATGATATGATTATTAAGAGATCTAAAGCAAGAGGTTTAACTACTAAGCAATATATGTCTGGAAACTTATTAAAACAGGAAGTTAAAGCAATTGATGTAGCAGAGGCTTTTTATCATTTGGCATTGTCTTACAAGTCGACTGCAAGTGTAATAACTGTAGATGGTGGAAATTTAGAGTCTTCGTTTAGGTAAAATTATCTATAAACCCTTTTTAAATTAAGCCCTAACTTTTTAAATTTGTTTTTGAAACTATAGAATTCCTTATTATGTTTGGCAGAATTTTGTTTTAAAACTAGCTTTTGGTAGTAATGAACCATTTCATGACCGAGAATTTCTACGAATTCTTTAAAATTTTTAAATTTATTATGAATAGTTATTTTGTAACAAAATTTTGTAGCGTAAGGATTAAATTCAAATAGACCCAGAGCTCCATGCATTCTTCGTATTGTAATCTTTGGATTTTTGAGTCGATTATTGAAGATATGCTTATTTAATATTTTATAAATAGCAGGCACTTTATTTGCTTTAGGATTATATATTCTTTCTTCACCATAATGCTCTATGAGCGCAGCTAAGCTTTTTGTTCTAGGCATGATTTCAATTTACAAATAAAGTTTATCAGAAAAAAATCAAGTAAATTTAGTTAGGATTCTCTCTTAAATTTTCTAAAAACAAAATGACCTCTTCATATTGATCATCAGGAATATCTTTGTAGCTGCAACCATACTTATCTTTAATGCTAAGTGCAATATGTGCATATGCATTTCTACCTTTTGGATGAAAAGGTGAGGGCTTCAAAAGTGATTGAATTTCGTCCCCGATTAACTGAACTTTATTCCAAATTTTTTTTCTATTATCTTCATTCAAAGTTATATTCCACCAGGAAAAAATGACTCTAGTAAAATTCTTATGACTGCAAACCCTATCCCACAAAAAATGATAATAGTAATTAATTGTTTATTCATCATGATATATAAGTACCCAATATGAAAAACCTTATCATTATTTTCTTTATAATACTGCCAAATTTAACATATGCGGATTTATTAGATAAATTTTCTCTCGCCTGTATTTGTGATAAGAGTATCAATGCGCTCAAGTATTTTGACTGTAAGCAAAAAATTTCTGGTACACAATTAGATCTATTAAAAGAAGAAAACTATAAAGATAAAATTTATATTTATAGTAGTTTTGATGAGAAAAAATATGAGCTTATCGAAAATTACCCCAATTTCGTTTTTAATTATGAGACTGAAGACTATATTTCCATTTTATCAATTAACAGTAATTTGGATTTAGATTTTTCAATATCATACAAAGAATTCGACAAAAACTGGTCGTATGAATTAAAGTGTGTTTCTCTAAAAAAATAATGATCTTAATTTTTCTTAAATGATTAATAGAGTTTTTATAATACCTTTTTTTGTATCTTTAATTGGATTTGTGTTACTAGTTTCAATGGACTCTGTAATTAAAATTCTAGGTGACAGATATCCTATTTTGCAATTATTACTTTATAATGCATTGTTTTCTTTAATACCTTTAGCTTATTTCATATTTAAAAATCACGGCTTTAAATTTTATAAAAATCAAAATTACACTTTTCAGATTATAAGAGGAATAGTGCATACGATAGGATATCTTTGTGTTTTAAAAGGAGTACTGCTTCTACCTCTTTCAATTGTTTATCCCGTTTTATTTACTTCGCCTTTAATGCTTTTAGTTATGTCTCATTTTTTTTTGAGTGATGATATAAACATTATTAGAGTGATGGCTATACTTATGGGTTTTTTTGGAGTATTGATTTCAGCAGAACCCTTTGGTTCTAGCACTGTATCTTTTGAAGGTGTTTTGTATGTATTTATTGGTGCTTTTTGTATTGCAGTCACCCACTTAATTACGCGTAAATACAATTATTTAACATCTTCATATTCTGCAGCTTTTTTTAGCATGGCCGTAAGTGTTGTAATCTTTTTTTTTACAACAAAATTTCAGTTCGTAGTAATGTCATATAATGATCTACTTTTATCCATTTTAGGAGGTCTCTTTGCAGGACTTGGTGTTAGCGCTGTAATTTATGGTTCCAGAACACTACCTTCTGCAGTATTTGGTCTTACAAGTTATTTTCAAATTATTTATGGTGTATTTTTAGGCTGGATTATTTTTAATCAATTACCCTCCATATATAATTATTTTGGAATACTTATAGTTATACTAGCGGGTCTCCTTCTTTTTTACTTCGATAAGACCAAAAATGAGAGTTAGGGTAATGTTATCTATCATCACTCTTTACTTCATTTCGTATTTAATTTTTATATTCCCATTTGATGTTTTATCTACTTGGCTAGGTAATCCAACATCATTATTAGAGGTCTTTATAACTACTACTTTGGTATTTTCTCTATGTCTTTATTATTTTAGATCAAAAAGCACAAATAAATTTATAAAAATTTTTGTTTATGAGGGATTTGGTATAGGTACAGTATCTTTTTTTTTAATATTACCTCTAATCGCTTTTGAATATCTTAAGATTGTAAGTAGTTACAAGCTAGCAATTTTTTTCTTTTTCATTCAAATCCCTACTATCATTTACGGATATATTAATTCAAAAAAGATTAAAATAAAAAAGCTCTCATTAAATTCAGAACTGGTAGACAAGAGTTTTAAATTTGTTTTTATCAGTGATGTTCATATAGGTTCAAATCATCCATCTTTACTGAAAAAAATTGTATCTGAAATTATTAAAATAGACCCATCTTTTTTAATTATTGGTGGTGATTTAATTGACAGTAGTTCTTTTAAAATCGAAGATCTCAATGAGTTTAAAAAACTTAACAAACCTATCTTTTTTGTGACTGGCAATCATGAGTACTATATTAAAAAGTCAAAAAAACATCTAGATGATCTTGATAGTGTCGGAATACAAACACTAAACAATGAGTCCTTAAAAATTAATGGAATAAATTTAATTGGTCTCTCAGATAACATAAGTGATAAATCAAAAATTTCTTATTTTGAAAAATTTTTTCAAAAAGACTTATTTAATCTGTTGATTGTTCATAAACCTTCTATTTGGGAAAAAGTTTCAGCTAAAGCTAATTTAATGCTCTCAGGTCACACACATAATGGGCAAATCTTTCCTTTCAATTTTATTGTAAAACTAAAATTTCCTCAAATTTATGGGCTTTACAAAAGAATGAATAATTATTTATATGTGAGCTCTGGATCAGCAACATGGGGCCCAAAAATAAGAATCGGATCTAAAAATGAGATTGTCCAAATAAAATTAAAAAATTAACAATTTCTCTGATTGATGTAGATTAAATTAATGCTTTCTTTTTTAACAAAATTAAATCTTTTTTTCTTTTTTTTTATAAGCACACTTTTTGCAGAAAGTCATATTTTGGAGCAAGAAAACTTTGAGGCTTGGCAATATACTTGTGTTTCTGAGCAAAATCAAAAAATATGTGATTTAAGAGAGCTTGTATTTGACTCAAACACAAATGAAGTCGTTAGTTATCTATCTATAACTATAAATCCAGATAAATTAACACAAATGCAAATAGCATTCCCCCATGCGGTCAATTTAAAAAGTCCTATCAAATTACAAATTGATGAAAATGATCCAATTGATCTTAATTATGCTTATTGTAATCAAAGTGCATGCTTTGTAGCAGAGATAATTGGAGAAAATTTTGTGAATTTTTTCAAAGCTGGAAACCAAATTTCTATTAAGGCTTTATTTCTAGACAATCGTGAGGCTACCATAACTTATTCTTTGAAAGGTTTTACAGCTGGTTACAACAGACTGTATTCTTCAATAAATAATTAATTATTTAGTTTTTAACTAAATTAATTTTATTTTTAATTAGCATCAAACATATTAAAGATGGTATTACCATGATTGCAGTTATCATAAAGAACAATCCCCAATCACCGCCCAATCCATCAACCATAGCACCCGAAGAGGATGCTAACAATGTTCTTCCCGCAGTTCCAACAGAGGCTAGTAAAGCGTATTGTGTAGCAGTGAAGCTTCGATCAACAAGAAGTGATATAAATGTTACAAATGCAACAGTTGCAAAAGCTGCTGCGAGGTCATCAATGATTACTGCAAATGCGAATAGAACTTTCGAAGGTCCAACCCATGCCAAGACTGAAAATAGAATATTAGTAGCAGACATTGCAATTCCAGCAATAATTAGAGTTTTAATTATACCAGATCTCATTGCAATAGCCCCTCCAATAAGAGTAAAAATAATGGTAGTAATCCAACCAAGTGCTTTCGAATAGATAGCTATATCTCCTTTAGAAAAACCGATTTCTTTATAAAAAACTAAACTCATCCTCCCCAAAAAAGCTTCGCCAATTTTAAATAAAAAAACAAAAGCTAAGATAGCAATTCCAATTCTAACTCCATTATTATTAAAAAAACTACTTAGTGGATTTGCTACAACATTATTTAGGTAGTAAAACGTTTGAGAAATAGGATTTTCAGCACCAAATTTTTTTATAAAAAATGAAAAAATATAAAACACTGCACCAATTACAACAAAAGTAAGACCTCCATTCGTAAACCATATCTTTTCAAAGAATTGACCAATTAAAAAACATAATGCTCCAATTGCTATAAATAGATAACTTGCCTTTACAACACTTTCGACATTCGTATTTGATGCATCTGTATTTAAAATATTTTGAAATCTCTCTTTATTTGATTCAGGGATAAAAGATAAACCTAAATTACATAAGACTATAATACCCATTAAAAAAATAAAAGTTACTTGCCAATATTGATCAACTCCTGAGTTTTCTAACTTCTCAGCAATCTCCAAACATACATAGCCACCTAATTTAAATCCAGTCCACCATCCAACGACTGCCATCGCAGCTCCTGCTGCCATACTAGCTGACTCCTCTTTTTTAATTTGCTCAATTCTTAAGGCGTCTATTGTTATATCTTGCGTAGCAGATGATATTGCAATGGCTAAACCTACACCAATGATTAAAGCTAAATTTTGAGTTGGTTCGAGTACACTCCAAATAATTAAGCAAATTAAAATTATAGTTTGCATTAAAAGGATTATTGATTTTCGATGTCCTATTTTATTTGTTAAGAAAGGTAATTTCATTCGATCAATTATTGGTGCCCACAAAAAATTAAATGCATAAACACCAAATATTAATCCAGCCCATCCGATTGTACTTCTGCTAAGCCCTTCTTCTTTAAGCCACAAAGACAAAGCGCTAGCAATAAGAACCCAGGGAAATCCACTTATGATGCCTAACAAAAGAATACGTAACATTCTTCTGTCATAGTAAGCACCAATTAATGATTTTAATTTATTCGAATCTACTGAAACCGAACTCATAAATAATTATGTTATTCTAAAAAATAATTAATTAAACTTTAATCGCTAAGAGAACTTAACCACTTTATTAAATCAGCTCTATCTTGGTCTTTTTTAATACCGTTGTAGTTCATTTTCGTGCCAGTAATATACTTTTTTGGCTTTAATAAGAATTTGTTGAGTTCTTCTACATTCCAATCGCCACCAAATGCTGCAAGTGCTCCGGAATATGCGAAGCCTTCTGCTGATCCTTTTTCTCTGTTGACTATGCCCCACATCGCAGGACCAGTTTTATTTTCACCACCTTTAACATGAGTATGGCAAGATGCACATTTTTTAAAAATCTTTTCACCATTTTCCAGACTAGCTGATGCCAGCATAGGTGTAATGTCTGATAAAACAGCAAAGATATCCACATCTTCACTTACAGAGGTTGTAACACCACCTTCAGGTATTTCAATTTTGTATGCAAGTTCATCTGGAAACTCAGGGTGTATCGCCATATCAGCAACCTTTGAGAATACAGCAGCAAGAAGTAAGGCAAGTATTATTGCACCTAGAATTTTATTAGTTTCCATATTAAAAAGAGAAGTCTATGTTTAAAAATATACCACTAAAAACGGATTTTTGTCGCATTAATGAATGATACGCTAGTTATAATACCAATAAGATTAAAGGCATCTAGATTTCCAAATAAGCCATTTGCAAAAATCGGTGAGTTACCAATGCTGCATCACGTTTATAATCGTGTAATAGATTTTACAGAAAATGTAATTTTAGCTATATGTGATCAAGAGGTAAAAGATTACTGTGAAAAGATGGATCTCAAGCACGTTATGACAGATCCTAATCATCCATCTGGAAGTGACCGTATTGGAGAGGCTTTGAAAAAACTAGGAGACACCATTCATTTTAAATATGTAATTAATGTTCAAGGTGACATGCCATTAATTAAAGATAACCACATTAATGTATTAAAAGAGAGACTTCTAAAATTTCAAATAAGCACTTTAGCTTGTCCATTCGTAAACTTAAATGAAGCTTATAATAGTTCTAAAGTGAAAGTCTTAATTGATGAAAATAATTGTGCTTTAGATTTTTCAAGAACATTAAATGATAAACATAAAGTTAATAAGAATATTTTTCATCACATTGGTGTATATGGGTATCATAAGGATTTTTTGTCAAATTTTATCTCTCTACCACCTACTAAAAGAGAGCTTAGTGAGAAACTTGAACAACTTCGTGTTATCGAAACAGATAAAATTGGCATTTCAATAATTAAAGAAGAGATTTTGGGAGTTGATACACAAGAAGATTTAGATAGAGTAAATCGGTTAATTTATAAAAATGAATAAAAAAATATCTTTTCAAGGAGTCGAAGGAGCATACAGTCATCTCGCAGTACAAGAGTTCTTTCCTGGGGCAGAACCGTTACCCTGTAAAACATTTGAGATTGCTTTAAATGAGGCTGAGATTGGAAATGTTGATTATGCAATGATTCCTATTGAGAACTCTGCTGCAGGCAGAGTAGCTGATATTCATCGATTGATACCAAAATCTAATTTGCATATTAACTTTGAACACTTTCAAAAAGTTGAACACAAGCTTTTAATTCATCCAGACAGTAAAATTGAAAATATCAAAAATATTATCAGCCATGAACAGGCCTTAGCACAATGTAGCGATAAAATTCAAAAATTAGATTTAGATATTTTGATCGGAGCTGATACAGCAGGTTCAGCAAAAAAAATCCAAGATGAGAAAATAATAAATACAGCTGCTATTGCTTCAAGTTTGGCGGGAAAAATCTATGACTTAAAAGTTATTGATGATAATTTCGCAAACTCTGTTAACAACATCACA
This sequence comes from uncultured Alphaproteobacteria bacterium, assembly GCA_902599405.1. Taxonomy (GTDB): domain Bacteria; phylum Pseudomonadota; class Alphaproteobacteria; order HIMB59; family HIMB59; genus HIMB59. The sequence goes on along the minus strand of CACKFO010000012.1, from coordinate 23,572 downwards.
AGATTTTATATAATGTCTAAAAATGAAAATTTAGAATTTGACGAAACCAAAACATATATATCATCATTTTTATTTTCAGTTAAAAATACACCAGGATCTTTATTTAAAGTAATGGGGGGATTTGCGACTAATAATGTTAATATGATCAAACTCGAAAGTTATAATTATGGAGCAGATTTCGTAATTACACAATTTTATTGTGAAATTGAAGGACATCCTGAACAACAAAACACTAAATTTGCCCTTGACGATATGTATCATTATTGTTCAAAGGTTAGAAAATTAGGAGTTTTTGAAAAATCTCCATATAGAGTAAGACAATAACTTCATATTTCTATTTAATACTGTTATAAGATAATTTGAGAATTACATGGGCAATTTTTTATGCCAATCCGGTCAGGTTCGAAAGAAAGCAGCCGTAACATAAGGGGTTGGGTCGTGTAATTCTCCTTTGAGTCCATTATGAAACATCAATCGAATATTCTTGCATTAAAATATAGACCTTTAAATTTCCAAGATCTAATTGGTCAAGAGTATTTAGTTGAGACTATTCAAAAATCAATAGAGCAAAATAAAATCCCTAATGCATATATTTTTACAGGTATACGCGGAGTAGGTAAAACAACAACAGCAAGAATTGTTGCAAAAATGTTGAACTGTACAGTTTTTGATAAAAATAATAATCCTGATTTAATCAATTGTGAGCAAGCAAAAGCCATCACCGAAGATAGACACCCAGATGTTATAGAAATTGATGCTGCATCAAATACAAGTGTTGAAAATGCGAGAGAGATTATAGAAAATGTAAAATATAATCCTGTTTTAGGAAAATATAAAGTTTAAATAGTCGATGAGGTGCACATGTTGTCTAAAAGTGCATTTAATGCTCTTCTTAAAACTTTGGAAGAGCCACCTCCTCACTCAAAATTTATATTTGCAACTACTGAGATTTCTAAAGTGCCTATTACCATTCTCTCAAGATGTCAAAGGTTTGACTTAAGACGAGTCGAGAAGAAGACATTATCTGATTTTCTTAAAAGTATTGCTAAAAAAGAGGATATAACAATTTCTATTGAGGCATTAAACTTAATAGTCAAAGCTAGTGATGGTTCAGTAAGGGACTCCTTAAGTATATTAGATCAAGCTAATATATTTAAATCACAAAAAGAAATTCAAGTTGAAGAAATTGTTAATATGCTAGGCTTTGCAAGGCAAAGTGATTTGTATGAATTATCAAGATGTATATTTGATAATAATTTATCAAAATTAATTTCTATGCTTGATGATATGTATCAAAGAGGTTCAGAGACCTCTAAAATTGTTGAAGATATGATGAATATAATAAATTGGTCATGCAAATTAAAAATAAATCAAGAGCTCATTAAGGATGAATTTTTAACTGAAGAAGATAAAAATTTTGCATCCTATGTTATCCAATTTGATAGTGGCAAGTTAAATATTTTTTGGCAAAGTTTAATGAAGGGCTATGATGAAATTAAAATCTCGCCTCAACCTCATGCAACTCTAGAAATGGTGATGCTTAGGTGTGCTTTCTTGTTAAATGATAATCAATCAACAGACTTAGTAGAAAAAAAAAAGTCTGAAATAAATCAGAGTGTAGTTCAATCCTCTCCTAATATTGATCAAGTAATTCAAAACAAAGTTGAACGAGTATCGCCAATTTCTTTAAAAGAAAAAATTGATATTCATCAGAAATTTTTTCAATTTTATGGGAAAAATTTCTCACCTCTTATGGCAGGTATTATTATTGAAAATGTTGAAATAATTGATTTTTCAGAGAAAAATAAAATATTACGACTAAATGTATCTGACAAAAATTTCAATGGAAGCGAAGAATTATACAAAAATTTGGAAAATGATTACAAAATCGAAATGGTACTTAAAACAGAAATCACAACTTTAGAAAAAATTAAGTCACTATATAAAAAAGAATTAATTGACAAGGAGATGAAGACTGATGAATTTAAAAAAGTTCTTGCTAAATTTCCTAATGCAAAGATTATAGATATTGAAGAATTAGAAAGAGGTGATGGAAATGATGGGTAATATGGGCGGTATGATGAAAAAAGTCCAAGAAATGCAAGCCAAAATGCAAGAAATGCAAAAGGAGCTTGAAAATAAAACCGTGGAGGCTGAGTCTGGAGGAGGAATGGTTAAAGTTATAATGAATGGTAAACAAATTGTTCAATCAATTGATATAGATCCATCACTGTTGTCTTCTGATGAGAAAGAAGTGTTAGAGGATTTAATAAAAGCCGCACTTAATCAAGCAAAAGAAAAAGTTGAGGAAATGTCAGCTGAAGAAATGAAAAAAATAACTGGTGGATTACCATTGCCTCCAGGAATGAAGATGCCTTTTTAAATTGTCACAAGACGAACTTCAAAAATTTATTAATTTAATTTCAAGGTTGCCTGGAATCGGCCAACGCTCTGCACAAAGAATAGCTTTATATTTGATAAAAAATAAACAAGAATTAATGTTACCCTTAGGAGAAAGTATAAAGGAAACTGCATCTGTAGTAAAAAAATGTACTAACTGCGGAATATTAGATGTGATTGTTCCATGTAAAATTTGCTCTTCAGAAAATAGATCAAAAACCACAATTTGTATTGTTGAAGACATGGCTGATGTATGGGCATTTGAAAGATCTGGATATCATAAAGGTCTTTATCATGTAATTGGCGGTCTTTTATCAGCCTCAAAAAATTTTACAGAACAGGATTTAAATTTAAATAAACTCAAAGAAAGAATTATAAATAATCAAGTACAAGAAGTTATTTTAGCATTGAGCGCAACAATTGAGGGACAAACTACAGCCTTAGTAATAAAGGATAAACTAGAAAATCAAAATATTAAAATTACACAACTCGCATATGGTGTTCCTGTAGGAAGTGAAATTCATTATCTAGATGATAATACCCTAGGGGCAGCTTTAGAGTCGCGTAAAAACTTAAGCTAATTTAATCTGAAGTAACACTCTAAAAGTTTGATTTATTGTCTCTGATAACTGTATAAACTATATTAAATTCCATGTTGAAGCTTATTTATGCTCCCGATCCCATATTAAAAAAAGAGAGTGTATCTATACCTCAGTTAGACGATCATCATAGAGAACTTATAAAACAAATGTATGAGATTATGTATTCTGCAAATGGAGTTGGTCTAGCTGCTCCACAGATAGGTTTAAATATTCGCATATTTGTTCTTGATGCTGGCTCCAGAGATGAAGAAAAAAAACCTATCACAATGATAAATCCTAAAATTATATCATTACATGAAAATAAAGTTCCATATGAAGAGGGTTGTTTATCTTTCCCAGAGCACTTTGCTGAAATAGACCGTCCTGAAAAAATTAAGATAGAGTATCTTGATGAAGACAATTCAAAAAAAATTTCTACATTTACAGGTTTTGAGTCGAGAATAATACAACATGAATTGGATCACTTAAACGGTATTTTATTCGTTGACCATTTAAGTCGTTTAAAAAGAGACGTGATTATCAGAAAGATGAGAAAGTATAAAAAAGAAAAAGAAATAATATAAATGAAAAAAAAACGTGTAGTTTATTTTGGCTCACCAGAATTTTCTCTTCCTCCTCTTAAGACCCTCTATCTTGGAGGATATGATATAGTGGGGGTTTACACACAAGAGCCAAAAAAAAAATTTAGAGGACAAAAAAAATATAATACACCAGTTCAACAATGGGCAGAAAGTCAACTTCTTCCTGTTTTTAATCCCAAAACACTTGATGATAAATCTTTGAAAGAATTTAAATTATTAAAGCCTGATGTCGCAATCCTTTTTGCATATGGGAAAATAGTTCCACTGAATTGGTTAAACACTCCTTTAAATGGTTTTATAAATATACATGCCTCGCTTCTACCAAGATGGAGAGGAGCAGCGCCTGTTCAAAGAGCTATCGAAAATAGTGATAAAGAAACAGGCATTAGTATAATGAAAATGAACGACCAAATTGATGAAGGCCCAATTTTAGCCCAACAAAATATTGAAATTAATGAATTAACTGATGGAAAGCAATTAATTGATCAAATTAGTCATGACTCTTGCTCATTATTATTCAACACGCTAAAAAAATATTTTCTAGGCCAAGTCCAATTAAAAGAACAAGACCATTCACAATCCACATACGCAAAAAAAATAGATAAAGTTGAAACACGAGTGGATTGGGGGCTATCCGCAGGTATAATTGAAAAAAAAGTAAGAGCCTTTTACCCATCACCAGCAATGTGGTTTAAATATAAGGGTCAAAGATTTAAAATTTTGAAAGCTAAAATTTCTAATAAACAAGATGATGAGGGTAAGATAATTAATTTACCTCTTACTGTAGCATGTAAAAATGACAGCCTAGATATTTTAAAAATTCAAGCTGAAGGAAAGAAACCATTAGATATTAAAGAATTTGTTTTAGGAAATAATCAATTTCAATTAAATACAATGATTGATAATGACTAATATAAAACTTACAATTGAATATCATGGTTTACCTTATTGTGGTTGGCAATATCAGAAAAATGAGAAAACCGTGCAAGGTGAAATAGAGAAAGCAATATTTAAATTTTCTGGTGAAAAAAAAACTATTCAGGGTGCTGGGAGAACTGATGCTGGAGTACATGCCCTAGCACAATGTGCTAATTTTGAGTTAGAAAAAAAATTTGATGAATATCAAATTTTAAATGGAATTAATTTTCATCTAGGAACGGAAAAAATTAGAATTACTAAAGTAGAAAATGTAGATCAAGAATTTAATGCACGTTTTACAGCCAAGAGTAAAACTTATAATTATCAAGTTTTTAATAGTCAAGCACCATCAGTAATTGAGGATGATTTTAGTATACATATTCGTCAACCTTTGGATATAGACTCAATGCAAAATGCTGTTAAGTTGTTTCTTGGTAAGCACGATTTTTCTTCATTCAGAGCACAGGGATGTCAAGCTAACAAACCACTTAGAACTATAGACGATGCATCAATTGAAGTTAAAGGTAAAAAAATTATTTTTATATTTAAAGCTCAGTCTTTCCTTTATCAACAAATTAGAATAATGGTTGGTTCTTTATTAGAAGTTGGATTAAAAAACAAAAATATTAACTGGATAAAAGAATTAATCGAAGTTAAAGATAGAAGCTTAGCTGGACCAACAGTTCCATCAAAAGGGTTGATTTTAAAGGAGATTTCTTATTAATATTCTTATATACACGCAATGTTTTGCTCCAAAAGTAGGAGGTATAGAGTCTGTAATGACAAATATAGCTCAATATGCATTTGCCACACGAAATAAAGTAGTTGTTTTATCTGATGGTTCTAAATTTGCCTCTTCAGATTTTGATAGTAAATGTAAATTTGATATTTTCAGATTTGATCAAATCAAATTTCTAAGAAAAAAAATTAAATTGAGTTTTGCTCAGAATTTTTTAAAAAATAATAAAATTGATATTATTTTTTTTGATAGTTGGAAATCACTAGAACCATTTAACTATGCCATAGGTGCAAAAAAAATTTGTTTAGTTCACGGTAATGAAATACTAAAATTAAGTAGTAAAGATAGAATTTTGAATTCTTTAAATAAAGCAGACTTAGTAATTTATAATTCTAAGTTTACTAAAAACAAAGCTATAAAAAATTTTAAGAGTTTAAAAAAAATTAATCATACAATAATCCACCCTGCTTTTATAAAAAAGATTTTAGTAAATAAAATTAAAAAAAAATATGATTTATGTACAGTAGCAAGACTAGAGTATAGAAAGGGGCATCATTTGGTTTTTGAAGCGATGTCTGTACTAAGAAATAAATATAATATCATACTCAAATATGCCATTCTAGGAGATGGACCAGAATTATCGAGATTAAAGGATTTAGTTATTAAACACTCACTTCTCGAACAAGTAGATTTTATATATCATGATTACACTAGTGAAAAAATTTTTAAAAATTCTTCTGTTCATATTATGCCAACTTTAACTACACCTGACAGCATTGAAGGCTTTGGAATATCCAATGTTGAAGCTGCATCTTTTGGATTACCTTGTATAGTCAGTAATAGTGGGGGAACTCCAGAGTCGATAGGGCGTAATGGTATAATTGTAAAAGAAAATGACACTAAACAACTTGTTAAATCAATTATCGATATTTTCAAAATGTATAAAAGCTATAGTAGGCAAAGTTACTTATTTGCAAATAAATTTGAGTCAAATAAAAAAATTAAAGAGTATTTAAATGCTATCTAATATTGCCTCATAACTTGTTTTTTTTAACTCACCTGGCTCATCACAAATTAATTTTTCAACTTTAAGATTATTTATTAGGATAATTGAACGAATAAGTCTTTGTCCCATAAAGCTTTTTTCATGATTTCTTATTAATTGAGAAGATTTTAAAAATTCATTATTTCCATCTGATAAAAATAAAATTTCTGATTTACCAAAGTCTTTTCTCCACAAATCCAGTACATAAGGATCGTTAGTTGTCATACAACAAATCTGATCAATTTGCTTTTCAGACATTAACTTTTTGGCCCCTTTAATAAATGGAGGAAGATGTTGAATGTGACATGTCGAAGTAAATGCTCCTGGTACACAAATTATCATCGTCCTTTTTAATTTGAAGTTATCATGTAATCCAAAATTCTTAGTACCCTCTGCTGAAACAGATCTTAAAGTAATATCAGGAATTAAATCTCCTTCTTTCAATTATCAAAAAAGTTTTCTAAAGTTTTATAGTAAATTTGTTCAGTAGTTTTGAGGTCTTCTATAGAAACACACTCATTAACTTTGTGCAGGGTTTTGTTAATCGTTCCAAATTCGAAGACAGGGCAGACCTCTTGCATAAATCTAGCATCTGATGTTCCACCTCCAGTATCTTGGCCAGCTTCTAATCCCGTAACATCTTTTATTGCTTTAATACAATGTTTTGTAAATGGATTATCGAAAGATTGGAAAGGCATACCTCTAAAAGTTAATTTCAATTTATATGTACAATTATTTTCAGAGCAAATCTTAGTCAAGTGTTTATCAAAATAGTTCTGTATTTTTTCTTGATCCCAGTTGTCATTAAAGCGCATATCGCCAACAGTTATCAATTTTTCAGGGATTACATTTTTTGCCTTATTATTTAAATTGACCTGAGTAAATTGAAGAGTAGATGGTTCAAAGTATTCTGCACCATCATCAAGTTTTTGATCATCAAAAAAAGAGATAACTTTAGACAAACAATGTAAGGGGTTTTGAGCTAGTTGAGGATACGCAGCATGCCCTTGCTTACCAATAATTTCAACTTGAACATCCACAGCTCCTTTTCTTCCAACTTTGATCTGATCACCGATTATTTTCTCAGAGGATGACTCAGTGGCTATTGACCCGTCTATTCTTATACTGTTTTCTTTCAACCATTTTACAACTTTCTTTACACCATTTACGGAGTCTGCTTCTTCATCTCCAGTTATGATAAAACTTATTGTGCCATTAAAATCTTTATTTTCCTTAATGAATTTAAAGACACTCACCATGCTAGCAGCCGTACACCCTTTCATATCCTCTGATCCACGACCATATAGATACCCATCTTTAATCGTTGGTTCAAAAGGTGGTGTGTCCCAATCCTCTAAGTTACCAGGGGGCACTACATCAACATGACATAAAAAATTAAAATGTTTTCCATTTGTATTAATTGGACCATACGTAGCCATGATATTAATTACTTCGTAACTCCCATCTCCATCAAAGTTTAGTTGTTTTGTTGTAAAACCATTTTCTTCAAATGTTTCAATTAAGAAATCAAAAATATCTTGTTTTGCTGGTGTAACAGACTCAAAAGATATTAATTTTTTTGATAGCTCTATTGTGTCTAACATTTTAATCTCTTAATAATTCATTAACGGAGGTTTTTGAACGAGTTTTTTCATCAACCGTTTTTACAATCACAACACAGTACAATGATGCATCTCCTTTAGAACTTGGAAGACTACCCGGAACGACTACAGAATATGGAGGAACTTTCCCCATATAAATTTCTTTAGTTTCACGATTATAAATTTTTGTTGAAGCACCAATAAATACCCCCATGGATAATACTGAACCCTCTCCAACAATTACACCCTCGGCGACTTCTGACCTCGCACCAATAAAACAATTATCCTCTATTATAACTGGATTTGCCTGCAAAGGTTCTAAGACTCCTCCTATACCTGCACCTCCTGAGATATGACAGTTTTTTCCAACTTGAGCACAAGATCCAACAGTAGCCCAAGTATCAACCATTGTTCCCTCATCTACATATGCACCCAAGTTAACAAAGCAAGGCATAAGCACTGCACTTTTTGCAATAAATGCTGACCTTCTTACAACACAGTTAGGAACAGCTCTAAAACCAGCTGATTGAAAATTTTCTGATTTCCAATCTTGAAACTTTGAGGGAACTTTATCCCACCATGAAGTAGTTCCATCTTTTACACTTGGACCGCCAGTGATTATTTCCATATCTTGAATTCTAAAACTTAAAAGAATTGCTTTTTTAAGCCATTGATTTACATGCCATTCATTTTCTTTTTTTTCGCATACTCGAAGCTTTCCCTCATCCAATAGGTTAAGAACATTTTCTATATTTTTTTTTGCCTCATTATCCTCAATAAAATTTATCTGATCTCTTTGATCCCATAATTTTTCAATTATATCTTGATGGCTCATAATACTTTTATATCACGTTTTTTAAGAAATTTTCCAAATCATCAGTAACATGTGATATGTAACCTTTTTCATCAATAATTTTTTGGATATCTTCTTGTTGATTCACATCTTTATTTAGGTTGTATTCAAGGTTATTCGTTACCCAAACTGTCTGCCAACCCATTTTATGTGGCTCTTTCAAATTAATATGAAGATCCTCAAACATAGCTGTTGAACTATTGTCTAAATTGAATTTATTTTGGAATGAGTCGTAAACTTCTTTGTGAGGTTTTGGCATATAGTCACTTTCAGAAATGTCAAAACATCCATCAAAAATATTAGTCATATTTAGTTTTTCTAAAACTTTTTCCACATGTTCAAAGTTAGCATTTGTAAAAATATACTTTTTTCCATTTAAGCTTTTTAATATTTCCGCAAGAGATGTATTTGGTTGAACTACTTCATAATTAATTTGATGAACGTAGTCCAAATATTCATTAGGATTTACTTGATGTTCAATCATAAGACCTCTAAGTGTTGTTCCATATTGATGATAATATTTAGACCTCAGAGCTTGTGCATCACCAGAGGCTAAATTTAATTTTTCCTCAATAAACTTACCCATAAGTATGTGTACTTTATCAAACAAACCACACTCTGCTTTATAAAGTGTATTGTCTAAGTCAAAAACCCAATTTGTTATATTGTTCATAAGCGTGTTAAACTAATGTTTATTATATAAAAGCCAAGAAGATTTATAAAAATTCAAAAATTTTTTTTTGAATTTCAAATATGTTTTCATTTGTTTTTGAACTTACAATGTAGTTTTCAAATTCAGTATTTAAATTGTCTAAAAATGCTGACTTTTCTTTTATTTTTTTATCACTTTTCGTATAACAAATAATAATTTTTTGTTTTATTTGTTTCATCGAGTCTATCATCTCTATATCTATTTTTTTTGGCCCCAATGAATTATCAATTAATACAAATATTTTCTTTAAATTTTCACGAGATGTTAGATATTGAGAGACAAGATCTGATATTTGAAATGCCTCCTTTTGAGATATTTTTGCAAATCCATACCCAGGAAGATCAACAACCATCATTGAGTCCCCGTGATTAAAAAAATTAATTTGTCTTGTTTTACCTGGGGTATTGGAAATATGTGCAAGTTTTTTCATAAAAACTGCATTGATTAAACTAGATTTTCCAACATTTGACCTACCTATGAAAGCTATTTCAGGAAAACTTACATTAGGATATTGACGAGGTTGTGTAGCGCTTAGTAAAAACTTAGTTTGTTTTTTGAAATAATTTGAGACAAGGCTCATTAACTCTTCATAATTTTTCTTTGTATTATGTATTGTTGAGCCATTGATAAGACATTGTTAGTTGTCCAATAAATAACTAGCCCTGCTGCGAAGCCACCTAAAATGAAAGTAAATACTATTGGCAATAAACCAAAAATTTTGGCCTGCATTTTATCTACCGGAGCTGGGTTCAATTTAAATTGAATATACATCGAAATACCCATTAAGATTGGCCAAATTCCAACATTTAGAATTTGCAAAATACCTGGAACGTTCCATTCTACAAAACCAAAAAGAGTAAGAGCCCCTAAGGGATCTGGCGCTGAGAGATCATGTACCCATCCTATAAAAGGAGCATGTCTCATCTCAATAGTTACAAATAAAACTTTGTACAAGGCAAAAAATACTGGGATCTGTAAAAGTATTGGCAAACAACCAGCTATAGGATTTGCCTTTTCTCTTTTATATAAAGCCATCATTTCTTTTTGCATTCCAGCTCTATCATCTCCGTATTGTTCCTTAAGTCTTTGCATCTCAGGAGCAAGTTTTTTCATTTTTGCCATTGATTTAAAAGATTGTTGAGCAAGTGGAAAAAAACATATTCTCATTAAAACTGTAAACAGAATTATTGACCAACCAAAGTTTCCTACATACCCGTATATAAATTCTAAAACATTAAAAATAGGTTTTGTTAAAAAATAAAACCAACCAAAATCTACAGAGCGATCAAACCCGTCAAACCCATATTCTTCCATATATTTGTCGATAATATTTACAATTTTTGGCCCTGCAAAAATTTTAAAATTATGGGAGATACTCGCATTATTTGAAACAGCTATTCTTTCCCCGACAATATCAGTTTGAAAATTATCTATATTATCAACAAAGCTGTAACTATATGTCTGCTGAACAGGCTCGTTTTGGTTAGGGATTATCGCAGTCTGCCAATACTTATCTGTCATCCCAATCCACCCTCCAACAGAAGAATGTTTAATTTTTTTATCGTCTTTTAAATCGTCATAATCATATTCTTCCAATACCCCATCAGTGATTGACAGAGGGCCCTCATGAAGGATGAAGAAATTTTGCATTTCTGGAATTCCTTGTCTTTTGGATAATCCGTAGGGATATAGGTCAAAAGAAAGACCTGAATTATTTATAACCCTTTGATCAACGCTAAATAAATAGTTTTCATCAAGAGTTATGATCTTTTCAAAAGTAATATTTTGATCACTAGTCCAAGTCAGTTTTACTGGTTCATTAACACCAATAGTGTTTTTATCAGCAATCCAAATACTAGAACTATTAGGTAACTCAATTGTGCTATCAGAGCTTACCCAACCTGTATCTAAATAATAGGCATTATCAGACCCTAAAGGATTTAAAAATTCAATTAAGTCAGATGTTGGATCTAGTGTCTCCCTGAATTCCTCTAAGATTAGATCATCAATTACTGCTCCATTTAAATTAATAGAGCCTTTAATTTTAGAGTTATCAAAGCTCACTCTTCCTGACTGAATTATTACTTCCCCTCTATCAGCTAAAACAGTAGTTGAAGATTTTTGAATACTGAGATCAACAAGACTTTCATCATTTGTTTGTTCCTCAGTCATTGGCGTTCTCTCTGGTTGAGGAACTAGTAACTGAAAACCAAAAATAATTGCCATTGAAATAATAATAGCTAGGAATAAGTTCTTTTGATTTTCCATATTATTTTTTTATTGGGTCGTAACCAGACGAACCTAACGGATTACATTTTATAATTCTAACCATTCCCATTGTTATTCCTTTTAAAACACCAAATTCTTGAATAGCCTCAATTGTATAGTCAGAGCATGTTGGAAGATGTCTGCAAGTCTTTGGTAACATAGGTGATATTAATAATTGATAGAATTTAATCGGTGCAATAAAAGTTATTTTCCAAAAATTTTTGATATTATTTTTCATGAGATAAGAACTTTTCAATATCTTGTTTTAAATCAATAAAAGGCACTTTCAAAACTGTTTTTTTGAGTATTATTACAAATTTGACTTGATTTAATCTATTAAAAAGACTGCATGTTCGAATTGCCTCTCTAGCCCTTCTTTTAGCCCTATTTCTTTCAACTGCATTACCAAGCTTTTTACTAGCTATAATGCCAACTAGAAAAGTTTCTAAATCTGCATCATGAAGAATATAGCCATTAAAACTTGAACTTTTAAAGTAGTTCCCTTTGTTTCTGATTTGAGAAAATTGGGATGATTTTTTTAGTGTAGGAAGTCTCAAAAATTAAGCAGATAGTCTAGATCGACCTTTAGCTCTTCTAGCATTAATGACTTTACGACCGCCAACAGTTGACATTCTAGAACGAAATCCATGCCTTCTTTTTCTGACTAATTGACTTGGTTGATATGTTCTTTTCATTGCTAATACACCTAAAAAATTGGTTCCTACATTTAACAATTATTGATATGAAGTCAATAAATAAAAACAAATTATGTTGATAATTAAAGACATTTCTAATTTACAGTCATATTTGACTGCTTATCAAAATCGAAAATACTCAATTGGTTTTGTTCCTACTATGGGCGCCCTTCATAAGGGACATGGAGAACTAATCAAAAGATCAAAAAATGATAATCACAAAACTATTGTAAGTATTTTTGTAAATGAAAAACAATTTAACAGTAAAGAAGATTTTAACTCTTATCCTAGGAATAAAGGCCTTGACTACGATTTTTGCTCTGACAATAATGTAGATCTTTTATTTGAACCATCAGCAGAAGAAATTTACAACAAAGATGAAACTATTTTAAAAAATACTTACTTTAATAATATACTTTGCGATAAATATAGAAAAGGACACTTTGATGGTGTAATAACTGTACTAAATAAATTTTTTTCAATTGTAAAAAGTAACAAGGTTTATTTTGGTGAAAAAGATTTTCAACAACTTAAGATAATTGAAAAATTTATTCAAGAAAATTTTAAATTTTTAGAGATAGAATCTGTACCTACAAAAAGAAATGAAGAAGGTATTGCCTATTCATCGAGAAATGAAAAATTAAGTAAAAAACAAATACAAGATTTTGTAAGTTTTCATCAAAAAGTAGAAAATTTTCTAAAAACTTTAGAAGAATCATTTGATATTAATACTGCAAACCAAAAAGCTAAAGATTTTATTGTTGAACAAGATATTGAAGAATTTGATTACTTCGAATTTAGAAATAATAAGGACCTAAGTTTCAATGGTAAAGTTTCTGAGTCGAGACTTTTTTATGCAATCTATAAAGGCAAAATTAGACTCATTGATAATTTAAAAATTTAAAATGGCGGTTCTGCAAGGATTCGAACCCTGAATTCTTGATCCGTAGTCAAGTGTGATATCCGTTTCACCACAGAACCTTAATCAAAGTATATCACCATTATTCAATCGTTGTACTTAATCCTACGAAACCTATACGGGCTCTATACGGGCAAAGGTTTCAGAAAGGTGAATATGGGAAGTATAACTAAACGAAAGATGAAAGATGTAAAGGGCAATCGGTATGTCTTGTTCCAAGCTGAAGTGAACATGAAGGGACAAAGATATTCCCGAGCTTTTCAATATATGCGGGAAGCAAGGGCTTACATTAGCGAACAAAAGGGATTAATCAGTAGAGGTTGTTTGTCGGGGGGAGGGAACAACGTTGTGTTTCCTCCCTCCTTAGTAGTGCAGAGGTGTGAAATCTTCAAACCTCTAGTTAAAGGGGTAAAGCTCCCAAACTGCTTTGCCATCTGCATCGGCTTCGTAAGTAAATGCGTAAAATTTACCATTCAGTTCAGATAACGCTTCAGATGTGGTTTCGAATATAGCGCCACCTCTAAAAGAAGTGCCTCCATCTTTCCTCTGGTTTCCGACACCCGTAGCTTTATATGTGGCGACACCTTCTGCACACATTACAACCCCAGCATAGGCATTTCCTGCCCATGAACCATCTGGTCTCATTTCGGCTGTAAATGCGCCCATAGACTGAACATCATGACCTAGCATCGTTCCGCTCCCTTCAGCAGTAATGTCCATAGCAGGTAAACCATATTTACCAGAGTCCATTGGCTTATTAGTTTCCTGTAATGTCATTGTTCCAATTTTATTACCAAGCATTGTTAATCTCCTTTTCTAAAATTTATAAAAAAATGATTATAATAATTACTTGTTAAGAGTATTATTTCTTTTTTTAAATATATATATTACTCATTTGCAATAAATAATATTTTTTTAGATGTTATAAGAGTTTATATGTATATTTATACTAAAAAATTTAGGTTTATATTTCTTTTTTCAATTTTTCTATTTAGTTTTGGATTTTTACATTCTGAGGAACATCTCAAAACTAAAATTTCCCCTGTTCTAAAATCTGCAACTACAATATTAGGAAATGAAATATATTATCCTGATGGAAAAGCTGAAATAGTTTCATTTATAGTTGAGGTGCCTCCTGGTGGTGTAACTCCAAACCATGTTCATTCTTACCCTGTTTATATTTACATTATGGAAGGAGAGATGACATATACTTGGGAAGACGGAACAGTTACTATTTACAAACCTGGTAAAGCATATATAGAGGATAGTAAAAGTGCTCATTACGGAAAAAATTTAGGTGACATAACACTCAAAGCGCTGATAGTGGGCATTGGTGCAGAGGGTATAAAATTTACAACCTCTCCTTAAAACTAAATTTTTAGCTATATTTTCATTACGGGCTTATTACGGGCAACATAGATAAAATGTTGTTAAAGCTCAAAGAATAGTATTGATAATAAATGAATTAAAGCGACGTAGGATATCCGTAGTCAAGTGTGATATCCGTTTCACCACAGGACCAATAGCTTGATTTATATACTCTTTTTATTAATAATAAAAATTTAATACAATGTTCATTACGGACTCATTACGGGCAAAACTATGAAGACATTCTTAACTTTATTTATATTTTTGCCAAGTTTAGTGCTTGCCTCAAGTTTTAGTGAAATTAAAAAAGCTTTAAAACAAGATGGTTTTGGAGAAATAATCCCTGAAGAACTTCATCCATTAATCTCTCCAAATGCAAAAAATCCTATATCAGTTAGCGGCAATTCAATTATTGGAGATAAATCTATAAAGTTTGAAGTTAATAATGGAGAGTGCGGAGAAGAACCTAAATCAAGTGACTGTGATACAGATAGAGAGAGGTCTGAAATATATTACAGCCACGAAAAGTGGAAAAAAGAGAAGTGGTATAAGTTTAATATTTTTCTTCCAAAAGATTACAATTCTATTGCCCCTGCAAAAATGTCGTTAATCCAATGGAAAAGACATAACCCATCTAAAGTTTTAGTCATGTTTCAACACACTCATGCAGGATTAACTTTTAACAGGAATAAAGACTCGTTTGAGGACTCCCACATAATTTTAAAAAGCAATGATGTACTTTTAGGCCAATGGACAGAAATAATTTTTAACACAAATTGGCATCCAGATGAGGATAAAGGTTTCATGAAGGTATGGATTGATGGGATTTTAAAAATAGATTTTAAAGGAACTAGTAATACATCTAAGGGTGAGGAGCTAAATCTTAGATATGGACTGTACGCCTCTGCCATATCACGTTATAAAAAAGCATTTAATACTGAAATAATTCCACAGCGTATCGTTTATTTTGATGGTGTAAATGCAGAGACAAAATGTGAAAAGTTACTAGATAAACCTAAATGTAATAATTTAACTTCTCAAACAATCGAAAAATACGAATTATTTATGTATGATAAAAATGATATAAAATTTCACAATCATTCTGTTGTTAAATTACCTATAAACTTTTTGAAATAAATGAAACAAACCTTTTTTAAAATACGAGAAAGCAAGTTATTTCAATACTCAGTTTTATTTATCATTATATTTAATGCATTTACTATCGGTTTAAATACTTACAATTTAGGAGAGTTCTCAAGAGAGCTCATTAAATATCTCGATTATTTGATAACTATTTTTTTTGTAATAGAAATTTCAATTCGTTTTATTGGTGAACCTAGAAAATCAAATTTTTTTAAAAATGGTTGGAATATTTTTGACACTTTTATTGTTTTGGTATCATTGATACCAATACCTAATAACTCCAGTTTTCTTCTATTGAGATTATTGAGAGTGTTTAGAGTTTTAAGAGTTATATCTATTATTCCTGAGTTAAAATTAATCATTGAGTCATTGATTGGATCGTTAAAAAGAGTGTTTTATGTAAGTTTGCTACTTTTCATAATTCTCTATATTTATGCAACTATTGGAGCAATAGTCTTTTCAAATAGCATACCCGAGAGATGGTCTGATGTGGGGGTTTCAATGATTACTTTATTTCAAGTTTTAACATTATCATCTTGGGAACAGGTAATGTTGCCTCTTCAAGATATTTATTGGTGGGCATGGATTTATTTTTTTAGTTTTATAATTGTCTGTGCTATTACAATGTTAAATCTTCTGATAGCAATTTTGGTTGATGTAGTTGTAAATCAGAACGAAAAAAAAGATGATATGATAAAAACCAGAAATAATGCTGAAAAGTTAAATGAACAATTTTCTGAGGAGATTAGTTTAGATAAACTAAAAAAAGATCAATAATGTCAGCAGAAATCATAATGCCTATTATCTATTTTATATGTCTACTGATTTTAGTGGGACCTCGTTTTTTGGATACAAACTCTTCCCTTAAACAGTTTTTGAGTAATTTAGGTATATGGGCATTAATAGTAATTGTAATTACGCTGTCATATCAGGCCTATATTTATTTTACTTAAATTTTTCTTGTTTGACCGTGAGTCATATAAGAAAATTCATCTTTATTTAACTTAAACTGTTTAGTTAAATCTTTAAGTAATTTTATAGGTTCATCCATCGGTTCATCTGTTAATTGAAATGTTCCCCAATGCATAGCTATAGATTTTTTAGATTTAACATCTTTGTGAATTTGAATTGCTTCTTCAACATTACAATGTGAGTCTTTCATAAACCACCTTGGAGCATATGCCCCTATGGGTATTGTTGATAAGTCAAACGATCCAAATTTTTTTTGAATATTCTTAAAATCTTTTGAATATCCAGTGTCGCCTACAAAAAAATACTTAAAATTATTTGATTTAACAACCCAACCACACCAAAGTGTTTTATTAGTATCGTTAAATGTTCTTTTACTCCAATGTTGCACTGGGACAGAATGAATTTCTAAGTTTTTGAACTGAGTCATTTGCCACCATTCATGTTCAATAACATTTCTTGCACCTAATTTTGATAAAATATCTCTTAATTTTAGTGGTACAAAAAATCTAGGTTGATTTACATTTTGTTTTTTTAATAAAAGCTGGATAGTCTTCGAGTCAAGATGATCATAGTGATTATGAGAAATTAAAACAAAGTCAATAAAAGGCAATTCATCTATTTTTAATCCAGGAGGTGTCGTTCTTGAAGGCCCCATGAAACTTAGAGGAGAAGCTCTTTTAGTGAAATGGGGGTCAGTTAATATATTTATACCATCTATCTGTAGTAAGAAAGTTGAATGACCAATCCAAGTAATTGTTTTTTCAGATTTATTTGATTTTAAATATTCAGGGTCATTTTCAACAATAGGAAATGAAATCGGTTCCGGCTTACTTGATTCCCTCCTCCATTTCCAAAAATCTTTGAAACTACTTTTATGTGAAACGTAGTTATTGACAAAGACCCCATCTACTAGATTGAAAGGTTTAAAGAGAGTGTTTGCCATAATTTTTGTTTTTAAAATTACAAAGGATAAAGAGAATAGTATAACTTTTTTTATAAAATCTCTTCTGTGCATCTAAATTAAGTAATAAAAAACTAATTATTAATTATTTTAACGAAGTTTTTATACATTTGGTTGCACTGTATCATCATAGTTTCAATTTCTTTAGCTACCAAATCTTTCATTTGAGGTAATGCATCGGCTCCAAGAGATTTTTCGAGAGCATTTTTATATTCAGGAACTTGAGCCCAATCATCAACAGTAGTTTTTCGAATTTCTAAATGAAATTGAATTCCATAGGCATACTTATCATAACCAAAAATTTGATATTTTGTTGAGGGTGAAGTGCCTATAACTCTCACTTTAGAGTTAGTCTCTAAACCTACTACTTCATAAGAATGCCATTGTAATGCTTTTATTTTATTTGGAAGAAAATCAAAAATATGATCTTCTTTTGCATCTTCTTCAATGTTAATATCCAGTACACCAATTTCAGGCGGTGTTGACTCTACTACCTTTCCTCCCAATACCTCACCTAAAAGCTGACATCCTAAGCAAAACCCTAAAAAAGGTTTTTTAAGGTTTAAAACATATTCACCTATTGCTTTTTTTTCAGCTACTAACCATGGATATTGATCCTCCATAAATGTATCCATAGGACCACCCATACAAAGCATAGCGTCAAATTCATCTAAATTATTTGGAATACTATCACCCTCATCCAATTGGATAGTTGTTATACTATGACCATCTTCTAAAAGAAAATCTTTAAATGTCCCCGGATCCTCAATTGAAATATGTTGCAGAGATATAAATTTCATTAAATTAATTTAATTTGAACTAACTAAAGGGCACGTCTTGTTAAGCGCTAAACTTAATCATCGTCGTCGCCGGTTACTGTATCTTTAACTTTGTTGTAACCTTTAGATACGGCACCCGCTACAGTATCGTAAGCGTCATTAGCTTTTTCGCTCACAGTTGCGCAACTAGTGATTAAAAAAAATGAGGAAAGTATAATTAATATTAGTTTTTTTGACATTATTGGATTATCAGAAATCTAACAAAAATGTCAATTTATTTAAATGATAATCTAAAATATATTTCATAAAGGATGATAAAATTTTTGTAATGATAGAAATTTCTTTAAATGAGAATCAAAAAAAAGATTTTCAAAAAAATGGTTTTTTGATTATTGAGAGTTTTCTCGATACCACCGATTTTGAGCGATTGTACGAGAGGTTTCAGAGTTTATTTAATGGAAACTTTGAAACAGGTATTGAGCCTGACGAGTGGAATTGGAAGTTTGAAAGTGGACCGAAAGATGTTACTAGACAAATTTGTAACGCTTGGAAATCAGATAATTCTATAAAGAAAATAGTTTGCAATGAATTTTTAGGAAAAGCTTGTGCTGAACTAATGGGCTGGGGTGGTTCAAGACTTTTACAAGACAATGTTTTATGGAAACCACCTGGAGGTAAAACTCTAGCTTATCATCAAGATGCTGCATACGATGATTGGATTGTACCGCAAACTATGATGACATGTTGGATGCCCATCGATAACGTCGATAAAGAAAAAGGGACACTAGAATATGTAAAAGGTTCACACCTTTGGGGATTAAGCCCTCCTAAAGGACAGTTTCATTCTCCTAGAGAT
The DNA here is from genome assembly GCA_902599405.1 of uncultured Alphaproteobacteria bacterium. GTDB lineage: Bacteria > Pseudomonadota > Alphaproteobacteria > HIMB59 > HIMB59 > HIMB59. The sequence goes on along the minus strand of CACKFO010000012.1, from coordinate 4,160 downwards.
TATAAAAAAGAGTTAAATGAATATGCATCAAAATTAAATAAAGAAATTCAGATTCAATATGTTGAAGTCCCAGCAGGTGGAGTAGCATTTCATCATGGGCATACTTGGCATGGATCAGGTATTAATAATACAAACAGTAATAGAAGAGCAATAGTTGCTCATTGTGTTCCTTCTGACTCTAAGTTTCATCCAACAAACACAGGGGGTACTGCGAGAATTTACAAAAAATATAAAAAATTAGAAACTGATGAGTTAGATGAAAGTTTTTTTCCAATTATTTGGACAAAGGAAGGATATAGAACAAATGTTTGATGAAGAAGAGCCAAAAAAAACAAAAACAATTGATTTAGATGATTTGAGTGTTGAAGAAATTGAGGAGATGATTGGCAATCATAAATTAGAAATCAAAAACCTTGAGATTTTATTGAAAAAGAAAAAAGACAAACTTAAATTAGCCGATCAATTTTTTAAAAAGAATTAATATCCCTCTATTAATATGAGGTCACTTTTTGTACTATTTTGCCTAATTTTCATAGCCTTTGAGTATTCAACAGACTCATAACATTTTTTAGCACTTTCAAAACTTTCAAACTCTACTACGGTAGTTCTGTCTACAGGCCATTCCCCTTCAAAAACTTCAGTTTTTCCACCTCTAATTATGTATTTACCCCCATATTTTTTCATCACTTCAGTTGATAAAGGAGGATATTTTTGAAATAATTCATTTTTATGAATTGAAACTCTCACAATGATGTATCCTTTTTTCATAACCAAGGATAAATTAATACTTTTAAACAGAGTTATCCACAGTTATTCATTATGTATGTAGTTTATTGGTTGAATGATGATAATACATTTCAAATTAATTAAAAAAAAAACCACGTTTTTCAAGTTTTTTTTGTAGTTTGTTCTTTTGTTTTAAATCCAATCAAATTGTTTGTACAACTTTTTTGAAAATACATTAATCTTTCAAAAGTTATGCACAGCTATCTGGCTAGTATTAAATTGATCATTTATTTCCTGATTTTTCAGGCTTTTTTTGTAATAAAAACTTCATATTCAGATCATCTCACAGCAAAAATCACAGGTTTTGTTGATGCTTCAAGCCCAATTCACATTCTGGGGTATGATAGGAAATATTATTTCGAGGAAAATTCTGCACCTCTTTTTATTGTTGTAGAGCAGGATATAAACAAATTTAATAATGTTAATTTAAAAGCTTTCCCACATATTAATATAGGCCTGTTTGCCTTTCAAGATACTGATGGAAATGGAGAATTTTCAACAGATTTTAAAGGTCAACCTCTAGAACCATTCGGGTTTTCATTAAACCCTGATTTAAATTTTGAAGATGTTGTTTTTGAAAACATAGTTTTTGATATGACTAAATTTCAACAATTGGAAATTCGACTTAAGTAATAATATTCAATATTTTTTTTACAGCCTTACTTAAAGAAACTTTAGAGGTATCAATTTCCAGTTCAGGATTTGTAGGTTTTTCATAAATACTGTCTATACCTGTGAAATTTGGTATCTTACCCTGTCTTGCTTTTTTATACAAACCTTTTGGATCTCTTTTTTCAGCTACTTTTAAAGGAGTTGAAATATAAATTTCTTTAAAATCATTCTTTTCAAAAAGTGATCGAGCCATTTCTCTCTCTAATCTAAACGGTGATATAAAAGCAGTGATCACAATTAGTCCAGCGTCACACATAAGTTTTGCCACCTCTGCAACTCGCCTTATATTTTCAACTCTATCTTTATCTGTAAAGCCTAAATCTTTATTTAATCCGTGTCGGATATTGTCTCCATCAAGAATGTATGTTTTTTTACCTTGAGAATATAATATTTTTTCTACTTCATTTGCTATAGTGGATTTTCCTGATCCTGAGAGGCCAGTCATCCACAGCACTTGACCTTTGTGACCATTAATCTTCTCTCTTAAATTCTTATTGATGGCTAAGTTTTGAAGTTGAATATTTTGTGATCTACGAAGAGAAAAGTTTATCATTCCCATTCCCATAGTTTGATTATTAATTGGATCAATAATTATAAAAGATCCCAAAATTTTATTTTCTTTAAAAGTCGAAAAGGGAACAGTTTTATTAAATGATATAGAAATTTCTGCAACATCATTGAGTTTAAGTTCATTTCCAGCAGAGAATTCTAGTGTATTTACATCATATATTTTTTTTATGCTCATAATTTTAATACTGGTTGAGATATTATGAATTTTCGCTAAATAAGTTCTTCCAGTAAAACCCTTATCCTCTGACATCCAAATAACATTAACGTTAAATTGGTCAGCCATATCAACTGTGGAGTTTTTTGAGCATAGTATATCGCCCCTAGATGTATCTATCTCTTTGTCTATGGTAAGTGTGATACTTTGCTTTAAATTAGCTGTTTTAAGGGATCTTTCGCCTACAAAAATATCTTTTACTTTTACTTTTTGATTTGACGGAAGAGAAATTAACTCATCACCCTTTCTAATTTTTCCCTCAGCGATGGTTCCTGAATATCCTCTGAAATTTAAATTAGGTCTATTGACACTTTGAACAGGTAATACAAAACTGTCAGAGCTTTGTATTTTAGTTTTAGTAGTTTCTAAATAGTCAAATAGGGTTTTATCATTGTACCATTTCATATATTTAGATTTTTTGTGAATATTATCCCCCTTAAGTGCTGATATAGGAATACTTTGAATGTTTTTAAAATTTAATTTTTTTGAGAATAATTTGTATTCGGAGTTTATTTTTTCGTAAATATTTTTATCATAGTTAACTAAATCCATTTTATTAATTGCCAAGACAATATTTTTAATTCCTAGAAGAGATACAATAAAAGAATGTCTCTTAGTTTGTGTAAGTATGCCATTACGGGCATCAACAAGTAAGATAGCTAACTCAGCTGTTGAGGCCCCAGTCGCCATGTTTCTAGTATATTGCTCGTGACCTGGTGTATCTGCTACAATAAACTTTTTTTTGCTACTTGAAAAAAATCGATAAGCAACATCTATAGTAATACCTTGTTCTCTCTCAGCTGATAAACCATCGACCAGTAATGCAAAATCTATATTCTCACCTTGTGTTCCATATTTTTTTGAGTCATTTTTTAAGGAAGCAACTTGATCATCAAATATCATTTGAGATTCGTAAAGCATCCTCCCAATTAAAGTACTTTTACCATCATCAACAGATCCACAAGTGATAAACCTTAATAGATTAAGGGAGGCTTGACTTTTTAAGTATTTGCTAATTGTACCGGCTTTATACATTTAAAAATAACCATCAATTTTTTTGATTTCCATAGAGCTACTTGAATCTGTATCGATAGCTCTTCCTTGTCTTTCGGATGTTTTGGATTGAAGAAGTTCAAGAACAATGTCTTCAAGTGAATTTGCATTTGATTCAATAGCACCAGTTAAGGGATAACAACCTAGTGTTCTGAACCTAATTCTTTTTAATTCAATTTTTTCGTTAGATTGAATATTAAATCGATCATCATCGACCATAATAATCATTCCATCTCTCACGACTACAGGTCTAACTTTTGCAAAATATAAGGGAACAATTGGTATTTGTTCTTGGTAGATATATTGCCAAATATCTAATTCTGTCCAATTAGATAAGGGAAAAACCCTTGTGCTTTCACCCTTATTGACTTTAGAGTTATATAAAGACCAAAGCTCTGGACGCTGATTTTTTGGATCCCATTGATGAGAGGGGTTTCGGAATGAAATAACCCTTTCTTTAGCTCTTGATTTCTCCTCATCTCTTCTTGCTCCACCAAAAGCAGCATCGTATTTATACTTGTCCAAGGCTTGTTTTAGACTCTGAGTTTTCATTATATCAGTGTGGAGAGCAGAGCCATGATCAAATGGATTAATATTTGATTTAATACCATCAGGATTAATATGTGTTATTAGCTTCATACCACTATTTTTTTCTACCCAATTTCTAAATAAATACATTTCTCGGAACTTCCATCGAGTATCAACATGTAGTAGTGGGAATGGGGGAAGACTAGGGTAAAAAGCTTTTTGAGCAAGCCTTAACATCACTGAACTATCTTTTCCTATTGAGTAAAGCATGACAGGATTTTTTGTTTCACTAACTACTTCTCTGATAATATGAATACTTTCCGCTTCTAGATCTGAC
>CACKFO010000011.1 GCA_902599405.1 uncultured Alphaproteobacteria bacterium | reverse complement strand
TTAACCTCAATATTAATAAGTTCATTAAACTTTGATATAAAACAATTTAACATATCAAGATCAACTTCAAATACATATCACCCAGGTCAGTCTGCTGAACTATTTATGGGAAAAAAATTAATAGCTAGATATGGAAAAGTTCACCCACTAATTAAGGAGGAATTTTCTAAACTTAAAAATTGTTATGCAATTGAATTATTTTTTGAAAACCTTCCAATTGACTCAATTAGTAGAGCTAATAATATAAATATCCTAGATTCCCAATTTCAGTTCAGTGAAAAAGACTTTTCTTTTTTATTTGAAAAGAAGCAAAATCTTTATGAAGTTCAGAGATACGTCAAAGGTTTAGATAAAAACTTAATCAAAAATGTAGAATTTTTTGATTTATATGTAGCAAAAGACTTAGGTGATGACAGTAAAAGTGTAACATTTAGGGTTACTATTCAATCTAAAGAAAAAACTCTTGGAGAAAAAGATTTAGAACAATTACATAAAAATATTTTAGAAAAAGTATCAAATAAATTTAAAGCAAAAATTAGAAGCTAATGGAAATTTCTAAAATTAGAAATTTTTCGATAATAGCTCATATTGATCATGGTAAATCCACTCTAGCGGACAGAATAATTGAAATTTGCGGAGGGATGGATGACAGGACCAAAAAAGACCAAGTCTTGGACTCAATGGAGATTGAAAGAGAAAGGGGGATCACTATAAAAGCTCAAACAGTACGATTAAACTATAAAAATAAAAAAGGCGATGAATATCAACTTAATATACTTGATACACCCGGACACGTTGATTTTTCCTATGAAGTTTCAAGATCACTATCAGCTTGTGAAGGCTCAGTTTTAGTTGTTGACAGCACACAGGGTGTTGAGGCACAAACTCTCGCAAATGCTTATCAGGCAATAGATGTAAATCATGAGATACTTCCAGTTCTCAACAAAGCAGATTTACCTGCATCCGAACCAGAAAGAGTAAAAGAAGACATTGAACAAACAATAGGAATAGATACTTCGGAAGCTCGTCTTGTTTCTGCAAAAACTGGACTTGGAGTTGAAGATTTATTAGACCAGATTGTAGAAAAACTACCCTCTCCAAATACAAATGAAAAAAATCTCAAGGCTCTCTTAGTGGACAGTTGGTACGATAATTATTTAGGAGTAACAGTTCTGGTTAGAGTTCTTGATGGAGTTATGAAAAAAGGTATGAAGGTTAAGTTTTTATCTAATAATCAACAATACAATATCGATAGAATTGGATATTTCACACCTGAAATAAATTATTGTGATGAATTAGGTCCAGGAGAAATAGGTTTTATTAATGCTAGTATAAAGTCAGTTGCTGACTGTAAGGTCGGTGACACAATAGCAGAATTAAATGATCAAAAAATAAAACCACTTCCAGGTTTCAAGCCCTCATTACCAGTCGTGTTTTGTGGGATATATCCTGTTGATACATCAGACTATGAGAGACTTAAAGAGAGTTTTGAAAAACTTGCTTTAAATGACTCAAGTTTTACATATGAAAATGAAACTAGTGCTGCTTTAGGTTATGGTTTTAGGTGTGGTTTTTTAGGCTTGCTTCACCTAGAGGTTACAACAGAGAGACTTAGAAGAGAATTTGATTTAGATTTAATTACTACTGCTCCAGGAGTTGTATACAAAGTAATTGACAGAAATAAAAACGAAATTGTAATAAGAAATCCTTCTGAACTGCCTGATCCAGCTGAAATTGATAAAATTTTAGAACCATGGGTTAAATCTACTATAATAGTGCCACAGGATTATTTGGGTACGGTAATTACACTTTGTATTGAAAAAAGAGGTAAACAAAAAAACTTAAATATACAAAACAATAGAGCTATCTTAGAAATGGAATTACCTTTGAATGAAATCGTTATAGATTTTTATGACAAATTAAAATCTTATTCAAAAGGTTATGCTAGTTTTGATTATCAGGTCTACGATTATTTTGAAGGAGATCTAGTAAAACTAAATATTCTTGTTAATTCAGAAACTGTTGATGCATTTTCAAATATAGTTCATAAAACAAGAGCTGAAACGATTGGTAGAAGGATTTGTAATAAGCTAAAAGATTTAATTCCAAGACAAAACTTTCAAATACCAATTCAGGCTGCAATTTATGGAAAAATTATAGCCAGAGAAACCATTAAAGCTTTTAGAAAAGATGTGACTGCTAAACTTTATGGCGGAGATGTGAGTAGAAAGAAAAAACTTTTAGAAAAACAAAAAAAGGGAAAGAAAAGAATGAAACAATTTGGTAATGTTGAAATTCCGCAGACTGCTTTTTTTGAGGCATTAAAAATAGGTGATGATGAATAATCATGGAGAGATGGCCGAGTGGTTTAAGGCGCACGCCTGGAACGCGTGTATAGGGGCAACTCTATCGTGGGTTCGAATCCCACTCTCTCCGCCAACGTTATGAATAGTTTTAAAAAGATAGAAAAATTTTTCGATTATTACATAAAAAGAATAACAGAATATCCTTTAAAAGAGTTGAAAGATCAAATCTCAAATGAAACACATAATCAACTTATACCGCCATGTGTTTATCAAACTTGGGAAAATAAATTTTTTGGAAAAACACATTATCAGGAAATTTTAAAATTTAGAGATGTCAATAAAGACTTAAGTTTCATCCTATTTGATAAAAAAGCAAGAGATGAATACATGGAAAAATACTGGTCCTCTCATGAAATTCATCATGTATATAAAAAAGTTAAATTTGGAGTAATGAAGTCTGATATATTTAGACATTGTATTTTGTATGAAAGGGGTGGGTATTATTTTGATATTAGTAAAGGATGCAGTGTTTCCATAAAGTCTCTTCATGAAAAGGATACGGAGGCATTTTTATCTAATGAACCAGTTGAATGTATTATTCCACCAAGTGAGAAAATATTTTCATTATTAAAATTTCCACATAATAATTTTTTGACCTGGGGATTAGGATTTAAAAAAAATCATTTAATACCAAAAATGATGATCGAAAATATTGTAAATGACTACAAATTTTATGAAAATAAAATATTTTTTAAACCTAAAACTGCAGTATTAAGTTTAACTGCCACTGGTCAATTTACTAAAGTAGTCAGAAGTTATTTTGAAAACTATGATTGTGATAATATTATTCAATCAGGAATATATTTTGATAATAAGGGTATTTTTTCTATGAAAGGATGTCGTGTAAGACACCATTTAGTACAGTCATATGCTGATATCAGAAATGAGAGAGTAATTTAACTAATTATTATGCTCTTTTATAAAATCCTGAATGTATTTTTTTAAATCATATTTGGCTTGAAAATTTAATTCTTTTTTAGATTTAGATAAGTTGTCTCTTTTTGAAGAAAATCTTTCACCTGGTCTTTGAGGTATTAATTTTATCTTAGTTTTAAACATCTTAGCAACTTGCATTATCGTGTACAACTTTCCAGATGCCAACTGATACTCCTGATTTTTTTTTAAAAAACCAGCTTTAATAAACCCCTCTACAATATCGTATACATGTGTAAAATCCCTTTTTTGGTTTCCAGGAGAGACCACTGTTAAAGGTTTATTATTTATAAATTGATCCTCAAAAATTCCTATAACTGCAGACATATAGTGTTTTTTAATTTGATTGGGTCCGTAGACATTATAAAAATATGCAATCACATAGTCTAAACCATACCATTCTTTGTAACATTTTATTAATTCTACATTTTTTGCTTTAGTCCATGCGTAAGGTGATAGATATTCATTAGTCTTCGGACCAAATTTACTCGATGAAGCCGAATAAATAAATTTAGCTCTTTTAATCAACGCTAATTCTATTACCTTTTTTGTTCCTTGCATATTTGACTCCCAACATTTTTCAAAATACTGAAAGCTTTGAACAATTCTTGAAAATTCTGCTAAGTGAAATATTAAATCAATTTTAGATTTTTTAATTTTTTTATTATTAAGAATATTTTTTGTATCTCCTCTGATATAAGTAATTTTATTATTAGAAATATGATTTAATTTTGAACCAGATGAATAGTTATCTAAAACAATAATTTTTCTTGCAATATTTTTCTTTAATATAAATTTAACTAGATTTGAACCTATAAATCCCGCACCGCCAGTTATAAGAATATTTTTTTTAATCATATAGTTTTCAAATAAATGTTTAACTCTTCTATGTATAGGTCAGTGGGAAAAGATTGTAAAGAGTTATAGCCATAATCTTTTACTTGTAATGTTTTACAATAATTTGGTCTTGCAAATTTTTTTTCATTGGTAACTCCAAAAATTTTGAATGTCTTTATACCAGCAAATTCAAAGATCCATGAGGTTCCACCGTCATTACATAATAAGCAATCGACTTGTTTTGCTAAATTCATAATAAATAGAATACTTTTCGAGATCATAGATCTCTCATTCCATTCTGGGCAATCAAAATTATTTGTTTTACATAAATCTAAATAATGTTTTTCGTTTGGTCCTAAGAAAAATACTACACGATAATCATCTTGCCTTAATTTTTTTGCCACTTCTAAATAATTTTTAAATCCCCATTCCCTTATGGGATTTCCTGCACCTGGTGCTATGCCAATTATTTTCTTATTTTTCTGATTAATTATTTTAGGTGCCTCTACATATGGCACACTAATATTTTCTATATCTTCAAAATACTCATTGTTGATCAGACTCAATATATTATAATAAAATCTCTCAATATATATCCCTTTAAATTTTAAATTTTGGTTATTTTTTACGTCTGAAAACAAAAAATTTGCTGACGCACTAAAAAATACTTTGTGGCTAATTTTTTTTAAATTCAATGTTCTCAAAACAACTTTTTGAAGATCAATAATTAAGTCAAAATGAGTATTCTTAAATCTTTTATTTGTTTTAAATAAATCAAAAAAAGATGATCTTATATTATTTTCCTCGATAAACTCATCTATGATATTTGTTAAAAGAGGGTTGAGTATTTTTTTAAGTGTTGTTGTGTTTGTCGTAGTGTAAGTAATAGAAGAAGAGGGGTATATTTTTTTTAACTTTTGAAGAAATGATATTTTTTGTAAACCGTCACCTAATTTATCATTAAAACTGTAAACAAGAATTTTCATTCTTTTATATCAATTTCAATTTTTGTCTTTGCACCCAGCTCTTTCATTTGATTAGCTCTACTGTATAAACTACCTCTACCTTCTTTAATATAATTTTTAGTAGTACTTATATTTTCCAGAGATTTAGTGATAGATGATTCAGTTTTTTCTAACAAATTTATTGTTTTAGCTATTTGGTCAAACATATTCCCAGCTATATCTGCAATCTCTTTAGAGTTTTTATTTTGTTTTTCTAGGCGCCAAATGCTTTCAACTAATTTCATACACATTATTAATGTTGATGGTCCCACTATAATTACATGTTTTTGCTGAGCATAATTAGCAATATTTTGATCGTATCTTTGTGCAGTAATTAGTGCATGTTCATGTGGCATGAATATGAAAACGTAGTCCGGAGAATTAATTTTTAAAAGATTTGTATAATCTTTTTTGCTAATTGAGTTAATGTGATTTTTTAATGCAGTTATAAAATTTCTAATCGAATTTTCTTTTATTTTAATATCATCAGTATTTTGAAATTCATACCAATCTTTCATAGGAACTTTGGAGTCAATTATTATATTTCTTTTATCTGGAAGAAAAATAACGACATCTGGTCTAAAGCTTTGTCCCTCATCATTTTTGTCCGTATATTGTGTTTTGTAATCTCTATCTTTAGTCATTCCACAATCTTGTAGAATATTTTCTAGTATTGCCTCTCCCATATTCCCCATATCAGCTATATTGGCTGTCATGGCATTAGTCATTTTTTTTGTTAAGTGGCCAATTTCATCTATTTTTGAATTGATGTAACCAGATTGCTCCAATGTTTTATTAAATAAATTTTCTAAATTTTGACTTATTTTATCAAGATCTACATCTTGATTATTTTTATGTTTTTCATTAATTTTCTTTATAGTTATTAATAAAAGAATGATAACAATTATAAGACCTCCAAATATAATGATTTCCAAATTCATAATTTAAATTTTAATTCTTTTTAAGAATAAATTTTATCAATACTCTTTTTAAGATTATCTTTTAAATCAAAAAGTTTTTTTTCTAAAAATGAGTTGAAGTATGTTCTTATTTCATTACTTAATTCTTCAATTTTTGAGAAATCATCAGGAATTTGATCTTTTAACAAGGATATTTCTCTATTGAATTCATTAAGGGCACTTTTAAAATGTTTATCGGCAAAGGTCTCTAATTTATGCTTAATATTTTTATAGTCAAAGCTTGTATCAATTTTAGACTCTAAATCGTAAATAGCTAAGTTAAAGTAATCAAAAATTTGGTCATATAGATTGTAGAGCTTTTTACTATTTATTATGTTTGATACATTCATAATTAGATTATTACAGCTAGATTTTAAAATTCAAATATAAAAAGCCCAGGTACATAAACTGAGCTTGATATATATAGTTTAGTAGGCTGAGTCTCTTCCGTCATCCTTTGCAATTTCACGTGCATTTGGATTAACAGATGGTCTAAACGGAATTTCAACTATCTCTCCATCAACTGGTGTTCCAGGTGTATCACAATATTGATCAGGGAGATGAAATTTAAACTTATTACCAATATCCTTTTTTTCATAAGGAACATATCCCATTGCTATATTAGTTTCCAATTCTGGAGAATACCAAGGAGATGTTAGATAACCTATTGGTGTTGATCCATCTTCAGATATGAGCCAAAAATCAGGTGCATATTCATCAATTGGCTTACCCCCTAATCTAAATCCAACAAGTTGGTTACTGTAGGGTTTTTCTCCTGCTTCGATTTTTGCTCTCATAGCCTCTAGTGCTTGCTTACCAATGTAATCCCCTTGTTTTTTTCTTGGAACCTGGTAGCCAAGATTACATTGAAATGGATAAGTTTCGGAGTCAAGATCTTGACCCCATGATAAAATTCCTGCAGCTATTCTTCTATGGTGTGCAGGTGCTATTACTTTTAGATTGTGTTTCTTTCCAGCCTCTAAAACAGCATTCCACATATCATCCGCATATAAAGTTGCATCTTTGAGGTAGATTTCATATCCCTTTTCCCCAGTAAAACCTGTTTGGGAAATAATACAATCTCTCCCTCCAACTTTTGCTGCCATTAATCCATAGTAAGGAATGTCTCTAACAGCATCTCCAACTAAATCTGCCATAAGATCAATTGACTTTGGTCCTTGAATTTGAACAGGAGATACATCTATTTCATCAATTTCTACATTAAATTTTTTATCGTGATTTACGCCTTGAAGAAAAAACATAATATCGGAGTCAGAAAGTGAAAACCAAAATTCATCCTCTGCTATTCTGAGTAATATAGGATCATTTAACACCCCTCCTTTGTCATTACAAAGGATTACATATTTTCCTTTCATTACTTCAATTCTTGTTGCATCTCTTGTGATAACAAAATTTGTAAATTTTAACGCATCTGGTCCTTTTACACGAATTTGTCTTTCAACTGCTACATTCCACATTGTTACGTGATTAACTAATGCATCATATTCAACCATTGCACCACCATCCTCTGGTTTTACATAACCTCTAGGATGATACATTCTATTGTATACGGTGCATCTCCAACATCCTGCTTCGACTGATAAATGCCAATAAGGATTTTTTCTAACTCTAGTAGATATAAGCATTTGTTGAGGTGTTGGTCCTGATTGCCTTAAATTAAATGGGACTTTTCTGTCAGATTGGTCCACTGAACTTGGTTGCTTTAGCTTCATATATCCTCCTATAAAAAATGCAGTAGCAATTTTTGAAAATTAATTTCTTTTTAGGGTCTATGCAATCGAAAAATTAGAACTTAAAAGATTTTGTTGTGGAGGACTATTTTGTCATTTTCCATTGTAAAATCACCATTTTGAAGAGCATTTAACCAATGACAGGTCTTCTCGAAGCCACCAAAAGGAAAGCAGTGAAAATTTTTAAATGAACTTTGTTCTTTAGAGAAGTTTGCTAATTCAATAAACATTTCATCGTTTGAAGTTTTTGTTAAAAGGTCAGTTACTTTAGATGAGTTCTTTTTCAAAAAATTTAATGAATTTCCAACACCACTCATTATGCCAAAATTAAGAAGTGTTTTAAAAGATGCCGGGCCTGGAAAGCCTACTCTGACGGGTAATTTTATATTTAAATTATCTAAAAATTTACACCATTTAATAAATGGTTCGGCATTAAAAAAAAATTGAGTAACAAGTTCTAAATTTAAATCCTTATCTTTTGATAATTTATATTTTTTGTTCAAAAATTCGTTCACAGTATTTTGATCAATATCAGGTGAGCCCTCTGGGTGTCCAGCTATTCCTATCTCTTCAAAATCATTATCTTTTAATAAACCACACTCTAGTATTTCCAGAGAAGATGATACTGATCCATTTTGATTACCTCCACCACCTATAACAAGAATTTTTTTGCTATCCGTTCTATTTCTAAGTTCTTTTAGGAAGTCTGAAACATGATCTAAATTTTTCATTGTCCTTGCAGGCAAATGAGTAATAGGAGTTAATTCTTGTTTAGATACAAAATCAACAGTTTCTAAAATGTCGTTTTCTGTAGCATCAGGTAGATATGTTATGTAGACATTATTTTTTTTATCTAAAGGTATCGACGTTAGTTTGTGTCTTACTTTTGGGTTAAGCTCTACGGTAAAGCCATCAACTAAAGAAACAATATTTTCTTTGATCATATTTTTAAAATATAATAGTTAAGACTTTAATCTATTATTTTCTGGGTCGAGCAAAGGTTCCTCTGTAACTGTTAATGGATACCTTTTGCCAAAGTACTCGACCTCTAACTTATTTCCTTTTTCTGACAATTCTGTTGGTAAATATCCATAAACAATGTGTTTATCAACAAAATAGCCATAATTTGTACTTGTAACGTACCCTACAGCCTTACCATTTGAATAAATCGGTTCTGTGCCTAAGGCCATTCCTTCAGGGTCATCAATAATCATACAAGTAAGTCTCTTTTCAATTGGTTTTTCTTTTATTTTTTGAAGTGCATTTTTACCGATAAACTCATCATTTTTTTTAAGCTTTACCGTAAAGCCTAAGCCTGACTCATAAGGGTTGTAATTAGTATGAATATCTGTACCCAGTGATCTATAGCCTTTCTCCAATCTGAGTGACTCAAAAGCACCAGCACCTGAGCAAATCATGTTGAACTCTCTTGAGGTTTCTCGAAGTTCATCCCATAATGATAGCCCATACTCAGTAGGTGTATATATTTCCCAACCTAATTCACCTATGTAAGATATTCTTACAGCAACACAGGGAATGTTACTGATTGAAATCTTTTTAATATGGAAAAATGGAAAACCTTCGTTAGATACATCATCATCATCACACAGTTTTTCAAGAACAGATCTTGAATTTGGCCCCCATAAGCCGATACCCGCAAAAGCGGATGTCCAATCTATGATCTGAACACTTCCGTCATCAGGAGCATTTGCTCGAAGCCAACTAATATCAATCATTCCATTCCCAGCTCCTGCCAGGACCCAAAATTTATTTTCCTCAAGTCTACTAATTGTAAGATCACTCTTTATACCACCATACATATTAGAAATTACGCTATAAACAACTTTACCTACGGCAACATCAATATTATTTGTGCAAACTTTCTGTAATAATTTTAGAGCACCTTTTCCACTTACTTCAATTTTCACAAATCCTGTAATATCAAACAGGGCACCCGTTTGTCTTGTTACAAGATGTTCAGCTGCTTGAATTGGTGACCAATATTTTGCAGCCCAGCCTGTCCTATTTGGAAAGTTTTTACCTTTCATTAATTCAGCATTTGACTCATACCATTGAGGTCTTTCCCAGCCCATAGTCTCAAAGAAATGTGCTTTTTGTCCTTCTAACCTTGCATAAAATGGACTTCTTCTTAATGGTCTTGGCTGCTCCATTTGTTGAAGTGGGTGAATAATATCATATACCTCTTTATAATTCTGCTTTCCTCTTGACCTAAGATATTTCCTGACATGATGATGTTGATGAAAACGATTGATATCTCCTTGACGAACATCAAGTTCAGGCTCACCATTCACTATCCACTCTGCCATAGCTTTTCCAACACCACCAGCATGTGTTATCCATACAGCATTAGCGGTCCACAAACCTTTTACACTTGTCTCGCCCATCAAAGGGTTACCATCTGTAGTAAATGAAAAAATTCCATTAATTTTTTTTGTAAGTTTTTTTTCTGAAAATCTTGGGAACAACCAATTCGACTCTTTATGTGCACCTTCAAAATCATCGGGTCTAAAGTCCACCAAAGAGGGCATTTCTTCAGCATCTTCAGGTTTCTTTAATTCTTCTGACTCTAAAATTCTTGGTTCATGTCGATAATTCCCAATAACATAAGTATCATTCCATTGTCTGAAATAGAGACTATAATCTTGGTGACGCATCAATGCGTGTTCAACCAAAGCTTCTTTGTGATCAGCTTTAAATTCTTTCAATTCTTCAAACGGTTCTAACCACACCATTTGATGTTCGCAGGGAACTAGAGGTAATGATATGTTCGCAAGTCTTCCCATTTTTGGAGCCCAGATACCAGTTGAGACAAGTACAATATCGGCTTCATAATCACCCTTAGATGTTTGTACACCGCGAATTTGATTATTCTGAATTTTAAAACCATTAACAGCTGTATCACCAAAGAATTCTCCTGCTTTTAAATCAGTCACATATTTAGCCATTGCTTTAACTGCTCTTACAGGTGCTGCTAAACCATCAGTTGGAACATAATATCCCCCGTGAATTTTTTCTGGATCAATATAGGGGCTCATTTTTAAAACTTCATCTGGAGTGATTATTTTCGCATCAGTTAATCCATAACTGTGAGCTATACCTAGTTTTCGATAAAGATCTTGATGTCTTTCTTTTGTCTTCGATACTTCAATTCCTCCAACAGTATGAAAACAAGGTTTTCCCTCAAATGATAAGGATCTAAGTAAGTCAACTGTGTACTGTGCAAATTTACACATCATTCTTGAAGGATTAGTTTGAAACACACCTCCTGGTGCATGACTTGTAGAGCCTCCAGTTTCAAACAATGGCCCTTGATCGAGTATAACCATATCTTTCCATCCCAATTGAGCTAAATGATAGGCGGTGCTCGCTCCAACAATACCACTACCAACGATTATTATTCTTGATTTTCTTGCCATTTATTCCTCTAAAAATACCTAATCAGTTCCAAAATTTGATGTCAATATGAAAAAAAACCTAATAGTTAACCGCGTCAATAAGACGATCCTCAAGATAGTCAGCAAATGATCGATTACAACTAAGTAACAATTTATGATCAAGATTAAAAATAGAACAGTCTACTCTAGCTAATAATGTTTGTGCAGCAGTGGATTTTTTAAAGGATTTTTCTCTAAAGTCAAAATGCGTTAATTTATTTAATATATCAAAACTATTTTTACCCTGAATTTCAAAAAATACTTGTGAGTCAGAAATATTTGTCGCCAATATTAAGGGTGATTTATTTAAGTCAGCTAAGATTTTGTTGAGTTTTTTATTTTCAATTTCTTTTTCAAATATCAAATTCCATTGATCAAAAGACAATTTTGCTAAAGTATAATTATCATTTGAAATTATCCTTAAATTATCTGATGGTGGTAAAAGTTTTAAAGATTTATTTATCTGACTATTAAATTTTGAGTCACCAGAACCTCTTAACAGAATCTGTTGAATAACTTTTTTTTTAATCTCAACACCATCAGATCGGATTACTTCAGTCATGAAACTAACCTTTTATTATCTTCATCATAAAAAACTGGTTTAACTATATCCACACCAGTTGTAATCATACTTGAAGTAGAAGCGTAAGCTTTTGTTCCAATCATAGAGTGGCCATTTTTGATAACAGCTAATGCAAAATCATGACCTAATGTAGAACTATAATAACAAGATGTAATATGACCAAGCATTGGGACAGGAGACTTAATTTCTTTATCAAGAATGATATGTTGTCCTTCCTCTAGTTTATCGGCTTTATTCGAGGGAATGATACCAACAAGTTGTTTCCTATCTTTTCTTATAGTATCAGACCGAGTAAGTGATCTTTTACCTAAAAAATCTTTTTTTGATTTACCAATCATCCAGCTAAGTCCCAAATCTATTGGCGTTATAGAACCATCTGTGTCTTGGCCAACAATGATGTAACCCTTTTCTGCCCTTAAAAGATGCATTGCCTCCGTGCCGTAGGGAGCAAGACCAAATTCTTTTCCAACACTTTGAATGTTATCCCAAATTTTAGGGGCACTATTTGACGGAATATATATTTCGTAACCTAACTCCCCAGTAAAGCTTGCTCTTAGAATTCGTATTGGAATACCATTAAATTCATGAAATTGGAAAGTCATAAATGGAAACTCCTCATTGCTAAAATTGATATTTGGAAAGGCTTTTTTCATAATTTCTCTGGTTTTTGGTCCACTAATGTTAAAAGTTGCATATTGCTCAGTAATCGAATTCATAAAAACTTTTAAATTTGGCCACTCGGTTTGAGCATATTCCTCCATGCAACCTAAAACAGTAGCAGCACCTCCAGTAGTTGTAGTGGCAATAAAATGCTGATCAGAAATTTTACAAATTATCCCGTCATCTTTTACCATTCCATCTTCCCCCAACATAAGAGCATATCTTGCAGAACCTTGTTTCATCTTAGTAAAACTGTTTGTGTAAATTAAATTCATAAATTCCAACGCATCCTCACCTTTGATCTCAATTTTTCCTAATGTGCTCCCATCTAAAATACCTGCGTTTTCTCTTACGTTTTTGCTCTCTCGTTGAACAGCATCATGCATAGACTCATCTTTATTAATTTGAAAATACCAGGGCCTTTTCCATTGCCCAACATCCTCAAAAATTGCACCATTTTTTAAGTGCCAACTATGTATTGGTGATTTTCTCTCTGGATCATAAAACTCATAGCAATTTCTACCAGCTATAGCAGAAAAACTTAAAGGAGCATAGGGTGGTCGATAAATAGTTGTGCCAACTTCATTTACTTTTTTATCTAGAAGATCAGAAACTATTCCCAGTGCATTAATACTACTAATTTTACCTTGATCGGTTCCCATGCTATTTGTTGTGTATCTTTTTAAATGTTCAATTCTATCAAATCCCTCTGTTATTGCTTGACGGATATCTTTAGTTGTTACATCATTTTGTAAGTCAATAAATGATTTAGCCCATAATGATTTCTTTTGCGGAGAGACTTCCCACAATTTTTCAATATGATACTTAGTGTTTGTATTTAATTCGAGTTTTACGTCTAATTTTTTGACTTTAAAGGTTTTCAATTTTTCATTTACATCAGAATTTAAATTATCAAAATTAAATTGCCCTGAAGCAGAACCAAGAGTTATGGTAGGTTGAAAAGGTTTTGATGGTTTGTAAGTTAAATCTTTCTCATCCCAATCTAATAAACCTTTTGATTGAGTAAACAAGTGAACATCTGGATTTATTCCACCTGACAAACATAAGCAGTCACATTTAATCTCATTTAAAGCACCAGAACTATCCTCAACAAGAATTTTTTCAATTTTTTTGTTTCCAAATGCTCCTTTTATTTGTGAATTTGTGTAGAGAGGAACATCATTTTTTCTTATTAAGTCAAACAAATTTGGCTCAATTCCTTCCCCGGATCGTGAGTCGATATATGCTTTTGGTTTTAAACCAGCTTTTATAAGACTATAAACTAAGCTGTTTGAATTCGAATTATTACTGAAAATAACAGGTTCTTTAGAAGGTGCTAGTCCATATCGACACATATATTTTTCAAAGGAAGAGCTTAGCATTATGCCTGGTAGATCATTATTTTGAAAAGATAAAAATCTCTCAATGTGTCCATTACATAATATTGTGTGACCTGTACGTATCTTATGTAAAGTGCTATTAACTTTTCCTTCTATCGGTTTAGAGCCAACAAATCTATCTTCAATGGCTACAAGATGATTTATGTAATTATAAGTTGTAACAAGTGTGTTTTTTAAAATCTTTATATTCTTAGAGTCTTCTATTTCTTGTATAGTTTCTTTTAACCAAACTTTAGGCTCTTTGTTATCAATTAATGATATTTTGTTTGAATTATTTATAATGCCACCAAGTTGTTCTTCAAAGTCAATTAACAACACATCATAATTTGAGTTGATGAAAGATTTAGCTGCAAGAAGTCCATTTAATCCTCCCCCTATAATTGTAACATCGACGTTGTGATGGATATGATTGCTTATGCCTTTGAAATCTTTGGGAGGTTTACCCAATCCAGCGGCCCTTCTAATAAGGGGTTCATACAAATTTTTCCAAAATTTCTTATGCGGCCCCATGAATGTTTTATAGTAAAAACCAGCAGTAAAAATTGGAGAAAATAAGTTATTGATCCTTCCAAAATCGTTTTCAAGAGAAGGCCATCTGTTTTGACTTTCAATTTCCATACCTTCATAAATTTTTTTTATAGTTGCTCTTGTGTTTGGTTCGGAATATTCACTAATTATTTGGACTAGAGCGTTTGGTTCTTCTATACCACATGTATAAATTCCTCTTGGCCTATGGTACTTAAAACTTCTACCGACAAGGTTAATATTATTTCTTAATAGAGCTGAGGCTATAGTATCACCTTTGTAGCCAAAATATTTGACCCCATCAAATTTGAAGCTAATTTTTTGATGAAACTGAATAAATTGATTTTCTTTTAAATTTATAGATTTCATTTCTCAACCGTAAAATTACCTGAACCAACTTCTGGTTCCCCAGATGGCGTTTTAACAACACTTTTGAAATCATTTAAATTTGGTTTTTTTTCATCGAGCTTGTAGGTCACCAAAATTTCATCAGTAGATGTATCTCTAACACAATTAAACCATTTTCGACAACCATGTGTGTGAACCCAGCGCTCATAAAACAAACCTTTTGGATTTGCTCTTATAAAGACATATTCTCCCCACTCACGATCACCAATTTCTTTTGATCCATCGGGTCTTTTTACATGCGCCTCTCCTCCATTTGAAAATTCCGATTGATCTCGTGGGCCGCAATAAGGGCAATTAATTATGAGCATATTTATTAATGTGCTACGGCTGCAGCACCGTGTTCGTCGACTAATCTTCCACTTGCAAATCTATCAAGATTAAAAGCACTATTAATTTGATGAGGTTCATTTTTTGCAATGGTATGTGCGAAAACATTTGCACTTCCAGGAGTAGCTTTAAAACCACCTGTGCCCCAGCCGCAATTAAAAAATAAACCTTCAATGTCACATTTACTAATAATAGGACTAGCATCTGGGCAGATATCAACAATACCGCCCCATTGACGAAGCATTTTCATTTTGCCAAATACTGGATAAAGCTCGACCATAGCTCTTATAGTATCTTCAATAATATTAAAACCACCTCTTTGAGTGAAAGAATTATAACTATCGGTTCCTGCTCCAATAACTAATTCACCTTTATCAGATTGACTGACATAAGCATGAACTGCAGATGACATTACCACTGTATCAATAATAGGTTTGATTGGCTCAGAAACAAGTGCCTGAAGTGGTTTACTCTGTAAAGGTAATCTGATACCCGCACTCTCTGCTAAAACACCAGTATGACCTGAAGCAACAACTCCAACTTTATTTGCCCTTAAAAAACCCTTGGAAGTTTCTACACCTTCTATTGTTCCATTTTTAGTCCTTATTTGATGTGCCTCACAATTTTGAATTATATCAACTCCCATCTCATCAGCACGCATTGCAAAACCCCATGCTATTGCATCGTGTCTTGCTACACCACCACGAGGTTGGTAAGACGCACCAAGTACTGGATATCGAAGATTGTCAGTGTTCATGATAGGAACCTTTTTTTGAATTTCTTCTTTAGATAACCAAAATGAGTCAATGCCATTTAAATTATTTGCACTCACTCTTCTTTTAATCTCCTTAATATCATGTTCGTTATGGGCTAAATTCATAACTCCTCTTTGACTAAACATCACATTGTAATTGAGTTCACTTGATAGGTTTTCCCATAACTTCAAAGAGTGTTCGTACAAATGAGCACTATCATCCCATAAATAATTTGATCTTATAATAGTGGTATTTCTTCCTGTGTTACCTCCACCAAGCCATCCTTTTTCAATTACAGCAATATTTTTTAATCCATGTTCTTTTGCTAAATAATAAGCAGTTCCAAGTCCATGGCCCCCACCACCAATTATTATGACATCATAAAACTCTCTTGGTTCAGGACTTCTCCACATTTTTTGCCAATCTTTATGGCCAGATAGTGCGTTCTTTGCGAGGCTAAATATTGAATATTTTTTTTTCACATCACAAATTAGCAAAAAATAAAATAATCAGCTAGTTATTTTCAGGGGCGAATTGTCGTTAATTTTTTTAAAAATTTTTGGGAACTTCCACTGCAAATCACAGTCTACATTGGGGGCTTGAGCTGAACTATTTATGTCGTTTTCACATATTGTTCTAATTTCAAAGCTTATCCTTGTATTTTCAGACTTTTCTTTTGATGAACTATGTAAGTGGGCACCTGAAAAACATAAAATTTCTCCTGGTTTAATAGTTACAGGTACCATTTTAGTATTGCTTGGTAAATCCTGCTTTAATTGCGGGGCAGAGGGATAAGAAAAATCCCCTTTTTTTCTATTGGCTAAATAAATGTTTAAATCCCAAGTCGAAGTAGTGTTTTTAACAGGAACATCAAAATAGTCTGGATAAAAAATCATAGTATTTTTTTCCTCTACATTGCTTACTGGTGCCCACCAATTAATTTGTTGATACAAATTTGTGCCCCAAGTATCACGATGAATATTTATTCTAGATGCTTCTCTGTAAGGTAAGTTATTTTCTGCTGGTGCTACTCTTACCACAAATCGATCCCAAAAAGTTTCACCTTTATTGTATCCAATTTCAAATAAAAAGTTTGAAAATAGTTTTCTGAAATCTTCATGGTTTTTTAATTTTGATACAATATCCTTACTTATATCCTCAGAATTTTTTAAATAGTGTATTTTTTCTATTTCACCATCATAAATATTTTGTATTTTATTTTTAATTTGGGTTATTAAATCATTTGAAGTTTTTGATTTTTGAAATACAAAAACTTTTCCACTAAAAATATCTTTTTTAAATTCTTGAAGATCTGAAATTTTTTCTATTGGTATAAACATTCACTTTATATCACCAACATATACCCCAAGTGCTAAAGCAGTTTCAATTAGAGGATCGGATCTATCTACAACTTTATAAGTAGAAATTCCTTCACTAATTGGAACATCAACAACTTTTCTATCTCTCCAGGCAACCATTCTTCCATATTTTCCTTTTGCTATTAAATCAACAGCATAAACTCCAAAAGCACTAGCTAAAATTCTATCACGTGGAGTAGGAGGTGCACCTCGTTGAACATGCCCCAAAGAGGTGACTCTACACTCTATATCAGTACTTTTCATTATTTCCTCTGAAAGATAATTACCTATTCCGCCTAATCTTTTTTGACCATCAGCATATTCAACAGTATAACTTTTTCCGTTTTCTGTTTTTACTGCTTCTGCTACTACTATCAGCGAATGAACTATTCCTCTATTTTTCATTTCAGTGAGTTTATTGACAATTCCTTTGATAGAGTAATCTAATTCAGGAATTAGGATTACATCTGCTCCACCAGCAATGCCTGCGTTAATAGCTATGTGTCCTGCGTCTCTACCCATTACTTCTAAAATCATCGTTCTTTGATGACTTGCAGCAGTTGTTTGTAAGTTATCTAGTGCTTGGGTAGCAACATTTACAGCTGTATTAAACCCTATGGAACTTTCTGTGGCTCCCACATCATTGTCAATTGTTTTAGGTATGGCTACAATATTTAAGTCTCCTCTTTTTGCAATTTCAGTTAATATCGACATGCTTCCATCTCCGCCTATAACAATAAGCCCCTCAAGACCTAATTCTTTGTAACCATCAATAATGTCTTGGGATCTATCTTTGTATTTACCATCTGGCATGGGAAATTTAAAAGGATTACCTTTACTTGTTGTTCCCAAAAATGTCCCACCTTGTCTTAGAAGAGAACCGCTAAAAGTTTGATAGTCTAATGGAACATAAGCCACTGGTCTTTGCATTAAACCAACAGTGCCATCACGAATACCCATAACTTCCATCTGATATGTATTTTTAGCTCTAAAAAATATCGATCTAACTGCCGCGTTTAAACCACCACAGTCTCCACCACTAGTAAGAATTCCAATTTTTTTCATTTAAAATTTATCTGAGTCCCACAACCACGCTGCTCCTCTAACACCGCTGGAGTCACCGTGAGTATTCCGTAAGATCTTATTTCTTATCTTATCACTAAATGTGTATTTAGGAAGTAATTTAGGTATATTGTCATAAAGTCTACCAACGTTTGACATACCTCCACCAAAAACTATTACCTCAGGGTCAACGATACCTATCATTACAGATATTAATCTGGCAAAACGATCTTCATATAATTCAAATTCTTTTTTTGCTCTTTCATCTCCATTCGCTTCCAAAGCGACTATTTCTCTTGTTCTTAAACTGGTGCCATATTTCTCGTTAAATAATTTTGTAAAACCTATTCCTGATATAAATTGCTCAGCACATAAGGGTCGTTTGCAATTCCCTACATTACATTGGACATTAGAATTAATTTCCTCATTAGTAGGATAGGGTAATGGCTGATGTCCCCAATCTCCTGCAATTTGGTTAATGCCCTCAATGACTTTCTTTTCATAAACAAATGATCCGCCAAAACCAGATCCAATAATTACACCCCAAACTGATTTATAATTTGCCCCAGAGCCATCGATAGCTTCAGATAATGCAAAACAGTTAGCATCATTCATGATACGAATTTCTCTATTTAAACTTTTTTCTAAGTCTTTATGAAATGGTTTGTCATTAATCCATATACAATTAGCGTTATTTACTAAGCCAGTTTCATATGAAGAAAATCCTGGTATGCAAACCCCTACAGAATTTTGTTGATCTGTAAATTTATCAAATTCTGAAACTAAAGATTTTACGGTATTTAAACCACTTTCGTAATTTTTTTCATAAGTAGATCTTTTTCTTAGAATTTCTTTACCATTTGAGTCTATTAAAATACCCTCAATTTTTGTACCACCGTAATCAATGCCTATTTTAAAATCACTCATTTTTAAATAGATACCATAAGTTATAAAATATATGTATGAAATCTTTTAAATATATGTATGGATTGTAGTCCAAAAGGTTTAAATTTTTTTTATGAAAAAAAGAATTATTAATTGGGGCATATTAAGCACTGCTAAAATTGGTTGGGAGCACGTAATACCTGCAATAAAAAAATCTAAAAATAGTCAGGTTATTGCGCTCGCTAGTAGAAATTTATCCAGAGCAACGGCTCTAACCAAAAAATTTAAAATACCAAAAAGCTATGGTTCTTATAAAGAGTTATATGAAGATAAAGATGTAGATATAATTTATAACCCTCTTCCTAACCACTTACATATAAAATCAAGTATTGAGGCCTGTAAAAATAAAAAAAATCTCCTATTAGAGAAACCATTATCTTTAAAATCAAAAGATATAGATCCATTAATAAAAATTGCCTCACAAAATAAAGTTATTGTTAAAGAAGCATTTATGGTCAGGCATCATCCTCAATGGCGATGGGTTAAAGAATATATAAAATCAGGTAAGATCGGATCAATATCAAGTATATCAACAGTGTTTTCATACAATAATAAAAATCCAAAAAATATCAGAAATATCAAAAAATTTGGTGGAGGGGCCATCTATGACATTGGATGTTATCCGACTGTCATATCAAGATTTCTATTAGATAAAGAACCAAAAAGAGTTATTGCAACTACTAAAAATGATAAAAAATTTAAAACAGATATTTTATCATCTGCATTGTTAGATTTTGGAGATATTTTCTCAACCTTTACAGTTGCTACACAAAGCACATATTCACAACAAGTAGTAATTCTTGGCAAAAAAAAAACAGTTGTTATTGAAAATCCTTTCAATGCAATTGCAAATAAACCAACTACAGTTGTTATCTACAATGGAAAATCAATCTATCGAAAAGATAATACAATAAAAGTATTTCCAGCGACTGATCAATATGAACATCAAGTTACAAAATTTTCTAATGAGTTAATTTATAAAACTAAAATAGATTATGGATTATTAGATGCAAAAAAAAATATGAAAGTATTAGATGCAATTTTTATGTCTATTAAGAAAAAAAAGTGGGTTAAAATTTAATTTATTAGCGAGATAATAAAAAAATTCAATTAATCAATGGGCACTAGAAGGAGCCCATATATTTATATCACCCTCTTTTGCAGCTTTATTTATTTCTTTTATTTCTTTTTTTGAAAATTTTAAATTATCAAGTGTAGCTAAGTTTTCTTTAAGCTGTTTTACGGTTCTAGCTCCTATTAAAGCAGAAGTTATTGCACGATTATTTAATACCCATGCTATAGCCATTTGGGATAGAGATTGATTTCTTCTTTTCGCAATTTTACTGAGTTCATTAATAATTTTAGTATTTTTTTTCGTTATTAAATTTTTGCTGAAAGAGCTATTTTCATTAACCCTTGAAACTTTGGGAATTCCTTTCAAATATTTATTAGATAAAAAACCTTGGGCTAGTGGAGAAAAGGCGATACAACCAACCCCTTTTTTTATGAGAGTTTTTGTTAAATCTTTTTCAATCCATCTATTGATTAATGAATAAGAAGGTTGATGAATTAATAACTTGATACCTTTGCTCTTTAAAATTGAAATCATTTTATTTGTTTTATTGGAGGAGTAAGAAGAGACACCAATATACAGGGCCTTACCAGCTTTATAGATACTTTCTAAAGCATCAGCTGTTTCCTCAAGAGGTGTATTTGGATCAAAACGATGAGAATAAAATATATCTACATAATCCAGTTTCATCCTCTTTAAACTTTGATCGCAACTAGCAATTACATGTTTTTTTGAACCCCATTCACCATATGGTCCATCCCACATATCGTAACCTGCTTTAGAAGATATAATTAACTCATCACGGTATTTTCCAAGATCACTTTTCATGACTTTTCCAAAATTAGACTCAGCACTGCCATAAGGTGGTCCATAATTATTTGCTAAATCAAAATGAGTAATTCCTGCATCAAAAGACTCAAAAAGAATTTTTTTAGACTCTGAAGCCATTCCATTGCCCCCAAAGTTATGCCATAACCCTATTGATAAGACTGGTAGTTTTAAACCACTATCACCACAATTTCTATAATGCATTTTTTGATAGCGATTTTTGTCTGAAATATATGTCATTTTTAAAGTAATTCCTCTTTGTATGGCATTGAATTTGCTGCTCCCTCCCTTGTAACAGAAACACCTGCCACAAGATTAGCAAACTCAATAGCTTCTTTGTAGTTTTTATTTTGTGAGATTGCCACACTTAAAGCCCCATTAAAAGCATCTCCCGCACCTGTTGTGTCAACTACTGGTTTTTTTAGATTTGAAGCAGGTAATATAAACTCCTCTTTATTGTTTTTAAAATAACAACCATTTTCTCCAAGTGTAATAATTATATTCTTTATCCCTTTATCTAAAAAAAAATTTCCTGCTTTTTTACAGTCTTCCTCATTTTTAATTGATTGACCGAAATAAAAACTTGCTTCCGTTTCATTGGGGGTAAAAAAATCAAAATATTGAAAGCTATCATCAGTTATTTCACTGGCGGGTGCTGGATTTAGAATTGTTGTACAATTAAAATTTTTCGCTTTTTTTAGAGCATAGAGTGTTACCTTTTTTGGTGTCTCTAACTGAGTTAAAAAAACATCAGAAGACTCAATTATATTTAACTTTGAGTCGATTAACTTTTCATCGATTGTACCAGCAGCTCCTGGAACAACATTTATTGCATTTTGCCCAGTTTTTTCATTAATCAATATACCTGCAGCCCCAGTTGATTCATTTTCAGAAATAACCAAACCATCATAATTTATTTTATCTCTTTCGTATAAAGAGATTGCAAGATCGGCATAGCTATCTTTACCTACTTTACTTATAAACGATACATTACCTCCGGCTCTTGCTGCTGCTATTGCTTGGTTAGACCCTTTACCACCTGGCCCGATGATGTATTTTTTTCCTAATATGGTTTGACCTGGTATTGGAATATCATTTGCAAAAAAACATAGATCTGCAACAAATATCCCAAATACACAAATACTCACTTATCTAGTACCCAAACAGTACCATCAGGTTTAACAACTCCTTTAGTTAAGATAAAGCATCCAAATGGTCTAGTTTCGTTTGTTGTTATTATGGCAAATGCCTTTTTGGCTTCATCATAAAATTTAAACCTTTCAATGGATGAAATTTTCCAATGCTCTCCTGAAATTTTCTTAGTTATATCAATTATTTCTTGATGAACTTCATTTAATTGATCTGGATTTCCATCAATTTCCATCCTTTGAATAGGAGAGTCGACAAAGCTATCTAGAGGAAATAAGGAGAGTATAGCCTCTGCAGCTCTTGCAGCATTTACGCCATCAATACGATGAACTCTGGAGTTCATCGAATAGGCGGGAAAATTTGAGTCACATAAAATTAATTTATCTCCATGTCCCATCGCTCTTAAAGTATGTAAAACCTCTGGACTAAGAATAGGATCAATTTTAATAAGCATATAACATAGAACTAAATTAATTCGTTAAATTCAACTTAATTAATTAATCTTTACTGGTTTTGATCTTAGTTTTCCGACAGTCTCTAGCTCTGCTTTTCTACATAACTTTGGAGGGAGACCTTTGTTTATTAGTTTTAAATCTTCAAACACTATTTCGCCCATTTCATAAAACACAGACTTTAGAGCTCCAGCTCTGTGTGCTGAGAAAAGAATATTTTTAGACTTACGTATGGGATCATTTTTTTCTACTGGCTCCTCAGGAAATACATCTGTTGCAACTTTTATATTTCTTTTTTTTGAAATTTTTAGTAGGTCTTTAAAATTCACTACATTAGCCCTACTTAGAATTATTAAACAAGAATTTTGTTTCATCAGATTAAGTAGCTTTTTATCAATCATATGTTTGTTTTTTGTTGTGATAGAACTAAGAACATATATCACATCTGATTTTTTGAATATTTCATTAAGAGAATTAATTTTACAATTATTATCCTCAAGTAACTTGCTTGGAAGCCAAGGGTCGTATGCAAGAAAATTATTTGTGAAAGGCTCTAACAAGGGTTTTAACTTTTTGGCCAGATCTCCAAAACCAATAAAACTGACAGTGTTATTCTGCAATAAACTAGAATTCATATTACTTTCCAATCCATATTTTTCTTTATTATTAATAAAATCTATATGTGATTGATGAATTTCCCTCTTGAGAGACAAAGTAAAACCAACTGCAATTTCAGCAACTGTTTGAGCAAAAACAGGAGCAGTAGATAGAACATAGATACCATTTCTAAAACAATACTCATAATCCATATTGTCCATGAAGTTGCTCTCAACATTGAATATAGCTTTAAGTTTTGCTGCCTTTTTTAAAATTGAATTTGGAAGGTCAGGTTGTCCAATTATAAAATCTGCTTTTGATATATTGTTTTGATAAAAATTTTTTTTATTTTTTATTGGTGCATCAATAAGTTTGAAATTTTTTTTTAAATAAACAAGCTTATCTTTAGAGAAAATAAGATCCATTTGTCTTGGAAAAGGATCAACAATTATTGTTTTCATTACTTGATTATATCAATTATTTATTTTTTTGATAATCTAAGTTGAAATGAAAAGATCTGAAATAAATGCTGCAATATCTGAAGCTAAAGATATGATCGATAGATATTCGTGGGTTCTACCTAAATGGGGCTATTGGTCTAAAGAAGAGTACAACAATAATCCTAACTTAAAAAATTATTTAAAAAATCATCAAATGGGCTGGGATGTTACTGATTTTGGTAAAGGCGAATTTGAAAAAAAAGGCATCACCTTGTTTTGTATAAGGAATGGAATACAGGGTAACAATGATGACAAACCCTATGCAGAAAAGTTATTATTTATTAGAGAGGGCCAAGAAATTCCTTTTCATAGCCATAAGGTAAAACTGGAAGATATAATTAATCGGGGAGGTGGGGAATTAGTGATTGAATTTTTAGAAGTAGACTCAAATCAAATTGAATTAAGCTCTAAAATTGATGTTCTTGTTGATGGTGAAATAGTTTCCATTGCACCAAGAGAACCATTGATTTTAAAAAGAGGCCAGAGCGTCACTGTTGAAAGAAACATATATCATAAATTTTACTCAGCTGAGGGTTCAGGAATGGTTATGGCAGGAGAGGTTTCTCAAGTCAACGATGATAATAAAGATAATTATTTTTTAGAAAGTGTGGGAAGGTTCACTGAAATTGAAGAAGATGAAGTTGCGATACATCCTCTCTGGAATGAAATATAATGCAAAGAGGTATAATTGGCCTTGGAATGTGGTGTGTAGATACCACATACAAAATAGATAATTTACCTGATAGAGGTAAATTAGAAGCAATTTCTAATACTTTTCAATGCGTAGGTGGAGGTCCATCAAATGTTTTGACAGATTTAAATTCTTTAGGATTTAAACATCCAATGTACGCAATGGGATCAATTGGACTTGATACAGATGCATCAATTATAAAAAAACATTGTAGAGAAAATAAAATAGAGACTAAATATTTAATTGTATCAAAGCAAATTTCTACTTCTCATACCGTTTGTATGTTTGAAAAACAAAAAGAAAGAACTTTTTTATATTATCCAGGGGCAAACAGCTTACTTGATAAAAAACATTTTAAAATTAACCAATTAAAAATTTCACCTAAAGTTCTTTATGTCGGATATATTACACTATTAGGAAAATTGGACAAATTTGATGTTGACAAAAAAACTCGTTTATCAAAAGTTTTAAAAAAAGCTAAAAGTAAAAATGTAATAACAGTTTTAGATTTAGTTTCAAATAAACACCCTAAATATAAAAATATTATTGAAAGCTCATTGCCATTCACCGATTATTTGCTTTTGAATGAAATTGAAGCAGAGATACTATTTAATAAAAAAATTTACGACTTCAATAAAAAACTTAATCAAAAAATCTTAATCAAGTTAATCAGTAAAGTTTTCAAAAAGGGTATTATTAGAGGAGTTATTATTCATAGTCCAACTGAGTCGCTCTATTTTGATAGATCAAAAAAAATTTACACTAAATCAAAGGTTTTACCAAAAAGCAGGGTAATAAATTCAGTTGGAGCTGGAGATGCTTTTTGTGCAGCGTTTATATTTGGAATACATGAAAATTGGGACATAAAAAAAACTCTCAAAAAGGCTCATGCAGCTGGGACATCTATGATGAAAGTTAATGCCTCTTCTGGAAATTTACCCAATATATCTAAATTATAATTTTAAAACTTTTTCAGTGACCTCAAGGTCTTTTAAAAGTTTCCTGTCGGGTATGAGTTTATTTTTCTTTAATTCAGAATGGTAAAGTTTTACAGCATCCTTAGGTTTAATGTTACTTTCAACAACTTCTCTCATAATTTTTACTAATAAGATAGGATCTTCAGCTAAGTTAATTTTTCTCCCAAACAAAGCTACTTTTGCACCATATTGACTGGCTTTTTTAATTAATTCAAAACAATCTCTTGTCGTGCCCTTGCTACCCCCAAGAATACCAACAATAAGATTTTCAGGATCGAAGCTGGCTAGCTCCTCCATTGCTTTTGGACCATTGTAAGCTATTTTCAAAAAAAGAGGTCTCTCATCCTTAGTCTGCCCAGCTATTGCTTTTATAATGCAATCGTTAATGTAATCACCCATTTGTCTTATGTTCATATTTAGATCAATCGGGGAATTAAATACTTCTAAAAAATGTTTAAATTTATATTTAGAAGCCTCAATTCTATATTCTTTATAGGCATTTAACATTGCAAGGTCATAGTCAACATTATTAGAAAATGTTATAGAAAATAAACCAAGGTTAACTAATTTACTTACTTTGTTCATTTGAGCAGACCGAAAAGGTCTAGGATTAGTTTTTCTATAATTTCCATTTCTCATCAGCCAGATATCAGTCGTATCATTCATTCTAATAGCAGGTGTAATACTTGAATTTTTAAATAAATTTCTTTTTACAAGATCTTCACCAACTGATGCAGACATCAACATAATATCTACTAAATTAGATTTAGTCATCGATATCATTGCATTTTTGTAATCTACTAGGTTTTTATATCCTTTTAGTACTTTCCCATTTTCATTTCTTTTTGATCCAGGTGTTGTGATGCCCATTGCTAGATCGCCATCTTTAGCATCTGCTATAATGAAGTCTCTTGGAGAATATTTATTATTTTTTATTTTAAGAATTTTTTTATCTAAAGACTTATTCATGATTTGATTATACTCAATTCTAAAAATAGAAAATAGTTTTATTCTCTATATAATATAAAAATGTATTTAGGTATTGATCTTGGTACTTCTTCGATGAAGTGTTTGCTACTTGGAGAAGAACAAGAAATTTTGTTGAGTGTTATTAGTGAAGATATACCACTGTCCACGCCTCAAAATGGCTGGTCAGAACAAGATCCATCATTTTGGATAAAAGCGTTAGATCAGTGTATCAAACAAATTGTTTTAAAATTTGATTTATCGCAGATTAAAGCTGTATCTTTTTCCGGACATATGCATGGTGCAACTTGTATTGATAAAAATTATAAGGTCATAAGGCCATGTATACTTTGGAATGATACACGTAGTTTTAAGCAGTGCAGTCAAATTATGGCTGACGAAACTGTTATGGATATAGCTGGAAATATAGCAATGCCTGGTTTTACATCTCCAAAAATCTTATGGATGAAAGAACACGAAAGTGAAAATTTTAAATCAATTGCAAAGGTTTTATTGCCGAAAGACTATTTAAGGTTTTATTTAACGGGAGAGTTTTTTAGTGATTTGTCAGACGCAGCAGGCACTTATTGGTTAGATGTTAAAAATAGAACTTGGTCTAATAAACTTTTAGACATTGGCTCAATGGATATCTCGCAAATGCCTAAAACTTGTGAGGGGACTGATCAAACAGGTGTAATTAAAAAAGATATTGCAGAAAAATATGGCTTTAATAACTCTTGCAAAGTATTTGGTGGAGCAGGAGATAATGCTGCAGCCGCTGTTGGATTAGGGCTTTACCAAGAGGGAAATGCTTCATTATCTTTGGGTACTTCTGGTGTAATTTTTGGTTCAACAAAAAATTTTTTAAAAAATTATGATGATGCTATACATTCCTTTTGCCACTGCTTACCAGAAACATGGCATCTTATGTCAGTGATGCTCTCTTGTACCTCAAATGTTAATTGGTTTATAAATAATTTTAATTCATCAATTGATGAGATTAATAAAGTGTTAAGTTCTGTTTTAAATAATTTTTCTGAAATAAATAGATACCCTTATTATCTTCCTTATCTGACAGGTGAGAGAACCCCAATTAATGACCCTCATATAAGAGCAAGTTTTCACGAAATGAGTATTGACACTAATCGAGATACATTAATCTACAGTTTAATAGAAGGTATTTCTTTCGGTTTGTATGATAATTATTCTTCCTTAGTTAAGACAGGTATAAAGTTAGATAACATCTTTGTAATAGGAGGTGGTTCTAGAAATGATAGCTGGATACAAATACTTGCTTCATTGATGGAGAGAGATTTATCTATAACAGATGCTTCAGATACAATGGCTGCTTTTGGTGCTGCTAGAATAGCATTTCTTGGTTACAATAATTTAAAACCAAGAGAAGCCCTTAGTCTTCCAAAAGTCAAAAAAATTATAGGTAAGAATGAAATTCAAAGGGATATCTTAAAAGACAGATTTTTAAGGTGGAAAAGCTTTTATTTAGGAAAAAATGTCTAGTAACCAAAGAATAGAATTCCCTGAATTAGTAAACAAAATATTAGAAAATGTTATTAAAATTAATCAAAGTCGTTATTTTATTGCAATTTCAGGAGCGCCAGCATCTGGAAAAAGCACAATATCTGAAAAATTAAAGTCTGAACTAATATCAAAAAACCACAAATCAAGTGTTCTTCAAATGGATGGTTTCCATCTAGATAATAATATTCTTGAGAAAAAAAAATTGATTGAGAGAAAAGGGGCACCGGAAACATTTGATGTACTAGGTTTATTAAATTGTTTATTAAGATTAAAAAACGAGGGTGAAGTAATTGTTCCTATCTTTGATAGATCATTAGAACTATCAAGATCATCTGCATTAGTCATATCTGAGAATACAAAAATTATAATAGTAGAGGGTAATTATTTATTGCTTGATCAAGAACCATGGAGAAAAATTCATAATTTTTTTGACACAACTATAATGATTGATTGCAATAAAGATATTTTAGAAAAAAGATTAATTGAAAGATGGGAGAGTTATGGGCTATCTAATGATCAAATTAAAAATAAAGTTTATAAAAATGATCTTCCAAATGGATTAAATGTTATTAGTAAAAGTATTTCTGCTGAATTTAATTTAATAAATTAATCTTGAGGTGGTTGCTTAGCACCTGTCATATATGCGACAGCATCAGACATTTCATGTTTCTTTGGGTCAATTACACATAATCGGGTTCCAAGTCTATGAATATGTATTCTATCGGCTACTTCAAAAACATGAGGCATGTTATGAGAAATTAATATGATGGGAATTCCTCTAGACCTCACCTCACCGATTAATTCTAAAACTCTTCTACTTTCTTTGACACCTAGTGCGGCAGTAGGCTCATCCATAATAACGACTTTAGTTCCAAATGATGTTGCTCTTGCAACTGCAACACCTTGCCGTTGGCCTCCAGACAATGTTTCAACTAATTGATTTATATTTTGTATGGTTAATAGACCAAGATCAGACAGTCGTTTTCTAGCTTCATCTGCCATTGCTTTTTTATCTAAAAATTTTAAAAAACTACCCATAAAACCTTTTTGTCTAATTTCTCTGCCTAAAAACATATTATCAGTGATTGATAAAGCAGGTGAAAGTGCAAGGTTCTGATAAACAGTTTCGATACCTAATTTTCTTGCCTCTATAGGTGATGTAAAAGTAACTTTATTTCCATCAAGCAATATTTCACCACTATCAGGGATAACAGCACCACATAACACCTTAATTAGTGTAGATTTTCCAGCACCATTGTCTCCAATTACTCCCAAAACCTCACCTGGATAAAGCTCTAAATCAGCACTATCGAGTGCAACAACTTTACCGTATTTTTTTGACAACTTATTTGCTACTAGCACTGGCTGCATTATGCTGAGACCTTTCTTATCCATTGATCTATTCCAACAGCTACTATAATAAGACAACCTAAAGCAAATCTTTGCCACAATACATCAAGACCTGCTATGGACAGACCTGAGCTAAATACACCCACAATCAAAGCTCCAAATAAAGAGCCAATTATAGTGCCCCTTCCACCAAAAAGAGAAGTTCCACCTATCACAACAGCTGTGATGGAGTCTAAGTTACCCTCATAAAAAGATGTTGGAGACACTGAACCAACTCTACCTATGGAAACCCATGCTCCAATAGCAACAACAAGACCAGCAACAGCATAAATTGAAACTAACATCCTATCAGTTCTAATACCTGATAACTCAGCAGCCTCCTTATCATCGCCAATTGCGTATACATGCCTCCCCCAAGCAGTTTTATTGAGTAAAAACCAGAGAAAAACGAAAATACCAATCATGAGGAACGCACCGTAAGTGAATACAAAACCCCCAAGATTTATTCTCTCTCCCCAAAAGTGCAGAAGAGGAGCATTTACTTCAATATCGGAGCTTCTAATAGATTGAGATCCAGTAAAGAATATTACTAGTGCAAAAAATATATTCCAAGTTCCTAAAGTAACTATAAACGGAGGCAATCTTAAGCGAGTTACCAGTATCCCATTGAAAGCGCCTGTTGCAATACCAGAGATAAACCCTACTGCTATTGCTGGGAGGGTTGGAACTCCCATTTCAACAGAAAGCTTACCCATAAATACTGATGCTAAAACCATCATTGCAGCAACACTTAAATCAATTCCAGCAGTTAATATTATTAAAGTTTGAGCAGCTGCAAGAATACCGACAATTGTAACTTGTTGTACAATCAGAGATAAATTAAAAGCAGAGAAAAATTTTCCTCCAGCGATGAAGCCAAATGCAATAACGCTTAATATTAAAATAATAACAGGAACTATTGTTGGATTACCGTGAAGAAAATGTTGAATTTTTTTTAGTGTAGTTTGTTCACCTAAATCAAAAGAGTGATGATCTTGATCTTTTTCTCCTATATCAGTTGTGAATTTAGGTTGATCTTTTAGATCTTTAGAAATGTCATCAGAAACTTTATTCATTTAAAAAATATCATAACTTCAGGGCAGAATAATCTGCCCTGAATAATAAAATTATTGGATTAACCCCAACATCTATCCATACCTTCTTTGACACTAATTGATGGAACTCCGCTAGCAGCATCATCTGTAACTAAGTTCACACCAGTGTTAAAGAAGTCAAGACCTGGAGTATTTTCAGGCTTTGAACCATCTTCAGCCCAAGCTTTAATAGCCTCAACACCAAGTGAAGCCATTAATAATGGGTATTGCTGAGATGTAGCACCTATAATTCCTCTTTCAACGTCAGCTACACCTGGGCAACCTCCGTCAACTGAAGCAATAAGAACGCTACCATCATCTTTTCCAACTGCTTTTAATGCCTCATAAGCACCAACAGCTGCTGGCTCATTAATAGTGTACACAACGTTTATGTCTGGGTCTTTTTGCAGACATTTTTCCATTGCAGTTCTTCCACCTTCTTCGTTACCGTTTGTAACTTCATTACAGATAATTCTTGGATCATCTTCATCTCCCCATCTGGAAACATCTTTTACATCGATACCAAATCCAGATAAGAAACCTTGATCTCTAAGAACACCAACAGAAGGTTGACTCTCGTTAAGGTCTAACATTGCAATTTTGGCATTAGCAGCATCTGCTCCTAACTTTGCAGCAACCCATGCTCCACCTAATTCACCTGCCTTGAAGTTATCAGTTGCAAAAGTAGAGTCTGCAGCTGTAATTGGCTCTAGTGGTGTGTCAAGTGCAATGACTAGTAAACCATTGTCTTGAGCATTTTTTAATGGAGTAACAATAGCTTTTGTGTCAGATGCAGCAATTAAAATACCTTTTGCACCTGAAGCAATACAAGTCTCAATAGCTCTTACTTGAGTCTCGTGGTCACCGTCAACTTTACCCGCAAAGAATGATAATTTGACACCTAATTCATTAGCTCTCGCTTCTGCTCCCTCTTTCATTTTAACGAAGAAAGGGTTGATGTCTGTTTTAGTAATTAAACAAGCTTCAACAGCATGGCTTCCTGCTTTTGCTGGCATAGTAGCAAAAGTAAAAGCAGCAACCATAAGTGAAGCTAGAACTAGAGATAATTTTCTCATAGTTATTTCCTCCTTTATATAGTTATGTTCAGAATATCCTATTGTCATGTCAACTTGCTAGTTAAATTTTAATTTTTTAGTCTTGATTTTTCACGAAATGTTTATCAACTATTTCTTTCCAGGAATTAAATGAATTTCTGATTGTATCATCTTTATTAGGGGTAATTTTAGAGTTTTTTACCTTAAAATCCTTTAAATCACTTGTATTTTTTAAATTATGATAATATTGCATTCCAAAAAGTAACGCACCATAAGATGACATATCCTCCATTTTAGGAATATTTAACTCAATTTCTAAAAGGTTACTAATAAGTTGAAGGAAAAACTTATTTTTAACCATACCACCATCAACAGATAAGTTTTTTAAATTTAGATTTCTTGATTTTTTCATAAACTCTAAATACACAACCATTTGATAAGCTACAGACTCTAGTCCAGCTCTAACTAAATGATTGGTATTTGTAGAAGCACTTATTCCAAAGAATGCAGCCCTAGCGTCGGTTATCCAAAATGGAGGACCTAGCCCTGAAAAGGCAGGTATTAAATAGACCCCATTATTATCTTTTTCTTTTTTTGATAAGATTTCACTATCTTCAGCCTTACTAATTAATTTTAAATTATTTTTAAGCCATGAAATTGTTCCTCCAGCAAATGAGTTTAGGCATTCTAATGCGTAGATATTCTCTTTATCATTTGTGAAAGCCAGGGAGGTTAGTGAATTTTCATCGATAACCATTTCATTACCAATATTTGTTTGAATGTTAAAACCAGTTCCTGTCGTAATTTTAGTGTCACCTTTATTAAAACAAAAATTTGCGAAAAATGAAGCTTGCGCATCACCAGCAACTCCAATTATAGGTATTTGCAATTTCTAATGCTTTAATAGATCCAAAAATTAAATCTGAATTAAATGATAGTGACACCTTGATGATTATAATGGAAACAGCCTCGGGAAAACAATGTCATATAAACAACTCCAGATCAGCAACTTATGGATATGATCAAAGAGTTGAGTTGTTTGGTAGCAAAGGGATGGTTATATCTGAAAATAGAAAGCCACATGAATTGAAAAAATACAATTCAGAGTTTGTTGACAAGAGTGAACCCTATTTAAATTTTTTTATTGAGAGATACCAGGAGTCTTATATGAATTCTATTAGCTCATTTGTCGAAACAATTTTGGAAAAAAAGCCTGTATCTGTTGGTTTTGAGGACGGAAGAAGAGCTCTTCTCTTAGCTGAAACTGCTTATAAATCTGTCAAAAGTGGGAGGATGGAGAATATTGATTAAATTTATGCATTTATTCATTAATAATAAATAATTGTTATAATTATATTTTTAAATAATTTTGATATCTAACACTCAATGATTGAAAACAAAGTAAAAGCTAAATGGCAAAAAAAAGAAGTGGTTGTTAATAGCTTTTTATCAATACCTAATACTTTTACTGCTGAAATTATGTCTGAGCAAGGTTATGACGCCCTTACCATTGACTATCAACATGGGATGATTGGCTTTAGTGATTTATTTAAAATGTTGCAAAGTATTAGAAATAGTGGTGTCACTCCAATCTGTAGAGTTTCAGGATTAGATCACGCAGTAATATCGAAAGTTATGGATGCAGGTGCTTTGGGTATCATTTGCCCAATGATTAATAATAAAGAGCAAGCACAAAAACTTGTTCAAGATTGTAAATATCCACCTGTAGGTATTAGAAGTTTTGGTCCGACGAGAGCTAACTTTTCCGTTAGTTCAAATTATTTTTATGAGTCAAATGAGGGAACGTTTTGTCTTGCCATGATAGAAACTCAAGAAGCATTTGATAATCTTGATGATATAGCATCCACTCCTGGTCTTGATGGCCTTTATATCGGGACAGCAGATTTAACAATAGGGCTGAACCAAGGAAAGTTAACACCTGGGTTTGATCGAACAGAACCTGAGATGATTGAGTCTAAAAAGAAAATTTTAGATATTGCTCATAAACATGGAAAAGTTGCATGTCTTCATTGTGGGACTCCAGAGTATGCTGCCAAGGCATCCGAATGGGGTTTTGATCTTGTAACAATTACAAATGATGTAAGGTTGTTATCTGGAGCAGCAGCCACTCATGTGAGAAAATTCAAAGAGCTTACTAATCAAAACTACGATGAGTCTGATAAAGATAATAATCCTAGCTCTTACTAGTAAAAATATTATACAGCTTCAAGCTCTTTGGCCAAATCACCTATTTGAGCTCCGCCAGCCATTAAACGCTTAACATCATCTCCACCTAATTCTGATGACTTTCCAGATCCTATTACTTCACCTAAGCTTAAGAATGTAAATCGATCAGCAATAAGTCTTGCGTGGATTTCATTGTGAGTGATCAAAATAATAGCTATATTCCCTAATTGTTGGACTTTTTTAATAGTTTTTAAAACTTCCATTTGTTGTTTTTGCCCAAGTGCAGATGTAGGTTCATCCAAAATTAAAATCTTAGCACCAAAGTATATAGCTCTTGCAATAGCAAGTGTCTGTCTTTGACCACCTGACATAGTTCCAACTGGCTGAGTAGGATCTGAGATATTTATGCCAATTTTTCCCATTTCAGTAATCGTAATTTCATCCATTTTTTTAAAATCTAATATTCCAAAAGGGCCAGGTCCTTTTTTTAATTCATTTCCCAAGAAAAAATTTCGTGTGACAGAGGTCAAGGCATTAAGTGCCAGATCTTGATAGACAGTTCCGATACCTGCACTAGTTGCCTCTCTTGGAGAGCTAAATTTTACTTCACTTCCTCCAACTTTAATAATTCCAGAAGTTGGCTGGTGAACTCCTGATAAAACTTTAATAAGAGTGGACTTTCCAGCACCATTATCACCAAGTAATGCGTGAACTTCTCCTGGTAAGACATTTAAAGAGACACCATTTAAAGCTGTAAATGTTCCAAACTTTTTTACAAGATCTGTAATTTCTATAAATGGTGAATTATTGTTTTCCATAACTAAATACTACCCATAATTCGTTTTCTAATATTTTCGTTAGTCAAAGCAGAAGCTATGATTACTAACCCTAAGAATACTCTATAAAATGATCCGTCTATGCCTGGAATATAAAAGAATGCTTCTTTAGCAACACCAAATATAAATGCGCCTACAACAATACCGAGTATGGTGCCAAAACCTCCTGTTAAAACAACACCACCAATCACAGCTGCAGCAATTGCCTCTAATTCTTTTAAATTACCTTTAGCCGCATCTGCTGTATTAACTTCAAAAACTTGAGCGGTTGCAAAAATTGTTGCACAAAAAGCAGAAAACATAAATAGAGATACTTTAACCTTATCTGTAGGTACACCATTTGCCTTGGCTGCACTCAGATTTCCACCAGTTGAGTAAATCCAGTTACCTGCTTGAGTTTTGCTCAGTACAATGTAACAAATAATCGCTAAAATTAGCCAAATCATGACGCAGGAATATAAACCAGAGGCAAACTGATTTCCAAAATTATTAGTGTTCCAGTCAACCGGGTAATAAAGCCAATCAAAAACAGGTTCTAAAATATCTCCACCAAAAAAATTCGCAACGGGGCGAGCAGTAATGAGAGAGTCAATATAAACTCTTGCTATATCAACATCAGTAACTGTTTTTGGTACTACTGGATCGATTTGAAAGTTAGCAATTTTTTCTTGAATCATGCCAACCATATAATCATTTCCACTTTGCTGAGCATTTGCTAAAGCCTCTTGTAAAGGTTTAGTTCCTTTATCAAGCAAAATTTGTGTCTTGGCTTCGGCTACTCTTTGGTAAGTGTATTCTAATCTATCTGTAATTGTTGCAACTGTATCAGCTGGTAAATCTTTGGCTATAGCTACTAGATCAGCTTCCGGTAAAGCTTTCGCTTTTTCTCTTACCATTTCTCCATGGCCAGGGACATTTACAATATTTTTTATATCTGGAATCTCTGTGACAGTAGTCGCCCCTTTTGTCTGATCTGGTCTATGATTAAAAGATCTTAGAGAAACTTCTGTTAATCCTCTGAGAAAAAATAAGCCCCCAAGTGTAACAATAAATGATGGTAAACCAGACTTCACAACAATAGTTCCTTGTAACCAACCAAAAAATAAAGTGAAGCATAAAGTTATAAAGATAGCTAAAATTGGAGAGACATCAGAGATGTGAAATAACGTGTAAAATTCAATATGAAAACCACCCTCAAAAGATATGTAAGGTATGATGACTGAAAAACCCCATCTTAAAATCATTGCCATGCAGGCACCAGCGAAACCAATCATTGATCCGATTGAAAGATCAAATTCTCCAGCGATTATTAATAAACCTGCTCCTATTGCAATTATACCTAATTGAGAAATAACTCTTAAAAAATTTCTAATACCAAGAGCATTAAAACCCTCACCGGTAAAGGGGTTCCATGACATCTCCCCAGCTGGAATTGAAAAGTAGCCCAACATACCAAATAAAAGGAGCATCACTCCTATTGGACCGACTTCTGGTCTAGATATTAATGCTGTAAACCATGTCTTTTTTTGATGTCTATCTGACTCTTGTCTTTGAGTTGTAGCTGACATGATATTAAATGTAAATAAATACTCTCTGTAGTTTATAAAAAAGTGGGCAATAAATTGCCCACTTTGAGATTAAATAAAATTATCTATCAATACCTGCTAATGCAGAAACTGATGATGCGTTTGACTTGTCAACAAATCCAGGTCCAGAAGGAATATTAGCACCTGGTAATAGTCCAGCACCGTTGTTGTATAGGTGAAGAACTACGATAGGCATATAACCTTGTAGACGTTGTTGTTGGTCGATTGTGTATGCAACTTTTCCTGAAGCGATTAAATCCATAACTTCTGGACTTAAGTCAAAACAAGAGTGATGTACTGACATACCTAAATCATCAATAGCTTTTTGAACACCTGAACAAACGTGTGGTCCAACTGATAATACAGCATCGACGTCAGGGTTTGCTTGTAAACCAGCAGCAGCTCTTGTTGGGATTGAAGCAGGGTCATTAGAAGTGTCTACGTTAGTTGTTGGTAGAGCTTCTGCGTAACCGCCACATCTATCTGTAAGAGCAGTGTTGTAAGCTTCCTGAATCATGCAAAGTGCTTTAGTTGCACCTTCTGCTTTAGCTCTTTCACCAGCTTTTTGACCAGCAAGAAATTCAGGCTGACCAACGTGCATTAATGCGCCAAGAGAAGCTGAAGACTCTAAACCTGAGTTCATAGTAATAACTGGAATACCAGCAGCAACAGCATCT
The DNA here is from genome assembly GCA_902599405.1 of uncultured Alphaproteobacteria bacterium. Classification (GTDB taxonomy): domain Bacteria; phylum Pseudomonadota; class Alphaproteobacteria; order HIMB59; family HIMB59; genus HIMB59. The sequence goes on along the minus strand of CACKFO010000011.1, from coordinate 3,448 downwards.
TTGATTGCTTGACCTAGAGCTTCTGGATCAGGAAGTGAAACTACCATACCATCAGGCTGAGTAGCAGCGGCAGCTGCAATTGACTTAGCCATGTCACCTAGGTCTCCAGATGGATTGAAAATGTATTCAAAATCTGCACCTACGTGTCTAGCAGCATCTTCACCACCTTTTTGCACAACAGGCCAGAAAGGGTCTTTACCCTCGCCGTGTGTAACCATTACAAATCTCTCAGCAAAAGCAGAAAGAGATAGGAATGATACAAGAATTGTAAGAATTATTTTTTTCATAAATTCCTCCTATGTTTATAAACGAGTGCATATTAGTCAATTTTTGTGATCAATTCCAAATAAATGTTGAAAAAAATCATGCAAATAAGACATTTGCGACAAAAATATCGTCTCAACTGTTCAATTTTCGAACAATGAGTTAATTAAAATTATTGATAGCTAAAATAATTTAAATAATAGAAAATGTGATCATGAAAAAACAAGAGTTTGGCGCAGGTATTTGGCATTTTGCCACCTATCTTGATAGATATGCAACAGATGGTTATGGTGAACCAAGAAGTGTGCTTGATGCCATAGAACTTGCTGGACAAGTAAAAGACCTTTCATACGTAGATCTTAATTTTCCATACTTTGGAGGAAATTACTCGAATGAGCAAATAAAAGATGCTCTCGATAAAGCTAATTTAAAAGTGATTGGCATTACTCCTGAAATTTATACAAGAGAATTCTCAAAGGGAGCGTTCACAAATCCTGATCCGGGTATTAGAAAAAGAGCGCATGAACTAATTACTCAAGCTTGCGAGGCTGTGAGATTTTTTAATGCCAAATATGTTAAGCTTTGGCCTGGACAAGATGGTTGGGACTATCCTTTTCAGGTTGATCATAAATCTTTATGGAAAAATTCGATGGATGGTGTGGGAAATTTAGCAAGTGAAAATACTGATTTAAATTTCGTAATAGAATATAAACCAAGAGAGCCAAGGGTAAAAATGAGCTATGACTCTGTTTCAAGAACTATTCTTGGTATTGAAAAAATAGGTCTTCCTAATATTGGACTTCTTCTTGATTTTGGCCATGCTATTTATGGTGGAGAGTCAGCTGCTGACTCGGCTCAATTAGCTATTGATTATGGTAGGCTATTTGGAATGGATGTTAATGATAACTTTAGATCATGGGACGATGATCTTTTAGCTGGCAGTCTTCACCCCATAGAGCTTTTTGAATTTTTTTATGTTCTAAGAAAAAATAATTGGGAAGGTGTTTGGCAACTGGATCAGTTTCCATTTAGAGAAGATAGTGTGGTAATGGCAAATATCGCTATAGATTTTTTAAAAGCTGTTGACAAAGCCCTGAATGATTTAGACATTGAAGCATTAACAAAAGCTCAAGCAAATCATGATGCTATGGCTGCTTTAAAAATTGCTCAAAAAGCTTTATATAAACATTTATCCCAAGACTAAAAATATTTACTATTCAATAAATAATGGACTTAAATCAACTTAAAATAAAATCTTTAGAATACAGGAAGGCCATATTAGATATTATTTATAAATCTGGCGCTGGTCATACTGGTGGAAGTTTATCATGTATCGACATTTTGAATGTCTTATATAATAAGGTCTTGGATATAAATCCTAAAAACTTTAACGAAAAAGACCGAAACCATTATATCCATAGTAAAGGTCATTCAGTTGAGGCTCTTTACACCGTTCTTTGTGATCAAGGTTTTTTTTCAAGAAAAGATCTTGAAAAACTCAATCATTTTAACTCTCATTTTATTGGACATCCCACTAGAAAAATTTTGGGAATTGAGCATAACACCGGCGCTTTAGGACATGGCCTTTCAGTTGCTGTAGGTTTAGCGCTATCTAAAAAAATAGATCAAAAAACAAATAAAGTTTTTGCTTTATTGGGTGATGGAGAGCTATCAGAGGGTTCAGTGTGGGAAGCTTGCACTACTGCTTCTAAATATCAATTGGATAATTTAATTGTAATTATTGATAGGAATGATTTACAAATTACAGGAAAAACAGAAGAAGTTAACCCAATCGAGCCGATTGATAAAAAATTTGAGTCATTTGGTTTTGAAAGTATTTCAACAAATGGAAATAATATTTCTGAATTATTAAATGTATTTAAAGAAATACCCATTCAAAAAAATAAGCCTACTGTCATAATTGCGAAAACCACTAAAGGGTCCGGTGTAAGTTTTATAGAAAATCAAATTAATTGGCACCATAAAGTGCCAAGCGATGATGAATATGGGAGGGCAATCTCAGAGCTGAATGAGAGACTAAATTCATATGAATAAAATCGGTAAACCTAACCTAGAAATTTTTTCTGAGACATTACTATCTGAGGCAAAAAAAAATAAAAATATTATTGTTGTAACGAGTGACTCAAGAGGTTCGGGTAAATTAGTTTCATTCGGTAAAGAGTTACCTGATCAAATTATAGAAGTAGGTATCGCAGAACAGAATTTAGTCGGGGTTTCATCAGGCTTAGCTGCAGGAGGAAAAATTGTATTTGCTGTCTCCCCTGCGAGTTTTTTAACTGCAAGATCTTTAGAACAGATTAAAAATGATGTTGCTTATTCTGATCGCAATGTCTCGTTGATAGGAATTAGTGCAGGGATTAGTTATGGACAGTTAGGATCAACGCATCACTCAATTCATGATTTTGCTTCATTAAGAGCAATTAATAATATGACAATAGTTGCGCCTGCAGATAACTTTGAAGCATCACAAGCTATCAAACAAGCTATTTCATATGGTCATCCCCTTTACATTAGATATGGAAAAAAACCAATGATGGATATTCATCCTCCAGGTACAGAATTTAAAATTGGAAAATCTATAGTGGTAAAAAAAGGTGAGGATTTAACAATTGTAGCAACTGGTGAAACTTTGCAACGAGCATACTTGGCTAGTGAAATTTTAAAAGAAAGTAATATTCATTGTTCAATTATCAGCATGCATACAATAAAGCCCTTTGATAAAAAAACATTTATTGAATTTTCTAAAAACTCTAAAGCAATCTTAACAGTCGAAGAACATAGTATATTTGGAGGACTTGGTGAATGTTGTGCGAGCCTGATTGCTCAAAATAATATAAATGTAAAACTCAAAATACTTGGCATACCTGACGAATATATGATTAATGGATCTCAAGCTGATGTATTAGATCATTATGATATGAGTCCGGAAAAAATAGCTAAAATATCAAAAGACTTAATTAACAAATGAGTTATATAACTATTGACTCAAGTACTTCATCTACGACAGTCATTGTTTTTAATGAAAAATTAGAGGTCTTAAAAAGATTTCAAAAGGAACACCGACAAATAATCACAGATGAAGGTTATATTGAACACGATTTAGATGAAATTTATCAAAACTTATTAGAGTTAGTTAAAAAAGCATCAGAAATCATCTCAAATC
>CACKFO010000010.1 GCA_902599405.1 uncultured Alphaproteobacteria bacterium | reverse complement strand
TTTTACCTAATGCAAATACTCCAAAGACAATAATTTATTTTACTTATCCTCCTGAATTGAAGGGTTCTAAAAAAATAGAAGCGCTTAGAGATTTTTTAGTGAGAGAAGTAAATAAAGAAAAAAAAATTTAGTCTTTTTTTAAAAATTTTTTATTACAGTAGTTACACACAATTTCTTTTTTTATACCAAATTTAAAATAAACAGCTGGATGACCTAAATCACCACTTCCACCATCGCACATTACTATATCAGTATTTTTTGAAACATATTCTATAGGGTCTGATATTTTGTTTTGATCACTCATAACGAAACGAGTTCTGAGACTAAATTCGTATATTTTTTTGGGTCGTCAAGGCTTTCACCTTCCATTAGCTTTGCGTGGTCATAAAGAATTTCACAGAATTTGTCTTTTTGATTTTTATCTAAAGATTTTAATTTATTAACTAATTCATGATTGATATTTATCTCTAAAATTCTTTTTTCATCAGAAATATTTTGATTATTAGCAGCCATCAGTTTTTTTAAATGCATATCCATATCGTTCTCATCAGCTACTAAACATGAAGCACTTGTAGTTAGTCTTTTAGAAATTTTTACATCTTTAACTTTATCTTTCAGATTGTCTTTTAAAAAACCAACAAAATCTTTGTCTTCCTTTGGCTCTTGTTTGTCTTTTTTTGACTCTTTTTTATCCTCAATATCTACTTCACCTTTAGTAATAGATGTAAATTCATAATCTTTGAATTTCATCTTCATAGGCATCCAGAATTCGTCGACTGGATCCGTAATTAACAAAACATTTATTTTTTTATTTTTAAATAGTTCCATTTGAGGGCTATTAATGAGGTTTTCCTTGTTTTCGCCTGAAATATAATAGATTTTCTTTTTTTCGTTTGAAAAATCAGTTACGTATTGATCTAAAGTTATCATCTCCTCTTTCTCAGAGCAGTTAAAAGTTGAAAACTCAAATATTTGATCATGAAAGTCATTAAACTCATAAAGTCCCTCTTTTACAACAGGTCCAAAATTCTTCCAAAAATCTTTAAATTCATCTGGCTTCTTTTTTTTTAATTCTAGAATTTCTTTTAGAACTCTTTTTGTAATTGCAGTAGATATTTTATTAATAACGGCATTATTTTGGAGAATTTCTCTTGAGATATTTAAACTAAGATCTTCTGTGTCTACCACACCTGGCACAAATCTAAGCCAAGCTGGAATTAATGCATCTAACTTATCAGAAATAAATACTTTATTAACATATAGCTTTAACTTGTTTTTGCGATCTGGATGGTAAAGATCTTGAGGCTGCGATTTTGGTAAATATAAAAGGGCAGTATAATTTACAACTCCCTCAGCTTTAAAGTGAATAGTTGTTAAAGGCTCATCATAATAGTTTGAAACTTGATTATAAAAAGATTTGTAGTCATTTTTTTTAATTTTTGATTTATCTTTTAGCCAAATGGCTTCAGCAGAGTTTACTTGTTCTTCAGTTTTATCATCTTTTTTCTTATCATTTTTATCTTCTTCGGATGTTACAAAAATGGGGAAAGGAACAAAATCAGAATACTTTTTTATTATTTCCTCTATTTTATATTTACTTAAAAACTCTTTCTCATCCTTCTTAATTGATAACGTAATTTCAGTTCCAATTTCATTGTATTCCGTTTCCTCAATTGAAAATGTACCTTTACCATCTGAAGTCCAAAGGTAACCACTGGATGAGTCATATTTTTTTGATCTAACTACTACTTGATCTGAAACCATAAATGATGAATAGAAACCAACTCCAAATTTACCAATTTGATTGATATCTCCCTTTTTATCACCCATCTTTTTAATAAACTCTTCCGTTCCAGATTTAGCTATTGTGCCTAAATTTGATTGCATATCTTTATCATCCATGCCAATCCCATTATCTTTAATTGAAATAGTTTTATTTTTTTCATTAAGATGAATTCGAATTTGGAATTTATTTGTTTTAGTAACTTTGGAGTCAGTCTGACTAACATATCTAAGCTTTTCGCAAGCATCTGATGAATTTGATATTAATTCACGTACAAATATTTCCTTTTCGGTATAGAGTGAATTAGCAACTATATCTAGGAGCTTTGATACTTCAGTTTCAAATTTTACAGTTTTCTTTTCCGCTTGTTGTTTAGTCATTTTTTTTTAATATCCTTATTATAAGTAATGTTTACCAATGATAATACTGAGTGTTCTACAAAAATTTCTGTCATTTCACAAAGTAAATTTGATAAATGGCTGTTAACACAATCATCTTTTACTAAAAATTGGGCTTTATCGAATAATTTCAAGGCAGAATCAGGAAAAATTCTCAAAATTCCCTATGAGGACGGGAGATTGAAAGAGGTCATATTAGGAGAGGGCGCAGATAAAAACCTAGAGGCAATTTGCGCTTTTTCTGCATCTAACATTGGTAACTATTATATTTCCAGTAAATTTGCCAAATCAAAGGAGTCTGAAATATACAAAGCATGGGCTTGGGGCAACTATAATTATCAGTCTAAATCTAAAAAAAATTTATTATACGTAAAGGAACAAAAGGAATTAGAGTTTTTAACTTTTTACTCAGATTGTATTAATTTTTCAAGAGACTTGATAAATAGCCCTGCAAATAAATTAAACCCATCAACTTATTACTCAAAAATTAAAAATAATAATTTGTTTAAAAGTTTTAATTTTATTGATTACACTGAAAAAGAAATAAATTCGAATTTTCCTTTGACATGTGCTGTTGGTAAATCTTCCTCTTCAAAACCAAAAGTGATTGAAATAACAAATCGAAAACTTTCAAAAAAAGATAAACCATTGGTTATTATTGGAAAAGGCGTTACATTTGACACAGGTGGTGTAAACATAAAACCAGGTACCTCAATGAGAAATATGAAAAAAGATATGGGAGGATCTGCTATCGCTATATCATTATTTTTGTTAGCAAATTATTTTTTAAAAAAAACTAAAATTATTTTAATTGCCCCAATCGCTGAAAATGCAATATCATCAAAATCAATGAGACCTGGTGATGTATATTCATCTGTATCAGGAAAGTCTGTGGAAATTGCCCATACAGATGCTGAGGGAAGACTTTTGTTAGCAGATGCAATAGAAAAAGCTTCTTCTTATAACCCATGTATGATTATTGATTTTGCAACGCTTACTGGAGCAGCAAGAGTAGCTCTGGGTGAAGACCTTCCTGCTTATTTTTGTAATAATGAAACATTTGCAAAAAAAATCGAAAATTTAAATAAAGAAAAATTGAGATGTTGGAGATTACCCTTGTACTCCCCTTACTTGTCTAAAATTAAATCTCAAGTAGCAGATCTTAGCAATGCATCTTTAGATGGTATGGCTGGTTCTATTACGGCAGCACTTTTTCTTCAAGAATTTTTAAAATCTCCCAATATACCTTGGTTTCACTTTGACACCTTTGCTTGGTCTCAAGTCTCAAAAGGAGCCGCATTACAGGGATTAGATATAATGAGTGATTTTTTAAGGAAAAATTTTAATTAGTGAAGTACTTACTGATATTTTTTCTATTATTATCAGGTTGTATTACAACCGATAGGTCTTTTAACACAGCAAATATTTGCGATATTTTCAAAACAAATCCTAAATGGAAATCATATGCAGAAAAAACAAAAGAAAAATGGGGAGTTCCAGTTAGTTTGCAATTAAGCTTTATTAAACAAGAGTCCTCTTTTGAAAGAACTGCAAGGCCTCCGAGGAAAAAGGTATTGGGTTTTATACCTGGTTTAAGGCCATCAAGCGCTTATGGTTACAGTCAGGCCTTAGATGGAACATGGGAGGAGTATAAAGTTTCAACAAAAAACTTTAATGCCGATAGAAAAAATTTTAGAGATGCTAGTGATTTTATAGGTTGGTATGTTGATGGAAGTTACCGTCTGTTGAAAATTGATAAAAGTGATGTTTACAATCATTACCTTGCTTATCATGAGGGCAAGGGTGGGTATCAAAAAAAATCTTATAACAAAAAAAAATGGCTTTTAGAGGTGGCAAAAAAAGTAGAACGTCAAGCTAAAGAATATTCTAATCAAATAACAAAATGTAATTTTCATAAAAATAGTGTGTTTTAATTGTTACAAAAATCAGATCTTATAAATTATTTCTACTCCAATTTTACTGATCCTGAGTATAAAGGCATTGGAACTGAACATGAAAAATTTATCTTTTATAAAGATAATAAAAGATTTCAATTTGATGGAGAGGTAAGTATACAAAATTTATTTCAATTTTTCTTATCAAAGGGTTGGCAAAAAAAAGAATACAATAGTTTCAATCAATTAATATCTTTGTCTAAAAATGGTGCTAGCATTACTTTAGAGCCAGGGTGTCAACTAGAATTATCTGGTAAAATTTTAAAGAATGTTCATCAAACATGTACGGAGTCGTATGAACATTTAAGAGAATTAAATGAATATGCCGAATTGAATAAATTATGCATTTTAGGACTGGGATTTGATCCAATAAGTAAATTAGAGGATTTAACTTTTATTCCAAAAGAGCGTTATAAAATTATGAGAGAATATATGCCCAAAGTTGGCTCAAGAGGATTAGATATGATGACCCGAACATGTACTGTTCAAGCAAATTTAGATTATTTTAATGAAACAGATCTAATTAAAAAATTTGTTGTTTCTAATAGAATTCAACCAATAGTTATGGGTATATTTTGTAATTCACCCTTTCGTGAGTCGAAATATAATAATTTAGTGAGTAACCGAATTTATACATGGCAAGACACTGATGATCAAAGATGTGGAATAAAAAGATCATTTCTGAACAAGAATTTTTCTATTGAGGAATATGTTGACTTTGTTTTGGAAGTAAAAAACTATTTTTTAAAGATAAATGGAAAACAATATGACACAACAGATTATACTTTTAATGAATTGTTAACTAAAAACACCGCAAATAAAGACCTTTCAAATTATAACATATCAATACAAGATTGGATAAATCATCTCTCCACAATTTTTACAGAGGTAAGATTAAAGTCATATATAGAACTTAGAGGTGCAGACGCTGGGAAATGGGAAATGATTTGTGCTCTTCCAGCATTTTGGGTTGGTTTACTTTATGATGATGAAAATCTTGAACATCTTTGGAAAGAAACTAGTTCGTGGCAAGAGAATGATATTTTAAATTTGTATCTAGAGGTTCCTTATAAAGGACTTAATAGTAACTTTATTAATTCGCCCTTATATGAGCATGGTAAAAACCTTCTTAACCTCGCTAACAAGGGATTAGAAAAAAGAGGTTATCTTAATTCTGAAGGAAGAGATGAAAGTATTCATCTTGAAAAATTATATAATATTGTTGAAAAACAAAAAAATCCTGCAGATTTGTTAATTGAAGAGTTTAAGGATAAAAAAGATATATTATCATTGTTAAATAATACCTTTTATTAAATTTGCTATGAAATTTCTTTTTCAAATGGATGATCCCAAAAAAATAAATATTAACGAGGACTCTACTTATATGTTAATCAAGGAGTCTTTAAATAGAGGTATAGATTGTTATTACAATGATCCAAGATGGGTATTTAGTGAGATTAATAAAGTTAATAAAATTAAATCTCACGTTTCTAGATTAAGTTTGAAAAAAAATAATCAGCTTTCGTATCAAAGAAAAATCGTGAAAGAGATTGATTTAGAACATATGAATGCCATTTTTATTCGACAAGATCCACCCTTCGATTTAAATTATATTTCTAATACCTATTTATTAGATCAATTAAAAAAACCTTTAATTTTAAATAATGCAAAGGAGATTAGGAACTACCCAGAAAAACATATTATGATGAACTTCCCAGAATTAACTCCCCCTACGTTAATATCATCAAATATAGAAGCCATCATAAAGTTTATTAAGAAGAATAAAGAGGTTATTATAAAACCCGCTTATGGAAATGGAGGATTAGGAATTCAAAAAATTAGCCATAATAAGACTAATCTCAGTACGTTCTTAAAAAATTACTTAAAAAAATTTTCGAATTGCCCAGTAATTATTCAAAGATTCCTTAAAAATTTCAAAAAAGGAGACAAAAGAATTATTCTCATAAACGGGGACATTGCTGGAGCTGTATTAAGAGTGCCTAGAACTAATAGCATAAAGGCAAATTTTCATGCAGGTGGAAGGGCAGTAGAAACCAATATCACTGACAAAGATAAGTACATTTGTAAAAAAATAAAATCATTTTTGGTGAAAAAAAAATTATTTTTTGTTGGTATTGATGTGATAGATGGCTATTTAACAGAAATAAATATTACATCTCCCACTGGAATTCAAGAAATCAACAGATTAAATAAAAGTAAGATTGAAAAAGATATTATTGATTTTGTTTTAAGATCACTGAAATAAATTTTCAAAAAGCTTATTTATATTTTTTTGAATTAAATCTTCTATAGGTTTTTTTATAGTCCCATCAGGTATGACTCTTTCATAGGAATAATTTCCATTTTGATATTTTATAACAAAATCCTCATTGTCAATAATATCAAAAATTGTAATTTTAAAATTACTTAAAGCTAATTCTAATTCTGCCTCTAAAGTCTCTCCGTCTGGTGATGTTAAAATTAAGTTTTTAATTTTCAATTCATTCAAATTATTATTTGAAATTTGTCCAGAAATAGAACTACTTTGATTAATGAAAGAATTTGCTAATGTGTTTAATAATTCATTAATTTGTTCAAAATCCTCAATGTCTTGCGATAGAGATTGAATAAATAAAAATAGTGCAAATTCCTCTTCAGTAATATTAACATTAATATCACCATATATGTTTCCAGATATATTTTTAATATTTTTAAGATTGACAGGTTCAGAGACAATTAAAGATAGGTTAATTTTTCCTTTAATACGAGAAGTATTCAAAAATAAACGATCTAAATTAGATAAATTTAAATCATTTAATTCGATTGTGCCAGTAAACATCTGATTTTTAATTGATCCAGAAATATTTGAAATTTTATCTTTATTTACTAGATCTAAATTTTCTATCAAAAATAGATCATTGACTGGATCAACGTATAAGTTTGACTCTAAATAATCAAAGTCAACAAGATCCACAATATTCGTAAAATCTTCTTCAGTTAATTCAGAGATGATATTTAATAGTTCTTTTTTATTTAAATTTTCAATTCCAATATTCAAAGAGGCATTATTAAAATTATTAAGATCTAAATTACCGTCAATAAATAAATTTGAACCTTCCAAATTAATAAATTGAAGATCTTCAATAGCTAAATTTGAGCCATTTATAAGTCCTCTCGCGTTGATATGTTCCGTATTTAATGTTTTTAATAATCTAATTAATGAGTCAGATGGAATTAACTCAAATTGTCTAAACCGGTTTAATTGAATATCTAATTGTAGACTATTGATATCATCAAGCCCGTAAGTGCCGCTAATTTGAATAATATTTTCATCCTTATTAGTTATATTTATTTGATCAATTGTGAAAATATTATTTGCGAAATTGGTGTATAATTCAATTTCATCAAATTCAAATTGCTTTACCAATTCCGAATAAGGTAAAAATTCTAATAATACTGATAAGTCATCTTTGGAATTAGAGTTAAGACTAGCATTAAAGTTAGCATTATAAAAATCAAGATTTTCAACAGTTCCGTTTAAATCTAAGTTTGTTCCTTGATCAGAGACATACAAGATTTTATTTATAGTTAAATTATTTGAATTGTAGTTTAAATCAAAAGTTTCAATTATTCCTTGAGGAATGTCTATAATTTCATTGAAAATATTTATATTACTAATCATTTGAAATAAATTATCTGAAGAGATATTTTGAACTCTAATTGATAAATCAGATCTAATGAAATTGCTTAAATTGATATTACCCTCAATATTAATTTGTGATTTGTCAGCTAAAGTAATAACTAAGTCTTCAATATTTAAATTTTCTTTTACATATTCACCTTTTATGTCAAGATTTTGAAAATTTATTTTTTTTAAAACCTCCTGGTAATTTTCCCCTAAAAGTAATACTAGTTCATCTATTTCCAGATTTTCTATGGAAAAATCAATTTTATTTATTTCTGAGTCAGTTGTATAAATATCAAAATGTAAATCAGAGCCTTTATATTTAAATTTATTTGATATTATTCTTGTATTATTGCCCTCGTTAGAGATCTTTAATTTTAAATTATCGATATCACCCTCTAGTAAAATAGCATTATTAACAAAATTTGAATTTATATTTTCTATTCTTGCTTGGTTGAGTGTAATTGAAATATCATCTGCGTTAAAAATAGATCTAGAAATTTCAATATCAGAAGCTGCAAAATCAGTTTGGATTAAATAATGATTAATTTTGAAATTTGAATTATCTATAGAGAGAATTGGTTTAGGCATAATTTTTAAAGTTTGATTTGATAAACTGTTCAATGTAACAAAACCTTTAGTTTCTCTTTCGACCATTTCTTGAGATAAAATATTTATAGGCAATCTTAGAAAACTAAGTCCAAATAAAATCACTAAAATTAAAAGTATTGCTATGGGTATTAGGACTTTTAATTTTTTCATTTATTCATTCTACAAATATAGGAACACAAAATAGATCATATAGGCTAATATAAAGCTAAGAGAAATTAATTTTCCAGCTAATTTTAAAGAAATAATTATAAAAAATAATAAAGAAGTCACTAAAAATAGCCATTTATCAATTTGACTAAGTAATTCATAAAAATTTATATTTCCATTAATTAGCACAGCAATAATCGTTATTCCAAATATGTTGGCAATATTTGATCCGAGAATATTTCCAATTGCCAAATTATTTTGTTTTTTCACAATTGATACAATTGTTGCAATTACCTCAGGCAAAGAAGTACCAAAAGCAACAATTGTTATTCCAATCGTAGTTTCTGCAACACCAAATATGCTAGTTAAATCTTTTGCATAAACAATAAAATACTTAGAACTAAAAAATAAAGCTATAAATGCTAATATTATTTTTAAAATAATAAAAAAAGATGAAGTATGTTTTATCTCGGATATTGTGTTAGTTTCATCAATTGGTTTTTTTAATTCAAAATAAATAAAAAAACAAAGTAATCCAAAAAGTAAAACACCGTATGTGTAGCCAATATTAAAATTAAATATTATGAAAATAAAAAAAACGATTGAAAAAATTAAAAAAAATAAAAAAGTACTTTTATCCCTTTTATCAGTTACTAACCTAGTAATGGGATATAACATGATACCCCCTACCAATAAAATATTTGCAATATTACTTCCAACAAGATTACCTGCTACTATTCCCACAGAATTTAACTTTAATGCTTGAAATGTTGCTGCAAACTCAGGGAGGGAAGTGCCAATAGCTATAATAAATATTCCAACAAGGATTGGCCTAATTTTATAAACGTGTGAGACTAATATTGAATTTTTTATTGCAAAATCACATGACCATATTAATAGAGCAAGACTTATTAATACTCCTAATAAACTCTCAATCAATTCACACCCATTTGATCTTTTTTAAGTTTCCTTATCTCATCTCTGAACATTGCAGCTTTTTCAAAATCTAAATTTTCAGCTGCAGATAACATTTTTTTCTCTAATTTTTGAACATGTTTTTCAAATTTATTAGGACTCAATTTATCAATTTCAGATGTACCCACAGTATAGCTATCTTTTTCATAGATGCTCTCGATAATTTCACCAATATTTCTTTTCACTGATTGAGGGGTAATGTTATTTTTCTTATTAAATTCAATTTGTTTATTTTTTCTGTATTTTGTTTCCTCAAGAGCTGCTTTAATACTTTTAGTTAATACATCTGCATATAAAATCACCTTTCCATCTATATTTCTGGCTGCACGACCTATAGTTTGGACCAAACTAGTTTTTGACCTTAAATAACCCTCTTTGTCAGCGTCAAGAATGGCGACTAAACCACACTCAGGAATATCTAGACCTTCTCTGAGTAAATTAATACCAATTAAAATATCAATCTCCCCAATTCTTAAAGAGCGAATAAGTTTTATTCTATCAATAGTCTCAACATCAGAATGCATATATTCAACCTTTAAATTATGTTCTTTTAAGTAATTGGTTAAGTCCTCGGCATTTTTTTTTGTAAGAGTTGTAATCAATACTCTATTTTTATTATTGAGTGTTATTTTAATTTCACCCATCAAATCTTCCACTTGATTGACAGTTGTTTTGATCACACACTCAGGATCAATTAGACCTGTGGGTCGTATGATTTGTTCAACATACTCATTTTCGACTTCATTCAATTCCCATGGGCCAGGAGTTGCAGATAAAAAAATAGTAGGAGGACGCATCATATTCCATTCTTCAAAAGTTAAAGGTCGATTATCCAATGCAGATGGAAGTCTAAATCCATAATCTGATAAAGTTTTTTTTCTAGATCGGTCACCTTTATACATTCCATTTATTTGAGGCACGGATACATGAGACTCATCAATTATAAGAAGCGAGTTTTCTGGAATAAACTCGTATAGAGTTGGTGGTGGTTCACCAGGTTGTCTTCCACTTAAATATCTCGAATAATTCTCAATTCCTGAACATGTTCCCGTTGCCTGTATCATTTCCAAATCAAAATTAGTTCTCTCTTTTAATCTTTGAAATTCAAGCAACTTTTTTTCCTTATCAAACTCTTCTAGTCTTATTTTTAAATCTTTCTTAATTTCTTTAATAGCGTTCTCTAATCGTGGTTTTGGAGTAATGTAATGACTATTTGCAAAGATTTTTACTTCTTCGAAGCTTTGAATGAATTCACCTGTGAGAGGATCAAACTCTTTAATATCTTCCACCTCGTCTCCAAAAAAACTTATCCTCCAAGCTATATCCTCTAAATGTGCAGGAAAAACATCAACCCGATCTCCAGTTACTCGAAACATACCTCTTCTAAAATCAATATTATTTCTTTTATACTGTAACTCTACTAATTCTCTCAGGAACTCCATTAAATTAATGTTCTGTCCTTTTTTTATTTCTAAAGTCATTTTAGAGTAAGAGTCAACGGACCCGATGCCGTATATACATGAAACACTTGCTACAATAATTACATCTTCTCTTTCTACTAATGATCTAGTTGCTGAGTGTCTAAAACGATCTATTTGCTCATTTATAGAGGACTCTTTTTCTATGAATGTATCTGACCGAGGTACATAAGCTTCTGGTTGATAATAATCATAATAACTCACAAAATACTCAACTGCATTTTTAGGAAACAATACTTTTAACTCCTCATATAATTGAGCAGCCAAGGTCTTATTTGGAGCCATAATCAATGTTGGTCTGTTATATTTTTCAATAACATTTGCAATTGTAAAAGTTTTCCCAGAGCCGGTTACACCCAATAATACTTGGCTTTGTTTCCTTTTTTCTAAACCATCAATCAATTTTTTAATTGCTTGAGGCTGATCTCCTTTAGGTTTATTTTCACTTACTATTTTAAATGGCATACTTGTAGAAATTTATAAATAAGTTTATAGATAACTAAATAAAAAAAATGATTTCAAATAGAGTAAATAACATAAAACCATCATTAACAATAGCTACCAATATGAAGGCCCAGGAACTGAAAAGATCTGGAAAGGATGTGATTGTTTTAGCAGCCGGAGAACCAGATTTTGATACACCTGATCACATCAAAAGCGCAGCTATTGAGGCCATAAATAAGGGTTTTACTAAGTATGTACCAGGTAAAGGAACACCAGACCTGCAAGTCGCAATTCAAAAAAAATTTCAAAGAGATAATAACTTAGATTATGAACTTGGTAATATTACAGTTGGGGTTGGTGGAAAGCATATAATTTATAATGCTTTCTCAGCAACTATTAATCAAGGTGATGAAGTTATAATCCCTGCTCCATATTGGGTGAGTTACCCCGATATTGTAATTTTAAATGATGGAAAACCTATAATTGTTGAGTGTGGTGAGCAAAATGGTTTTAAAATTACACCTGAGGATTTGGAGAAAAATATATCTTCAAAAACAAAATGGCTGATGCTAAATAGCCCAAGTAATCCGACTGGATCTATGTATACCAAAGAGGAATTGGTTGCTATAGGAGATGTTCTTAAAAGTTATGAAAATATTTACATTTTATCAGATGATATTTATGAAAAGATTGTTTACGACACCAATGATTTCAAAACAATAGCTGAAGTTTGCCCATTTTTAAAAGAAAGAACGTTAACGATGAATGGATTATCCAAGTCTTATTGTATGACAGGCTGGAGAGTAGGCTACGCAGCAGGTCCAGTCAGTCTCATCAATGCAATGAACAAAGTTCAATCACAAAACGTATCTTCAACAGCATCAATATCAATGGCGGCTTCTGTTGAGGCATTAAATGGTGATCAAAGTTTTATCATATCAAACAATGAATCTTTTCTAAGAAGGCGTAATTTAGTTGTAAAACATTTAAATGAAACACCTGGATTGTCTTGCAGAACTCCTGAGGGTGCTTTTTACGTTTTTGCTTCATGCAAAGGAGTTTTAGGTAAGACAACGGAGTCTGGTAAAAAACTCTTAACTGATGGTGACTTTATGGATTATCTTCTTGAAGAGGTGGGTGTTGCAGGTGTACAAGGTTCTGCATTTGGGCTAGAGGGTTTCTTTAGAATATCTTATGCAACCTCTGACTCAATATTAGAGGATGCCTGCCAAAGAATTAAAACTGCTTGTTCTAAATTAAGTTAATTTACTATTAGAAATAATTTTAGCTATTCGAAGAATATTTGTACTTCCAACTTTTCCAAAAGGAACTCCAGCTGTGATTATTATTTTTTCACCATGTTTTAGAATTTTTCTTACTTTTGCGATTTTACAGGCACGGTCAACCATCTCAGTTGATGAGGAAATTTCATCAACAACATCCATAAAAGTACCCCAAGTTAATGTATTTTGACGAGCAACTTTTTTATTAGTTGTTAATCCTATTAAGGTCACATCAGGCCTCATCCTTGCGACTCTTAAAATAGATCTTCCTGATTGAGAGAATGTTGCGATGCAATTGCATTCAGCAATGCTGGCTACTTCAAGTGCTGCAGTAGCAATAGCCTCTGTTGATGTTTTTACCATATTTAAATTGTAATTTTGAATATTAGCTAAATATTTAGGATCACTTTCAACACGTTTTATAATTTTATCCATCATTTCTACAGACTCTTTAGGATAATTACCAGCAGCTGACTCTGCAGATAACATTACAGCGTCTACTCCTTGAAATACTGCTGTAGCAACATCAGAGGCCTCTGCCCTTGTCGGTGTAGGCGAGTCAATCATACTCTCAAGCATTTGGGTTGCAACAATACACGGCTTTCCATATTTCCTACAAGCAGCTACCATTGTTCTTTGATGAATTGGCACATCTTCTGGATTAGTTTCTACACCTAGGTCTCCTCTAGCAACCATAATTCCATCAGAATTTTCAGTTATTGACTCAATTTCTTCCATGGCAGACGGTTTTTCTACTTTAACCATTACTTTAAATTTTGCAGGAATAAGTTTTTTTGCTGTTAATAAATCTTTTGTAGTTTGAATAAATGAAAGAGCAATCCAATCAACATCAAGTTTAATAGCTAGCTCTAAATCTTTTTTATCTTTTGGAGTAATTATTTTTAAATCAAGTTTTGTATCTGGAATATTTAATCCTTTGTTATTTGAAATTTCTCCACCATCTGTTACAACGCATTTAATTGCAGAAGAAGATTTTGATTTTACTTTTAACCTTACCTTACCATCATTTACTAACAGCCTTTGCCCTATTGCTATAGATTTGAAAATTTCTTTATGAGGCAAGTAGACTCGAGAACTATCACCATCTTTTTTATTTTGGTCAAAAGTAAATATTTGGTTTTTTTTTAGTTGTTCTTTAACATTTAGAAATCTACCAACTCTGAATTTGGGACCCTGCAAGTCACCTAAAATACAAATATAACGATTATGTTTTTTTTCTAAATTTCGAATAATTTTGACTTTTTTTTTGTGATCCTCATGGTCACCATGACTAAAATTTAGACGAAATACGTCAGCACCAGATAAAAATAATTTTTCAATAGTTTGTTCTGTCTCACAGGCTGGTCCTAAAGTTGCAACAATTTTGGCTTTACGGTTTCTTAGTTTCATTTGATTTGTTTAGAAATTAATAAATAACATGATATTAGTAAATTACCATGAGTAAAATATCAAAAGAACAAGAGTACAAAATTAAAGCTAATGTGCTTGATCATTTAATTAATCATTTAAGAGATAGGACTGATGTACAAAATATTGACCTGATGAATCTTAGTGGGTTTTGCAGAAATTGTTTATCAAAATGGTATGTAAAATATGCAAAAGAGGAAAACTATGATCTAGACTATGAGGAATCAAGAAAGATTATTTATGGAATGGCTTACTCTGAATGGAAAAGTAAATATCAATCAGAGGCAACAAAAGAACAAATAGAACAATTTAAAAAAAAATAATTTAGATGACCGAGAAATTGCCGAACTGGAATTTAGGAGATTTTTACTCTTCTATAAATGATGAAGGAATTGATCTTGATCTCGAAAAATACAGAAATTTTTCTAAATCTTTTAACAAAAAATATAAAGGTCAATTAGTTATTCAAGCTCAAAACCTCGAAAGCATCATAAAAGAGTATGAGGACGGTAATGAACTTGGTGACAAGCTTGGAAATTTTGCTTTTTTGATATACGCAACAAATATGAACGACCAAGAGACCGTTCAATTCTATCAAGGTATAAATGAAAAACTTACAGAGATATCTTCAAACTTGATTTTTTTTACGAACGAAATAAATGCTACAAGTGACCAAGATTTTGAAAAATTTATATCAAATGCTGGCAAATATAAAAATTGGTTAACTAATATTCGTCGATATAAACAACATCAACTTGATGAAAAGAGTGAGATGATTTTCCTTGATAAGAATTTAACCTCTAACTCTTCATGGGTTAGATTCTTTGAAGAACAAATAAATGATTTAAAATTTAAAATCGATGATAAAAATTTAAATAGTTCAGAAGCTTTAAATTTATTATCTGATCATAATGCAACTACCAGAAAAAAAGCAGCTAAAAGTATTGAAGATGTTTTTAAATCGAATGTAAAAACTTTTTCATTTATCACAAACACTCTCGCAAAAGATAAAATTACCAATGATAAGTGGAGAAAATATAAATCTCCAACAGACTCAAGAAATTTAGCGAATAATGTTGAAAATGAAGTCGTTGAGGCACTAACTGAAAGTGTTACTTCCAATTACAAGAATATTTCACATCGATACTATAAAATTAAAGCCAAACTTTTTAATCAAGAAAAACTTAATTATTGGGATAGAAATGCGCCTTATCCTGACTCACCTAATAAAAAAATAAATTGGTCTGAGGCAAAAGATATTGTAATCCGCTCATATGCTAACTTTGATAAAAGTTTTAAAGATATTGTATTATTATTTTTTAATAACAGTTGGATTGATGCAGAATTAAAATCAGGTAAATCTCCAGGAGCATTTGCAGCTTCTACAATTCCTTCAATTCACCCTTACATTTTGACAAACTTCCACGGTAAAACCAGAGATGTAATGACATTAGCTCATGAACTTGGACATGGATGTCACCAATATTTGTCTGCTAAACAAGGTTTATTGTTATCAAGCACTCCTCTTACTCTAGCAGAGACAGCAAGTGTTTTTGGAGAGATGATGACTTTTAGAACACTACTTCAAGATAGTGATAAGAGTGCCAGAAAATATCTTTTAGCATCAAAAATAGAGGACATGATTAATACTGTTATCAGGCAAATATCATTTTTTGAATTTGAAAAGTTAGTTCACAATGAGAGAAAAAAAGGAGAGTTATCATCTGATCAACTTTGTGATTTTTGGATGAAAACACAATCAGAAAGTCTTGGTCCTAATATTGAATTAACAGATGGTTATAAATATTTTTGGACATACATACCTCATTTTATTCATACTCCTTTTTATGTATATGCATATGCTTTTGGAGATTGTTTAGTAAATATTTTGATTCAACTTTATGATGAGGGCCTTCCAAATTTTAAGGAAAGTTACATTAATCTTCTAAAAAGTGGTGGCTCGAAACACTATAGTGATGTTTTGAAGCCTTTTAATGTAGACCTCAAACAAAAAAATAGTTGGGAGAAAGGACTCTCAATGATCTCAGGTCTAATAGATGAGTTTGAAAAAAGTATTTAGTCTAAAATGAAAGAAGAAAATAATTTAGTATCAAGAGTAAAAAGGTACTCAAAAGTCACAACTTCAATGACTTCTTTGGCTACGAAATTTGCTGGAAAAAAATATTTAAATATTGATTTAAGTGATCAAAAGTATGCGGCTCAAATTACAGAGATTTTAGGTAATTTAAAAGGACCTTTAATGAAGGTAGCTCAATTAAGCGCTACTATTCCTGATTTACTGCCTGAAGAATATGCAAGAAAATTAGCTGAATTACAGTCAAATGCACCTCCGATGTCTTGGGTGTTTGTAAAAAGAAGAATGAAAGCTGAATTAGGAGAAAATTGGCAAAATAACTTTAAAGAATTCAATCAAGAAGCAAGTTTTGCTGCCTCTTTGGGTCAGGTTCACAGGGCCAAATTGAAAACCAATGATTATGTTGCGTGTAAGCTCCAATATCCTGATATGTCTTCAGCAGTAGAGGCTGACTTAAACCAATTAAAAATAATATTTAAAATTTACTCTAGTTATAATAAATCAATACAAATTAGAGAGATCTATAAAGAAATTGAAGCAAGACTAAAAGAAGAATTAAATTATAGTTTAGAGAACAAACATTTAAAAATTTTTAAATTTATTCATAAAAATAACTCTTATATCAAAATTCCAAATGTTTATGAAAAAATATCTACAAACAGACTTTTAGTCATGGAATTTCTTAACGGTAAAAAATTAATTGAATATAAAAATGCACCACAAAAAACTAGAAATGAATTAGCAAAAAAATTATTCATGGCATGGTACTTACCCTTTTATAAATACGGTATAATTCATGGAGATCCGCACTTAGGTAATTACTCAGTAGATAATAAAAACAATATAAATTTATTTGATTATGGCTGTGTAAGGATATTTCCACCTAAGTTTGTAAAGGGCGTAATAGACCTTTATTTTGCTCTAAAAGAAAAAGACAACAAAAAGATAAAAACTGCTTATCAAGTATGGGGGTTTAAAGACATTGATGATAAATTAATGAATGTTTTAAATAAATGGGCTTTATTCTTGTATGATCCAATTTTAAAAAATGAAGTTCGAAAAATACAAGACTCAGATAGTGGTATTTATGGAGCTAAAATAGCAAGCGAAGTTCATAAAGAGCTCAAAAAATATGGAGGTGTTAAACCTCCAAGAGAATTTGTATTTATGGATCGAGCAGCGGTTGGTTTGGGCTCAATCTTTATCCATTTGAAAGCTGAAATAAATTGGTACAAGCTTTTTCATGACTTAATTAAAGATTTTTCAGTTAAAAATGTTGAAATCAATCAAAAAAAAGCATTCAAATTTGCTGGTTTATGATAATTTTTAACAAATTTTTAATAAATTTTATAAATCTTAGACTTAACAAATTAGATTTATCTGATATACAACATACCTTCTAAAAGGAACAAGCTAATGATAATAGGCGCAGTTAAAGAGAAAAAAAAGTTTGAGAATAGAGTTTCTATTTCTCCTGATGATGTAAAAAACTATGTAAAAGCTGGTCACCAAGTATATATTGAAAAGGGGGCAGGTTCACTTTCAGGTTTTAATGATAAATCGTATAAAGAGTCTGGAGCGAGTCTATCTACCTCAAAAGAAGTTTTTAAGAATTCTGATATTATTTTAAAAATAAATTGCCCAACCCCAGACGAGTCTAAACTAATAAAAAATAATTCTATGGTTATTTCGCAAATCAGTATACAGAACAACCAAGACAGTATTAAAATTTTAAATTCTAAAAAAATATCAGCGTTTGCTTTAGAATTAGTTCCAAGAATTACTCGAGCTCAAGATATGGATATTTTGTCCTCTCAAGCAAATTTAGCAGGATATCATGCGGTTATAGATGCTGCTCAAGAATTTAACAGAGTATTACCATTATTTATGACGGCTGCTGGTAAAGTTACTCCAGCAAATGTCTTAGTCATAGGCGCAGGTGTTGCAGGTTTACAAGCTATAGCAACCGCTAAACGATTGGGTGCTATTGTTTTTGCTACAGACGTAAGAATAGCTTCAAAAGAGCAAGTTGAGAGTCTTGGTGGTAAATTTGTTATGGTTGAGGATGAGGAGTCTAAGAATGCTGAAACGAAGGGTGGTTATGCAAAAGAAATGAGTGCCGAGTACCAAAAAAAACAAGAGGCTTTATTGGCCGAAACTCTAAAGACAATGGATATTGTAATATGTACTGCTCAAATACCAGGAAGAAAAGCACCTTTAATTTTAAAAAAAGAAATGTTGGAAAACATGCAAAATGGTTCAGTTATTGTTGATCTAGCTGTAGAATCAGGAGGAAACTGCGAATTTAGCCAAGTTGGAAAAGTCGTTTCAAAAAATGGTCTTAAGATTGTAGGTCACGCCAACGTTCCTGGCAGAGTAGCAAATAATGCCTCAAGCCTTTTTTCAAAAAATATTTCTAACTTTTTAAAATTAATGAACTTTGAAGATAAGAAAAAATCTATGATTAATAAAAGTGATGAAATTATTAAAGCTACAATGATTTGCTCAGCTGGAAAGATTTTAATAAAATAAAAAGGAGTTACTATGTCAGAAATTTCAAATCAATTAGAAAATTTATCATACAAGGCACAACAAATTGCAAATGAAGCAAGTCAGTTAGCATCAAGTGTGGCCGAAACATCTGGAGGCCATAGTGACTTTATTATTTTTGGTATAACTGTTTTGGTATTGGCTTGTTTTGTAGGTTATTATGTAGTTTGGTCGGTTACCCCAGCTTTACACAGTCCTTTAATGGGTGTCACAAACGCTATTTCGTCTGTAATTATTGTTGGTGCTTTATTGGCCGCTGGCCCTGTTGATAGTAACATTTCTAAATATTTTGGTTTAGTTGCTGTAACTCTTGCTGCCGTTAACATATTTGGGGGGTTTGTTGTAACAAATCGAATGCTCTCCATGTTTAAAAAGAAACAATAGGTAAAAAATGTCTACTTTAACAACTGCAGCATATTTAGTTTCATCGGTTTTATTTATACTTTCTCTTAGAGGGTTATCACATCCCTCCACTGCAAGGAGAGGAAATTTTTTAGGAATTTTAGGGATGACTATAGCCATAGTCACAACACTGTCCAACCCTGGTGTGCTTAGCTATAAAGAAATTGGAATAGCTTTTTTAATAGGTGGATTGATTGGAACATCAATCGCAGTTAAAATTCAAATGACTGCATTACCACAATTAGTTGCTGCTTTCCATAGCTTGGTAGGATTAGCTGCTGTGTTTGTTGCTGCCTCTGCATATTACAATCCTAGTGCCTTTAATATAGGCGCCGTTGGATCTATTCCGATGGGCAGCCTTATAGAAATGTCAATTGGAACAGCAATAGGTGCTGTAACCTTTACAGGATCTATTATAGCTTTTGGAAAACTCCAAGGTTTCGTCTCAGGAAATCCTTTAGTTTTCAAGGGTCAACATTTTATTAATTTACTTTTGGGTTTAGGAATTATTGCTTTAATTGTTAAGTTTTGCATCGATCAAAACCAAGAATTATTCTGGCTTATCGTTTTTGCCTCATTTGTTATCGGGGTACTATTAATTGTTCCAATTGGAGGAGCAGATATGCCAGTTATTGTCTCAATGTTAAACTCATATTCAGGATGGGCCGCTGCTGGAATTGGTTTCACTCTATCTAATAACTTATTGATTATTACCGGCGCACTGGTTGGGTCGTCAGGAGCTATCTTGAGTTACATAATGTGCAAGGGAATGAATAGATCTTTCTTAAACGTTTTACTTGGAGGATTTGGTGGTGAACAAGCAGCTAGTGCTGGCGGAGTAAAAGATGATCGTCAAGCAAAACAAGGTAACGCTGCTGATGCCGCTTTTATGATGAAAAATAGCAAAACAATAATCATTGTTCCTGGTTATGGAATGGCTGTTGCTCAAGCACAACACGCACTTAGAGAGATGGGTGATTTACTTAAAGCAGCGGGTGCAGAAGTAAGATATGCAATCCATCCTGTAGCTGGAAGAATGCCGGGACACATGAACGTGTTACTTGCAGAAGCAAATGTTCCTTATGATGAAGTTCTAGAACTTGATGAAATTAACAGAGATTTCTCTGAGACTGATGTTGCATTTGTGATTGGTGCTAATGATGTAACCAACCCAGCTGCAAAAACTGATAAGACTAGTGCCATTTATGGTATGCCTATTTTAGATGTAGAAAATGCTGGTCAGGTTTTTTTCGTTAAAAGAGGTATGGCTAGTGGATATGCAGGTGTTCAAAATGAATTATTTTTCAGAGACAATACCTTGATGCTATTTGGAGATGCTAAGAAAGTTTGTGAAGATATAATTAAAGGGCTAGAGAATTAGTCGAATTTCTTCTTACGCATTAGTTTTTTAAATCTTTTAATTGATTCGGCTTTTTCACGAAGCTTTCTTTCTGATGGTTTTTCATAATTTTTTCTTAACTTTAGTTCTTTGAAAATACCTTCTCTTAAAAGCTTTTTTTTGAGCACGCGTATTGCAGCCTCAACATTATTATCTCTGACTTGAACTTCTATTGCCAATCTAGTAACCTCATAAGGTCGTAATTTATATATAAATATGAAGTCAAAGCAAGAAAAATTAGCTAACTTATTTATTAACGAAGTACCCAAATTTGGTTGGTCTAGAGAAACTCTCTTACAATGTGCAAAAAAGCAAAGAATTTCAACATCTGTTCTAGCAAAATTATTTCCATCTTTTGAATATGATGTCTTAAAATTCATAATTGCTCAAAATAACATTCAAGTTGAGAAGAATTACAACTCCTTCAACAACTCACGATTAAAAACTAGAGATAAAATTAAAACAATCATGGAGTTGAAATTTGAAAATAACAGTCATCTAAAAAAAGCATTGCCTGAAATGCTAAAATTTCTTTTAAGACCTGGTAACATATTAATGTCCATTAAAATGCTACATGAAAATAGCGACTTTATATGGAGTTTATCAGGTGATAAATCAAATGATTTTAGTTACTATTCAAAGCGAGGTTTGCTTTCAATGATTTATCTTGCCACATTAATTTATTGGCTTAACGATAAGTCAGAAAAAGACATTGCTACCAAAAACTTTATCAGCAAATCAGTTGATGGAATAGTTGATGGGGTTTCAAGACTCAAACAATTAAGCATATTAAAGAATTTAGCTGAAAACTTCATGTCAAGATACGCATCAAAAAGAACGTCTTAAACTAATAAATTCTCTTCATCTAATATCTTAATTCATTATAATGGTTTTATAACTTAGGAGGATTGATGAATTTGCAGAAAACTATAACGCCTATTGATAATTCTATCTACTTAGAGAGAGAGTTAGCCTCAGATAGTAAAATTAATTCAGTCATAGATACAGCTTCAACAAGTTTTGAAATTTGGAAAAACACATCTCTTGATGACCGAATTAATATTGTTAATAAATTTATTGATAACTTAATCGATCTCAAAGATGAAATATCAAAGGAAATTTGTTGGCAAATTGGAAGGCCCATATCTCAATGTGCAGGAGAATTAAGAGGCTTTGAAGAGCGCTCAAGACACATGGTAGATATTGCGAAAGACTCATTACAAAATCTTCCAGCCACTCAAAACGAAGAATTTGACAACTATATATACAAAACACCTCTTGGGGTGATTTTTGTAATGGCCCCATGGAATTATCCAATTATTACTGCAACTAACACAATTGTTCCTGCTATAATTTCAGGTAATAGTTTAATTTTAAAACATTCATCTCAAACACCAAGATGTGCAGAACTAATTTTTCAAGCTTTTGAAAACACTGGGATACCTGAAGGTGTTTTCCAATTTATTCATACTGATCATAAAGCTTGTGAAAAAATAATCTCTGACTCAAGAATAGCTCACGTTGTTTTTACTGGCTCTGTAAGAGGAGGCCAGGAGGTAAAAAAATATATAGGAACACGATTTATTAATGCTGGTCTAGAATTAGGAGGGAAAGATCCTGCCTACGTTAGAGCAGATGCTGATTTAAAACACGCAATTGAAAACCTTGCAGACGGTGCACTATTTAATTCTGGTCAATCTTGTTGTGGTATAGAAAGAATTTATGTAGATAAAAAAATTTATAAAGAATTTATAGATGGCTTCAAAAGCATTACTGAAAATTATAATTTAAATGACCCCTTAAAACCTGACACAAATTTAGGTCCTGTAGTAAGACAATCAGCAGCTAATTTTATTAGAGCTCAAATAAATGAAGCGGAGAGCAGCGGAGCAAAACGTCTTATTGATGAGAGTAAATTTACAATATCCAGAGAAGATAATTGTTATGTTAGCCCTCAAGTTATGGTTGATGTCAATCATGATATGAGATTCATGATGGAGGAAACTTTTGGTCCTGCTGTTGGTATTATGCCCGTAGATGATGATAAAGAAGCAAAAAATTTGATGAATGATAGCCCTTATGGACTAACTGCATCTATTTGGACAAAAGATTTGGAGTTTGCTAAAGAATTTGGAAAAAATGTTCAAACAGGAACTTTCTTCATGAATAGATGTGATTACTTAGATCCGGCACTTGCATGGACGGGCGTAAAAGACACTGGTATTGGTTGCTCACTTTCAGTATTAGCATTTGATCAATTTACAAGACCACAGAGTTTTCATATGCGCAAAGTAGTTTAGAGTGTTGGTCTACAAAGTTATTAATAAAATGTTAAAATCTAATTATTTAGTCGATTATGAGCATTACTTATAAAGAATTAGAAAAAAAAATAAAATCAAAAGAGATTGATACTGTTTTAGTATCTCTATCCGATATGCAAGGTCGACTAGTGGGAAAAAGAGTAACAGGTAAGGCTTTTTTAGACTACGTTCACAAAGAAACTCATTTTTGTGACTATCTTTATACGGTTGATATGGATATGTATACAGTTCCTGGATTTAAATCATCCTCTTGGGAGACTGGGTACGGAGATATGACTGTTAAGCCTGACCAAAGAACCATCAAAGTTTTACCATGGTTAGATAAAACAGCTTTAGTTCTCGGCGATGCTTTTCAACATGATGGAAAGACTCCTGTTTCGCATTCCACAAGACAAGTTTTAAGAGAGGCGATTATAAAAGCAAATAAAATGGGATTTGAACCGATGTTAGGTTCAGAATTAGAATTCTTTCTTTTCAAACAAACTTATGAAGATATACATTCTAGTTATTATAAAAATTTAAAAGAAACATCATGGTACATAGAAGATTATATGATATTTCAAACTTCAAAAGAGGAGCCTTTTAATCAAGAGTTAAGAAATAGTTTATTAGACTCCGGTATATATGTTGAGTGCACTAAAGGGGAGGCCTCACCTGGTCAACAAGAAATTAATGTAGTTTTTACTGATGCTCTTAGTATGGCAGATAACCATATTTTAATAAAAAATGCTGCAAAAGAGATTGCTTTTAAACATAATCGTGCAGTTAGTTTTATGGCAAAATACAAACAAGATTTCTGCGGAAGTTCCTGTCATATTCATAATTCTTTATTCGATAAAAAAACAAAAAAAAATATTTTCTCTGATACCAAAGACAAATATGGAATGTCTAAAATTTTCAAAAGCTATGTAGCTGGACAAATTTTATTTTTGAGGGATCTATCAATTTTTTTAGCTCCAAACGTAAATTCTTATAAAAGATTTCAAGAGTCCTCTTTTGCTCCAACATCTGCCGCCTGGGGAATTGATAATAGAACCGCTGGATTTAGATTAGCAGGACATGGAAGTTCAATAAGAATTGAATGCAGAGTTCCTGGGGCAGATGTTAATCCCTACCTTGCTTTTGCTGGATTGATTCAAGCAGGTCTGTATGGAATTGAGAATAAATTAGAACTTGAAGAGCCATTATCTGGAAATATATATCAAAATAGAAAGGCAAAAAATGTTCCTGGTACACTTTATGAAGCAATTGAACTTGCTAAGAAATCAAAATTATTACCAAAGATTTTCCATTCAGATGTTTTAGAACACTATATTCATGCTGCAAAATGGGAGCAGAGTGAATATGATAAATCTGTAAATGACTGGGAGCACCGTCGTTATTTTGAGAGAGGATAAATAGGGTTATAAATGCAAAATATGAATTGGAATTATCCAACAAACGTTTGGTTTGGAGTTGATAGATCAAAAGAAATACAAAAAGCTTGTGATACTTTAGGTATTAAAAATCCTTTAATTGTTACAGATCCTGGATTATTGCAAACATCAATTATTGATGAAATCAATAGTAGTCTGTCATCAAATACACAAATTTACAGCGATGTTCAAGGAAACCCAACTGGTTCAAATGTAACTAATGGTGTAAAAGTTTTTTTAGAGGGTGATCACGATGGTGTCATAGCCATAGGTGGCGGATCTGGAATGGACGCTGGAAAAGGAATAGCTTTTTTAGCTCATCAATCAAGACCACTTTGGGATTTTGAAGATATTGGAGATTGGTGGACAAGAGCAGACCCAAGTGTAATCAAACCTATAATAGCTATACCTACGACTGCAGGAACAGGTTCCGAAGTGGGAAGAGCGGCTGTCTTTTTAAACGAAGAAAATCATAAAAAGAAAATAATTTTTCACCCAAAAATGTTACCACAGATTGCGATACTAGACCCATCTTTGACATTAAATCTACCAAAAAGTATTACAGCTGGAACAGGAATGGATGCATTGGCACACTGTATTGAAGCTTATTCATCTCCTTTTTATCACCCAATGGCAGAGGGCACAGCTTTAGAGGGTTTAAGACTAGTCAAAGAAAATATTCAAGAGGTTTATCATAATGGAAATAATGTTGAAGCAAGATCGCATATGTTAGTTGCTTCTATGATGGGTGCAGCTGCATTTCAAAAGGGTCTAGGTGCTATTCACTCTGTTACACACCCAGTAAATTCCTTATACAAGACTCATCATGGAACAACAAATGGTACAGTTATGCCATTTGTTTTGAATTATAATCGTAGCACTATTGAAGAAAAATTTACTAGATTGGCAAATTTTCTAGATATTAAAAATGGCTTCGAGGGTATCCTTGATTGGATTATTGAATTAAAAAAAGATATGGAGATACCTGAAACACTTAAAGATATGGGTGTTAATGAGGGAGATGAGATTAAATTGGCGCCATTAGCACAAGAGGATCCAAGCACTGGTGCAAACCCACTAGAGATGACAGTAGAAAGATTTCAAGAATTAATATTAAATTGTATTGCCGGAAAATATTAAATTTTTAGAAATTGTTGGTGTGCTTTTTTTGAAATTGATGCAACAACATCACCATTTGATTGAAAATTTAGAGGATTTCCTCTCCAATCACTAATTATACCTCCGCTCTCTTCTACAATATTTACTAAAGGGATATAATCATAAGGTTTTAAGAAAGACTCTACTACTAAGGGTATTCTTTTTTCAGCCAAAAGCCCGTATTGAACACAATCACCACCAAAGGTTGCATATTTAGTTTTTTTAATCAGAGCATTATATTTTTTATTCTTATTATTTGATTTGAAAGCTGTCATTCCAGAGGTACTAAAATATAATTTAGATAATTTTAAATTATTTTGAGATTTCTTAATTTTTTTTCCATTACAATAAGCACCATTGTCTCTAATTCCAATCCATGTTTTGTTTATATCAGGACAGTTAATAATTCCAATTACGGGTATTTTATCAATGCACAAAGAAATTAATGTGCCAAAATTACCATTTCCATTAATAAAATTTTTTGTACCATCTATTGGATCGATTACCCATACAAATGGAGAGTTATTTGATTTATTTTGGTATTCCTCTCCGTATATATCGTGTCCAGGATATTTTTTAGTGATCATCGATCGCAATTCTTTTTCAATTTTCATGTCTATTTTAGTTACTGGTGATTTATCTGATTTGAAATCTATTTTTAGTCGATGAGATGGTGTTTTCTTTATTATTCTTTCTGACGCATTAACGAGTTTTTTAGCAAAGTTTAAATATTGAGATAAATCTTTAAGTTTTAAAGGCATTTACAAAATATATAGAAAAAAAGCATTACTACTAATAATTTTTAATTTAAGCTATTTTTAAGCTTCTGAAAAATAATCTCAAAATTTTCTGATGTCTGAGCGCCATTTATAACAATTTGTTTATTTATTATAAATGTAGGAACGCTATTTATACCCATCTTTCTAGCTTGAATTTCTTCATTAGCGAGTGGCTCAATATTTTCTTGATCTGACAAATAACTTTTAAAATCTTCAGCGTCAATTTTATGTTTTATAGCTATATCCAACAATACATTGGGGTCACCTATGTCTTCACCATTTAAGAAATAAGACTCAAATAAACTATCTAAAACATTTTCCTGTACACCCTGTTTGTATGCTAAAGCTAAAAGTCTATGTGAATTAAAGGAATTTGGGGTTGTCATAATAGAGTCAAAGTTAAAATTAATTCCTTCTACAAGTCCTTCATCATAGATATTGTCATAAATCGTCTTTGCTGCATCAGCACTTCCAAATTTAGAAATTAAATATTCTTGCCTATCCATACCATCAGGTGGCATTCCCGGATTTAATTGAAAAGGTCTCCAAGTTTGTTTGAATTTTGTATCTTTGTGATTACTAATAGCTTTTTCTAATCTTTTTTTCCCAATATAGCACCACGGGCAAACAGTATCTGAAAATATATCTAGTTCGATCATAAATTTATTTAAATATTCATGACATAAAAAAATAATAATTCATAGTTATTAAAGTTAAAAATCTGATAAAATAGGAAATGGGAGATTCATATGATAGGAAATTTTAACGGAATATTTTATTTAGTAATTTTTTTAATTATTTTAGTGATGAATGCTTTTTACGGCTTTAACTGTTTGTTTAATACCAAAAATTTCATAAGCAAATATGGAATTGATGTGACAGCAGCATTTTTTGCTAGGTTTGCTGGAGCAGTAATTGTAGGTGCTGTTTTAATGCAGTTATACATTTTATTTAGAGGCACAGAGGCTACATGGGCATTCTTTAATTTTATGTTTATAATCATGACCATTATAGCAATATCAGCTTTTTACACTGGTGAGATTGATAAATTAGGAAGAACTGACCAATATTCAAGAGAAGGATGGTTATCAACAGGAGGTCTAGCAATAGGTTGGGCTATTCTTTGTTTTGGACTTGCAGATAAGATTTATATTTAACGATTTCTGATAAAATAAATAAAAATTAAAGAAGTTAAATACATTATGACGCTGTATGTGGCAGCTGGTATAATATACAGTCCACCACCAAAAACACTTGTGCCTACAAAAATAGCTAAAGTTCCGTTTTGAAGACCACACTCTATTGAAATAGCTTTTTGTTGTGAGGTTCCTGTTCCAAAAAACTTTGCCCAGTAAAAAGCAATTAACATCATTAATAAATTGAGAGAAAGGACTACCAATCCAGTTTGAGCAAAATACTCAACTAAATTTTCTCTCTCAGCTAAAATAGCTCCAATCAAAACTAAAACAAACAAAGCAGTTGAAAGTATTTTAGCAAAGTTCTCAATTCTCTTGGTTAAAAAAGATAAGTTAGCTCTGAAAGTCATTCCAATTAAAACAGGTAATGTTACTATCAAAAACATACTTATAGCTATTCCTGTCAGTGAGATTGAGCCCAAAGAATTGTCAGAAATTAATCCCATCGATATCCCCAAAACTAAAGGTACAGAAATTACACTTAAAAGGCTCATCACTGCAGTTAAAGATATTGATAGAGCAACATCCCCTTTAGCAAAAGAAGTAAGAATATTAGAAGTTACTCCACCTGGAGCAGCAGCGATTAATATTAAACCTATAGCTATTTCAGGTTGAAGTGGCCAAACCAAAACAATTATTAAAGCAACTATTGGTAGAAAAATTAATTGACTAATTAAACCTATGATAAAATTTTTAGGTGCCTTCACTACTCTAGCAAAATCTGAAAACGTCAAACCCAAGCCTAAAGTGAACATAATAAAAGCTAAGGCTAATGGTAGAATTACATCAGTTATGAAATTCATAGATAAATATTAACAAAAACTCAAAATAATCATATCTCATAACCAAGTTGTTTTTCCTCTAAGTCTAACAATTCTTCAGGAAATCCCTCAGCTCTAAATGCAGTATTATATTTATTTTCAAGCCTTTTTACGACCATTGAGGACCATGCACGATCACCAAAAGTCTTTTTTGCATCTTTAATAATATCAAGAACCAAAGGTGATATTTCTAATTCGACCCCAAGTTTTGAGGCGAGATCCTGAAAAAGACCAACATCTTTCTCAACTAAGTCCATTGTAAAATTTATATTATATGAACCGTTCAATATTACTTGACTCTCAGTTTCATGGACAAATGAGTTACCCGAAGAAGCTGCAATTCCTTTAAATGTTTTGTTCAAATCAAGATTTGATTTACTCGCAATAGTCCAAGCTTCTCCCAATGCAACTAAGTGAACAGTAGCTAAATAATTTGTAATAACTTTAAGAATAGATGCACTTCCAAAGTCTCCAGTATACAAAATTTTTCTACCAAGACATTTTAATACTGGCATTGATTTATCAAATCCCTCTCTACTTCCTCCAACAAAAATAGAAATGTTACCAGTTGCTGCCCTATGACAACCCCCACTTACAGGAGCTTCTAAAGCTATCGCATTTTTTTGCTGAATTAATGATGCGTGTTTTTTTAGTTGTTCATCTTCAGTTGTACTCATCTCAATCCAAATTTGATCTTTTTGTATAGTGTCAATAATACCATCTTTGGACTCTAAAACTTCTGCACATATCTTGGGAGAGGGAAGACAAGTTATTAAAATATCAGAATTCTTCACAAGATCTTTTATTGATTTAGCTGTCTTAGCACCCTTTAAATTAAACTCCTCCATTAATATGTGATTTTTATCTAAAACTGATATTTGAAAATTATTTTCAAGAAGATTATTTGCTAGTTTTCCACCCACATTACCAAGTCCAACAAAACCTATTTTCATCACTACCCCCTTTATTTAATAAAATACTATTACTTTATTTTTCAATGTTAATATTAAATAATTCTTATAAAATTAAATAATGTCAATTTACCTTAGAACAGAAAAAATTATTTCAGATTGGACAGACTATAATGGTCATATGAATTTAGCCTTTTATATCCACTTATTCGATCAAGGTTGGGATGTGTTGCTTGATAGATTTCAAATGGGAGGAGATTCAGCTAAAAATGAGAAAAGATCAACATTTGCTGTGGAATCCCACACTAAATATATTCAAGAGGTTAAAGAGGGAGATGAAGTTGATATAAACTTACTATTCTTAGACCGTGATAAAAAAAGATTTGTATATCAATTGGAAATTGTAAGTAAAAGTGGGAATTTTAGAGCAGCTACATCTGAAGTTTGCTCTCTTTATGTTGACTTAAGTATCCGCAAAGTTATTGAAATGGAAGACCATAAATTAAAGTTAGTAGATGATTTCATAGTTAAAAATAAAAATCAATTTTCACCAATAGAATTTTACCTTTTAGATAAATTAAAAAAGTAAATGAAAGTTGCTATCATTGGGTCGGGCATTGTTGGTCTCACAATTGCATATACCTTAAGTAAAGAAAATATCGACATAACTATTTTTGAGAAAGAGAGAGACTCACTATCACATGGAACTGGAAGAAATAGCGGTGTTATTCACTCTGGAATCTACTATCAACCTAAAACTTTAAGGTCAACTCTCTGCATCAGAGGTTCAAAGTTAATGAAAAAATTTATTAGTGAGAACAATCTTTATATCAATAATTGTGGAAAGTTATTACTTCCAAAAACAAAAAAAGATATCGAAACACTTAATTTATTGTATGAGAGATCGAAGGAGGTAGGAGTCGAAACAATCAAGTTAAATAGTTTCGATGAGATTTTAAAAATAGAGCCAAACTGCAATCCCTTATTTAATGATGCTCTTTTTATTAAAGAAACAGCCATAGCTGATCCAAAAGAGGTATCAAACAAATTGATTGAAATTTTAAAAAAAAGAGGCGTGATAATTAAATACGATACAAAAGTGGACTCAATTTCATCTGATAATACAACTATTATATCAAATAATAAAATTCATAATTTCGATCTTATTATTAACTCTGCTGGTTTACATGCAGACTATTTGGCAAATAAATCAAATTTAAAAACTAGATACACATCTTTACCTTTTAAAGGTAAATATTGGAAAATTAGTTTTGGAGATAAAAATGAAATTCCATATAGATTAATTTATCCAGTGCCAAATTTAGACCAACCTTTTTTAGGAGTCCACACTGTATACGATAAAGATGGAAACTTTTATTTAGGACCTAGTAGCACCCCTGTATTTGGAAGAGAAGCCTATAGGCCTTTTAAAAAATTTAATTTTTTAGAGTTTTGTGCCTTAAGTTATAAATTCATTTTGAAAATAATTTTTAATGAGAATAACCTTAGAAATTTAGCTATTAGTGAGTTTAAAAATCTATTTTTATCTAGTGTCATGAAATCTTCTAATGTTTACTTTAAGCATAAACCAGTAAAAATTGAATTAAGTAGTAAAGCGGGGATTAGATCTCAAATGTTTGATAAAAATAGTAAAAAACTATTTAATGATTTTGTAGTTATTAAACAAAATAACATTATACATATTCTTAATGCTATATCTCCAGCATGGACATCTTCTTTTGCTATGGCCGAATTTATATGTGAAAAATATACTATAAAAAAATAGAAATAATAATGAAAGCGCCTAATTTTAAGTTGCCAAGCACATCTGGAATATTTCAACTAAGTGATTATTTAGGGAAAAACATAATTTTGTATTTTTACCCAAGAGACAATACAAAAGGATGTTCTTTAGAGGCAATTGATTTCAATAACTCTCTCAAAGCTATAAATAAATATAATTGCATTGTAGTAGGTGTTTCAAAAGACTCAATTGAAAGTCATCAAAAATTTAAAAAAAAAAATAAATTAAAATTTGATTTGTTATTTGATGAAAAAATAAAGGTCTTAAAAAAATACAAAGCTTGGGGACTTAAGAAATTTTTAGGAAAAGAATATTATGGTATAATTAGAACTACAGTATTAATTAATGAAAAAGGCAAAATTGTAAAAACTTGGAGTAATGTCAGAGTAAAAGATCATGTAAAAAATGTTATTAACGAACTATCTAATATTTAATTTAATCCAAAATACTTATTCACAAATTATAAACAGAAAAATTTATTTTTTTATCTTTTGTTATTGTCAAAAAAAATAATTTATTTTATGTTAGATAATGTAGAGGGTAGGAAACTTCCCAAAACAAAGAAAAGAGCCAAAGTAGTAGAGGCCTAGAGAAGGGAAACCGGAACTAAGTCGAGACAACCGAGGCTCTTTTCTGTTTTTAGCCCCAGATTTAACGATTGTATTTCTTACATTAAATAGTTTATCATTACTCGTGAAAAAAATTTTCAAATACACTTTTATTTTTATTTTTGGTTTGAATTTAAACTTATTTTCTGGACCGTTTACAGATGAGTTTGCTAAGTGCATTGTAATGAAAACAACAACACAAGAAAAAACTGATTTAGTAAGATGGATATATGTGACAATGTCATTTCACCCTCAACTGATGGATTTGTCTAATCTAACAGCTGATGATGTTGAAATGGTGAATATAAGAGTAGCTGACTACATGACCAATGTCTTTGCTTATAAGTGCAATGAGGAGTTAAATATGGCCATAGATTACGAGGGTGAAGAAAGTGTTTATTATGCATTTGAACTCTTGGGTGAAATAGCAATGACAGAGTTAATGGAAGATCAAGGTGTTAGCGCTGCAAGTGAGCTATTTATTGATTATATAGATGTGTCAATTTTCGAACAAATACTAAATTACTAATTAATAAAACCAT
Organism: uncultured Alphaproteobacteria bacterium; assembly: GCA_902599405.1. GTDB lineage: Bacteria > Pseudomonadota > Alphaproteobacteria > HIMB59 > HIMB59 > HIMB59. The sequence continues at coordinate 29,738 of CACKFO010000010.1, read as the reverse complement.
TTTAAAGAAATTTAACTTATGTGGTGCCGCCGAGAAGAATTGAACTTCCGACCCCACCCTTACCAAGGGTGTGCTCTACCACTGAGCTACGGCGGCATTTTTAAAATTATAGACTATTAATACATATTAAAAAACATCAACAAAAGACACCCAGCTGTCAGGTATTTAGAGATTTCATAAATAATTTTCCATTTATTATTATTTTGACTCACACGCCATGTAGCAAATGTAATTGCCAAAAAAACAAATGATACAAACCACATTAAATTAGGGTTTTTTGTTAATTCAATGATAACTGACATTATTAATTCACAAGGTAAAACTTATCTACTAGATAGTTTATTAACAAGACTAATCCAATCATAAATACCCAATATAGTTTTTTGTTGTTTCTAATAAAGGGTATCCCGATAGCACTGTATCTAAATAATTTATGAAGTCCCCACACAATTAAGGGGATTAAAAACAACCAAAAAATAATTTCCCAAATCATTTTCTAACTTTAATTATTTCTTTTTTAATAAGACTATCCTAATTTTAATATCTGAACCAAAATCTTTATTGTTTGGAAGATAATTTAAAGGTCTTGATATATAGATTGAGTTAAAATCAGTTAATTTTTCCAGGATATTATCAAATTTTAATTCTTTCCATAAATCTACTCTATGTGTAAATATAAAATAACCATTTTTTGCAAGATAATAAGAAACTAGTTTAAAAAGTGTTTGATGATTTCTACAATATGTCATTGCACCAATAAGACTTACCACACTGTACTTATTTAATATCTGAATTTTATTCTCAAAACTTTTTTTATAAAGATATCTATATTTCCCATTTCTTTTAGATATATCTAATATTTTTCTGGAAATATCAGATCCATCACAAATACAGTCAGGATAAACTTGTAAAAATTTATCAACAAAAAGTCCTGTGCCACATGCCAAATCTAAAATAAATTTTGGTTTAGTTTTGATATATTTTTTTAAGATATTAACTGATTGCAATGGTGCTTTATAGTTCCATTTATATAATGTCTCATCATATGAACTTGACCAATTATCATAATAATTTTCAACGTCTTTTTTATTACCAATGCCTTTACGAAGAGATTTCATTTATATTTAAAAACTAGCTAATTTAATATTATTTAACAATTAATCTTCATCATATTGTAATTTTTGTAAAATAATGATATTTAAATTTTATGGATAATAATAAGCCAAAACCTGATTGTGGTTGTTCTTGCTCATGCTGTTGCACTTGTGGTGACGGTTGTTGTCAATAAATAATTTTAAGAAGAACAATTATTCCTAAAATAAAACCAAATATTATATCTACATATTTCCCTTTTTTTCTGGCCATAAGGTAAAAAGAGATTAAAGCTAAACTAATTACTACAATACTTGATAAATTTGCTACAAAAGAAGAGGGCTCCACTAATTAATCTTCCCAATTAAAACGATTGAAAGATTTAAAAATTTCAAATATTCCTCTTTCCCATTGTTTAGATATGTATTGATAATCTTCATCATTAATTTCAAGAGATTGTTGGTAAACTATTTTTGATAAATTATTTTTATAAACAACTAAGTCGATTGGAGGACCAACAGATAAATCTGCTTTCATTGTACTGTCCATACTTATTAACGCACATCTTGCTGCATCCCCAAGATAAGTGTCTGACTTTACAACCCTGTCTAATATAGGCTTACCATACTTTATTTCTCCAATGACAAGGTAAGGTTTGAATTCACTTGATTTAATAAAGTTACCCTGCGGGTAAACCAAATATAATTCTGACTCTTGATCTTTTATATGACCACCAACTATAAATGTAGAACCTAATTCAATAGTTTCTTGATTAATACCGTCTGGTGATGAGTGTTTAACATTCAATCTTCCAATGTATTTAGCAATTTCATTTAAACTATATAAATTATTTAAATTATTCCCGTTTTTATCATCCTCTAAATCTTTTCCAATTGAATTAAAAACTGCTTGAGAAGTAGCTAAGTTTCCCGATGTTAAAATTATAATATTTCTATCGATGCCATTATGGACATGCATTTTAGAGTAAGAATTAAAGTTATCTAAACCCGCATTTGTTCTTCTATCAGATGCAAAAACCATCCCTTCGTTTACTTTAATTCCTACACAATAAGTCATATTTTAATTAAATAGCTAATTTTTTAAAAATACAAACTAATATTTACATACCTTTAATCTAAACTATGCATAACTATTAACAGGCATTTATAGTATTTTTAAACAGTGAGTATAAATTGGAAAAATTACAATTCAAATAACAGTTATGATGAGTATTTAACTCCTGAAAAAAGTCTCAGAAAAGAGGCTAAAGTAATTTCTAAAATATTAAATAGTTACTCAGTCAAAGATTTAGAAAGAATTGAACAAAATTGTCAAAGCACAATAAGTTCTCGAGGTATTAATTTTAAAGTTTATTCAGCAGATAAAAAAGCTGCAGAGGAAAAAAAATGGCCATTAGATATCATTCCTAGGATCATACTGAAATCCCAATGGCTTAAGGTAAGAAAAGGGTTAATACAAAGGTGCAAAGCATTAAATCTTTTTATAAATGATGTCTATAATCAAAAAAAAATATTTAAGGACAATATCGTTCCAAAAGATCTGGTATTTAAATCTCAAAATTATCTAAAACAATGTGAAAGTTTTCAGCCCAAAAGAAAAATTTGGTCTCATATTTCAGGAATAGATTTAATAAGAAATATTGATGGAAAATTTTTAGTATTAGAAGATAACCTTCGTGTTCCTTCAGGTGTTTCATATATGCTTGAGAATAGAATGGTAATGGGGGAAGTTTTTCCTGAATTATTTACGCGTTATAGAGTTTCACCTATCAATCACTATTGCAATAGACTCTATCATTGTATGTTAGATGCAATACCTTATAAAAAAAATAACCCAACAATGGTTGTATTAACACCAGGAGTTTATAATTCTGCATACTTTGAACATTCATTTTTAGCACAGCAAATGGGAATTGCTCTTGTTGAGGGAAAAGATCTTTATGTCGAAAATGACAAAGTTTACGTAAAGACAGTTAAAGGGGGTTTAAGAGTTGATTGTATATACAGAAGGATTGATGATACTTTTTTAGATCCCAAAACATTTTTTAAAGGTTCTTTGTTAGGTGTAGCAGGTTTATACAAATCTTACAGAAAAGGCAATGTTGGACTTCTAAATGCACCTGGAAGTGGGGTAGCAGATGATAAGGTTATTTACTCATATGTTCCTAAAATAATTAAATATTATTTAGATGAAGAACCTAAATTGGATCAAGTAGAGACATATTTATGTCACAATAAATCCGAGAGAGATCACGTAATATCAAATATCTCAAAAATGATAGTAAAACCAGCCGATGGATCTGGTGGTTATGGTATAATTGTAGGACCTAAATCTTCTAAATCTGAGAGAGAGGCATACATAAGAAAAATTTTACATAACCCAAGAAATTTTATTGCTCAACCTTTAGAAATATTATCAACTACCCCAACTTTGCAGGGAAATTTAATTGAACCTCGACATCAAGATTTACGACCATTTATTCTTTCTGGAAGAGAGACATATGTAACTATGGGTGGTTTGACGAGAGTTGCTCTTAAAAAGGGAAGCACGATAGTAAATAGCTCACAGGGTGGAGGTTCAAAAGACACTATGATCGTAGAAGATTAAATTTATATCTTCTGCTTCACAATTATAGTCTGATTTAAATTTTCAACCTCTAATAGTTCCTCATCCCCATTAGTCCATTTAATTTTAATCTTAAACTCATTTTCATTATCTCTAATTCCATAGTGAGCAACAGGCTCCATTTGACATAGATAACCTGATCCGGCATCGATTGTTTTAGAATGTGTTCTTTCATTTGTATATAAAGTTACAGTTGCGCCTCTTGCTGGTGCCCCGTAGAAGTTCAAAGGTCTAACCCTTAAAAAAGATCTTTGCTCATCATTATGATATTTAAATAGAGTCAACGGCTGAGCACCAGACTCACCATGAGATAAAAGAAGCTCTAGGACTCCATCATTATCAATATCTGCAACTGCAGCTCCCGTTCCAAGACCATTTGGCTCTAGAGCTTGCTCTAGTTTAATTTCTTCAAAAACACCATTTTCAATTATTTTATAAAGTCTATTTGGCTCTCCTATATTATTCAGAAACACCTCATCATAACCATCATTATCAAAATCTGCCGAAATTACTGTTCTAATTTTTGATGGCTCGTCAAAAGTAGAATTAGCAATATTTTTAAATTTATCGTTATCTAAAACGTAGGCTCTATTAAAACCTTCCCAATTACCGTTTAGAATATCTAGTCTTCCTCGATAAAGAATGTCAGATAATGCTGTTCCTCTTCCATTTTGATAGATATCTTTGACATTCATTTGACTCGCCACATCTGAATACTTCCCGTTTTGATTAAAATAAAGAAAATTCGGACCTCTTTCATTAGCCGCAAACACATCTATTTGGTCAGATAAGATATGACCGGCAACTACAGCTCTACCTCCTGTAACTTTATCAAGTCCCAGGCTCGCAGCTAGATCTACAACCCTATTATCAATAAACTCATAGAATCTTGTTGGACCACCATAATTTGCAACATAAATTCCATAATTTCCTTTACCCTCTCTGTCGACGCAAACTACTGATCTTCCAGCTGTTAAATTTAATTCACTTTGATTTATTTCCTTTTCGAATAAGTCATCTATTACGTTCTGTGTATTTATTAAGAGTCTGTCTGAGTACATTTTCATCCCACTGTATGTATCTGTGTTGAGGAAATATATTTCTTCAGAGCCATCTTTATCTATATCGCATGCGGCAACCCCAATTGTAGATCTTTCTGGATCAGAAAATATGTTATCAGTAATTTTATTTTCAAGAGTTTCTCCATTAAAACCTAATGCTAGATTATTATATCTAAATCCAGTTACTATAAATTCATCATTGCCGTCATTGTCAAAATCGGTTACAGCCACCCCGTAACTTAGTCTAGAACTTTGATCAGGTAATAAATTACTTATATTTTTGAAAAAGCTTTTTTCTGCAAATACATTCATAGAATAAAAAATAAATAAAAATAAAATCGGAATTTTACAAAATTTCATATAATTAATACTATTTTTTTGATGATCTAGATTTAGATATGATTTGTACCACTATCAAGTGTATATAAAATTTATAACTTTTATTAAAAATAATATCATTTTAGCTGTTATCACTTTCTTACTTGTGTTGATTGTTAATAAAAATTCTTATTCTACTGAAATTAAAAAAAATGAATCTTACTACTATGATACACTAGCCAAAAACTGGATTAATATATTTCCAGATGGAAATAGGAATGCTGCAGGACCAAAGTTTTTTAAATATCTTATAGATCAAGACCTTAGTTTTGACGATTTTGTTGAATTCAATAAAAGATATTGCCCAGTATCTGGTTCATTGATAGCTCCTGGGTCTGAGCCTGCATTTATAAGTATGAATGAGGTTGACTCGGATAATAAAGTATGTGGTGATATGTATCGCTGTTGTTGGCCATGTGTTTGTGATTCAATGAAATATGCTAAGGCTATGGAAATATCACATAAATTTCAAGGTATTGAAAAAAAATTTACTGTTATGACTATTGATAACCCCTGTGGTAAAGAGGAATTTCCACTTGAGGTAAATCGAGATTATTTTTGTATTGGCGAAAAGATGAATTTAGATCAAGTCTTTGCAGTTGATCAAAAAATGATAATTGGCTTATTGCACAAACCAACTAGTTGTAATAGCAGTGATCTTTTAGCAATTAACAACCACCCTGTAGTTGGGCAACAATGTAAGATTAGAAACTCTACTAAAGAAGAAGAACTTATTTCTGGGATGGGTGATATATTTATAAAGCTATCCAAATAACTTTACAAAAAAATTAATTTTTTAAAGCATAATCACCGTATATAATTGTATTACTACTGTTTAGTCTATATTTTTTTAAAACTCTTACTGACTTATATTTATTTCTTAGTTTTCTTAACTCTATAGAGGCCTCTTTTCTGTATTTTTTATTTTTCCACCAAGATGAATTACCAATCTCTAAAGTAATTATTTTAATCATTTAAAAATAATAAATATTAAAAAAATATACCTAGATATTTTTGAGATACTAACAAGAAGTAAAAAAGTGAAAAATTTTACTCTTAATATTCCTGCTACTATAGTAAGAGGATCTCCAATGATTGGTACCCATGCCAATAACAATGACCAAATGCCATATTTTTTAAAATAAATTTCACCCTTTGCAATTTGCCTCTCATTGGCTGGGAACCACTTCTTATCTTTAAAAATTAATATTTTTTTTCCTAAATACCAATTAACTGATGAACCAAGAATATTTCCAAAACTTGCAACAACCAAAAGTAAATATTTATCAAATGAGTCTGTTAATAGCATTGTTGATAAAACTAATTCAGAGGAGAGCGGGAGAATTGTAGCTGCTAAAAAACTTATTATAAATAGTTGAAAATATGAAATTAATATTATCACATTACTAACATTTAAATATAAGTTTCAGCTTTTAAAATATCTAATATTAACATAAAGGTAAAATAACCTGCATTTATGAATACAATAAAACTAAACATATAAACAATTTCTTTAGAAACATTTTCACTTACAAAATTAGGGAAAAAATATTTTCCAAGAAGAAAACTTATTTCCGAATATATTATTGTTATTGTAGCTGCAATAAAAAGAACGTAAGTAAATTTACCAAAAAAATTTACAACAAATAAGCTAGCAAAAGCAATAAATAATAAAAAAAGAGAAGAATATATTGATAAATTTGAAACTGTTAATTTTTTTTTATAAATTTTTCTTGTTAAAAGTAGAATAAAAAAAATTATTGTTAAAATAATCGAAACTATAAAAACCTTCGTGCTATAAAGAGAGTCTGTAAAAAAAAGGTCCAAAAATTATTTTTTTCTAATTTTTCTGATAGTCATTATTGAAAGGAACAATACAAAGAATATTAAAGCAAATGCTCCAATTAAAAATATCCATTTCATAAATTAATTATACAAATTTTGCTTTAAGTTGAAAGTTATGATCTCAAAACCCTAAGGTTTTTATTAGCAATTACTAATCCGTATTTATCTTTAGTGAAAATTAATTTATCTTCAATATTCTCGCCTATATCTAAAATTACCTCTGATAAGGGGTTTAAAACTTCATCCTGTAATAATCTTTTCAAAGGTCTGGCCCCAAATAATGGATCAAAACCTTTTTCTTTCAAATAGTTAAAGGCTTCATCAGTAAAACCAATTGAAATACCTTTTGAAGAGATTCTTTGTTCAATTAATTGAATTTGGTTATTTAAAATCGCACTAATATTTTCTTTTGATAATTTGTTAAAGAGTATTATGTCATCAATTCGATTTAAAAATTCTAGTCGAAAATGATTTTTAAGCTCTTCAAGGGCTAAGTTCTTTTTTGTTGTATAGTCAAAATTGTCATCAATAGGAATTTGTGAGCCAATGTTAGAAGTCATAATGATAAGGGTATTTTTAAAATTTACTATTTTTCCTTTTGAATCTGTTAACCTACCATCATCTAAAATTTGTAGTAGAATATTAAATACATCAGGGTGCGCTTTTTCAATTTCATCAAACAAAATTACTTGGTAGGGGCGTCTGCGAATAGAGTCAGTTAACTTCCCACCATCATCGTAACCAACATAACCTGGAGGAGATCCAATAAGCTTACTAACCGAGTGTTTTTCCATATACTCGGACATGTCAAGTCTTAGCATTTGCTTTTCGTTATCAAAAACATACTCAGCTAGTGCTTTTGATAATTCAGTTTTTCCTACACCAGTTGGGCCTAAAAATAGGAAGGACCCCAAAGGTTTATCAGGATCTTGAAGACCTGCTTTTGAAATCTTAATTGCCTTAGATACTTTCTCAATAGCATCTTGTTGGCCAATAACTCTTTTTTCTAAATGTTTTTCTATGTTTATTAACTTATCTTTTTCGCCTCCGATGAGTTTTTCTAAAGGTATACCCGTCCACTTTGATACCACACTTGCGATATCTTCAGCATTAATCACTTCATTAATTATTGTAGCCTGCTCTTTTTTATTCAATTCTTCATATTCTTTTTGAAGACTAGGGAGCAAGCCATACATGATTTCACTTGCTTTTGTTAAATCACCACTTCTTTGAGCACCCTCGAGGTCTTCTTTTGCTTGATCAATTCGTTCATTTAAATTTCTTTTTGTGTCTAGTATCTTTTTTTCTGACTCCCAAGTGCTATTGAGTATATTTAGTTTTTCTTGAATATCTGATATTTGACTTTCAATTTTTTCATTTTTTTTCTCATCTTTTTCATTATCTTTTGAAAGAACGTTTTTTTCCATCTGTAGTTTAATAAGATCTCTGTCAAGCTGGTCTATTTCCTCAGGTTTACTGTCAATTTCCATTTTAACTTTACTCGCAGCCTCATCCATTAAATCAATCGCTTTATCTGGCAAAAAACGATCAGTTATATATCGATCAGATAATTGAACTGATGATAAAATAGCCTCATCACTAATTCTTATTCCATGATGAATTTCATATTTTTCTTTTAGACCTCTTAAAATAGCAACAGCATCCGTTGAAGAAGGCTCATTAACAAAAACTGGTTGAAAACGTCTAGTTAAAGCTGCATCTTTCTCAAAATATTTTTTATACTCATCTAAAGTTGTTGCACCAACGCAATGTAATTCACCTCTAGCTAATGCTGGCTTTAACATGTTGGATGCATCCATCGCTCCATCTGTCTTTCCAGCACCAACAAGCGTATGAATTTCATCTATAAATAAAATAATTGAACCATTTTGTTTATGAATTTCTTTTAAAACGTTTTGAAGTCTTTCTTCAAATTCTCCACGATACTTGGCACCAGCAAGCAATAATCCAAGATCAAGAATACGAATAACTTTATTTTCTAATGAGCGTGGAACATCTTTATTCGCTATTCTTTGTGCTAAACCCTCTATCAATGCAGTTTTACCTACACCAGGGTCTCCAATTAATATTGGATTATTTTTAGTTCTCCTTGATAAAACTTGAATAGTTCTTCTAATTTCCTCATCTCTTCCAATAACCGGATCTAACTCTCTTTTTTGTGCCTTTTGAGTAACATTGATTGTATACTTTTCTAAAGCGTTAAAATTATCATCAGAATTTTCACTTTCAGATTTTCCGTCTTTTCTAAACTCTTGAATTTTTGTTTTAACTAATCCAAGACTTAGTCCATTTTTTTTTAATATTTTTTCAATTTGGTCATCTGACTTTATACAACTTAAAAATAAAGAGTCGATCGATACAAAACTATCTTGATTAGACTTTGCAATTTTTTCTGCATCTTCAAAAAGACTCAATAATTTAGGATCAGCATAAATTTGATTACTGTTTGAGTTATTTACTTGTTCTTTAGATAATATTTCAGAAATAGTTGCTTTAATTATACTGGTGTTAATTTTCTCAAAAATTTTGTTAATTAATTCATGATTGGAATTTAATAATTCATTAAAAATATGAATAGGGGCAATTTTTTGATGTTTTTTACTTAATGCTAAATTTTGTGCAGAATTAATAATTTTTTTTGAACTATTAGTATATTTTTCAAAATTCATCATATAACTTATTTGGTAATAATTTATGAAGAAACAAGACCTAATAAAAAAAAATTTTGAACAACAAAAAAAAGATAAATTAGCTCAAAAATTAAGAGAAAATCTAAAAAAAAGAAAAAAAATTAAGAAATAAATAATGCAAACGGTAGTTATAAAAGGTCCTTCAACCTTGAAAGGGCAAATAAAAATCTCTGGTTCAAAAAATGCTTCTTTGCCTATTATCATTTCGACTCTCTTGGCAAAAGATCAGTGTCTCATTCATAATGTACCTAACCTTAGAGACACAAGATTTTTAATCTCAATTTTAAGAGATTTAGGTTGTGATCTTGATTTTCAAAAAAACACTTTATTTATTAGAAGTTCTGCCATAACAAAAAAATCAGCTGATTACGAATATGTTCGTCAAATGAGAGCATCTATTGTTATTTTAGGACCTGCGATTTCAAGATATAAAAAATTTAAAATAGCTCTTCCTGGTGGTTGCTCAATTGGCACTAGAGGTATTGATTTGCACTTAAATGCTCTAAAGTTAATGGGTGTAAAAATCTCAATAAAAAATGGTTATGTAATAGCTGAGAGAAAAAAAAATAATTTAAACTCAATTGACCATAAATTTCCAAAAATTAGCGTAGGTGCAACACAAAATATTTTAATGGCAGCAAGCCTTGCGAATGGAAAAAGTACATTAAAAAATTGTGCCATCGAGCCCGAAGTCATAGATTTAATTAATTTTTTAAATAAATGTGGTGCACTTATAAAAGTAAAAAATAGGACAATTACAGTTAGAGGTGTAGAAGAATTAAAACTTCAGGATTACAAAGTAATACCTGACAGAATAGAAGCTGGTTCATATATTTTAGCAACTATGGCAACAAAAGGGAGACTCAAATTGAATAACTTCAATCCAAAAGACCTAGCTCTTCCTTTGAAAGTTTACAAAGAAATGGGTCTAAAAATAAAAAAGCTATCTAATTCCTCTTATGAAATTTACTGTAAAAAACTTAAATCAATAAAAAAAATTTCTACTAAAGAATTCCCAGGATACCCTACAGATTTACAGGCTCAGCTAATAGCAACGCAACTTAAGTCTGGTTTAAATTCGAAAGTAGTCGAAAATATATTTGAAAATAGATTTATCCATATACCAGAGCTAAGAAGATTTGGTGCCAATTTATCAATTAAAGGAAAAACAGTAACAATTGATAAAACATCTGATTTACTGGGCGCAGAGGTCATGGCGACAGATATAAGGGCTAGTTTTTCTCTTATAATCGCAGCAATGATGTCCAAGGGAAAAACCGTAATTAATAGAATTTACCACCTTGATAGAGGATATGAAGATTTTGATTTAAAATTAAAAAAATGTGGCGTAAACATTATTAGAAAAAAATGAAAAATCAAAATTTAATAATTGCCTGCCCTAAAGGGAGGTTAGAAGAAAAAGTTGTAAAATTTCTATCAGACAAAGGCTTAAGAATCGAAGAAGCTTTCTTTAATGATAGTGTTAGAAAATTAACTTTTGATACAAATCTTAACGAGATAAAAGTAATAAAGTTAAAACCATCTGATATTCGATCTTATATTATGCTAGGTGCAGCTGATATTGGATTTGTTGGATATGACGAGATTCTTGAAAACAGCTCAGAAAATATTGTTCTTTTAAAAAAAACTAATATAGGAAAGTGCAGAATATCTATAGCTTCAAATAAAAAAAAGATTAATTTTTCGGAAAAGAAAATTTTTAAAGTTGCAACAAAATTTAAAAATATTTCTGAGAATTATTTTAAAGATTTAAACATACAGACTGAAACAATAAAATTAAATGGTTCTATCGAGCTTGCAGTAAAATATGGAATAGCTGATTTCATCTTAGATTTAGTTCAATCAGGCAAGACATTAAAAGACAATCAGCTTTATGAAAATGTAGTAATAAACAATGATATCTCAACTGTAATAATTAGTAGCTATTTTGCATACGATCTAAAAAAAAAATTTATTAAAAAAATTTTAATGCAAGGTTTATAGTGAAAGTTGTAAATAAAAAATGGATTTTTGATAATCTCAACTCATCTGTAAATACAAATTCTACTGTAAGTTTAACTGTAAAAAAAATTATACAGGACATAAAAAAAAATAAGGATGTAGCTTTATTAAAGTATGTAAAAAAGTTTGAGAACAAAAAAGCAAATTTAAAAAGTATAATTATTCCAAAAAAAACTTTAAAAAATGCTTATAATTCTCTTTCAAATGAAAGTAAAAAATCTCTTAGATTAGCCTACAAAAGAATTTTTTATTATCACTCAAAACAAAAAAAAACATCATATTCTTTTAAAGATCAACTCGACTCGAAGTTTTATATTGAATGGAAACCAATTGAAAATGTTGGTTTATACATCCCTGGTGGGTTAGCTTCTTATCCATCAACTGTTTTAATGACAGCTATACCTGCAAAAATAGCCGAGGTCCCAAATATTATGATTTGTGTTCCTTCTCAAAATGGTCAAACATCAAAACTAACTCTTGCAGCTGCATATTTATGTGGTGTAAATGTTGTTTACAACGTTGGTGGTGCTCAAGCAATCGCAGCTCTCGCTTTTGGCACAAAAATAATAAAAAAGGCAGATAAAGTATTTGGCCCAGGAAACCAATACGTAGCTGAAGCAAAAAAACAATTATTTGGAGTTATAGGAATAGATTTACCAGCTGGTCCATCTGAGGTCTTAGTAATAGCAAATAATAATTCTAATCCTACTTGGATAGCCTACGATGTTCTCGCCCAAGGCGAACATGACCCTAATGCAAAAACGTATGTTTTATCTAAATCCAAAAATATTCTAATTAAAGTTAAAAATGAACTTAAAAGAATTATGGAAGAGACAAAATTTAAAAATGTTGATCAATCTATAAAAAATAATTGCAATTTAATTTTAGCTAAGAGTCAAAAAGAGATATATGAAATTTCAAATTTTATTGCTCCAGAACATCTTCATATTCATGAAAAATTTAATAAAAATATATTAAAAAATATTAAAAACGCTGGATCAGTATTTTTAGGTGAAAAATCCCCTGTTGCTTTGGGAGATTATACAATTGGAACTAATCACGTATTACCAACAGATCAAACTGCGAAATTTTCATCTGGTTTGGGTGTTGAAGATTACACTAAAAAAACAGTTTTCATTGACCCTAGAAAAAAAACTCTTAAGAAAATCGCAAATCACACAATTAATCTTGCAAGACAAGAGGGTCTGGAGGCACACGCTTTATCAGTTGAAATTAGAAAGATCAAACCATAAGATACAGTAATATGTCCAAGGAAGATGCAATAGAATTTCAAGGTGTAGTTTCAGAGTTACTTCCAAATGCTATGTTTAAAGTTAAGCTAGATAATGACCACGAAGTCATAGCCCATACATCTGGGAAAATGAGGAAAAATAGAATAAGAGTACTCGCAGGAGACCGAGTAACAGTTGAAATGACGCCATATGATTTAACTAAGGGCAGAATAACATTTAGGTCGAAGAACTAATGAATAATTTTTTAAAAGGAGTAATGCCATGTCTACAAAACTTATTGTTACAAACTATAAAAATTTTAAGTGCGGAGTTAAACTTAATGAAGGGGAATTGGTTAATATTCGCTTTCAACCCAACGAAGATGTTCAAATTGGAGATATCTATAAGGTAAAAATTACAGAAATTTTACCTAATGATAGCGGAGCATTTGTCTCTTACGGTAACGGAGACCAAAGGGGTTTTTTTAAAAGAATAAACTTTCCTAATGGTGATAAGGCGCATGAAGGACAATCTTTATTACTTCAAGTAAGAAGTATAGGCTCCAAAGATAAAGTTCATCTTTTTACAAATAATGTCATTTTAACAGGTAAATTTATAAATTTATTACCATATGGTGACGAAATAATTTTAAGTAGAAGAACAAGAAAAAACTTAGACACAAATCAACAAGATAAAATTATGGATGCTCTGAGTGAATCTGAAGTAGGATTGATAGCTAGGCATAATCTTATTCCTGAAAATATAGAGATAGCTCAATCTGAGTTGAATGATTTAAATAATCAATGGAAAGAAATAGAATTAAATGCAAAAGAATTAAACGATGAGGGTCTTGTTTTTCAAAATACGTATTTTGATCAAAATTTTGTTTGTGATTACTCTGATAAAAATACTGATCAAATCATCTTTAGTGACAACGATCGATATGAAAGAGTAAAAAACTGGGATGAAAAATTAGATTCTACTTTTGCAAATCTCTGTGAAGAGATGTCTAATGAACAAATTGAAGAGGTATTTAATTTAGGTGAAAAGATAGATTATTTAATCGGCCATAATTACGATTTACCTAGTGGAGGTAATATCATGATTGGTAAAACTGATGCTCTTACAGCTATAGATGTTAATACAGGTTCAGCAAAAAGATTTGATACAAATAGAGAGGCTATTCAATTAATTTCTAAGCTCATAAAATTAAAAAATATATCTGGAAAAGTAGTTATTGACCCTGTAGCAAGTGATCAAAATACACTTAGAAAACTTGTAGGTATGTTAAAGAATGAATTTAGAGATGATTTAAGTATTACAAATGTTTACGGCTACACAAGGGGCGGACTTTTAGAATTAAGTAGATCTAGAAACGATCGTTCTATTGATGAGTTAAATCTTCAATAATATTTAGAAGTGGTGGCCAGAGACGGAATCGAACCGCCGACACGAGGATTTTCAGTCCTCTGCTCTACCGACTGAGCTATCTGGCCATAGCGCATAATTCTTATTACAAATAGTTTCTTTTTACTAGTAAAAATTAGTTATCTGCTGAACAGGACATATCATTTCCACAACAGGTTGGAGATTTAATTTTACCGTGATCATTTGGGCACTTGGATATCTGCACTTCTGATCCATTTTCTAGCTTAAGTATATCATCAACTAAAGGGGCATCACATTTTCCACATGTTGCATTTACTGACATTCCACAATTTGAACATTCGTAAGTTGCCATATTTTCTCCTATAATAAGATCCTATAAATTTAAAATGAAAATGAAATAAAATTATTTTCAATTATATAAAGATTAGAGGTTATTAATGACAAATTTTGAAAAAGTTAGGTTATTTATGAAAACATACGGTCAAGAGGTTAAAGATAAAGCTGGATTTAGTGACGCAAAGACCAACAAGTTGAGAATAGACCTTATCAAAGAAGAATTAGAAGAATTAACTGAAGCAATGCAAGATGAAAATTTACTTGAGGTAGCAGATGCATTGACGGACATACTTTATGTCACTTACGGAGCTGGTCATGCTTTTGGTATTGATTTAGATAAGTGTTTTGAGGAAGTACAAAACTCTAATATGAGCAAATTAGGTGAGGATGGAAAACCAATATATAATGAGGCTGGAAAAGTAATGAAAGGTCCAAATTATTTTAAACCAGACCTTTCAAAATATTTAAATTAATTACTTTGGCATATTTGTGGCACCAGTTTCTAAAGAAAAGATTTTACCATCTTTGAAAGTGAATACCGCCATAACTGCCTGTGTGTTACCATCTGAAAAAGTTACAAATGAGTGCTCAATCCCAATTTCATCATTTTCATAAATAATTCGAACCTTGTCTCTATTAATATCGTCACTCATTGCCCACTGTATAACATCTTGTTTGGTTAAAACTTTTCCAGAGGCATGCATTGTGAATTTATAATCATCATGAAGCACCTCATTCATTCCAGCTTCATCTTTATTCATAAAGACCTCATCGTATTTTTTTAATATTGACATTTTTGATCCTTTTTTTTTATTCGTCTAATGAGACTTGCGTTAATTCAAACAATTCAATGCTTTGTATACATTCATCATAAATTGGCTTCATCACTGGGTTAGTTCCTTTAACGATACCCATCATTTCCTCTTCATTATGAACATGAACTTTAAACATGATACCGCTTTTATCAGGTAAAATTCCAGGAACTGTTTTTTCGACATGAGCTGCAGCTTTCCTCATTGCCATACCTTCTTCAGATTGAAAAAAAGCCATAAATTTTTCAAATTTACCCTCACCTTCTTTTAATCTACCAATTGCTAACATCATTTTTTCCATGATTACACTCTCCTTTATTACGTTTACTTTATCTTATTATTTAAAAAAAAAATTAATTTTTTATTAATTTATTATGCAAATAAATCATAATTTAGTTTCATCCAGCATAATTCAAAGTCGTAATAACAATTATGAAAACTATTTTTAAAATTGGTTCCAAAAGTCATACACTTAAATATCAAAGGAAAATGTCAGAGGGTGAAGTAAAAAAAATGAAATCCTTTGTTACATCTAAGGGCACAAAGATTGAAAAAACAGGTAAGTTCAAGATAATTGATATCAGTGATCAGAAAGACTCTAGGACATACAAAATTACTCTATAGCAGTCTCTAATATATTTATATATTGGCGTTGTTCTGTATATAGAGATTGTTTAAATCTTATTTGTACAATTAATATTTATTGACCATGATTAATTATTTTTCTAATTTGAACTAAATGGAATTATCAATAGTTTTCCTTGTTATAATTCTAATATTTTTCTCACCTCTTATTTTAGGATTAATTTTTATGGGTGCTCAAAAGAAAATTAACCTTAAGCATACTAATTCTAGTTTAAATAAACCAGGTTTTGTTGGTTATTGTTGGACTTATTTCTTCTTCAGTTTTTTTGTTCCTATTTTTCGAGGAGAAATTTTAATTGGAGTGCTACATTTAATCTTTTCAGTGGTAACATTTGGGCTTTTTCAGTTAGTTATCCCTTTTCTTTATAATAAACAATTTACTAGTCGTATGTTGACAAGTGGATGGGAGTTAAGTGACACAGAAGAGAATATGCAAATAGCAAGACTCAAGTTAGGTATAGGAAATTAGAAGGGGCGTTCTGTTGCCCGGCCGCCCCAAAGCCGCGCTTACCTAATTAGATTAAGCAGCGAGTGCTAATTCATTATCGTTAGCAATTATTTTAAGTTTCTATGTCGAAGAAACGCTTACAACGAGCAAAAACTATATCCTTCAGAGCACGTCAAACCTATATCACCCCCATAAAATTTTATGGTGGAGGTGTCGGGTACCGCCCCCGAGTCCGATACACCTATTACATATAGCGTTTATTGCTATAGTTGATAAACAACGAAGATAATATAGTCTAATAAATGAATCCTTTAAACACCTATGAAGAAAAAAGTCACTAAAGTGCCAAAATTTAAAGATTTTAAAACAACAAGAGCCACCTCATCTGCTTTAGAAAAAATACTTTATAAACAAATTCCAATTTTAGACCACGGTTTCATAAGAGTTATTGATTATATGGGAACAGATCAGTCTATAGTCCAAGCAGCCAGAGTCTCCTATGGTGAGGGAACAAAAAAATTACGTGAGGACCGTGGTCTGATTAGATATCTTTTAAGCCACTGGCATACAACTCCTTTTGAGATGTGTGAAATTAAGTTTCATATTAAACTTCCTATTTTTGTTGCTAGACAATGGATTAGACACAGAACTGCAAATGTAAATGAATACTCTGCAAGATATTCAGTATTAGATAAAGAGTTTTATGTTCCAGAAATGGATCAACTAGGATCTCAATCCACTACAAACAAGCAAGGAAGATCAAATACCTTAGATAAAAAGTTTGCAAAACAAGCCCAAGATTTAATTCAAAAGAATTCCGAACAACTCTATGATGATTACCAAAATTTATTGAATGGAAAGCTTTTGAATAATGATGAATACGTTGAAGGGGAGGGTCTAGCTAGAGAACTAGCTCGAACAACTCTTCCATTAAATTATTACACACAGTGGTATTGGAAAGTAGACCTTCATAATCTTATGCATTTTTTAAGATTACGAGCAGATAGTCATGCTCAGTATGAAATACAAATTTATGCTGAAAAAATGGTTGAAATTTTAAAAAAGTGGGTACCTTTAACATACGAAGCTTTTGAAGATTACCGTTCGGACTCATTCCAACTCTCTAAAGAGGCTATGAAAATTGTTAAAGATAAATTAGCGAATAAAAAAATTAAGAAGTCTAATTATAAGCTATC
This sequence comes from uncultured Alphaproteobacteria bacterium, assembly GCA_902599405.1. Taxonomy (GTDB): domain Bacteria; phylum Pseudomonadota; class Alphaproteobacteria; order HIMB59; family HIMB59; genus HIMB59. The sequence goes on along the minus strand of CACKFO010000010.1, from coordinate 11,925 downwards.
ACCAAGAGAGCTCAGAGAATTAGAAATAAAGTTTAATATTAAATTATCTTAACTTTGAAATTTTTTTGTAATTGCGTTTGTTATATTTTCAAATTTTAGAGAATAATCATCTTTATAATCAAAACAATAAGGCTTTCCGTCATCACAACTTTTAGGGATATTTAAATTAAAAGGAAGTTCTTCAATTAAATTTATATTTTCTTTGAGTAGTAGAGACTTAGTCTTTGACTCACCAAAAATATATTTTTTTTCATTTTGTTCTTCTAAATAAGACATATTTTCAACTACACCAAGTATTGGAACATTAACCTTGATAAACATATTAATACCTCTGATGACATCTTTTAAAGATAGAAGCTGTGGAGTTGTAATAATAAGAGTTCCATCCAGTTTGAGCTTTTGAGACATTGATATTTGTACATCTCCGGTACCGGGGGGAAAATCAACAATTAAATAGTCTAAATCACCCCAAATTGTCTTGTTAATAAGCCCATCAAGCCCTTTTGCTAACATTGGTCCTCGCCAAACAATCGCTTGTTCTTCATTGACAAGAAAACCTATTGACATTGCTTTAATCCCAAATACTTCAAAGGGTAAAAACTTCCCATCTTCAACTTTAGGTTCCTTATCTCCGATGCCAAGTAATGTTGGGACACTAGGTCCATAAATGTCTGCGTCTAAAAGGCCAACTTTGTATCCTTGGTTTGCTAAAGTTATAGCGATATTGCAAGCTACAGTAGATTTACCAACACCACCTTTACAGCTTGATATTCCAAAACAAGTCTTGATATTCATATATTAAACACTACATATAATGTATCGTGAACAAAAACAAATTTAAAATTTTTGCACTTGATGGTCCATGGGGGCCTTCATCAGGGAACAATAATAGAGGTTCCGGCGGTTTCTCAGGTGGTAACAACGATTCAATTGATGACCTTCTCAAAGATTTAAAGAATAAATATAAAATTAAAATGCCTTTTAAAGGCGGTTTTAAGGGTGTTTCATTTTTAATATTAATAGCTTTTGTAATTTGGCTTGCGACAGGTTTTTATAGAGTTGAGCCTGATGAACAAGGGGTTGAACTACTTTTTGGTAAATGGAATGAAAGTACAACAGATCCAGGGCTCCATTATTTTTTCCCAACACCTATAGGAAAAGTCTTAACTCCTAAAGTTGAGGCAATCAGGAAAATTAATGTTGGTTTTAGATCCAATGGTAATTCTACTAGAGATGTACTCGAAGAAAGTATGATGTTAACATCCGACCAAAATATATCTGATTTAGATTATACAGTTCTATACAGAATTAAAGATGCTGGGCAGTTTTTATTTAATTTAAGAGACCCTGAAGAAACAGTAAAAGTTATATCTGAAAGTGTTTTAAGAGAAGTTGTAGGTCAGACTAACTTAGAAGGCCTACTAACCGTATCTAGACAATCAGTTGAAAGAGACTCAAGATCTTTACTACAAGAACTTTTGGATGAATATGAAGTTGGAATACTAATTCAATCTATACAATTACAAGACGTTAACCCCCCAAGAGAGGTTATAGATGCATTTGATGATGTTCAAAAAGCAAGACAGGATAAGGAGAGAACAGTCAACCAAGCAGAGGCTTACAGTAACAGAATTGTGCCTGAGGCAAGAGGTGAAGCTGAAAAAATACTCCAAGAGGCAGAGGGTTATAAAAATAAACTAATTAAACAAGCTGAAGGTGAAGCAAGTAGATTTCTTCAAGTGTTAGACACATATGAGCAATCTAAAGAGACAACAAAAAAAAGAATTTATTTAGAAACATTAAGAGACGTCCTGTCAGGATCTAGTAAAATAATGATTGATCAGAATTCTGGTAACGGAGTTGTTCCGTATTTGCCTTTAAACGAGTTAAACAAGAGCAAGCAGACAGGTAGCAACTAATGAAAATGAGAAACTATATTATTGTTGGATTATCTTTCTTCTTTATCTTGTTTGCATCAGGCTTTTTCTTTGTTGTTGATCAAACAAAACAAGTAATTGTTTTGCAATTTGGTGAACCGCGTGCTGTGCATCAATCACCTGGTTTGAAATTTAAACTACCATTTATCCAAAACGTTGTTTACTACGACAGCAGGGTTTTAAACTTAGATCCTGCTCAAGAAGAGGTAATACTAAGAGACCAAAAGCGTATTGTGGTCGACTCAATAGTCAGATATATGATTAAAGATCCTTTAAAGTTTTTTCAAACAACCAGAACAGAGTTAGCCCTTAATGATCGTTTGGGTAGAATAGTAAACTCATCTGTAAGAGGTGTAATAGCTCAGTATCAATTAAATGATTTGTTATCTGATGATCGTGATAAAATTATGGCTGAGATTTTTGAAAATGTTCGTGAAGATCAAGATACCTTTGGTATTGAAATTGTTGACCTGAGGTTAAAAAGAACAGAACTTACACCAGAAGTTCAATCTAACGTGTTTGATAGGATGAGAACGGAAAGAGAAAGGGAAGCAAATTTATTAAGAGCGGAAGGTCAGGAGATCTCACAAAAAATTAAGGCGACTGCTGATAGAGAGAAAATTGAGATTATTGCTGAAGCAGAAAAACAATCTAATATCTTAAAAGGTGAAGGTGAAGCCGCAAGAAACCAAATTTTAAATGAGGCTTTTGCAAAAGACCCTGAATTTTTTGAATTTATTAGATCAATGGAAGCATACGCAGATACTTTTAAAGACGGAACAACCACTATGGTCATTTCTCCTGATAGTGACTTCTTTGAGTACTTTGAAAACTCTGAGGGCGCCAACTAAATAAAATTTTTAAATGAAAAGACACTTAGTTTTATCTCTTTTCAGTATATTTTTTATAATCCAAAGTGCATCAGCACAATTTGAGAGAGGTTATGCAGATTTAGTTGATGAACTTCTACCTTCAGTTGTAAGTATTGCTACTAGTCAAACCGTAGAAAGACAAACTAGGCAATTACCTGAATTACCAGAAGGCCATCCGTTCAATGATATGTTTGATGATTTTTTTGGCAATCAAATGCCAAAACGTGAAAATCTAACAGGTCTTGGGTCAGGATTTATTATTAGCGATGAAGGTTATGTAGTAACAAATAATCACGTAATAAGTGGAGCAGATCAGATTACTGTAATTTTCAATAATGGTATCGATGAAGTTCCTGCAGAACTTGTTGGAACTGACCCAAAAACTGACATAGCTGTTTTAAAAATTGACCCCTCAACTGTTGACATACAAAGTGTTAATTGGGGAGACTCGGATTTGTCAAGAGTTGGAGATATTGTACTAGCTATTGGTAACCCTCTGGGTTTAGGCGGAACTGTAACTTCAGGAATAATATCATCTATAAATAGAGATATAGGTGGTGGCCCTTACGTTGACTTTATACAAACTGATGCACCAATCAATAGAGGTAACTCCGGCGGACCCTTATTTAATTTAGATGGAGAGGTAATTGGAATTAATTCAATGATTATCTCTCAAACAGGTGGAAGTGTTGGCTTAGGTTTTTCTATTCCCTCTCAAACAGCAAAATTAATTGTTGAACAAATAATCTCATTTGGTCAGGCAAAAAGAGGAAGACTTGGTGTTCAAATTCAAGATTTAACTGAAGAATTTTCCGAGAGTTTAGGCTATGACTCAACGGAGGGAGCATTTGTTGCTTCTGTTGAACCAAATAGCCCTGCTGCGTTATCAAACATTCAAGCTGGAGATATAATAATTGAGTTTAACAATCAAAAAATCACATCATTTAAAGATTTGCCTAAAGTTGTTGCTGAAACCCCAATAGATAGTGAAGTAATTGTTAAAGTTTGGAGAAATGGAGAAATTATAGATATAAAGGTAAGGGTAGGTGAATTAGAGGAGGGTCGCAAACTCGCTAAAAATGATGGTGTTTATTTAGAAGAGTTAGATATCACTGTTCTTGAGTTGACAATAGATGCTATAAATTCTTTAGGGTTAGACTCAAAAACTAAAGGTATTTTGGTCACAGAGGTAGGAGATAATAATGAAAATCTTTTAAAGAATGATGTTATTATTCAAGTATCCAGTGAAAAAATCACAGATATAAGTTCTTTTGAGAAGATCATATCAAATAGTATTAATTTGAATCGAGATAAATTGTTATTAAGGGTTATTAGAGATGGTAATGAATTTTGGTTAATAAACCCATTCGTTATTGAATAAATTTCTTTTTGTTGTAGGTCCCACTTGTTCAGGTAAAAATGATTACGCATATGAACTATCAAAATTAATAGATATAGAAGTTATTAATGCTGATAGTATACAAGTATATAAACAACTTAAAATTTTATCAAATAGACCCACAGAACAAGAATTAAAGATAGTACCTCATCATCTCTATGGACATGTAAATAATAAAGAATATTCAGTCAATCATTGGATAGATGAAGTTAAACAAGTAATTAAAAATATTCAAAGTAGAAATAAAATACCTGTTTTTGTTGGTGGTACTGGATTTTATATTCAATCACTAATAGAGGGATTATCAGTAATGCCATCAATTAGTTACAAATTTAATAAACAAGCAGAAGATTTATTTCTAGACAAAGGCCCAGATCATTGCCTGAATATTTTAGAAAAATATTATAAAGAAAAAATTTTTCCAAAAGATAAACAAAGATTATTAAGTCGTTTAGCTTTTTGCTTGGAGCATAATGACACAATGGAAAATAATTATGGTAGCAAAGCACCGATCACTCCTAATTCACTTGTTATTCAAGTTACAAAACCCAAGAAAGATCTTTATGAAAAAGCAGAATTAAGATTTCATCAAATGATAAACAAGGGCGCTTTAGAAGAGGTTAAATCACTTTATGAAAATAAAAAAATATCAAAAACTCTCTATAAAGCTCATGGTCTACCTGAATTGCTATCTTGTGTTAGAAATAAATTAAGTATAGATGAGGCTATTTATTTAGGAATTAAAAATACCAAGAGGTATATTAAAAGACAGTTTACATGGTGGAATAACCAAAAATTTAGCCAACTTAATTTGAGAATAAACTATAAAAAAAGCTTCCCTAAAGATTCAATTGAAAATATAAGTATATACCTAAATGAACAATGAAAACGAATTCACGGGTGCAGATATTTTACTTAAAGCCCTTAAAGACCAAGAGGTTGATACAATATTTGGTTATCCAGGCGGAGCTGTTCTTCCAATTTATGACGCAATATTTGGCCAAAACTTTTTAAAACATGTTCTTGTAAGGCAAGAGGCTGGTGCGGTTCATGCAGCAGAGGGCTATGCTAGATCGAGTGGGAAAGTAGGTGTATTGTTAGTAACATCTGGTCCTGGTGTGACCAATGTCGTTACTGGACTAACTGATGCATTGATGGATAGCATTCCGATTGTCTGTATCAGTGGTCAAGTCCCATCACATTTAATTGGAACAGATGCATTTCAGGAATGTGATACAACTGGAATTACAAGACCATGCACCAAGCACAATTATTTAGTGAAGGATGTAAGTAAACTCTCAGAGACTATCCATGAGGCATTTAAAATTGCTAGCTCTGGTAGACCTGGTCCTGTTTTAATTGATATTCCTAAAGATATTCAGTTTGCAAAGTCAAAATACATATCAAAGAAAGACATCAGTTTTAGAGAGCACAGAATTAAAGCTGGTTCCAAAAACGTAGATAAAAATTTTGTCAAAGAACTAGTAAACCACATTAAAAAATCTGAGAGACCTATATTTTATGTTGGTGGTGGTTGTTTAAACTCAGGTCATCAAGCTAGTCAAGAGCTTATTAAACTCGTAAACAAAACCAATATTCCAATTACAACAACTCTTCATGGATTGGGATGCTTTCCAGGTGAGGATAAAAGTTCACTTGGGATGTTAGGTATGCATGGAAATTACGAAGCTAACTTGGCAATGAACAAATGTGATTTGATGATTAATGTTGGAGCAAGATTTGATGACCGTGTTACAGGTAGATTAGATGCTTTTTCACCGGACTCTATAAAATTCCATATAGATATTGATCAAAGTTCAATCAATAAAAACGTTAAAGTCAATTTTCATACTAATACTGATATTACTATAACACTTAAAGAAATTAACGCATTTATAGACTCCAATAACATTGATTTTGGCGATAAAGATTATGATAATTGGTGGGGTCAAATTAATGAATGGAGAAAAAAAGAATGTCTTCACTACGAACAAGGCGATGAAGTGATCAAACCACAACATGCTATATCCAGACTTTACGAATTAACAAAACAAAAAGACACTTTTGTTACTACAGAAGTCGGTCAGCATCAAATGTGGGCAGCTCAATATTATAAGTTTTCAAAACCAAACAGATGGATTACATCAGGTGGTTTAGGCACAATGGGTTTCGGTATGCCAGCCGCAGTCGGTGCACAAATGGCAAATCCAGACTCACTAGTTATAGATATAGCTGGTGAGGCATCTTTTCTCATGAACATTCAAGAAATAGCTACAGCTGTTCAATATAAGTTACCTATCAAAATTTTTATCCTTAATAATGAATATATGGGAATGGTTAGACAGTGGCAGGAACTATTACATGGTAGTAGATATTCAGAGAGTTACGTGGATGCCCTTCCTGATTTTAAAAAATTGGCAGAGAGTTTCAATGCTGTTGGAGTTAGGGCAAAAAATATTTCTGAATTAGATGATACAATTAATGAAATGATTTCAATTGACAGACCAGTTATCGCTGATATTTGGGTCGATAAAAAAGAAAATTGTTTTCCTATGATACCAAGTGGAGCTGCGCATCACGAAATGTTACTATCTAAATACGATAAAGAAAATCCTGAAAATCAGGAAAAAGGAAAAGTACTAGTTTAATAATTTTTTCATAATGTCCTCTACTTCAGTTTACCCTACACCTATAAACGCTTTTAAACAGTCCAAGAGAAGCGTCCTTTCCGTTATTGTTGATAACGAACCTGGTATTCTTGCACGTATAGTAGGTTTATTTTCAGGAAGAGGATATAATATTGAAGCATTAAATGTAACAGTTGTAGACGTTAAGAAAAATCTTTCTCGAATTACAATAGAAACTTTAGGAGAAGAAAAAGTAATTAGTCAAATTATAGCACAACTAGAAAAACTTGTTCCCGTTCATAGTGCCACTAATTTAGCAAACTTAAGCGAGTCTTATGAGGCAGAAATTTGCCTAGTAAAAATCGAATTTGAAAATGAGGAACAAGATCAAAAAATACTCAATTTTGCAGATATTTATCGTTCAAGAACTGTTCAAAAAAGACAAAATTTTGTTGTTTATGAGATATCAGGCACAAGCGAGCGAATAAACAAATTTTTAGATGACTTAGACACAATCGGTGGTATAAAAGTCGAATTAGTTCGAAGTGGGCCTATAGGGCTCGGAATATAACGTTTTTAGGGGGTAATATGAAGGTTTATTACGAACAAGATGCTGATTTTAACATAATAAAAGACAAGAAAATTGTAATAATAGGTTTTGGATCGCAAGGTCATGCTCATGCACTAAATCTAAAAGACTCTGGGGCTTCTAATGTAGTTGTGGGATTGAGAGAGGGTTCTTCATCAATTGAAAAAGCAAAAAATGTTGGACTAAAAACTCAAACACCTGCAGAAGCAGTAAAGGATGCAGATATTGTAATGTTCTTAGCGCCCGATGAAAATCAACAAGAAATTTATCAAACTCAAATTCACGACAATATAAAAAACGGTGCTGCCTTAGCATTTGCGCATGGTTTAAATATTCATTTTCAACTTATTACAGCAAGAGACGACTTAGATGTTTTTATGGTTGCCCCAAAAGGCCCAGGCCATACAGTAAGAGGAGAGTATCTTAAAGGTGGTGGAGTACCATGTTTGCTCGCAGTAGACAAAAATGTAAGTGGTAATGCAAAAGAAATTGGTCTTGCATATGCTTCTGCTTTGGGTGGAGGTAAATCCGGTATAATTGAAACAACATTTAAAGAGGAATGCGAAACAGATTTATTTGGTGAGCAAACAGTTCTTTGTGGAGGATTAATGTCTCTTGTAAGAAACGGGTTTGAAACTCTTGTTGAGGCTGGCTATGCGCCTGAAATGGCTTATTTTGAATGTTTACATGAAGTGAAATTAATTGTTGATCTAATGTATGAAGGTGGCATGGCCAATATGAGGTATTCCATATCTAATACAGCTGAATATGGTGATTACACAAGAGGTCCAAGAGTAGTTCCTAATGAAGCTACTAAAGCTGAAATGAAAAAAGTTCTAAGTGAAATACAAGATGGTACTTTCACAAAAGAATGGATGGCTGAACATAAGTCAGGGCAAATTAAGTTTAAACAAATGAGAGACCAAGGTGCAAAGCATCAAATTGAAGAAGTAGGAGCCAAATTAAGGTCTATGATGCCATGGATAGCATCGAATAAACTTGTAAAGGATATCTAATATTGCCTGATAAAGTATTAATTTTTGATACTACTCTAAGAGACGGAGAGCAGTCTCCTGGGGCTTCGATGAATCAAGAAGAAAAGCTTTCTATTGCTAGGCTATTAGAGGAGTTAAGGGTTGATATAATTGAGGCAGGCTTTCCAATAGCCTCCAAAGGTGACTTTAATTCAGTTCAAGCAATCGCAAGTGAAATTAAGGACTGCCAAATAGCTGGATTAGCTAGGGCAAAACATGAGGATATAGAAATAGCTTGGAATGCTGTAAAAAAAGCAAAAAATCCAAGAATTCATACTTTTATAGCTACGAGTCCAATTCATATGAAATTTAAACTCAAGCTAAATGAAGAAGAGGTGTTAGATAAAATTAAAGATAGTGTCTCATTTGCAAGAAATTTATGTCCCAATATTGAGTGGAGTTGTGAGGATGGTGGGAGATCCTCAATTGATTTTCTATATAAATGTATTGAGTTAGCTATTGAAAGCGGAGCATCTACAATAAATATTCCTGATACAGTCGGTTATACCTTACCATTTGAATTCGGAGAGATTATAAAAAAAGTTAAAAATAATGTTCCTAATATTGATAAAGCGATAATTTCTGTTCATTGTCATAATGATTTGGGGTTAGCGGTTGCAAATTCTCTTAATGCAGTTGAAAATGGTGCAAGACAAATTGAGTGTACTATAAATGGATTAGGAGAAAGAGCGGGCAATGCCGCACTAGAAGAAGTAGTAATGGCTATGAAAGTTAGATCAGATCTTTTAAAAGTTCAATCTAATGTTAATACGAGTGCCATTTCAAAAACATCAAAACTTGTATCATCAATTACAGGTTTTCCTGTTCAGCCTAATAAAGCAATTGTTGGTGCTAATGCTTTCGCGCATGAGTCAGGTATTCACCAAGATGGAGTCTTAAAAAATGTTCAAACTTATGAAATTATGTCACCGGAAACGATTGGATTAAAAAAATCAAGTTTGGTGCTTGGTAAACATTCTGGAAAGCATGCATTCAAGGAAAAATTAAAAATTTTAGGATATGAAGTAGGTGATAATTATATCAATGAGATATTCGAAAAATTCAAGCTTTTAGCTGATAAGAAGAAAGATGTTTATGATGAGGATATAATAGCTCTGGTAGATGATACTCATTTCAATAAATCAAATACTTTAAAACTTAAAAATTTAAGCATTATGTCAGGCACTAACTCCAAGCACGTTGCTTCTTTAGAGTTAAACTTCAAGGAGGAACTGAAAGAGGTAAGTGGTTCTGGCAATGGCCCCATCGATGCAGTATTTAACTGTATTTCAAAAGTAGTCGGATTTTCTCCAAAATTAGTTTTGTATCACATAAATGCTATTACACCTGACTCTGATGCACAAGGAGAAGTGACTGTTAAACTTGGATATTCAAATAAAGAGTTCATTGGTAAGGCTTCTGATATAGATATTATAGTTGCCTCTGCAAAATCTTATATCAATGCATGCAATAAAATATTAAACTTTGAAAAAAACTCAAATATGCAAGAAGGAGTTTCTGAGATTAGTATCTCAAATATTAAGGGTATTTAAATGTTAAAATCTTTTGGTGCTTTTTTAAGTGAAGATATGGGATTAGACTTGGGAACAGCTAACACACTTGTTTATGTAAAAGGAAAAGGAATTATACTAAATGAACCCTCTGTAGTTGCAATTGCAACAGATAATAAAAATAATAAATCAGTTCTTGCTGTCGGTAGTGAGGCAAAATCAATGCTAGGACGTACTCCAGGTAGAATTGAAGCAATTAGACCTATGAAAGATGGTGTTATAGCTGATTTTGATATAGCTGAGGCTATGATTAAACATTTTATAAAAAAAGTTCACAAAAAAAGTTTCTTCGCCAATCCAAATATCGTTATTTGTGTGCCTTCTGGAGCTACCAATGTAGAAAGAAGGGCTATTAAAGAGTCGGCTGAAACCGCAGGTGCAAAAAAAGTATATCTCATTGAGGAACCTGTGGCTGCTGCAATTGGTGCTGGTTTACCAATCTCTGAGCCATCGGGATCCATGGTAGTAGATATTGGTGGAGGTACAACTGAAATAGCTGTTTTGTCACTTGGAGGAGTAGTTCATGCAAGCAGTATTAAAGTTGGCGGTGATACAATGGACGATGCTATTGTTAACTTTATGAGGAGTGTCCATAAACTTGCCATAGGTGAGTCAACGGCAGAAAAAATAAAGACTCAAATTGGTTGTGCAGGTATTCCTGAAAATGGTGATGGAAAAACTCTTACAGTAAAAGGAAGGGACTTGATAAATGGTCTTCCAAGAGAGGTTGTGATATCAGAAAGGCAGGTAGCTGAGGCTCTATCTGACTCATTATCTCAAATAATTACAGCTTTAAAGAGAGCACTTGAGGTTATTCCTCCAGAATTAGCGGCAGATACAGTCGATAAAGGCATTATGCTCACTGGTGGAGGAGCATTACTTCAACGTTTAGATGAAGCAATTAGGGTCACTACTGGACTACCAGTTTCTATAGCTGATGATCCTTTAACTTGTGTAGCTAGGGGGACTGGAATGGCTTTAGAGGAAAACCAAAACCATCAAGACGTTTTTTTAAGTGACTAATTACAAAAAATTTTTCTTTATATATATAATATGTTTTTTTTTATTTTTAACTTTAATCTTATTTCCAAATTATAACTCAAAAACTAAATTATTTACATTCTATATAAAAGAAATAACTGAATACCCTTTAATTTCATTACTTAATAAAGTGAGTGATTTATTTAAAATACTCAATCTTAATTCAGATAATTTGAGCACAATAAAAGTATTAGAGGAGGAAAATAGTTATTTGCGGTCAATCAATAAGTATTTGTTAACACTAACTTCCAAATATTCAGAGCAAAATAAAATATTTCATGACTCCTCAATTAAAATTCCAATATCAATTGGAGTTAAAGTTTTAGGTGATAAAAATTTAACTTTTAATAAAAGTTTTATAATAAATAAAGGCTCCAAAAGTGGTCTTTCTATAGGTGACTATATTATTGATGGACTTACCATAGTTGGTAGAATTATAAGTGTAAATTCTAATACATCTGAAGTAATCACAGTAAAAAGTATCAACTATGGAGACGAAGTTTTTGTAAATGGAAAATCTTATATTATAAGTGGTACGAATAATAATAATTTAAGTTTCGTTAGACAAAAAGAAAACACTGAAATACCAGATTTTCAATCAGGCGATATTGCATTTGTACATCTTGATAATGTAATACTAAAACTTGGCATAGTTTCTTTTGAGAACAGTCAACCTATCTTATTAACATCTGGTATAACAAATTTAGAAAATTTAAGGGTAGTTACAAATGATTAGACTATTTTTTTTGATAATTTTATTTTTATTATACGGAAACTTTAATATTGTAATAAATGATATTGTTGTTTTTTCTTTGATAAGTATAGCATTTTATACATTTCTTAAGGAAAAAAATA
>CACKFO010000009.1 GCA_902599405.1 uncultured Alphaproteobacteria bacterium | reverse complement strand
ATTGAATTTAAAAATATTTAACTTTAATTTTTTCTTTGCTCTTAGGTTTATCTGTAAAATCTACTACTTTGACATTTGTAGGCACAGTCGGTTTAATAATTTTATTTTGAATTTCTGCATTAGTATTAGCTTTTTGATTTGAATTTTGCGTTCTTGATAAATTATTATCATTAGATTTCTTTTGAGTATGACCAAACATTCCTTCAAGAATAGTATTTGGATTAATATCCTCTTTCTCAAAGGTCTCAAATATACTCCCATCTCTAAAAACTAAAACTCGATGACATAATCCTATAAATTCCTCGAGTTCACTTGATAGAAATATCGCTGTACCACCTTCATTTACGAAAATTCTTAAGTGTTTATATAAGTCTCGTTTTGCGCCAACATCAATACCTCTCGCTGGATCATTAAGTATTAGTATTTTTGGAGTTGTTGTGAAAGCTCTGGCAATCATGACTTTTTGCTGATTTCCTCCACTCAATGAGGTAATTAGATTATTCTTTGGACCTGTCTTAATACTTAATCTTTCTACTTCCCAATCAAAAATACCGTTTAATTCCATCCATTTAATAAAACCAATAAATCCACCTGATGTTTTAGCTTGTTTTCCTTTATATAAAGGTATGACCATATTTTCATATATGCTCATGTTAGGAAAAATACCCTCTTTTTTTCTATCTCCAGATACATATCCAACTCCACTTTTCTTGGCATCTAACAAGCTATTCACAGTAGTGTAATCTTTCTTGGTTCTCTCTCTTTCCTCATCAGACTGTTTAACAATTACTTCTCCGCTAAGTGGTTGATCGATACCTGCAAGAGCCTTAACAAAATTATCTTGTCCTTGCCCATCAAGTCCTGTGACTCCAAGTATCTCACCTTTTGGAAGATCAAAGTTAATAACATCTCCATTTTCCCAAACTTTTAAATCTTTAGCAGACAAAACTATTTCATCTGAGATTGAGTCTGGAGGTGTAGCTTTTATTTCTGATGCTGTAGAAAATTTTTTATCACCTGTCATAAGTCCGAGAAGATTTTTTTCAGTAATTTCCTCTCCTGCTAAAACTCCAACATCAACCCCATCTCTCATAACTGTTGCTCTATCGCTTATTCTAACTAGCTCTGCAATTCTGTGAGTTACAATAAAGATTGCTGCACCTTGATCTCTTAATGTTCTCATTTTTGCAAAAAGTCTTTCTGTAGAGTCAAAATCGAGAGCGGCTGATGACTCATCTAAAATTAGTACTTTAGGATTTCTTAAAAATGCTCTACCAATTGTTATCCAAGCTTTCATACCAAGCGATAATTGATTTGCTATTGTATATGGGTCGACAAATTCACCGGATAGCTCTAACATTATAGAGGCAGCTTTTTCGACCCTATCTCGATGTGCTAATTTTTTCCCAAAAAAAGAGTCATATCCAATAAATAAATTTTCATAAACAGTAGCCTCTTCAGCTATCATCACTTCTTGAAAAACTGTTGCGATACCAATTCTTTGAGCTTCAATTGGGGAATTGGGTGAATGCCCCATAATAGAGACCTTTCCTTTGTCCAAAGGTAAAACTCCTGAAATAACCTTTGCCAATGTGCTCTTACCACATCCATTACCACCGACAATGGCGTGTATTTCACCAAAGTTAGCTTTGAAATTTACACCGTTTAGGGCTTTTGTAACACCAAAGGACTTTGATGCATCTTGAACATAAATATCTCCTCCGACCTTAGAGGAGTTAGACTGTGCCCCATTCCCGTTTGGGGCACTGTCCAAAGTTTTCTCTTCATTCATTAATTACTTAAATTAAAGTAATGCTTCTCCACGATCGAAGAAATTATTTAAGTATTCGTCACTAGCCCAGTTTTCAATTCCAACAGTTCTAAACTCACTTGAGTTTCTGTCACAATCTTCAGGAACAAAAGACTGAATAGTCTCAACATCTTCTTCATATGGAGGAACTAAGATAGACTGGATTTTAAGACCCTGACCATACATAGTTCTTAAAAGAACATTCATCGCAAACTCTGCATCATCTCCAGGAGGCCATGCATAGACCGCTCTGTCAATAAAGTCTGGATTATTTCTCCAATAGCAGAATGCACCAATTTCTCCACCCAAAGCCATAGGGACCATTGGTCTTCCAGATGATTCTAGAGCGTTAAGTGCTCCGGACTCTCCTGAAGACTGAACAGCAAATCCGTCAACTTCAATTGTATTGGCTGATAACCATTTTTGAAGTTCAGCTTGAGCAATTTGTGGTGTCCACATGTGTGCAATTTCAGCAACAACGGTAATATCTGGATATTCTGCAAATCCATCTAGCATACCTTGGTGCTGTGAGTCAGATGCAGATGTTCCAGGAATTCCTTCCATGATAACAACATTACCTTCACCACCAATAGTTTCTGCTAGCCATTGTGCAATATAATATCCGGTTAATTTATAGTTAACAGATGTACTGATAGCATATTCTGAAGTTAAGTATCCTGTCATTGATGCAGTAGGAACACCTTTTCCGTACGCATACTCAATAGTTGGATTTAATGCAACAGGATTTGAGCAACAGACTATTAATCCATCAACTCCTTGATCAGTTAACTGTCTCATTTGTTGAATTTGAACCGCGTCTTTTAGGTTAGATTGTGTAACAACGATATCATTAAGAATACCTGCTGCTTTCATTTTTGGCAAATAGTCACCGTACAATCTCTCCATCACACCTTTTCTCCATAGATTTCCTGCGTAAGAACTTGCATAACCGATAGTCCAAGGTAGTGGTCTATCACTTTTCCAATTTCTGTATACACTTTCACCAAGCGGTTGGTTAGGATCCATAAAGTCAGGATTATAAACGAAGTCTCTAATATCAGCTGGAATTTCGTCTAAAATGTCAGCATTTAAGTTACCTGCGACACCGACAAAACTAACAGCTAAAATAGCTATGAACTTTTTAAGCAATGTCATAGTTTTATCCTCCTTACTTATATATAAGTGTCTATAATAATACCTATATTCTGAAAAATATAAGCAAAATTGTTCCAACATGTGGAAAAGATTTTCACATAAAAGCCTGATTTTCTGTAAATTATAAAAGAGAGGAATTTATTATTCATGGTCGATTTGAATTGCGATATGGGTGAGGGTTTTGGTATTTACTCCTTCGCAGATGACGAAGAAATAATGCCTTATATAGATGCTGCTAATGTAGCCTGTGGGTTTCACGCCTCAGACCCAAACACAATGAGGAAAACTGTAGAGCTTGCAAAAAAATATGATGTGAAAGTTGGATCGCACCCTGCCTATCCTGACTTAGTAGGATTTGGAAGAAGGCCGATGAAAATGAAACGTGATGAAATCAAAAATCTTGTAATGTATCAAACTGGTGCCATCAAAGCCTTTCTAGATGAGTATGGAATGCCATTAAACCATATCAAACCTCATGGATCTTTATATGGTGTCTCCGCGAAAGAGGAAGATGTGGCTCATGGAATTGCTGACGCAGCTGAGATTTTTAATGTTGGTATTTTCGGAATGGTTAATACCTTTCACGAAAAAGTATACAAAGAAAGAGGGGTAAAATTTTACGGAGAATTTTACTCTGACTTGGAATATGATGAAACAGGTTATTTGGTTATAGCCAAGGGTCGAAATAAATATTATCCAACTGATAGAGCTGTGGAGCGTTGTTTAAGAGCAATGAATGAAAATAAAGTTAAAACTGTTCAAGGAAACGATGTAGTTGTAGGATGTGAAACAATTTGTGTCCACTCTGACACTCCTAATGCTGTAGAAATCTTAAAGGCTCTGAGAGAAAAAATTTCCTCTGATAAAAAAATTCCACAAAAAACTTCAAACGGCAATCATACCAAAATGCCTTATATCGTTGATAAGAAATGAAAAAAATTTTAATTGCTAATCGCGGTGAAATAGCAAATAGAATTATAAAAAGTTGTAAAATATTAGGTCACAAATCTGTAGCTGTTTATTCAGATGCAGATAAGAATTCAAAGCATGTAAGATTATCTGACGAGTCTTATTACATTGGACCTAGTAAAGCTCAGGAAAGTTATCTTTCTTACATTAAGATTTTAGAAATAGCTACAAAATCAAATGTGGATGCTATTCATCCTGGTTTTGGTTTTTTATCAGAAAACGACACTTTTGCTCAAGAGGTCATAAACAGAGGTATCACATGGATTGGCCCTAAACCAAAATCAATAAAATCAATGGGAAATAAGGATATTGCTCGTGAATTAGCCCTAAATTCCAATATACCTATATGTCCAGGTATAAATAATGTTCATAAATTAAGTGATGAACAACTTAAGACAAAATGTGAAGCAATAGGTTACCCTTTACTTGTAAAATCAAGTGCTGGTGGTGGGGGGATAGGCATGAGCGTCGTCCAAAACTTTAAAGACCTTGCTAGTGCAATTGAAAAAACTAGTAATCTTGCTGCAAAATCTTTTGGTAATGGAGATATTTTTATTGAGAAATTTATCACCAACGCCCGACATATTGAAATACAAGTTTTTGGATTTGGTGCAAAAGGATCTGTGCATCTGTTCGAAAGAGATTGCTCTATGCAAAGAAGATATCAAAAGATAATTGAGGAGTCTCCAGCACCAGAAGTAGACAGGGAATTAATTAACAATATGGCTCAAGCCGCTGTAAAATTATCTTCTGATGTTAAATACGAAGGAGCAGGTACTGTAGAGTTTATATATGATGTCCAAGAAATGAAATATTATTTTCTTGAGATGAATACTAGAATTCAAGTTGAACATCCTGTTACAGAGTTAGTTACAAATAATGATTTAATTTCCATGCAAATAAATTTTGCTTTTAATAGAAAAAATAAATTTTTAAATCAAAGTAAAATTAAAACTTATGGACATTCAATTGAGTGCAGAGTTTATGCAGAGGATCCTTCTCAAAATTTCTTACCATCTCCAGGAAAAATAAATAAATTAAAATTTCCTAAAATACCAAATGGCATAAGATTAGATTGGGGATATGATGAAAGAGATGAAGTTAGTTTCTATTATGATCCGATGATTGGAAAAATTATATCTCACGACTTAATTCGAGACGATGCTATATCCAAATTAATAAAATTTTTAGAGGGCACCCAGATTGAAGGTATTAAGACAAACATCCCCTTTTTAATTTGTCTTCTCAAAGACAAAAACTTTATTGAGGGTAAACACAACACAAAATATATCGAAAATAATTTAAACACTCTTATTAGTAAGACATCTTTTAAAAATGGTTTTACTAAAAATATTGATTTGGACTCAAAGAGAATTAAAATTGTTGAAACAGATAAGCTTAAAGTAGGTCATGGAAGATCGCAGTCTGATAGAGGGGGTATCAAAGTCGTATATTTTGACTAATAATAATGGTTAATCAACTTGTAGCAGCAATAAAACCCTCTCAAATTCCAGGTTCTGATCCTCAGTCAACAAAATACTTAATCGTCCCAATATTTATATTTTTTGCCCTAATGATTTTTGCGATGATTAGAGGACCTCAAATTATTTCAGGCTCGGGTATTGGAACCGCAATTATGGTTTCAACACCTCTTATTCTTGCTACTTATGCTCTTACTGCATTGGCTTTAGCTGGCAGAGTAACAGTGGATTTATCAATAGGACCACTTATTGGTTTTATTAATGTAACGACAATACAACTTTATGCTGCAGGTTATATTCAATCGCCAGTTGCGTATTTCATATGTGCTCTTGCAATAGGAGTAATTTACCAATTTCTTTATGCTTTAATCGTAATTTTTATTAGAGTTCAACCAATAATAGTTGCCTTAAGTATGTTTCTTGCTTTCTCTGGTATAAATTTAGTTATTTTACCAAGACCAGGAGGAAGAGCACCTGATTGGATGTTATCTTGGAGTGCTGGAACTGAGGTAGTACAGCCCACACTAATACTTTTAATTTTCTCGACACTTATTTGGTATGCACTGACACATACTGCTTACTGGCAACATTTAAAATTAATGGGTTCAGATGAAAAGTCTGCTTATACAAGTGGAGTGAGAATTTACGTTGTAAGAATTGGCGCTCATATTATCGGTGGAGTTTACGCTGCACTCGCAGCTATTGCATTTACAGGCTTAATTGGTTCTGGAGACCCAACTCAAGGTACTACATATACATTGATGGCAGTTACAGCACTTGTATTAGGTGGGTCAAGTTTAATTGGTGGAAGAGGCGGTGCGTTTGGAGCTATTCTAGGTTCAGTTAACATTTATTTGATTAATTTTATTCTATCAACTTTTAGGTTTGAAAGATTTCAAAGTTTCGTTACTGACTTATCATACGGTGCGGTATTGGTGGCTTCTCTTTTAATACTTATTGCACTTCCTTATATTCAAAAAGCATTCAAAAATTTATCAGTTTTTGTATTTTTTATTATTGGAACATTAAGTGCTGCTGCTGTTCAAATTCATATGAAATTTGATCAAGTAACTAGAGGGACTGTGGGAGGTTTTGGAGGTAAATCTAAAGATGCTGAGATTTTTGAAAAAGCACTTGAGTCCGGGAGTGATTGTTTAATCACAGGTAAGGCATGCGCAGAGGGTGGAAATTCTACAGTGTGGATGTTTATTGCTATCGGAATAGCAGCCTTGATTTATCTCGTTTATTTGCTTGTTAAACATAGAGATGGCCCAACAGTGTCTTTTATTATTGCCGCAATTGTTATTTTCTTCGGTTGTGTTTGGAGTGGCACGAGAGAGGCTTATTTCGTTAACGCTGATTTGGGTACCAACTTACAATATATTTTAAATTATGCTCCTCAGTATTTTACATCTGAATATCTAAGAGTTGGTGCAGGATTGCCTGATTTTTCATCTTCCTCGAGTGCTTTGGTTGGCCTCGCTTACGCTGTCGCAACTTTAGGAGGAATAGTTTTCTTTACATCTGCGATAGTAATAATTGCTATGCCAAGATTTAGAAAAGAAATCAAAACACAAACATTGGTATTATTTGCAATAGCAATTTCATTTATTGTATTTGCTGCAATATCTTATTACGGCATTGAGTCAAATAGACAAAGTTTCTTTGGGATAGATGGATACGCTGTAATACTAATTTTATTTTTACTTTTTTTACTTACGGCACCAACTCTTTTCTCGAATATCAATTTGAATAATGTTTTCATTATTTTCCTCGGTGTATTAGCAATACTCGCTGTATACTTTTTAGCCTCACCATCTGGAACAATTATTACTGATGATGGAAGTAAGTTTTACTCTCCAATTATTACAGAATTAATTGTTGGCGATACATCATCAATAAACTATACAAGACCTATTCGCGGTGAATTTATCACAAGTGAAGTAACTTGGCTTAAAGAAGCAGCTCTAATTATATTTGCAATATTTGTATTTCAATTTTTTACATATTTAACAATGGGGGCAAAAATATCATTTGCTAGGTTCAGACCTTATATTGCTATTTTAAGTATAGCTGCATTAACATGGTCAGCGATGTTCTTCGCAATTGGTTACCCTTATTGGAAAATGATTTTAATTACTGCAATTGGAATAGCTATTTCGCCTCTGATATGGCAAGCGTTTGGTGTTTATAAAATAAAATTAAAATCTCAAGAAGGACTTGAAAAATGGGGAGGTCTATCAGAAGATAGAAAAGTTTAGTAAATGGAGAAAAGAACTCATAATTTTTTAAAAGGACTTGGAATTCTTTTTGCTGTTGCTGCTGGGATAGGTACCGCAGTTCTTGGTTATGTAGATAGAACTGATTGGATACAGGTTGCATTTTACTCTGTAGCTGTTGTTGCCATTATTCTTTGGGGATGGCATTTTTTCTTAGTTAGATGGTCTTATCGATCTTTAGTAAAGGAAGATCGTTCTCAACCTCCCGAAACTACTGAAACCACAAGTAAAAGAAGCCTTTTTTGGGACCTTATTGCAAAGAACTGGATAGCTGTTACGGGATTCTTACTTCTTTTAGGTCTTTTTATACTACTGTGTTTCTTGGTACCAGGGTTCTTCTCAGGTAGAACAGTCGTATCAGCAATCATACTATTAGGTTTCTTAATCTTAGCATTTCTTGCATACAAATTTTTAAACATTAACAAAAGCGTAATTATAGGAGTCGCCGTATTAGTTGGTCTTTTTATAATAGGATCAGTTTCTATTGATGGCTTCTTATCATTGCAGAATATTAAATCTATGTTGGTTTTTGCTTCTTTTTTAGGGCTTGCAACTATTGGACAAACATTAGTTGTGATGTTAGGCGGACTAGATTTATCAATACCATTTTTAATTGGCGCAACTAATTTAGGATTAATGTCACTTATTTCACTTGGAGTCCCTCCTTGGCTTGCGTTTATAGTTATTCTTGCTTTTGGTACGATTGTCGGGCTTTTCAATGGTTTGATAAGTTTTAATCTCCAAGGACAATCACTAATAGTCACGCTTGGAGTTGGGTTTATGGTAGTAGGCGGAGTACAGATATTGGTGTCACTACCTACAGTTACAGGTGGAACTGTTTTTGGTGTAGTTCCAGACTGGTTAAAGAACTTAGCGTCATTAAATGGAAAATTTTTTGGTCTCCCAATACCTCCGGTTATTTTAATTTGGATATTGATTTCAATTTTATTAATTGTTGGACTTAGACACACTAAGTGGGGAAGGAATTTATATGCTGTTGGTGGAAAAAGACTATCTGCTGATAGATTGTCAATTTCTGAGAGAGCATATTGGGTAGGAGTTTATGTCATTAGTGGGTTTACCTCTGCAGCAACTGGAGCAATGTTACTGGGTTGGAGTGGTGGAGGATTCATTGGTGTAGGTGATCAATATTTATTTTTAACAGTGGCAGCTGTGGCTGTAGGAGGAACTTCCTTATTAGGTGGATATGGAGGATACGGATTTACAGTAATCGGTGTTCTTGCACTTCAAGTCATTAGTACATTTTTGGCTGGACTAGGTTTAAGTTTTGAGGGGCAACAATTTATATTTGGTCTTCTTATTCTGCCTCTTGTTGCTCTTTATTCAAGAGCACCCCATATAAGGGAGCAAATATAAAAATAATGAGTTTAATCAACAGATTTTGTCGCTTTTACAATGAATATTTATTTCAAAATATGAAACAAAAATTATTATTAATTAAAGAGGACGGGTAATATGTACTTAAGAGGAATAAGTTTTAATGAATAAAATGCTTCTCCCTTACGACATTGTAGGGGGGTCTTTCTGGTTAATTTCTGTTGGCATGATTGGTGCCACTTTATTTTTCTTTTTTGAGCGCAGCAAAGTAAGCTCGAGATTTCATACACCGATGACAATGATAGCTGTTGTATGTTTGATGTCCTCTATACATTATTTCTTCGTAAAAAATCTCTGGGTAGTCAGCGGCACCGCCCCAACTTTATTAAGATATATAGATTGGTTTCTTAACTTTCCAATGCTTGTACTTATTTTTTATGCAATGCTTATGTCAGTTGTCAAAGTTAAACAAGGCATGTTCTGGAGATTATTGGTTGGAACTTTAGTTTTTGTTGTAGCAGGTTTCTTAGGTGCAGCGGGTTATATGAGCAAGACATTAGGTTTCATTGTTTGGTTGGCTGGATGGTTGTACATCCTTGGTGAGCTATATGTTGGAGAGGCTGGAAGAGCAAATGCTAGATGCGGAAACGAAAATGTACAAATGGTTTTCTTCTCGAACAGACTTATTATAACAATTGGATGGGCTATATATCCAATGGGATATTTCATAGAGCATTTGGGTGGGGGTATTGATCCCAACAGTGTTAATGTGATTTATAATTTAGCAGACTTTTTAAATAAAATAGTTTTTGGTTTAATAATTTACAAAGCAGCAATACAAGACATGAGAGTTAATGGACAATAACATCAACTTAGGAGGTGATAAATAGGTATGAACATTACTAGTGGTGCAGATATTATTGCAATAATAATCTTAATAGCGTTAGCAATAGCAATTATAGTTTACTTGCTACATTGGCTGTACAGGCGTTCCTCAAAGGAAATAGCGTTTGTTAGAACTGGTATGGGTGGTGAACAAGTTGTGATCAGCGGAGGTGCCTTCGTTTTACCTATTATTCATAACATTACCTCAGTGGGTATGAAAACTCTTTGTATAGAGGTTCAACGAAACGGCAGTAAATCTTTTATTACAAAAAATAGAATGAGGGCAGAAGTAACGGCTGAATTCTATGTAAGAGTAGCTCCTACAACTGAAGCAGTCTCAATAGCCGCGCAAACATTGGGAAATAGAACATTAGAGCCTGATCATTTAAAGGAGCTTGTTCAAGGTCGATTTGTTGATGGACTAGGTGTTGTAGCCGCAAAAATGAGCCTTGATGAAATTCAAGAGAATAGATCTGAGTATATTAAAAATGTTGCAGCTCACGTTGAAGAAGCAATCAAGCACACTGGTTTGGAGTTAGAAACTGTTTCCTTGACATCTCTTAACCAAGCACCTGTGGGTGTATTTGATCCATCTAATACATTTGATGCTGAGGGTTTAACTCAAATAACAGAATTTACTCAGTCACGTAAAAAGAAAAGAAATGATATTGAGAAAGATACAGAGGTTAGTATTCGAAATAAAAACCTCCAGTCTATCAAGCAAACTCTTGAAATTGAAAAAGAGGAAGAATTTTCAAAGTATCAACAAAAACGTGAAATCGAACAACAAAGAGCTATTGAAAATACTGAGACAGTAAAAACAAAAGCTGAGAAAGACAAAGAGTCTGAGCTGGCTGAAATCTCTTCAGAAAAAGATATTGAGATTGCAAAGATTAGCAAGAAAGACTTTGTTGAGATGGAAAAAAGTTTACAAGAAACTAAACTTATCCAAGAAATTGAGAAAAGAAGAAAAGAACAAAATGAGTTTAAGCAACAAACTTCTATCGAGATTAAACAAAAAGATATTGAGACAGAAAAAACTATTCTTGAATTAGAAAGAGATGTTGAATTCAGTCGTCTAGAAAAACAAAGATCAGTTGATATCAAACTTGCTGAGGAAAAAGCTCAAACAGCAAAAGAAGAAGCTAGAAAAAGGTATGAGTCTGAAGAGGCTTATATTATGGCTGAGGAGCAAATTAAAAATGCAAAAACTGCTCAACAGAAAAATGTTGATGCGTTCAAAATTGCTGCTGAGCAAGAGACAAGAGTCTTAGATATTGAAAAGGCAAAAAGAATAGAAATTGAAGAAAAGCAAAAACAAATGGAAGTTCTAGAAAAATCTAAGTCAGTCTTAAAAACTAAAATGGAAGAAGAAAATGCTCGCGCTAAGGCTGTAGAAGCTGAGGAAAAAGTCAACACCATTCGAGATGTTGAACAAGCTGAGAAGACAAAAGCTCTTGGAGTAATAGACGCTAGTAAAAATGCTGAGAGAGAAAAGTTAGCATCGATGGCTGCAAAAATTAGATATGAAATTGAAGCAGCTGGCAAAAAAGCCCTTAATGAAGCGGAAAATGCTAGAAGTGATGCAAGTAGAAGAAGTGCACTTAGACAAAAACTCGCTGAAAAAATTGAGGGTATTATTAGAGAATGGGTTAGACCAATGCAAAACATTGACTCAATTAAAGTTGTCGATGTAAATGGATTACCTGGATTTAGTCAAGGAGGAGGTGCTGAAGGAAGCGGCAACGCTGATAACCCCTCTGCGTCCTCAGGTGGATATTCAAAAAAAGGATCTTTAGCAGATAATGTTGTGAATTCTGCTCTTAGATATAGAGCACAACAGCCGTTCTTAGATAGTCTTTTAAAAGAAATTGGTATGTCGCCCGGTGAGGCAAGTAATATCAGGAATATTTTAGGTGACTACGATGATCCTAAGAAGGACAAGCATATGAGATTTGATGAACAAGCCACAAAGACACCCAGGAAAAAGAAATAGGTATAAAACATGAGTATAGATGTAAAATCCTGGGCAAAAAAATATAAAGAGCTTACTGAAAAAGATGAAACCATAAAAGCGATGGCAAAATATTATACTTGTTCATTTCTTTTCGACATGGGTAGTGTGAAAGTGATTATCGAGATGCACGATGGAAAGGTTAAAAATATAAATACTAACCCTGGAGGTTTAGATCCATACGACTTTGCTTTAAGAGCATCTGAGCAAACATGGAGAGAGTTTGCAAAGCCTGTTCCAAAACCTATGTTTCATGGTATCTATGCAGCCTCATTTAGAGAAGACCTTAAAATCGAGGGCAATCATTTAGTCTTAATGCAAAATCTTAGAAACTTTACTGTTCAATTTGA
This sequence comes from uncultured Alphaproteobacteria bacterium, assembly GCA_902599405.1. Lineage (GTDB taxonomy): Bacteria > Pseudomonadota > Alphaproteobacteria > HIMB59 > HIMB59 > HIMB59. Next base: position 51,405 of record CACKFO010000009.1, on the reverse strand, counting down.
ATTGCTAAGACAATCAGGAGTCCCAGTATGATCAAGAGAATTGAAAGGAAAAATTTATGGCAGTAAAACATCATGACCCAATAGGTAGATACGTTACCATCGAGGTAGATGGTCAACAGTATAAAGTCTTTTATCTTTCAAATGGAAAAGGCACTCCATTAGTATGTCAGCATACTGCTGGATGCCACAATCATCAGTGGAGAGGATTACTGGAAGATGAAGAAATTACTCAAAACTATCAAGTTATCGCTTACGACCTTCCAAGACATGGTAAATCAGATCCACCTCATAATACAGAATGGTGGAAAGAGGAGTACAAATTAACAGCAGAGCATTACTGTAATTTTATTGTAGAACTTTGTAAGGCCTTAGACCTTGAAAACCCTATATTTATGGGTTCTTCTTTTGGAGGAAACGTGGCTCTTCAATTAGCTCTGAAGTATCCTAATAAATTTAAAGCTGTCATTCCTGTAGAGGCTGCGCATTATTCCCCTGGCTTTTATATTGATTGGTGGAGGCATCCTCATGCCAATGCAGCTCAAGTGTGTGGTAGTGGTGTTTGGGATTTAATGGCCCCACAATCTCCAGATATGGATAGATGGTTAACTTGGCATTATTACACTCAAGGATCAGAGGCTTTTAAAGGAGACCTTCATTTTTATTCAGTTGATCATGATTTAAGAGATGAGCTTCAAAATATCGATGGTCACAAGTGCCCTGTTATCATGCTGACTGGTACTTATGACTACCTAACCCCTCCCGAAGCAACAGAAGATACTGCCAGACAAATAAAAGGAGGAGTTTATATTGAAATGAGAGATATTGGTCATTTCCCGATGAGTGAAAACCATGAAGTCTTTAGAGTATATTTATTAGAGGCACTCAGAATTATTAAGGAAAAGACTGATTACAACTCTTAATTCAAGTTTGAGTTATGGTCGCTAATCTTTATTGGTTTTTTTTCTTTCTTGTCCTATATATAAGCTTTTGTCTTTTTTGGGGAGCTAGAACTCTTAGAAAAAATAAAACCCCTGAGGCTTACTATTTAGCAGATAGAAGTGTATCTCCTTGGGTATTCTTTTTCTCTGCAACAGTAACTACATTTGCAGGCATAACTATCATTTCTTTTCCATCATTAATTTATGCAGATGGATACTCTTTTTTAGCTACTGCTGCAATTGTAATAACAATTCCTCTCGGAAGTATACTATTTTTTAAAAGGCAGTGGATGCTAAGTAGAAAATTTAATTTTATCACTCCAGGAGAGATGTATTATAAATATTATCAAAGTAATACTCTTAGAATTGTAGTACTAATAATCGGATTATTTTTTGCTGTTCCATTTCTTGGTATAATTATTGGATCAACAGGTAATGTTGTAGAGTTTATTAGCGGAGGTGAAATAACTAGAGACTCTGCAATGTGGGCACTAACTGCTGTTGTCTTATTTTATATAGTATCTGGTGGATTTAAACCCATGGTGAGTGTAAGCGTTGTTCAATCATGGTTATTTTTTGTTTTTTTCTTAGCACTTGGTGTTGGTGTATTTAATTACTTAGGAGGTTTAAGTTTTTTTGAAGACCTATCTATGGCGAATAGCTTTATATCTTTCGGAGCTTGGGGAACTACTGGAGGTTACGGAGGCGGTGATATTTCAGGATATTTCAACGTTCCTGGTGTAATTCAGTGGGTTGCAGGTATTGGAAAAAACAACCCATTAGGAGGACCTTGGACAGCAGTTATGATTTTATCCTTTACTCTCTCTTATATGGGTATTGTGCTTTCTCCTACATTTTCGATGTGGAGCTATTCAGTAAAATCACCGAGGTCATTTTATTTTTATCAAGTTTGGGGTTCAGGTGCTGTTGTTGGAATATTTTTATTTATATTCGCCCCTTTATTAGGTGTAGGAGCACATCTTCTTGGAGCTAATAGTATTGTTAATTCAAATGGTTTTGCCATTAACCAAATATTCCCTGAGCTAAGTCTACAAAATATATCATCTTTAATTTATGTGTTTGTTGAAAGTTTCAGTAATCTCTCACCAATCATTGTTGGATTTTTAGCAATATCCATAATTGCTGCTCTTCAATCTACATTATCTGCTTTTTTAATGACCTCAGGCAGCATGGTGGCAAGAGATCTCTATAGACCATATATCGATAGTAACCCTACATGGAAAAGGGAGTTATTAGTTGCTAGGTTAGCGATGTTGTTATTAAGCTTAGCGGCACTGTATCTTGCAACTTTTTTTGAAACTTCTCTAATACTACTTGGTGGATTAGCAATCGCTTTTGGTTTCCAATTGTTTCCTGTTTTACTTGGAATGCTTTGGTTTAAATGGATCACAAGAGGTGGGGCAATTCTTGGACTCATCACCGGATTAGGTTTTGTAACTTTAGCTGAAACTTTTGGTCATAAGCTAACAGGAAATTCTCTTCCTTGGGGGCGATGGCCACTTACAATCTACTCTGGGTTATGGGGTTTATTCTTTAATGTTATTGTATGTTTTTTATCCTCCATATTTGCAAGTAATGATACAGATAAAGAACATCGAGCGTCATTTCATAATTTTTTAAATGAACATATGGGTATTCACCCATCAAGAAAAAAAATAAAATCTCTTGCTTATGTCTTCTTTTTAATTTGGGCATTCTTTTCTATCGGCCCAGGGTTAATTTTCGGAAACTTAATATTTGGTAGTGCGGATCAAAGTTATGATAATTGGGTGATGGGAGTCCCTTCACTATGGGCTTACCAAATAATTTGGTGGGTAGCGGGTATATTTCTAATTTGGTTTTTAGCCAATAAGATGGACTTATCGACTTTGCCAAAAAAACCCATACTAAATGGTGATGAACATTTGGCACCTGACGATGTTGAGGAGCAAGGAAACTATATTGACAGAATGGGAGGAGGGTATGGTTGGCCACTTATATTAATAGGTATGGCTGTGGCAACTGTAATACTTTCCGTTTATGCATTATGATGATAAAGTACTTAAAACTGAGGAGGAATAAGAATTTTTCGTATTGTGTTTCATTATTTGGAACAAAAAACTGTGCGAAAGGTTAACTATATCTAAAATAGAATTATGTCTGATTACAGCTATAAGCACCCGTCAAACGTCCAATTAAATAAAGGGCATAAACACACTGATGATTTTATTACCAAAAAATACATATTAAAAATGTTGAGAGATCCTCAAAAATTAAAATCTCTAATTGAAGAGCATAGAGCAACTCCAATTGGAAGGGCTGCTACTCGAGACCACGGTGTTATTCAGCACAGTCAAGATCTCCAAACATTATTAGATAAGTTAAGAAGAGGAAGTAAAGAAAATGGTTTTGTAACTGTTTGTTTAAGAAGGCATGAAGATTATAGAGTTGGAATAACAACAGGAGTTAGAGGTGAGCCAGTTAAAATTACTGAAGACTCTTATTCATCTGAGGAAGCATGTGAACATGCAATATTTTTAAAAAGAATTAACAGACTACTTGAGGAGTATAGCGGGGAAGAGTAATGTTAAAAATAACAGGTTATAGTGATAAGTACTCAGCTCACCCTGGCGAAGAGGTTAAATTTTATATTAATGCTGAATACAATGACAGTTATGAAGTTCAATTAGTCCGCTTAATACACGGTGATACAAATCCTGAAGGCCCAGGATATAAAGAGGCCGAAATAGATGCTAGTTGCAATGGAACCTATCAAGGGAAAAACCAGAGAATACATGGTGGATCATATATCATCATGCCCCAACACGATAATTTAAATTTAGAAAGCTTCACTATGCAGGCTTACATTTTCCCAACCACCCCTGACAAAGGCAGACAAGGAATTTTCACCAAATTTAATGAAGAAGAAAAAAAAGGCTATGGCCTTTTCGTTAATGATGAAGGCTGTTTATCTGTAGAAATTGGTGATGGCTCTCAGGTTGTTACTGTCTCCTCAGAAAAAAAGCTTTTAAGAAAGGTCTGGTATCTGGTTATTGCAACATTTGATGCTCAATCGAGAAGGCTTACCCTTCATCAAGAACCTAGAGTTACATCTACAAATGGTGGCTTGGGTATGGCTATTTTGAATCCAATTGAAGAAACCTCAGCTATTATTGAGACCACTAGCTCAGTTTTACCTGCTGCTAATGACGCTCCATTGCTAATTGCTGCCACAACACTCAACAATAGATCAGGCAGACATATTTCTGGCGGACATTTTAAAGAGGTACCTCACCCTATTGAATTACCTGAGCAAACAAAGACATTTAATGGAAAGATAGACAGACCTAGATTATCTAATATTGCGCTATCGAAGGCTGAAATTGAAACACTTGCATCAAGCTATGATGAGTGTAATACCACTGTCAGGTCAACAGTCGTAGGTGCCTGGGATTTTCATGCGAATATTGGCAAAAACATTGCCTCAACAAAGATTGTTGATACTTCTCCAAATAATCACCACGGATTTATTATTAATATGCCAAACAGAGGTATGACAGGACATAACTGGACAGCGGATGAAATGGTTTTCCATCATAAACCTGAGGAATACGGTGCAATTCATTTTCATGACGACGATATAGACGATGCAAGATGGGATGTAGACTTTACTTTAAAAGTACCTGAGGGATTAAAAAGTGGTGTCTACGCTGCAAGACTAAGAGTAGACGGACGAGAGGAATCAGAAAATGAGGACTATATTCCATTTTGTGTTAAACCTCCCAAGGGGACTGCAACTGCAAAAACTTTATTCTTATTGCCTACTAATAGTTACATGGCTTACTCCAATGATAATCTTGGAACCAACTCTGTGGTAGCACAATTGCTTGCAGGTAAAGTGCCTGTGCTTGAGCCAGCAGATTTATATTTAAATGAACATAGAGAATACGGGCTATCAACTTATTCACTTCACTCAGACGGACATGGTGTATCAATATCATCAAGACTAAGACCAATCCTTAATATGAGACCCAAATACAGACATTGGCTTTCTCCTTCATTATGGCAACTCAATGCCGACTTACATCTTACTGATTGGCTTGAAGAAAAAGGTTTTGATTTTGATGTTCTGACAGACGAGGATTTGGAACATGAAGGTATAAATTTATTAAATCGTTATAAAGTTGTGATGACTGGAAGTCACCCTGAGTATTCATCTGAGAAATATATGGATGCTCTAGAGTCATATCAAATGCAGGGTGGTAGATGTTTTTATCTAGGATCAGATGGATTTTATTGGATTAGTGAGTATCATCCTGACAACCCTAATATTACCGAAGTTCGAAAAGGTGAAGCAGGCACAAGAGCATGGACATCTAACCCAGGTGAATACAATAATGCTTTTGATGGTAAATATGGAGGTATGTGGAGAGCTCGAGGAAGAATACCTTCTAAAGTTTGTGGGTTAACTTTTACATCTTATGGATTTGACGTGTCCTCATACTACAAAAGAGAAGAAGATAGTTTTAAACCTGAATGCTCATGGATCTTTGAGGGGATTGGAGCAGATGAGGTGATTGGTGATTTTGGTTTAGTTGGTGGAGGAGCTGCCGGTTTGGAGTTAGACAGATACGATTTAGAATTTGGAACCCCACATAATGCTTATTATTTGGCTCGCTCGCAGGATCACTCTAATATGATGTTGCAAGTTAACGAGGAAATACACTTTGCTGTTCGTGGTTACTATGGTGGTGGTCATGAAAATCCAATGGTCAGAGCTGATATGATTTACTATAAAACACCTAACAATGGAGCAATGTTTGCACCAGGGTCTTTGGCTTGGTGTGGTAGTCTCTCACATAATAATTACAATAATAATGTCTCTAGAATAATGGAAAATACGCTTAAAGGTTTCTTAAAGGACGGGCCTTTACCTTAAACTATGAAAAAACAAAATATGCAGGAGATTCCATGGGGGAAAGAGACACTTGGCGCTCTGGATACTCCGTTAAATGAATTAGAAAAAAAAGCACTTCAAAATCTAGACATCGATAAATTAAACGATATGGCAGAGTGCCTTTTTGCTTTGAATAATAGACATTATGGTCCTATTCCTGGGACATATATGGTCATGTGTGTTGAACCCGGTAAAACCTGGTGTGTTGGACAGCTCAGTGCTGATAGAGCAAAACCTTTTGTTCTTTTTCCTGAACTTGTTTTCGACTCAGTTGAAAAAGCAACAAAAGCTGCCGAAGCTCTTAAGGCTGAAAAAGCTGAGAGCGTACCCTGTAGAAATATCTAACGACATGGCTAAAGCCAATGTCATGATTGATAATCAAAAAACTAGAGTTACAGAGTGGTCTTTTGAAGTTGGGGACTCAACTGGCCAGCATATTCATGAATACGATTATGTGGTAGTGCCCTTGTTAGATGGGGAGCTAAAAATTGTTAATCATGATGGTGAGGAGACAATTTCAAAACTAGCAAAAGGTGGATCCTACTTTAGAGAAAAGGGAGTTAACCACAATGTATTTAATAACAATGATTTTATTTATAAATTTATTGAGATAGAATTTAAGTAGATGGAAAAAAAATTAAGTGTTAGTTACAAAAAATCTGATTTAGATCAATTTGATAAAATTATTACAAATAAACAAACAGATCAAAAAGTAAAAGAATATTCCATAAAAGAAGCAATTGAAGAGTCAAAAAAAGAATATAGTCACTTAACGAACTCACAAGTTTCTACTGAAATGAGGCTCTATATGTTCCAGACTGGAACTTTAAAAACGAAAATGAAATATATTAAAATGAATCAATCTAATGAGGACTTTGAGATACCTGTTCCATGGTTTTTGATAAGACACCCAAAAGGGGATGTGGTCATTGACGGAGGCAATGCAAAAGAGGTCAGTGAAGATAAACATGCTCATTGGGGTTCTGTTGTTGCGGCTTATGATCCAATTATGGGAAAAACAGAAAATTGTATTGATCAGCTTAACTCTATTGGGGTTAATCCAGCAGGTATAAGATATGTCTTACATTCTCATCTTCACCTCGATCACTCAGGTGGTGTTGGAAGGTTTCCTAATGCAACACACCTAGTTCAACAGAAGGAATATGATTATGCCTTTAATCCTGATTGGTTCTCGAAGCCCGCATATATTAGAAAAGACTTTGATAAACCCGGAATTAATTGGAAATTTTTAAGAGATAAAAATGATGACTTTTATGACTTATATGGCGACGGATCAATAATTGTAATTTTTACCCCGGGGCATGCACCGGGCCATCAGTCTTTTTTAGTAAATTTACCAAATTCAGGTTATGTATTGCTTACTATAGATGCAGCTTACACAATGGATCATTGGAACAATTTAACACTACCAGGTCTTGTTTGCTCTGCTGTTGACGTTGTTGACTCTGTAAAAAAACTCAAAAAAATTGCAAAAGACAAAAATGCTACAGTAGTCACTGGGCATGACCCGCATGCTTGGGAAGAATTTAAAAAAGCCCCAATGTTTTATTACGACTAATTTATGTCTGACTATTTCAAAGATATACCTACGATTAAATATGAAGGTAGAGACTCCACAAATCCACTTTCATTTAAATTTTATGATGCTAATAAAAAAATTTTAGGAAAAACATTAGAGGAACATCTGAGAATGGCAGTATGTTACTGGCACACCTTTAATTGGCCGGGGGGTGACCCTTTTGGAGGACAGACTTTTTTAAGACCATGGATGGAATCAGGAGATAAAATAGAACAAGCAAAAGATAAGCTCAATAATGCATTCGAATTTTTTGAAAAATTAGGAATACCATATTTCTGTTTTCATGATGTAGATATTGCTCCAGAGGGTGAAAGTTTTTCAGAGACAGAAAAAATTCAAAAAACTATTGTTGATGAAATTTCAAAAAAACTTGAAACAAGTAAAGTAAAACTTCTTTGGGGAACAGCAAATTTATTCAGCCATCGCAGGTACATGTCTGGTGCTGCTACTAATCCTGATCCTGATGTTTTTCAGTATGCAGCTGCTCAAGTGAAGATGTGTATGGAAAATACAATGTTTTTAGGTGGACAAAATTATGTTTTATGGGGAGGCAGAGAGGGTTACGAAACAATTCTAAATACTAATATGAAACAAGAATATGATCAGCTTGGTAGATTTTTGAACATGGTAGCTGAGCATAAGCACAAAATTGGTTTCAAGGGTTTACTTCTGATTGAGCCTAAACCCCATGAGCCAACGAAACATCAATATGATTTTGACTCTGCTAATGTTTTTGCATTTCTTCAAAAATATGGTTTAGAAAGAGAATTCAAGCTAAATATCGAACAAAATCACGCTATTTTAGCAAAACATTCATTCGAGCACGAGATTGCATATGCACTTTCCAATGACATCTTTGGGAGTATTGATATTAACAGAGGAGACTATTTAGTAGGATGGGACACAGACCAATTCCCAAACAATGTTGAAGAATTAGTTTTGCCTTTTTACTACATTTTTAAAAATGGTGGTTTTTCCTCAGGAGGTCTTAACATGGATGCTAAGATTAGAAGACAATCAATAGATCCTGAGGATCTATTCTATGCACATATTGGCTCTATGGATACTTGTGCTAGAACTCTTATTGCTGTTGAAAAAATGATTAATGATGGTAGTTATGAAAATTTTTTAAAACAAAGATATGAACAGTGGGCATCTGAAAAACAACTCATGACTTCAATGTCTCTTGAAGATATTCATAAAAATGTAATTGCTAAAAATATAAACCCTCAACCAAAGTCTGGTCGCCAAGAATATCTTGAAAATCTAATTAATTCTTTTGTCGATTGAGTCGATGAAAATTACAAAATTTCTATTTGATTTAGGTAATGTTTTTTTTGATTGGGATCCACATTATGTATTTAAAAATATCATTCCTGATCAAACTAAAAGAGAATATTTTATGAATACAATCGCGTTCCCTCATTTAGATATGAGATGCGATGCTGGAGTAAAAATTGATGACGCAGTAAAAGATGCAATAAAAAACTTCCCTAATTATGAGAATGAAATAAAGCAATATTATCCAAATCACAGGAATATGGTTAACGGGGTTTATCAAGATACAGTTGATATTTTTCGAAAAATAAAATCAAGTGGTTATCCCTGCTATGTCTTGTCAAACTGGTCAGATGAGACTTATGAGGGTATGGAAGATCAACACCCATTCTTGAAAGAATTTGATGATAAAATTATCTCTGGTAGAGAGTTTTTAGTAAAACCAGACCCTGAAATTTATAAATTAGCGATTTCAAGATTTAATTTAACACCTGAACAAACTCTTTTCATTGATGATCGTATTGAAAATATTGAGGCGGCGCAATCACTTGGCTTTCAAACTATTCATTTAACTGACCCACTGACAATAAAAAGTCAAATAGCAAATCATATAATTGTTTAAATTAGACAATAAAATAGGCCTAGGATTGGCTTCTCTTGGGAGGCCCGGATATATAAACATTGGTCATAGTTCAGATTTAGGCAGCGACATATCAAAAAATTCTATGAGATCTCATTGTCACGAAGTACTTAGTCATGCTTACAAGAGAGGTATTCGATATTTCGATGCGGCAAGGGTATATGGAGATGCTGAGGAATTTTTATCTAGTTGGATTAGAGCTCAAAAACAATTTGATGGTTTTGTGGGGTCTAAGTGGGGCTATGAATATTTAGCAAATTGGGAAGTTCAGGCAGATCAACACGAAAGAAAAGATCACTCAGTTGAATTTTTAAAACAACAATGGGTGGAGACAAGACTTAATTTAGGAAAAAGTATTGATCTTTACCACATTCATTCTGTCAATTCAGAAAGTAAAGTCTTAGATGATATTAATGTTCTAAAGGAGCTTGAGACAATAAAGAAAAATGGAATAGAAATAGGAATCTCAACAAGTGGCCCAGATCAAGAGAAAACTATTAATGACCTTTTAATTAAGAATGAAAAACTTAATCTATTTTCTTATTTACAAACGACCATTAATATCTTTGACCAATCTTGTATTTCCATTTTAAAAGAAGTATCTGAAAAAAAGATAAATGTAATTGCAAAAGAGATTTTCTCAAATGGAAGACTAACTAATTCAAATAAAGAATTTCATCAAAATAAAATTAAAGAATTAAAGTCAGTTGCCTCATCTATGGATTTAACTTTGGAGCAATTGTCTTATCTCTGGGTTTATCAACTACCGTTTGTTAAAATTTGTCTAACAGGAGCATCAACAATCAAACAGTTGGATGAAAATTTAACTTGTCTTGAAAAAATAGATACCGAATTGCCCTCTCTTGAGTCTTTTAGCCTGTCCACTCAAGATTATTGGGAAACACGTAAAAAACTAAGTTGGAATTAATTGAAACTTACCCAGCTTGAATTTGATGAGCTAGAGGCGATTGACCTTTCGATAAATTTAATACCTTCAAGTCCATCTTCTACACTTGGAAAATGGTGATTTTCCTCATTAAATTTGCCATTTTTCTGATCAATTAGTGCATTAGCTACATCTGTATATATATTTGCAAAGCCCTCTAAATATCCCTCGGGGTGTCCAGCAGGAATTCTAGTAACATCTCCTGCATCGCTCATAGCACCTGATCCACCCCTTGTAATTTTTTGTTTGGGTTTTCCAAATTTTGTAAAGTAAAGGTAATTTGGATCTTCTTGGCACCATTCTAGTCCGGCCTTGTTGCCGTAAATTCTTATTTGTAAATGATTTTCATTTCCTGGGGCTACTTGAGAAGACCAAATAGTACCTTTTGCTCCTCCTTTAAATCGTATCGATATTTGAGCATTATCATCTAATTTTCTCCCAGGTACAAAAGATGTTAACTCTGCAGATATCTCCTCTGTATTAAGATCAGTTATAAACCTAATAAGATTGTAAGCATGAGTTCCAATGTCACCAATACATCCACCAGCACCTGATTGATTAGGATCAGTTCTCCAAGAGGCCTGTTTGTTTCCCCCATCATTAATTCTATTTTCTAAATCTTCGGTCAGCCAATCTTGAGCATACTCTGCTTGAATTACTCTTATTTCACCTAAGTCACCTCTCTTACAAAGAGCTCTGGCATTCCTAATCATGGGATAACCAGTGTAGTTATGAGTTAAAGCAAAAAGAACATTATTGTCTTTTTTACATTTTATTAGTTCCTCACATTGATTAACATTCATGGCGAGGGGTTTGTCACAAATTATGTTAAAGCCTTTCTCCATGAAAGCTTTAGCGATCGGATGGTGCATATGATTTGGTGTCACTATGGCTACAGCATCTATTTTATCCTCTCTGATCAATTCTTTTTCGACCATTTCAAGGTAGTCCTTATAATTCCTTTCATCTGCTATTCCAATATCTCTTCCAGAGGCTTGAGCTTTTTCAGGATTAGATGAAAAGGCACCAGCGACCAGTTCAAAGCGGTCATCAATTCTAGATGCAATACGGTGAACCTCTCCAATAAATGCTCCTGAGCCGCCACCAACCATTCCTAATTTTAATTTTTTGGTCATTTTATCATTCAATTCCAAGCATTTTTTTGTTTGCATCTTGATCAGTGCCAGCATCGGCAAAATCATCGAAAGCATTCTCGGTCACTCTAATTAGATGATCTTTAATAAATACAGAACCCTCTTTAGCTCCGTCTCCAGGGTGTTTCAAAGCACACTCCCATTCTAAAACAGCCCATCCATCAAAGCCGTAAGTAGTAAGTTTGGAGAAAATTGACTTGAAATCTACTTGCCCATCTCCTAAAGACCTAAATCGACCTGCTCTGTTCTTCCAAGATTGAAATCCACTATAGACCCCTTGTTTACCAGTGGGATTGAGTTCTGCATCTTTGACATGAAACATTTTTATTTTCTCGTGATAAATATCAATATGCTGCAAATAATCTAAATGTTGCAAAACAAAGTGGCTTGGATCATATAACATGTTGCAGCGCTCATGATTACCTACTTTATCTAAAAACATTTCAAAAGTTATTCCATCAAAAAGATCCTCGCCTGGATGAATTTCATAACACAAATTCACCCCACACTCATCAAATTCATTAAGAATTGGTTTCCACCTTTTAGCTAGTTCGTCAAATGCAGTTTCAACTAACCCTTCTGGTCTTTGAGGCCATGGATAAACATATGGCCAAGCCAATGCTCCTGAAAAAGTAACATGTTCAGTCAATCCAAAATTTTTTGAAGCTTTAGCAGCCATCATTAATTGATCGACTGCCCATTGCTGCCTTGCAGATGGATTCCCTCTTACCTCTGAGGCTGCAAAACCATCAAATACTGAGTCATATGCAGGATGAACAGCTACAAGCTGACCTTGGAGATGCGTCGATAGCTCAGTTAGATTTAAATTAAAACTTTTAAGAGTCCCTTTTATTTCGTCACAGTAATCTTTGCTTTCAGATGCCTGTTTTAAATTAATTAACCTTTCATCCCAACTAGGTATTTGAATACCTAAGTATCCCAAATCACTAGCCCATTTTGAGATATTCTCTAAATTGTTAAACGGAGCATCATCACCTGCAAATTGAGCTAAAAATATAGCTGGACCTTTAATAGACATCGCTTAACCCCCCTCCTGCGACAAACTATAATATTACAGTTAACTGCTATTTAAAATGTTTTTAAAACTATGAATAATCTGCATTTATAAATATGTAAAAAGACTGTATAATCAGCCTGTTTTGTTATTAAAGAGGAGGAATAATAACATGAGAAAAATACTATCTGTATTTCTAGTTCCTGTTTTTGCCTTACTTTTTTCTTTGAATGCTAAATCTGAGTCTTTGACTTTGGGCTGGGCCGCTTGGGATCCTGCTAATGCATTACAAGAATTAAGTAAAGAATTTACAGCTGAAACAGGCGTTGAAATGAACTTCGAATTTGTGCCATGGCCAAATTTTGCTGAGAGAATGCTTAACGAGTTAAATAACCAAGGTAAAACTTTTGACTTGTTAATTGGTGACTCACAGTGGATTGGACAAGGTGCTGAATATGGTCACTATGTTAAGTTAAATGATTTCTTTGATGCTAACGGAATTTCAATGGATGATTTTAACCCAGCAACTGTTTACGCATATTCAACATGGCCAAAAGGATCACCTAACTATTACGCTCTTCCAGCAATGGGTGATGCTTTAGCATGGGCTTATCGAAAAGACTGGTTTGATAGACCAGAGCTTCAAGCTGAATTTAAAAGTAAGCATGGATATGATCTAGGTGTTCCAAAAACTTGGGATGAGTTATATGACATGTGTACTTTCTTCCAAGGAAGAGAAATTGATGGACAAGTAAGATACGGTGCAGCTATCAATACAGAGCGTGGATCTGAAGGTATTACCATGGGTGTAACAGCAGCCATGTACGCATGGGGTATGGAATACGAAAATCCTGATAACCCATACGAGATGGACGGTTATTTTAACTCAGATGCTTCTGTAGAAGCTGTTGAATTTTACAGAAAAATGTATGAAGATTGTGCACCTCCAGGGCATTCAGATGCTTATATGGTCGCAAATCTTGATGCATATAAATCAGGACAGGTTGCATTTCAAATGAACTGGTATGCTTTCTGGCCTGGCGTTTCTAAAGAAGACAGTGACGGAAGAGTTTCTGGTTTCTTTGCTAACCCATGTCAAAACGTATGTGCAGCTACTCTTGGTGGTCAAGGTATCTCAGTTGTGAGTTACTCTGATAAACAAGACTTGGCTCTTGAATACATGAAGTGGTTTGCAAAGCCAGATATTCAACAAAAATGGTGGGATTTAGGAGGATATTCATGTCATATGGATGTTCTTGGATCACCTGATTTCGTTGACTCAGCTGTTTACGCACAAGGATTCCTTGACTCAATGGGCATCGTCAAAGACTTTTGGCAAGAGCCTACATTTGTTGAATTAATGCTTCCAATGCAGGAGAGAATTCATGACTACGTTGTGAATGGAAAAGGCTCTGCAAAAGACGCATTAGACAAAATCATTGATGATTGGACTGAAGTCTTCGAAGACGACGGTAAAATTTAATCACTAAATTAATATAAAGGGTGGGATTAATCCCGCCCTTCAATCTAAAACATATATGAAAAGTGCTGTTAAAAAGTTCAAAGGCTTATCTGATAAAGCAATAGCCTGGATTTTTATAGCACCAACTTTAATTCTATTACTTGCTATAAATATTTATCCTCTCATCTATGCCATAAGAATGTCATTCACTAACTTTTATGCCAATAAAATAGGTAGAGAAGTAAAATTTGTGGGTTTAAAAAACTATAAAAAGATTTTAGGAAAAGAAGAGATATGGGAAAAGATGCAGATAACTGCTCACTTCGTTTGTTGGACATTAGTCTTACAAGCATTAATTGGATTGGGTCTTGCTCTTCTTTTAAATAAAAAATTTAAAGGCAATGAACTACTCACTACTTTAATAGTTTTACCAATGATGCTTTCACCTGCAGTCGTAGGTGTATTTTGGACTTACTTATATAATCCTCAAGTAGGTTTATTTAATTACGTAGTTAATTTTTTCTATGACTTTGGTATTTTTGATATGATTGGTTCAAGCACTTTAGCCCCTTGGTCAATTGTGATTGTCGATACATGGATGTGGACACCTTTTACCATGTTAATTTGTTTAGCAGGATTAAGATCAATCCCAAATTATTTGTACGAGGCTGCAGAAGTTGACAGGGCTAGTAAGTGGCAGCAATTTATCCATATAACATTGCCATCTGTCCTTCCTTTTCTACTTCTTGCATTATTATTTAGAGGGATCGAGAATTTCAAAATGTTTGATCTGGTCGCTGAGCTTACTTCAGGGGGGCCAGGATCGGCGACTGAACTAGCATCAATCAATTTAAAACGCGAAGCATTTGAAAAATGGAAAACAGGTTACAGCTCTGCTTTTGCTGTAATATTATTTGTCACCATATTCGGCTTTGGAAATGTGTATGTAAAAGTTATGAACAAAATTAAAGAGCGATAATGGACACTTCAAGATCACCACTAGAGGCAACAGGATTTTCAAGGAAATTAGCTGCCACTATCATCATCGTTTACATGATCGTAACCCTTATACCGATCACATGGATGGTTGCTACAAGCTTTAAAAGTGTTGATAGTGCTATTTCTTACCCTCCAGAGGTCTTTTTTGAACCATCTTTAGAGGGCTATGTGAATTTATTTACAAATCGATCAAGACAACCCAAGGATTATTTGGACTCTCTTCCACCACCAGATACATGGTATGAGGAGTTAGTTCGCAGTAGAGAAATGGTCATAACAGGACCATCAAAATTTTTACCGAGGTATTCCAATTCTTTGATAATTGGATTTGGTGCAACGTTCTTTTCGGTATTTTTAGGCTCCTTAGCTGCCTACGCTCTTTCAAGATTTAAAGTCCCACTGAAAGATGATTTATTATTTTTTATTTTATCTACGAGAATGTTCCCACCAATAGCAGTGGCAGTACCTATATTTATTATGTACAGAAAACTTGGTCTCGGTGATACTCACGTTGGCATGATTATTTTGTATACTGTTGTAAATTTAAGTTTATCAGTTTGGCTGTTAAAAGGGTTTATGGATGAGATACCGAGAGAGTATGAGGAGGCTGCGATGATAGATGGTTACTCTAGAATGCAAGCATTTTTTAAAGTAGTTCTTCCGCAAGCAACTACAGGTATTGCTGCAACAGCAATTTTCTGCATGATATTCTCTTGGAATGAATATGCATTCGCTGTTTTACTAACACAATTTAATGCGCAAACTGCACCACCATTTATCCCAACAATTATAGGAGAGGGTGGTCTTGATTGGCCTGCTATTGGAGCAGGGACAACATTATTTTTAATACCAGTGATGATATTTACAGTTGTATTGAGAAAGCATCTTCTAAGGGGAATAACATTTGGAGCGGTAAGAAAATAATGGCTGAGAAAAAAAGTTTATTGAGAAGAATTTTTAGAAGATCCATTTGGGAAAATGCTTCAACTGTTTTAATTTTATTGGGCGTATTTATGTTGATGCAGCCTTTTGCTATGTGGATGTATACATATTCCTTTATCGTTATATTGGTGGGAACTATCGGATTTGTGATCACAAGTCATTTCCCAGATTAGCCATGGCAGAAATAGAAATTAAAAATTTACATAAATCTTTTGGAGATTTCGTAGCAGTAAAAAACTCCAATCTTATTATTGAAAATAAAGAATTCTTCGTTTTACTCGGCCCTTCAGGTTGTGGAAAAACTACCACTTTGAGAATGATCGCTGGTTTGGAGCTACCAACTTCTGGAAATATTTATTTGGATAAGGAAGATGTGGGCTATCTAAGGGCCTCTCAGCGAGATATAGCCTTTGTTTTTCAGCTTTTTGCACTCTATCCGCATATGAATGTAAGAAATAATCTGGCTTTCCCACTGAAAATGCAAAAGCTCTCACGAAGCGAAGTAGATGCTAAAGTTCTGGAAGCTGCAAAGCTTCTCAGAATTGATCACTTATTAAAATCAAAAGTGTCCTCTTTAGCAGGAGGTGATCGTCAACGTGTTGCACTTGGAAGAGCACTAGTCAGAAGACCTAAAGCATTTTTAATGGATGAGCCTTTGGGCACACTTGATGCAGAATTTAGAGAATTGATGTGTTTGGAATTAAGAAAACTTCACGATGATATTGATGCAACGACAGTTTATGTAACACACGATCAACAAGAGGCAATGTCGATGGCTGATCGAATAGCAGTAATGAATGAGGGAGTGGTGTTGCAGGCAGACTCACCAAAAGTAATTTATAATAAACCTAAAACAAAATTTGTAGCCAATTTTATTGGATCCCCAGGAATGAACTTTATACCAATAAATGAAAAAATTTCTCCAAGTCAATCAAGTATTAAATTATTAGACTCATCATTAAATATTCCTGAACAAAAAGAAGGAACAGACTCCAATGAAAATTTTTTAGGTGTAAGGCCGGAGAATTTAAAATTAGTTTCTGAAAATGGCGTAAAAGGCAATGTGTTTGGTGTTGAATATTTAGGTTCAAGAAAAATTCTTACAATTGAAACTCAACTTGGAAATATAAAAATTAGAGTTGATAGTGACACACAAGTTAATATTAATGAGCAAATTCAATTTGATACTCTTAATAATAATCAAATAATTTTTGATGGTTCAAATGATAAGGCACTTCAAAGTGAGTTTATGAGTTAATGTCTAAAGTAGAACTACAAAATATTACAAAAATATATGATAAAACTATAAAGGCTTTAGATGATATTAGCTTTACAGTAAATGATGGAGAGTTTTTTGTATTATTGGGTCCAACCGGTGCAGGTAAAACTACAACATTAAGATCAATAGCAGGTTTAGAAAAAATTGATAAAGGAAAGATTCTTTTTGATGATGAAGATTTCTCACAAGCACAACCTGCAGCAAGAGACACAGCGTTTGTTTTTCAACAATACTCTTTATACCCTCATTATAAGGTTTACGACAATTTAGCTTTTCCTCTTCGATCCCCTCTTAGAAAAATCCCAGAAGAAAAGATTAGAGAAAAAGTCAAAAAAATAGCGGAAATGTTGAAGATTTCAGCTAAATTAAACAACAAAGCTACTGAATTATCAGGGGGAGAAATGCAAAGAGTTGCGATAGGTCGTGCTCTAGTTAGAGACCCAAGTATATATTTAATGGATGAGCCACTTTCATCCCTTGATGCAAAATTAAGGGAAAGTTTGAGAGTCGAACTGAAAAAAATCCAATTAAATTTAGGTTCCACAATTCTCTACGTCACACATGATCAAGCTGAAGCTACAACTATGGCAGATCGTATCGGAGTATTAGAAAATGGTAGGATCGCTCAAATTGATAAACCAGAAGATATATATAATAATCCAAAATCTATTTATGTTGCAAATAGATTAGGCTCACCAAAAATTAATATTCTCAACAGAGCTTATTTAAATACTTCATCACCAGATAAAGCAAGTCAACTTGGTCTAAGACCTGAGCACATTAAGATAGGAGAAGGTGAACTTTCAGGCTCAATTAAAACTGTTGAATCTCTCGGTGCAGAAACTGTGGTAGAGTTAGACTTTAATGGAGCAGAAATTTTATCCTTATATCAAGGAACATTCCAAGGACAAAAAGGGGACAAAGTAAATTTTGCAATAGATCAAAATAAAATTTTATTTTTTGACGAAAAAGGAATGAGCGTGTAATGAGTGTTAATTTTTTAATCCATAGTGCAAAAGAAATTCAAGCTGTAATTGATGCAAATGCAAGTGAAATAGAAAAATTGGACCAAGAAATAGGAGATGGTGATCATATTTTTAATGTCCAAAGAGGGATCAAGCTTGTTATAGAATTAGAAGCTGTAATTAAAGATTTGCCAATGTCTAAAGCTCTAAACCAAATAGCAATGAAAGTTTTATCTGGTATCGGAGGCTCATCTGGAGCCCTGTTTGGTACATTGTTTATGACCATGGCCAAAGGAAACGATATCGATAATGGTGTTGACTATAAAAAGGCAATTGAAATTTTTGCAGATGGCGTGGAAGCTGTAAAACAAAGAGGTAAAGCAGATGTAGGTGAAAAAACAATGATGGATGTTCTCATACCTGTATCTAACTGCCTTAAAAAAGGTGTCGAGGATAACAAAGATGTCAAAGAGATACTTAAAGAAGCTATAGAAGTGGCGGAAAAAGCGATGTTTTCAACAAAAGATCTTTTAGCCACAAAAGGGAGAGCTTCTTTTTTAGGAGAGCGAGCGAAAGGTCATATCGATCCTGGAGCCAGGTCTTCACAATTAATGATAAAAACTGTCTGTGAGTCAGTGTTAAATAGTTAGGAGGATACTATGAAAAAATTTATGAATTCAGCGGATGATTTTCTAAAGGAGAGTCTGCAAGGTTTTGGTGCTGCGCATCAAGATATTGTTAACTGCCACTACGACCCCAACTTCATCACCAGAGCCACTCCCACAAAAGAGGGAAAAGTAGCTCTCATCAGTGGAGGGGGGAGTGGACACGAACCAATGCATGGCGGCTTAGTCGGCTACGGTATGCTGGATGCAGCCTGCCCTGGATTTGTTTTTTCATCACCCACACCTGATCAAATGTTAGCTGCTGCTGAAAAAGTAGACAGTGGAGCAGGAGTTTTATTTATCGTTAAAAACTATTCTGGAGATGTAATGAATTTCCAAATGGCAGCTGAGATGATGCAAGGCCCAAATGAGTCTGTATTGACAAATGATGATGTTGCTGTGGAGGACTCTTCATTTACAACTGGTAGAAGAGGTGTTGCTGCTACTGTTGTTGTTGAAAAAATAGTTGGTTCTTTAGCTGAGCATGGGGGTAGCCTACAAGAATGTAAAGCATTAGGGGATAAGGTAAATAAAAATTCAGGTTCAATGGGAGTTGCATTTTCAAGCTGCACTGTCCCAGCTGCAGGAAAACCAAATTTTGATATAGGCGATGATGAAATGGAATTTGGTGTTGGAATTCATGGTGAGCCTGGAAGAAGAAGAGATAAAATGAAATCTGCACAAGAGATTACAAACGAGTTATTAGAGGCAATTAACGAGGACTTAAAGCCTGAGGCAAACGAAGAAATTCTTTTATTTGTCAATGGTATGGGAGGCACTCCTTTAACAGAGCTATACCTAATTTATGATAACGCTAAAAACATGTTAGACAAAAAAAATATAAAGATATCAAGGTCTCTTGTTGGAAATTATTGCACTTCTCTTGAAATGCAGGGCGCTTCAATTACTCTTACAAAGCTTGACGAAGAGCTTTTAAAGCATTGGGACTCATCTGTTCACACAGCAGCTATGAGATGGGGTGTCTAAAAATCATAAAGCCTTTAGACTGATCTAAAGGCTTTTATATTTGTCTGATTACCCTCATCATTAGTGGTTATGATGATCTAATGTAACCTCGCCAACTATTGTCTCGACTGAGACCCTATTTTCTATATTAGTATTTAATCTTTTTTCTCGTGCTGTATCTGCAGCCTTCATAGTTTCAGCATCAGGATAAATTGTAACTGCCATTAATGTAACATCATCAATTCTAATGCCAATTAACTGACTTGCTTGTGGGAATTCTGATGGAGCACTTTGTACGTACCCTTGTGTTTGTTCGTCAGCTGCCTCCTTTGAGTCCATTTTTACTGTTGTTACTCTTGCTATACTCATATATTAACCTCCTTAATTGTGACTTAAATAACTTAGTTTATTAGTCAACATTACACTCTATTAACAATAAAATTAAATATTTTATAGGCTAATTAACCTGACTATTTTGCATATCGACAGATAAAATTATCTTCGTGAGCTAATTAACTATAGAAGTATATTAAGAAGCCGAAAATAAAAATAAAAATTAAAAAATAACTGATTGCTGATTTTTTAAAATAAATCTCTGATTTAAATAAAATATTAAATATTTTATAGCTAGCAAAAATTACGAGAGCTATTACAGCAAGAGTAACAAGCCATGTTCCCAAAAAATTAATTGAAAAAAGTTTATCTAAGTTTTGTTCCATATTTTTATTCTATTTTGGTGGAGCCAAGGGGGATCGAACCCCTGACCTCTACGCTGCCAGCGTAGCGCTCTCCCAGCTGAGCTATGGCCCCAATCATGCGTAGAATAAGCATAATAGAGTATTTGGTAGTTAGTTCAAATCGTATTTCCTAAAAGTTTCCGAGAAAAAATACCAAGAAAGGGAACTATTTGATAAGTTAAAATTATGAGACTAGTTCTGATATTTATATTCTCATTAATTTCTATTTCCTCTCATAGCTATCATGAAAAAGATATAACTTATGATGAAGAGGAAATAATCTGTATTGCAACCTATGAGTTAGCCGAAGATTTTTTTTTACAAATGAAGGACCCTAACACTTCTGAAGAAATGAATAAAAGAAAACAAGCTCTATTGGATAAATACGATGAGGGTCACTTCCCTCAGGAGGATATAGAATTTTATATTCTTGAAATTCATTATGCATGGACTGCTAATTTTGATTTTTTACCACCAATCTTAAAAAATTGTCGTGAAAATATCCATTGATCAATTTGGGTATTGCTACATTTTTTCCAATTTATATACGTCTTGGCTTGATATACCGCATGAAAAAATTGGTCAAAAGAAAATCTCTAACTTTTCGCTATGGCTAGAGAAAGAAGTCCAAAAGTCTATTTCGAAACGAGTCAAAAAGTGAATAAAATTCAACTAAATTCATCTTAAAATCCCTCCAAATTTCTCAAAACTCTAATATGGAAATCTTTGAAATTCTAGTTTAAAAGTGAAAAAAAGGGGTTAGTAATATGAGTTTATTAAAAGCTCTAGTTAATATCATTAACGAATGGTTCTTATCTATTCGTCCTTTTTTTTCAATAAATCAAAAATCAATATGCCTGATAGGTGGGGGAAGCTAAAATGACAAATTCAAAAGTCATAGGAGTAATCGGCTTAGGGAATGCCGGATTACCAATCTTAAATAATTTAAATAAAACAAAAAAATATCAATTGATTGCTTATGATATTGATGAACATAAACTAAATCTTCTTCCTGAAAATATTACAAGAGCATCTTCTATTAAAGAGTTAGCTCAAAAATGTCATGCCACCATAACTTGTTTGCCAAAACCTGAACACGTCTTGCAAGCTGTTGAAGGAAAAGAAGGGTTATTGGAAAATGCCTCACCAGGAATGGTTTGGATTGATACTTCTACTACTGACTTTAAGCAATCTCAAGAATTAGAAAAAAAAGCATTAACCAATAATGTATCTATGTTAGAAGCTACTTTGACAGGAGGGGTTCATGCATTGCAAAATAATAATATGGTAAGTTTAGCAGGAGGTAATAAAGAGATTTTTAATGAGTGGAAAGAATTAATACAAGATGCAATTGGTGAGGTTGTTGTACTTTGTGGAGATATCGGAGCAGGTGCGATTGCGAAGGTAGTTTCTAACATGCTTGCTTTCACTAATATGGTGGCAGCTTCGGAATGTATGATGATTGCAAAAAAAGCAGGCTTAGACTTAGAAAACTTTTTTGATGCCATCAGAGTTTCCGCTGGTAATTCATTTGCATGGGAAACTGTTGTGCCACATATTTTTAATCAAAAATATGAAGCGGGGTTCACAATGGACTTAGCATGTAAAGATATGAGGTTATGTTATTTATTAGGTGAGCATTTAAAAATTCCATTAGATTTACATATGGAAGTGAAAAAAAAGATGGAGAAAGCCAAATCTCAATATGGAGATAATGAAGGATGTTATGTATATCCACGAACTCTTGAAGATGAATTAAATGAGCCTTTATCTCTAAATGGATGGGATAATTGGGGTTATGACATAGAGGTAGTAGATGGCTCAATAGTTGTTAAACACAAGAATCGACCTGAATCTAAACACCCTCAATACAACACACAGTCACAATAGAAAGCATATTATAAATACATGAGACAAAAAATGGAGTTGATCTAGATACACAAAAATTTATTTTACTTGAGGGTGGGAACTAAGATTGTGTAAGTAAGAAATACAAGCTTAAAAAAATTAAAAAAATTGATACAGATAAACCCAATTTAAAAGCTTTATCTATAATAGAATATTCCTTTTTACCAACATACCTCTTTTTAATGATGTAAATAGCTGCTGTAAAAATCGAAAAAAACCAAAATGTATTTATCACTAATTCTATGTTCATGTGCTCTTGTATGAATTTCTCTCTAAATATTTTTCACCGTTCTCAGACAAATACCAAAGATATCGCTTTTCATTATTTTGATCATCTTCCCACATAATTTTATTTGCTAGATTCATTCTTATAAGTTTTGCCCCTGTATCACTCACAATATTGAAATTTAATCCCGTCAGAAATGAAATTTCATCCAAGTCAAAAGCATTAATCACATTTTTCGAAATTAAAGACTCATCGTTTATCTGTTTATCTGTTGTTTTTAATGTGACATGTCTTTTACATATTTTTTCCTGGAGACACTTCATAAATATGTAATCCTGAGTTTCAATATCATCACTATTCATAAACTTTGATTATTTAAACCAATCGCTATAAACACTGATTAATACTAGCGAGAAAGTCCCGTACCCTAAAACGATTATAATAAAATATTTAATATATATTCTTTTGGAACTAACATTTTTTGTTA
This sequence comes from uncultured Alphaproteobacteria bacterium, assembly GCA_902599405.1. Lineage (GTDB taxonomy): Bacteria > Pseudomonadota > Alphaproteobacteria > HIMB59 > HIMB59 > HIMB59. The sequence goes on along the minus strand of CACKFO010000009.1, from coordinate 28,241 downwards.
ATTTACCAAATCTTTTTTGAGTATAGATAAAAGCTGCCCATAGTAAAATTGCAAAGCCGTATGATGATAATAATACTTTAATTACTTCTGACATTTAAAAAGACAATGATTCTGACAATAAGTTTTCATTCAAGGGGCCTAAATTTTTAGGGTAGGTTAGTATACCATCAGATATATATTTATCATCAAATTGTGACACACACCAAGATAGCGAAGCTGGTTTGGGCACTAGAGTTTTATTATCTCTAATAGAGTAAAGTAAATTATCTCTAACAGCTAAGTCACCCATATATACTAAATAAGCAACTTTTGTCCGCCTTGTAATAAAGTTACTTTCGCCTTGGTTGAGACTTTTAGGAGGATTGTAGATTACTGGCTTTTTTTTGACATACTCATCTTTGAGTCTCTTTATTAACCAATTTCTCATTATTTTTCTAACCGCATGATAAGCTGCAAATTGTGGTTTAATTAAATATGTGGTTTGGTGCCCAATATTCAAAATTGTATTATTTTCTGAAAACTTGTAAGAGTAGCCGTCTTTATATCTTTGATGAAACTTTGAGAATTCTTTAGCCCAAGTTACTCCCTCAACTACCCTATCTTTAGTTTGAGAGGTGTACTTTTCTCTAGTTGAGGTGTCATGTAAAACTACATCCCGGAAAAAAGATAAGTAATCTGACTCATTTTTAAATTTTTCCTTATGAATTTGTTTTAATTCTTCCCAAGGTTTGATTTTTATATCTTGCACTGCTATTGAACTTATATTATTTTCAATTTATACACAAACTATTATGTAATTTATGTGTAATTTATGATAAAAATAGAAAAATTATCAATAAAATCAACAATTTTTCAATAAAATCGAAAAATTAGAAAAAATTTCAAATTTAAGGTAAATTTAAAAAAAATCATAATTAATTTTTTTAAACTCTTGATTTCCATTTTAAAGATTTTTATGTGATTTTTGTATATTTTATTACACACAATTTCATAATTTATGTGTGTAATTTACAAAATAAAAAAAACACTTCTAATTACTTCTAAATATTTAATTTTGTCAGAGATAACCCTTAAATTTACTAGGTTTCCAATTTTTGGGAGCAATTTCTAAATCCTCAAATTCAAAAGCTGGAGCAACTGTACAACCAACTAAACTAAATAATCCAGTAGACTCCAAAGAAAACCATATATTACTTTCGACGCTGTAAATAAATCTATTTTTAGATCCTATCTCATTTATTTCATATTCTTCACCATTTTTCGATGTATATATTCTCAAAGGACTACCAGTATAAAAGTGTATTGTTTCGTTCTTTTTAATGCGATGCCAATGCGAATATTGCCCTTTTTCTAACAAATAGTATATGTGACTAACATCCTTATTTTTGTAAACTTCGACGTAATGACCACCTTCAGGATGAGGTATCATTTTATGACTTTTTATAAGGAATTTAATTGTATCCATTGAACTAAAAGTACATTTTTATTTCGTTCAATCAAAATAGAAACTTATAAAGCAAAAATACTGAATTTATTGATTATTAATTGTTTTTCGTAATCTATTCCATTCTTCATCTAAAAAGGTATATTAGAAGTAATACATGACAATGGAAAACGCACAAACAATATCTTGTCCGAAGTGTGACTTATCTGTTTCTTCTATTTGTTCTAAGTGTAACAAAGAAGTAGAGGTATCTCAATTAGCTGATGGATGTGTAGTTCAAATCACAAAATGTGTTGAATGCACTAATACTCCAGTTATTAAAGATATCTGCGCGGAAAATTAGTCCTCACTTTTAACTGACACTATAGCTTTAATCAGTCTGTTAAGATCCAAAGATTACTATTAGACTAAAAAGTAGTATCGGAGATATAATTAATGAAAATATTAAAAATTTTGGATGATGCAGAATTAATTCTTGTAGACTTAGAGGTAAATTTGGGGAAAGAAGTAAGAAACGCCCCAACTTTATGTGTCAGGTATAAAGGTAAAATTATACCTTTAAACACTGCACATGATGGTCGACCTATTCTGATGAGGGAAGAAAACGCCATCCCAAGTGAAAATTAAAATTATATGTTCACTGGTACTCTTTGGGTAGATTTAACTATTTCGCTCATACTTTTAGCTACTTTTTTTATGTGGATAATGAGGGGGGATTAAATAAAATTAATTCCTTAATGGAAATATTAACCAACAAAGAGGAAGTAAGAGAAAAACTCAAAAACAACCCCTTACAAGCTGCCCATTTACTCAGACTCAATGGATATGGTTCTATTAATTACGAATGTGCCTGTGGTGAAACACATGATGCCAATGGTAAAGATGTAAGTTGTAAAGGATCTGCTAAACCTTTTAAAGCTCTTCTTAAATGTTCAAACAATTTTGTAACGATGATAAAAATTGAGGGCTTTTTTCGAAAAAAAGCTATCTCAGAGTATGGATTTAAAGCAAGCATAATGGATTAAATTATGAGGTTTTTATTTATATTATTTTTTATTCCAACTTTATCTTTCGGCCAGAGTATAAAATTAGCTTGTCAAGAAACATCTCTTATTGATTACTCAAAAGTACAAATTATTAAATTTAAAAATGAGGATATAAATGAATTTGAATACTCATTTGACCAAAACCTCTTTGTATTAAAGGAGAGATTTCAAGATTTACAATATGAGTACATGGGAGAAGATGACGTAAGTTATCATTTTAGAATTGAAACTGACTTCTCCTTTAACACCCTAATTCTATATAAAAAAATCCTTAGATATGAGAGAAACATATTTTATCCTGATAGTGTAAATTTGAAAAAAACTTATTACGGCGATTGCAATAAATCAGACAGTTTTTTTGCTGCTTTGAAATAGAATACAGAAAAATCACCTTTTATTAATTTTTAGGAAATACATTTTCACAAACTAGACTTAAATACTATTTTTTGTATAGTTTTTCTATATGTCCAACGTTTATAGTTTAATGAAATATTTAACGCCCTATGAATTAGATCATATTAAGTTCTTGGCACATAACGACGAGATACCATACCAAATAATAAATTCTCAATATAATATTAATAAAAATGATGTAAAAAACTTGATGAGATTTATGTTAAATGACCAAGACTATTTAAATTGGAAAAAAATTTATAATAAAACGCATTGAGGAACTTCCTAAATTTTATTATTCACAATCTTTATTTAATTTTTTAGTCTCATTTCACTGAAATGCTGTGCTAATTTCTTACCAGATAACCAAGCATCTTGCATACTTGGACCTTCACACCAATCTCCAAAAGCATATAGACGCTGATCTATGGACTCAATGAATCTTTTAGAGTTTTGATCTCTTAGACTTTTCTTTGTATAAGAGTATCTCCATCTATGTGACTTCTTAAAAACAGCATCAGCTTTTGATTGAAAAGACTTTTTCATTTGATTTACCACATAGTCCTCTAAAACATAATTTTCTATGTTGTAATACTCTTTTGTCCAATCAGCTCTCATATTTACAACCCAGCACTCTTCATTAAAAAATTCGTGTTTAAAATTTTGATTCATTAAGAAACTAATTTCAGGTGTTAAGTGATATCCAAATTGAAACGGAGCCCCCAATCTTTTATTAAATGCAATCATGACTGTCCAAATGGAGTCAAACTCTATTTCAGGAATATCACTATAATCTATAAATTGATCTAACAATTTTTTTGATTGTTCATAGGGCATGCTACAAAAAACATAATCATAAGGTCCAAATTTCTCATCTGCTGCGATTAAGAAATATTCATTATTATGGCTTTCAATGTTAGTTATCTGTTTTGAAAAATGCGTAGGGTAGTGCAGTGATTTATGTATCTTTATAGGAATTGTTTCATTTCCATCTTTACCAACAATGACCTCTTTATCTTCAATTGGAGAATTTTGTGAGATATTTGAACAAAATTGACCTTTTAAAATTTTAATAGCATCAATTTTTTTTAAAAATTCATTTAAGCCAATAACACCATGATCTAATTTCAAATAGTGAGCACCATGATCAAAAGCATATTGCTCATGTTTTCTTGTGCTTATTCTTCCACCTGGTCTCCAGGATTTTTCAAAAAATGTAATATCAAGTGCAGGCAAGTGATATGCTAAAGAAAGCGCACTAAGCCCAGTTCCAATGACTGCAATTTTTTTCAATTTTATTACTTTTTTGTGCTTCTAGGTTTAATTTCATCAACATCTTCAATAGGACGAAGTATTGGGACATACCTAAGTCGAAGAATGATGACTGCAATCGCAACTAAGACTATTGCTCCTGCTTCGTAAAGAAGAAGCTCTGGGTTTGAGTCTTTACCTTGAAGTATAATAAGACGAGATAAAGCGGTAATAGCAATAAATAAGGGATATGTCATTCTAACACGATTGGAAACATAGTAGACTCGAACCATTCCAATAACCTCAACATAAATAAACAAGAGGAGTAGATCAGCTAACTCTACATACTGAACTTCTATCATTCTCATTATCTCAAACATAATGGCTGTAATAGTAGCTACTAATATTATTGCAATAACTGCTTTTTCAATAAACCCTACGAGATTTTCAACATCAGTCTTCATTACCATTCAACCATATCAATTTGTTTTGATTTTAGAAAGGTATTTGTCTTAGAAAAAGGCTTACTCCCAAAAAAACCGCGGTGAGCCGATAATGGGGAAGGGTGCGGTGCTGATAAAATAAGATGTTTATTCGAATCAATTATCTCTTTCTTTGATTGAGCAAACGAACCCCATAATATAAAAACAATATTTTCTAATTCATTACTGATAACTGAGATAACTTTGTCTGTGAAAATATCCCAACCAAACTTTTGATGTGAGAGGGGTTTTGATTTTTCTACTGTAAGAGTTGTGTTTAAAAGAAATACTCCCTGCTTAGCCCACTTATCTAAATTACCATTGTTGTAATTCACCTCTTTTTTTAAGTCATCTTGAAGTTCTTTATAAATATTCAACAGTGAGGGCGGTGGTTTTATATTTTCTGGTACAGAAAAACTGAGCCCATGAGCTTGGCCAGGTCCATGGTAGGGATCTTGACCTAATATAACTACCTTCAACTTGTCTAAAGGAGTTAAATTAAATGCATTAAAAATTTCTTTTCCTGGAGGATAAAAAATAATTTTATTTTTTTTTAATTCTAAAAGTTTGCTTTTGAGTTTAATCATATAATCTTGATTAAATTCGTCTTTTAAATGTTCAAGCCAAGTATCAGGAAGTTGAATGGTAGATTTTTCCATTCAGATTTTAGTTAATTTAAAGTTGCGTCTTTACTTCTGCCGTATTTTTCAAGCTTGTAAATAATCTTTTCCTTAAGTTCATGATTTTCTTCTAAAGCCATGGCTAAGGCTTGTGTATAGAAAAAACATGCTGCTTCAATATCAGCCTTATCTTCGAAGTAATTTGCTGCTTCATAGTAGAGAGAACATACTTTATCCATTTGCTTTTTTTGAAAAGCATCAACAATATCGCTATCTAATTGAAAAGTGTCTTTCATAAGTATTCTGAAACTAGCACATTTCATTAAAACACCAAGATTAAAATAATTTTCTAGAAATTATCCTTTGCAGAGCGCATTTTAGCAAATACCTCTGTTGCATCTTGCGTGTCAAAAAATTTCATAAATTGATCTGTGTCACATCTCAAAAATGGATTACATAGCAATTGGTCTGAGAGAGTTGTTGGAATTGTTGGTCGATGCTCTTTTTCTTGGTGTGAGGCCCATTTATAATATTCATTAAGCTTTTCATTATCAGGGTCTATGTTTAGGGCAAATTTTAAATTAGCCATCGTATATTCATGCCCGCAATATACTTTTGTATCTTCAGGTAATTGTTTTAACTTAGACAAACTGTTCCAAAAAACTTCAGGATTTCCCTCAAACATTCTTCCACATCCAATGCTAAATAGAGTATCCCCAGAAAATAAAATATTATGTTTTAGCATAAAATAATTTATGTGTTGAAGCGTATGCCCAGGAGTATGAATGACTTTATATTCATTTCCATGTATTTCAAAAATTTCCTGATCTTCAACTTCTTTATCTGGTTTTGGTATTTTGGAGTCATTTTTGTACCCTATGACTAAAGATTTAAATCTTGATTTAATTTCATCAACAGCACTAATGTGATCATCGTGATGATGTGTAATGATTATGTGAGAAGCACTACAATCATTTAGCTCAAGTATCTTCAAACACATATCTAGATCTGAGGGATCAACTAGCACTCCTTTTGTTTCATGAGGATTTTTAATTAAATATCCATAGTTATCATCTAATTGGGGAAACAAATACACATTAGGTTTTTGCATAAGAAATAGAATGTTATGTAAATCTCGTTAAAATACAACTATGGATATCAACGCATCCGATATTTGTAGTTTTTATAATTCAAGACTAGGCACTATTGTTAAACGCAACATACGTCATCAATTAAACACCCATTTAAATTCTGTAAACGATAGTGTTATTTGTGGATATGGTTATACAAACCCTTTTCTCTCTTTTCTTAGTAAGCAAAATAAAAATTTACAAATATCCTCTATGCAGCCAGAATTTTTAGATGGTAATGTTAAAGAGAAATACGATTTCGAACACCAAATAATACATGAATATTTCTTACCTTTGGATCCAAGTTCAGTTGATGTTGTAATATCTACTCATTTACTTGAGTTCGTTGATAAGCCCCAGAGTAGTATTGAAGAAATATGGAGAATACTTAAGCCAAACGGTTTATTTTTATCAATTATTCCCAGAAGGTCAGGTATATGGACTCGGTATGATAACAATCCTTTTGGGTTTGGTCGATCATACTCAAACAAGCAATTTAAATCACTAATACAAGACTTTTTGGTTCTAGATTATAGAAAAACATTTTTGCACTTTCCTCCATGGAGTCATTATTTAAATTACAAATCACATCGAACAATTGAAAAAATAGGTAAATTATTTTTTCCTTATATGGGAGGACTAATGATTTGCGTATGTAAAAAGATTGTTTACGCAAAGAGTTCAAAAAAACAAAAAAAAATACCTATTAAAAATTTTGTGCCAACTTAATATTAATTTATATTGAGATTTTAAAATATAGGATAAATTATTGTTAGATATTAGTTATTACTTAATAGTTTCTTTTTCTATTCTTTTATTTGCAATTTCAAAATCAGGTTTTTCCGGGGGTGGATTGGCTTTAATTTCAGTAACCCTATTATCCATAACTTATGGTCCTTTAACTGCAATAGCTATATTAATGCCAATGTTAATTGTATGTGATGTAATTGCTTTGTTTTTAAATAGAAAACATTTTGAATATAAAATTTTATGGTCAATTGCACCATATTCTTTATTGGGGGTTATTATTGGAACAATCTTGTTTAAATTTATCAATTTATCAATGATAAGTATTTTTATTGGATCAATTTCCTTACTATATGTTTTGCTTAATTACTTAATCGCAGACAACAGAAATTTAAAAAAAATACCCTTTTATGGAAGTAAATCTTTTTGGGGAGCACTAGCGGGGTTTACTAGTTTTGTACTCCACTCTGGAGGATTGCCATTAAATATATATTTTATGTCAATTTATAATAAAAAAGTGCAGTTTGTTGCAGGCGTAGTTTTTTCTATTGCTTTAATAAATTTATTTAAATTAATCCCGTATTTCTATTTGGAAATATTAAACTTTGAGAAGTTATATAGTTATTTAATTTTTTCACCAATTGCAATAATAGGAGTAATTTTGGGACACTGGATGAATAGTAAACTTTCAGATAATTCTTTTTTTACCATTATTAATATTTTTGTAGTGATAGGTTCGCTTCGATTAATTTATTTGGGTTTAGTCGGTTTATAATATCTTTTCTAAAATATTGATTAATTCAAATTCATTTTTAAATTCATTCATTTGTTTCTTATCTATCAATAATTTGTATTTACCTTCTTTTTCCTCAAGACATATAGGCAGTTCATCTTTGTAATTTAGAAGATTAAATTCTTCCAATTCTTCTGAATGTAAAAACTTAAAATTATGTGGTGAGCTCTCTATAAATTTCTTCCACGACTCGCGCATTTTCAGGTCGTGAGTAATTTTACATAAATTGCAATCATAGGTGCTGGGGGAGGCATATTTATGGACTGTATCAAGAATATAGTTCCATTTACCACCTTTGGCGTTATAGACAAAAATTATATTTTTATTGTTCATTAGTAATATGGAAGAGAACTTCTTTACAAAATAAATTTGAGGGAATTTTACCGTTTTCAAATTTCTTTTGAGAAAGGACATCAAAAGTTGAAATTATTTTTAGATTTAAATCTGTTGCTAATTTTTTAAAATCTTTGATGCTACATGGGTGAATATAATCAGTATTATACCAGTGATCACTATTTGCTTTTTTTAAAAGTGAGTCAAAACTTCCTGTTAAAAGAAAATTTGAAATTTTACTCAGACGTGCTGAATTATTAAAGCTCACAATGATATTTTTACTTACTTTTTTGAGGGTGTTTAATAATTGGTCTGGTTCTTGAACTGCCTGAATTGTCTGAGTCAAAAGACAATAATCGAATTGATTAAATGGAAAATCTTCAACTATTAAATTTATATCACCGTGTATTACATCTAATCCTTTTTCCAAACATTTAATTACTTTTTCTTGATTTAATTCCACACCTTGAGCACTTATTCCTTTATTTTCTAAGTAAGTGATTAGCTCTCCATCAGAACAACCAATATCCAACACCTTTGAGTTTTCTGGAATTAAATTTAAAATGATCTCATAGTCTTTTCTCATTTTATTCCCTTTAAAAATCCCTGAGCAACTTTAAAAAATTGTGGCTCATCTAATAAAAAACTATCGTGACCTCTATCTGATACGACTTCAGCAAAACTAACATTGGACCCAATAGAATTTAATAAAGATACTATCTCTCTTGACTCTTTTGTTGGAAATAGCCAATCACTGGTAAATGATAAAACTAGAAATCGGATCGAATTATCAATTATAGTTTTTTTATTTGCAATAATTTCATCTTTCACATCAAAATAATCCATTGCTCGAGTCATATATAGATAGCTATTAGCATCAAATCGATCAACAAAAGATCTACCTTGATAACGAAGATAACTTTCGACCTGAAAGTCTATTCCAAAGCCAAAAGATAAATCATTTTTTTCTTGTAAATTTCGACCAAATTTATTTTGAAAAGCTTTCTCAGATAAGTAAGTAATATGAGCTATCATTCTTGCAACAGAGAGACCATTCTCAGGTTTTTCATTACTCTCCAAATATCTTCCATTTTGCCAATTAGGATCCAACATAATGGATTGTCTTCCTGCTTCGTCAAATGCAATATTTTGCGCAGAGTGTTTCAATGAACCTGCTATACTCATAATAGACCTTACACTCTCCGGATAAGTAGCAGCCCATTGTAGAACTTGCATTGCACCCATTGAACCACCTGCTACAGAAAGCAATTTGGATATTCCAAGCTCATCAACAAGTATTTTTTGTACTTTCACCATATCTCTAATCGTTATGGTAGGAAAATCTAAACCATATATTTTTGAGGTATCAGGATTAATATCATTAGGACCTGTCGTTCCAACACAGCCCCCAAGAACATTCGAGCAGATAACAAAGTATTTATTCGTATCAATAGGCTTATCGGGTCCAATCATTAATTCCCACCAACCATTTTTTTTAGTTATAGGATTTTCCTCTGCAGGGAATTGATCACCAGTTAATGCATGACAAACCAAAATTGCATTATTTTTTTGAGCATTAAGACTTCCATATGTTTGATAAGCGATTTGAAAATTCTTAATTTTTTTACCAGAGTCCAATTGTAGTTCTTCTTGGCATTTCAGTAAGAAACCTGGATATTCAGTATTTGCAATTATTTCTCTCATTTTTAAACCTGTTCGAAAGATAACTGCGGGGGATACGCTTTAGCTGTTTTACACCCGCAAGCTGCTATCAAATCGGTGAAACTGGAATTTAAGGCTTTTTGGATTAATTTTCAATATAAAATGATGATATTTTCTTTATATAGTTTATTTATTATCAAAAAATTATGAAAAATAGCCAACCAAAAAATACCTACAAGGGTGGAGCAGAAGTATTTAAAGGGTATGTAAGGCTTTCATCAAATGAGAACAACTATGGCCCAGCTAAATCTGTAAAGTCATTAATAAAAAAAAATATTAAATTTTCAAATATCTATCCTGAGCTTGATGGAGAGAGTTTAATTAATCAAATTGCTAAAACTTATAAAATAAATAATAAACAAATTATATTAGGCGCAGGCTCAGATGAAGTTCTCCAAATGATATATGCTACTTTTTCAAAACCCAATGATGAAGTCGTTTTTACTAAATATGCTTTTGCTATGTATTCAATCTATGCAAAACACTTTAGATGCAAAGTAAAAAAATATGATGATAAAGAGTTTCAATTTAAATTAGAAAATTTTAGTAAAATTATCAGCTCAAAAACAAAAATTGTTTTTTTAGCTAACCCTAATAATCCTACAGGGTCTATTTTTTACAAAAATGAATTAATTAAATTTTTAAATAAAATAAGTAAAAAAACAATTGTTGTATTAGACTCAGCATACTGTGAATACATTAGAGATAAAAAATATGATGATGGAATGCAATTAGTTAAAAAATATTCTAATTTGATTATAACAAGGTCTTTTTCAAAAATATTTGCTCTAGGCGGCTTAAGAGTAGGTTGGGGATATGCTAATTCAAAGCTTATTTCTCAACTCTATCAATATAAAAAGCCTTTTAATGTATCTAGATTATCATGTATTGCAGCTCAAGAGTCTTTGAAAAATAAAAAATGGATTAATGACTCTGTAAAAAATAATTTTGTAAACAAATCTCTTACTTGCAGAGGCTTAAATAACAAATTATTTGAAACTATTGATACTCAGGCCAATTTTATCCTTTTAAAGTTTAAAAGTTCATCAATAACTCAAAAATTTGTTGATTTTTTACACTACAATAAAATTACAGTCAGATCATTGTCATCATATGGATTACATAATTTTGTTAGGATGACCATTGGAACAAAAAGTGACATGAAAAAGGCAGTAAAAACAGCGAATAAATTTAATGTTTAAAAATATTCTCATAATTGGTTTTGGAATGATTGGATCATCAATAGCAAGATCAGTAATTAAAAAATACAAAAATGTTAATATTTTTGCCTTTGATAAATCCAATAACCTTAAAATTAGAATTAAAAAATCAAAATTAAACAATGTAATAGTTTTGAAATCACTTCAAGAAATCAACAAATTAAACATTGATCTCATAATTATTTGTGTACCTATGCTCCAGTATCAATCTATATTCAAAAAACTTAGCAACATTAATTTAGATAAAACAATTGTTACAGATGTGGGCTCAACAAAACTAAACATAGAAAAATTATATAATCAAAAAAAGTATAAATTTAATTTTATTCCCTCACATCCAATAGCGGGTATTGAAAAAGCTGGACTGGAACATGGATTTGATGGACTATTTACAAATAGATATAATATTATTTGTCCTTTAAAAAAATCTTCCAAGACAAACATTAATAAGATTGTTAGGTTTTGGAAGTCACTAAATATGAAAATTGAAATTATGTCTGCAAAAGAGCATGATAAAGTGCTTAGTTTGACTTCACACTTGCCTCATTTAATTTCCTATTCATTAGTTTTGACGGCAATGAAAAAAGAATCTTCACTAAATTCAAAGCTTGTAAAATTTTCTGCTGGTGGATTTAGAGACTTTACTAGAGTAGCAGGAAGTGATCCAGAAATGTGGAGGGATATATTTTTAGCAAATAATTCCCAAATTCTAAAATTAACTAATAATTTCATAAGTGAATTAAAAAATTTTTCTAAAACCCTCAATCAGGGAAATTCTAAGAATTTATTAACAAAATTAAAGAAGACCAAAAATGTAAGAGATAGAATTGTTAAAGCAAGACAGGCAGGAAAATTTATTCCTAATGATTAAGGCTATTTATCTCAATTTTGAGTTTATTTAAAAATTCTTGCTTGCTCAACCCAGGAGGTATCGGCTGTTTAAACTCTACTGTTATGGAGCCTTTATGAATCTGATTATTTTTAGGCCAAAATTTTCCAGAATTTAAAGCAATAGGTACAACTGGCTTGTTCAAAGACTTGTACATAGAATAAATTCCAGGTTTTAAATCAGGTTGATCTTTAAAGGTTGTTCTGGTTCCCTCGGGAAAAATTATTACAGGTCTATGATCTAAATATTCAGCTGTTTGCTGATTTACATAACGAAGACTATGGATTCCTTGTTTTCTATCAATAGCAATCATTCCCAATTTTTTAAGGTAGGTCCCAAATAGTGGAATATTCAATAATTCTTTTTTTAAAATATATGCAGGATTATAAAAAAGTTCATTAAAGTATATTGTTTCAAACATTGACTGATGTTTACTCGCATAGAGATAACCCTTTTTGTGAGCAATATCAGAATTAATTACTTCTATATTAATTCCAAACAGTTTTAAAATTACTGCCATGTTCCTTGTAAAGAAAAGCACAAAAAATCTAAATTTTGTATATTTGAAGGGAAGGCCTAACAAAGAAATAATTAATACAATAGCTGTTGTAAAATAAAATGTTATTAAAAAACTAAATTTCATATTTTTTTATAAAAACTAATTTTGAGACAATTAACTTAATGTACTCCTCTACCAATTTTTCAAAAGGAATAACTATATCACTATTGCTCACAGAATAAGGAGTTACTTTCAAACCTGATAGTTGATTAAATAAAAATTCTGCACGTTGCATATGTAAATCTGAAGTAATTAATAAAATCGATTTTATTTTTTTTTCTAAGGCCCAATATCTTGTTTCTAACGCATTTTCATATGTATTTTTTGATAAATATCCAACCTCAATACAACATTCAACAATGTTTTGATCAAAGTTAAGAATATTCACTAATACAACTTCTGAATTAAAGGTATTATCAACACCAGAAATAAACAACTTATTTTGATTAGATTTTTCAATTTGTTTATAACCCTCAATAATTCTCTCTCCTTTCCCTCCTGTTAATACAACAATCGCATCAACATTAAAGTTACTTACAGGATCATGAGATAAATTATTTTTAAATTTAATTAAACCAAGAGTTAAAAATAATAAAATTAAGGCGATTATAATATTTACACGCTTTAAAAATATTATCATTACATGATCTCATTTTTACATAGATCTTCTAAGGTATCACGAGATCGGATTACACGATACTCATCTTTGTTGAATAATACCTCTAGAGGTCGAGGTCGACTATTATAAGTTGAGGACATAGAGGATCCATAAGCACCAACATTCATAAATATTAAATTATCTCCAACTTTTATCTTAGGTAGTTCAATATCTTTTACAAAATAATCAGTAGACTCACAAATTCCACCTGCGATATCATAAATTTCAACATCTTTTGAATTGTTTGAAACTTTTATTGGAGGCTTTATGTCATACAAAGCTGGACGAATGTATTCAGAAAATGAACAGTCAATAATAGCAATTTTCTTATTGCCACTATTTTTTATATATAAAACTTTACTGATAAGTTCACAGCTATCAGCTACTATAAATCTTCCAGGTTCAAAAATAATATTATAATTTTTTCCACTAAGTATTTTGTTACAATTATTTTTCCAACTATCAAAATTGATTTCTTTATCTGAGTGATCAAGAACAGCAAATCCTCCACCAAAATCTAAAGTATCAATATTTATATTATTTTTAAGATTTTGCTCATCTGCAATTTTGATTAGATTTTCATATGAACCAAGTAACTTGTGATAATCAGTTATTTGACTTCCTATATGAACAGAAAGTGTTTTTAAGTTCACCCCCTCTAAATTAGAGATTGTATCGAAGTCAATTTGATCAATTGAAATACCAAATTTACCTCCTGATAAACCAGTAGTAATCTTATCCATGGTCGACCCATCAATATCGGGGTTTATTCTGATACCAATATTTGTTTTTAGCCCCTTACTTAAAGAGTAATCATTAATGAATTCAACTTCCTCAATATTTTCAACATTTATAGAGTGAATCTTCTGCGTGATAGCGTACTTTAAATCAAAATCAGTTTTTCCTGGCCCATCAAATATAATATCCTCAGGTTCAAATCCGGCTTTCAATGATTTAAATAGTTCACCAGCAGAGACAACTTCAGCACCAAAACCACAACGATGAATAAGGTTTAAAATTGCAAGGTTAGGATTAGCTTTGACGGCAAAATTAAATTTTCTTGGAAAGTCTAATTCTAAATTATTTAGAAAATTTATCTTATTTTTAATTTTATCCTCATCATAAAGATAAAAAGGACTAGAAAACTCTTTTAATATTTTATCCAGCATTATTCGCTCTCAGGGTAATCATAGTCATCATTAGGAGGAAATGGATATTGAGATTTATCTACAACACCTTCTGGTAATTTATTAGGTTTTTGGTTTCCACAGCCAATGATAAATATGGGCAATAATATTATTAATAAAAACTTGATCATCTTATTCTAAGAAATTTAATATATTTTCTAATCACTTTAGAAACCTCTTTTGGATTAGAGCTCATGGGTGTTTTTTTTCTTGATAGACTTTTATTTATATCAACATATTTATAAATATTTTTATCAATTGATTTTTGAAATTTTTGGTATTCATCAATTTTTATTTGTGAGAGATTTTTATTTTTTTTCTGCGCATAATTTACTATATCAGCAATAATTTTATAAGAGTCTCTGAAAGGTATTTTCTTTTCTATAACTAGATAGTCTGCTAAATCTGTAGCTGTAGCGAAATAATTATTGCATAAATCTCTTCCAATAGATTTTTCAAAATTAGATTTTTTTATAACTTCTTCCATAATTTTAATACAGCTTATTAACTCATCATAACAATCAAATATTATCCTTTTATCCTCCTGAAAATCTTTAAAATAAGTTAAAGGAAGGTTTGAAACGATATTTGAGAGTTCTATTGACTTAATTCTAATGCTATTCGTTTTTGATCTTACAAGTTCTAATGAGTCGGGATTTCTTTTTTGAGGCATTATGGAACTACCTGTAGAATATTCACTACTTATATTAAATAACTTCATGAAATTACTTGACCATAAAATTAGCTCAGATGATAATTTACTTAAATGCGTCGCAGTTAAAGAACTAGCATGTAGAAAATATATGCAAAAATCACGATCACTCACACCATCCATAGAATTATTTTTAGATTTTGAAAAATGTAAACTTTTATTTAGTAAACCTATATCTAAGTTATAATTACTACCTGCTAAAGCAGCACTGCCTAATACATTTTCATCGCTGTTATTTATACAAAAATCAAAATAATTTAAGTCTCTTTTAAACATCTCTAAATATGCAATTAAGTGATGAGCCAAAGATACAGGTTGTGCCACTTGCAAATGTGTAAATCCAGGAATAATAGTTTTTTCATTTCCACGAGCTTGATTTAAAATAGACTTCATTAAATTCTTGATTTCTTCTTGTAAATTTTTGGAGGCTTTAATTGTCCATAATCTAGTATCAGTTGCTACCTGATCATTACGAGACCTTCCAGTATGTATTTTATTAGCTACATTACCTATTTTTTTATTGAGGTAAGACTCTACATTCATGTGAATATCCTCATTTTTTTTTGAAAATTTTAGTCTACCTTTTTTATGATCATTCAATATTGAATTTAATCCTTTTTGAATAGTAAGAGCTTCTTTTTTTGAAATAACTTTTAGTTTTACTAAAGCTTTTACATGTGCACTTGTAACAGCAATATCCTCTTCAATTAATCTTTTATCAACATCAATTGAGCTATTAAAATCATCCATTAAACTGGAAGTGCTTTTATTAATTGGGGTTGATAGTATTTTACTTTTCTTATTCATGATTTTAGTAATTAAATTATCTTGATAAATATATTATCGCAGCGAATACTAAAACAGCAATACCTTGAAACAATACTCTCATTCGCATAAGTTTGTTACTGTGTTTTTTATTAAAACTTCCATTTTTAGCCATAGCTATTACACCAATTACAACCATGAGAAGAGCTAAAATCATGGATACAACTAAAACAAAAGGCAATACAGTAGATGAAAACATGGTAAATAGTTATCAAATTATCTATAAATGTCTAATTATTAAATTTAAGAAGAATTGATGAAGAAAATTGTATTATTTTTGCATGGTTATGGGTCTAATGGAAATGACCTAATTTCCTTAAAAGATTATATATCTTTGGAAAAAGAAGAAACTGAGTTTATATCTCCTAATGCCCCGGAGCCCTGTGAATTCAATTATTTTGGGTATCAGTGGTTTCCATTAAAAGAAAGATCTATTGAAGAATTAAAAGAAGGCCTAAAAACAGCCTTCTTTCATCTTGAAAAAATAATTGAAAATATAATTCATGAACACTCAGTTGATGAAACTCAGATTTCTATCATTGGTTTCTCTCAGGGCTCTATGTTGGCGACATATTATGCTCTACAAAAAAATTTAAATTTTCACAGTATCATTTCATTATCAGGATCATTACCAAAAGAAATTTTAAATGATTTAAAAATATCTGAAATCAAATCTAGTTTTTTAATTTTTCATGGAAAAATGGATGATGTCGTACCATTTAATAGGGCAGTTGAGACAAATTCGTTTTTGGAATCAAAAAAATTTTCTAGTAAACTGGTTTTAGATGATAACTGTGCACATTCAATTAGCCCAATTGCTTTAGATGAGATTAACAAGCTGTATGAACACTGGAATTAATAAACTATTAATCATACTCTTTTTTGGATATGTTAATATTTAACCATGATTAACTCGAATCATTGTCCATCTTTAGTATTAAATGCAGACTACCGGCCTCTTAGCTATTTCCCCTTATCCATATGGAGTTGGAAAGATACGGTAAAAGCAGTTTTTCTTGATAGAGTTAATATAGTTGAAGAATATGATCAAAAGGTTTCATCTCCATCTTTTGAAATAAAACTCCCTAGCATTATCGCACTCAAAGATTACATACCACATAGTCATAAACCTGCATTTACAAGATTTAATGTTTTTTTGAGAGATGATTTCACATGTCAATATTGCAATGATAAATTTTCAACAAAAGAATTAACTTTCGATCATTTGATACCTCGTTCAAAAGGTGGACTGACAAATTGGGAGAATGTTGTGACTGCATGTTCAAAATGTAATTGGACCAAAGGAAGTAGGGATTTAAGTCAAGTTGGTTTTAAATTGCTTAGAAAACCTAAAGAACCCTCTCAATATTCTTTAAGATTAAAAAGTAAAAATTTTCCTTCTGATTATCTTCATTCAAGTTGGAGAGATTATTTATATTGGGATAGTGTCTTAGAGAAGGATTAATATTTTTTAGTTATTTTTATTGCAGTATAGCATAGCTGTTTTATAGTTTTAGACAAAAGAACATACCCAGTTGTCATTTCTGCCTGGTGTTCGACGCCTGTATCATGATGTTCTAGCTCATCTTCTCTAAACTTTTTTACAGTCTTCAATAAGTCTGGTTTTAATTTTCTTTTTGATAGTTCCTTGGCTTGTTCCTCATAGTGTTGACCAATAACCTCCTCAACAGCAACGGTGCATGCCATTGCAGCTTTTTTCCCCAGTAATGCAGTTCCTAATCCAAGGGCATAACCTGCTAAATTCCAAAATGGAAATAAAGCGGTTGGTTTTACGTTCTCTTTTACTATGTATTCATCAAAAGTTGATTTATGAATTTCCTCTTGGTCAGCCATCTCCTTAATTTCTTTTCCAAATTCTGTGTTTTCTTTAAAAATAGCTAATTGTCCTCGATATATTTGCGTTGCTCCATGCTCACCTGCATGATCAACTCTGATAATTTCTTCAATTAATTTTTTATCTTCACCGCTCAGTGATTTATTTTTCTTTTTTGTAGGCATTAAAAATAATTAATATCAGAAAAGTCATTGAAAACAAGAAGTTATAAACTGATAATGGAATACCAAAGTAAGGTAAGTTTGCATCTGAGCATGTGGTAATTAATGTATTAGACATTAATTCTTCTTTTAATTTTGTAATATCATTTGGAAGCGTGGCAGCTTCACATCCGGTGTACTCAATTATTCCAAATGTTGTAAGAGAATGATAACCGGAAATTCCTAATTCAACAAGAAGCAAGATAGTTAGTAATATATAAATTAAATTGAAAAATCTTTTCATTAAAAAATAAAATACACCCAATATCAAAATTGAATAATATGGAACTCGTTGATATACACACAATTTACATGGGCTATGACCATATGCATATTGTAATATTAAAGCAAAAGACATAGCTACCAGCGAAAACAAGAAAACAAGAAATAAAATATTAGTTTGTTTAATCATGATAAAAAAATAAATAAATAAAAAGGACTATTCCAAGAGGTATGATTATAAAAATTAATAGTTTATTTCTTTGTAAAATTTCCATACCTAATTTCCCAAATTGTTTAATGATAAAAGCAATAATAAAAAACCTCAACCCCCTAGATAACAATGAAAGGAGTATAAAATAGATAAAATTAAATTGAGCATATCCACTTGTTAAAGCTATAACTTTGAAAGGTATAGGTGTAAAACCACCCAAAAAAACTGCAAAAATACCCCAATCATTATAAAAATTCATAAATGCACCCTGCTTGCTTATATCAAAATAAGATTGGGCGATATCAAAAATGAAATACCCTATGATATATCCAAAAGCGCCACCAATGACTGAAAATATCGTACAGTTCAGGGCAGTTACTACAAACTTTTTTGGGTTAAAATAAACAATTGGTATTAAAATTAAATCTGGGGGAATTGGAAAAAAAATACTTTCTATAAAAGCAACTAAAGATAAAAAATATTGTGAATATTTTGATTTAGATTTTTTTTCAACATATATATGTAAATTCTTCCAAATCATAACAATTAATTAATATTTAGTATTTAACCTATAAGGTAATACCAGAGATAAGCAATTATAATAGCTGGGATCGCACTGTAGAGTGTAGCAACTATTGCTGCTTTTGCAGATATAGCTATCGCAGGAAAAAGTGCATCACCGTCGTTAGATATAGAGTTTCCTATTTGTGCGGACATAGGAATTTGACCACTCACATACATGGATGTGATCATAATTTGAGGACCACAGCCAGGAATAAAACCAATTAATATAGCCATAAGAGGAATAAATGGACCAAATAGTATTAATGACTCAAATATTAAACCATTAGTTGATAGATCTATTAATTCGTAGACAACAAATGAAATAATGACCCAAACAGTAACAAAGCAAGTTGTATCTACAACTTTTCTATAGGAGTTTTCGTGTATTGAAGCCATTTGAATATCTGTTAATGGATTTAAAACCCACAACAATACACAGTATATTGCCAAAATAAATGCCATTACTTCAACTACATTAATTCCAATAAAATTAAAGTTAAGATCAGTGTTAAAAGCATTTAATATTCCCAAAATAAATCCAGGAGCTAAAAATAAAAACCAAATATAATAAAACTTATTTGATATTTTGTTTTTAGGTAAATGGGTTGTATTTATATTCTTATTAATTTTATTTTGTAAAAAATTTTTTGTAAAAGGTTGAGCAACATATCCAGATGTTATGCCAACTATAAAAGTTACTGGTAGTATGATTAAAGCAGCCTGGGGTTTTGTTGCAATGAGAAGAAAAGCTGCATCGCCCATAGTACTAATAAGCGCTGCGAGCACACCTCCAAAAGAAACTACTTTTCTAGTGAATAAGCTCATTACCATTATTGCTCCACCACAGCCAGGTATAACTCCTAACATAGAGCAAATGGGAATTTCAAATTTCTTATTTTGTAAAATTAATTTTTGTAAATTAAAATTTCTCTTTTCAAGAATAACGAATAGAAGAAGTGTTACTCCAACAAAGCTAGATACAGCTATGTAGGCGTCGCTCGATGATGAAATTAAAATACTTCTAGTCTGCTCAGAAAATAAAAGAAGGAGAATACATATAAAGAGGAAAATTTTTGAAAATCTTAAATATTGAAATTTTCTACTTAATTCTAATACTAATTCTGTCATATTTTTAGCCTAGGCTAAACAATATAGATATAACTAAATATTAGTCAAACAATTCTTTACATTTAATTGTTAACAAAATAGATTGAAGCAGCTATGAAAAACACTAGATCTAGTGAGCCATATCAATTTTCAAATATCAGAAGCCAAAATAAGAATGAAATACTAGAGGATTATGTTGAGGCTATTCAAGAAATTTTACAAAATAAAGGTGATGTTAAAAATGCTGATTTAGCTCAACATTTTGGTGTGTCACAAGCTACTGTTAATAAAAATTTGAAGCGTTTAATAAGTTTTAATTTAGCAAAATCTGAACCATACCGTTCGATTTTTTTGACAGAAAAGGGAGAAAAATTAGCCACACAATCAAAACAAAAGCATGAAATTGTTTATAATTTTTTAATTAAGTTAGGTGTTTCCAGAAAGACTGCAGAAAATGACAGTGAAGGTATTGAGCATCACGTTAGTGATGAAACATTAAAGTTAATGAAAAAATTTAAATAATTATTTTTTCGTCTTTGACAACATTCTTTTTTCTAGAACGTTATCGAATAAATAAATAACGATAGAAAGAAAACAAATAATTGTTAAAGCATGCAAACTTCCATATTCAAACATTTCATTTGATGAATATTCATATAGGCTAGTAGCAAGTGTATCAAAATTAAAAGGTCTTAGTAGTAAAGTAATAGGTAACTCTTTTACAGTATCGACAAATACTAGAAAAAATCCTGCTATTATACTTAACTTTACCTGAGGTAAAATTATTCGAAAATATGTTGTTGACGATCTTCTTCCAATTAATCTTGAGGCATCATCAATTGACTTTCCAATTTTTTCCATCCCTGAGTCTAAAGAATTATTTGATAGGGCAATTAATCTAATTATTAGAGCTAAGGACAAGCCCAATAAAGTGGTAGACAAAGATAATGTTGTTAATCGATCAAAATAAAATAAAAAGAAAAGCACTCCTAAAGCTATTACTACACCTGGTATTGCATACCCAATGTTTATTATTTTTTTGTAATATGTAATGTGATTTTTAGTAGTGAATCTTGAGTAAAAACTAATAAATACTGAGATGATAGCACATCCAATTCCAGCAATAACTCCAAGCAAAATTGAATTATATAGTGAGGTAAAATAGTTACTAAAATCAATAAAATTTAAATTATTAAAAAATGTATAAATTACAAAAATAAGAGGCAGAATAAAGCCAAACAAAATAGGTAAGATCCCTAAGATTAATGCAATTATTCCAATGAACTTTCCTAATTTATATTTTGACCACTGAATATTTTCATAGGTATTATTATTGAATTTCCTTTTACCTCTTAATTTTTGCTCAAAAAAATATAACAAAACCATTACTAAAATAATAATTAAGGCCAATAGGAAAGCTAAGGGTAGATCATTTAATATTGCTATATAATGAAAAACTCCTACTGAAAGTGTTTGTAAACCAAAAAAATCTGCAACACCAAAATCATTGACTGTTTCCATCAAAACTAATGCTAGTCCTGCAGCTATTCCAGGTAGGGCCATGGGTAAACCAATTTTAAAAAAACATTGATAGGGATTTTTACCAAGAGTTTTTGCAGCCTCTATATATCTTGTGGAGAAATTTATGATTGCAATCCTAGTTAGGATATAAACATATGGAAAAAAAGATAAAGAAATTATTAGCGAAGCCGCGATACTATTTCTTATTGAGAAACCATCATAAAACAAAAATTTGAGAGTTATAAAACCACCTGGCTCCAAAATTTCGGCATAAGTATATGCTGAAATATAGGCTGGAACTGCTAAAGGTAGTATTGCAAATATTTGTAGAAATTTTCGCCCCCAAAATTCGGTCATTGTATTTATCCATGCTAATGGCACACTGATGATTGTTGTAAAAATACTTACCATTACTATGAGTTTAGTAGACCCAATTAAATATCTATTAATGTAAAGCTCATTGGTTAAAAAAATTGCACTCAAACCATTTGTTATAACTAAGGCTATAGGGGTAAGTAGTAAGAAGCTAATTAATAAAAAGAAAAATAATTTAAATAAATTTACTGTCATAAAATTATATAAAAAACACAGCCTAGTAATAATAGAGCCATAACTCTATTAAAATAAATAATTTTTCTTTTATCATTAAGATATTTTCTAAATGAGTGTCCAATAGCGGCCCAAACTACAGCACTAGTTGATGTTGAAATTATAAAACAAATAAAGATTAAAATAAATTCCTCTAAATATGAGAATTTATTTTGTATAAAAATTGCAGAACTAGACATGGAAACACTTACAGCTTTAGGATTTATTAATTGAAAAAAATAAATATCTCTAAATGTAAATCTTCTTTTTTTATTATTGTCTGAAAATTTAGTTGAAATAAAAATTTTATAAGCCAGATAAGTTAAAAAGATCGTGGCTACTATTTTTATAAAATTCTTAAAATTTGGATAGTTTTCATAAATCTCTCCTATTCCTAATAAGCAAAGAGTTAAAACTGATAAAAATCCAAAAAAGACACCTAACATTAATGGAATTGTTGCTTTAAAACCATAATTAACAGCGTTTGTTGAAAGAATTATATTATTAGGTCCCGGTGTAATGGAAGCAGTCATTGCAAAAGTGAGTATGGGTGCCATAAAGTAAATGTATTCCAAAGTATCGAGATATTATTCTTAAATTTAAATAAATATACAATTAGTTATCAATTTGCCTAATTTGTCTTAATAATATAAGTAAATAAGATTATTTTAAGGCGTTGTGGCGGAATGGTAGACGCGCCGGATTCAAAATCCGGTGAGGGTAACCTCGTGAGAGTTCGAGTCTCTCCAGCGCTACCAACAAAAAATAAAATTATGAAAAATATTAAAAATTTAACGGCCGTTTTCTCATTATTTTCCACTGGTATTACGATTGTTACAAATGGAACAAATAGAAAACAATTTTTTGGTTGTACAGTCAATTCTTTCTCAAGCCTTTCTCTTGTTCCTCCAAAGTTTTTATTTTGTCTTGGAAATGAAAATTTAAATTTAAAAAGTTTTAAATTTAATAGTCCTTTAAATGTAAATTTTTTAGCTAAATCTCAACTTAATTTATCTAATAAATTTGCTGGATCATTAGAGAAGAGGTGGGTGAATACAAAATATAAAATTGCTAATAATAAGGTTCCTTTCTTTCCGGAGTCTTTGGGGCTATTAGAGGCAAAAGTTGAAAAAAAAGTCATATCAGGCGATCATACAATAATCATATGTTTAATAACAAACTGCATAAAGTTAAACACCAAAAAACCCCTTATTTATTATAAGAGCAAATATCATACCGTTTAATTTTTTCTATGAAATATATCAATAGTAGTTTTGAAGAAATTAATATCGATGAAAAGCTGTGTTTAACTATAGGTAACTTTGATGGTATTCACAAAGGCCATAGAGAGATAATAAAAAACTTAATACAAAAAACTAAAATATCAAAATTTAAATCTGCTATTTTATCATTCACTCCACATCCAAAAATTTATTTTAAAAAACAAAATAATTTTATGATTAATTCTCAATTAAAAAAAAAAGAGATTTTAGAGAGCTTAGGTTTAGACTATTTAATTGACTTACACTTTAATAAAAAATTTACTCAACTAAATCATTTAGAATTCGAAGATAAAATTTTATTAGGAAAACTTAATGCCAAAAAAATTTTAATAGGAAGAGACTTCCAGTATGGGAATCAAAGAAAAGGAAACATAGAGACATTAAGAATATTTTGTGAGAAAAATAATATTCAACTAAACGAAATTGATCTCATTGTCGATGAGCAAAATAATAACAAAATTTCTTCAAGTAAAATAAGAGAAAATCTTAATTTAGGAAATATTGAATTAGCAAATAAAGATTTGAAAAGAAAATTTAGTATTTCTGGTAAAGTTATTAAAGGCGATCAGAGAGGTCGTTCAATTGGTATTCCCACAGCCAATATTGAGTACCCTCTCAATACAATTATTATTCCATATGGTGTCTATGCTGTAGAGACCACAATTGATGGAAATACCTATTTTGGTATTGTTAATTTTGGTATAAGACCAACCTTTAATAAAGAAAAGCCAATAGTTGAGGCTTATTTGTTTGATTTTGACAATAATATTTATGATAAAAATATAGAATTATTTTTTTATAAACAAATTCGACAAGAGAAAAAATTTAATGGTATAAAAGAATTATTAAATCAAATCAATTTAGATATCGCTGAAGCAAAAAAAATATTAAATTATGGAAATTAAAGACTCTATTACTCTTCCAAAGACTGGATTTTCTATGAAAGCTGACTTGCCTAAAAAAGAGCCTGGAATTCTAGATGAATGGCTTAAAAATGACATATATAAAAAATTAAGAGAACAATCCAATTCTAAAGAAAAATTTATCCTTCACGACGGACCTCCTTATGCAAATGGTCATCTTCATATGGGTCATGCCCTTAATAAAATTTTAAAAGATATAATTGTAAAATATCAACAACTTCTTAATAAAAACTCCATTTATGTTCCAGGATGGGATTGTCACGGACTACCTATTGAATGGAAAATAGAGGAGGAATACAGAGCTAAAAAGAAAAATAAAGACGACGTACCTGTGATTGAATTTAGAAAACAGTGTAGAGATTTTGCTAATAAGTGGATATCTATTCAAAAAAAAGAATTCCAAAGATTGGGAGTAATTGGCGATTGGGACAACCCATACACAACTATGCATTTTCATGCAGAAGCACAAATAGTAAGAGAATTAGGAAAGTTTCTCAAAAATGGTGGTATTTATAAAGGACACAGACCAGTTTTATGGTCAGTTATAGAAAAAACAGCACTTGCAGATGCAGAGGTTGAATATCATGATCATAAATCAACAACAATATATGCTTGTTTTCCAATTTCAAAAACTAATAACGATAAATTAATAGAGCACTCTATTGTTATTTGGACAACTACTCCTTGGACAATACCAGGTAATAGAGCTCTGGCAGTTCATAACGAAATTGAATACAAATCTTTAAATTTAAAAATAAATGATGGGAACAAGAACGTTATTATAGCTAGCGATTTGGTTGAGTCATTTATTAAAGAAAATAAAATTGAAAAATACAAAGTTAATTTTTCTATTAAAGGTCATGAATTAACAAATACTTTTTGTAAACACACTTTATACGACTCTGGATATAATTTTGAAGTTCCTATACTTCATGGTGATTTTGTAACTACTGAACAAGGCACAGGCATTGTTCATATTTGTCCAGTACATGGGATGGATGATTTTATTTTGGGTAAACAACATGATTTAGAATTGCCCATGACAATAAATGAAAGTGGAATATATTATGATCATATTCCTGTATTTAATGGCCAACACATTTTTAAAGTTGATCAAAATGTTTGTGATGAAATAAAAAAAAACAATAACCTTATATCACAAGGTATTTTAGTTCATAGCTATCCTCATTCTTGGAGATCTAAAGCCCCCTTGGTATATAAAAATACATCACAATGGTTTATATCAATGGACACAAACGATTTAAGAACAAAAGCACTTAAAGCTATTGATGAAACTGATTTTTTCCCAAAACAAGGACAAAAAAGATTAAGAAGTATGATACAGGACCGTCCAGATTGGTGCGTGTCGAGACAAAGAGTTTGGGGAGTGCCTTTACCAATATTTGTCAATAAAAAAACAGGTGAACCTCTACGCGATCAAAATATTATTGAAAAAATTGCAAAGATTTATGAATTAGAGGGAGGCGATGCCTGGTTTAATTCCGAACCCTCAAGATTTTTATCACCTGAGTATGACCCAAATGATTTTGAACAAGTAAAAGATGTCGTTGAAGTTTGGTTTGATAGTGGTTCAACTCATTCTTATGTATTAGAGGCTAGAGAAGATCTTCACTGGCCAGCATCGATGTATTTAGAGGGCTCAGACCAACATAGAGGCTGGTTTCACTCCTCATTACTTGAGTCGTGTGGAACAAGAGATAAGGCACCTTTTGAAAGTATTTTATCACATGGTTTTGTTGTGGATGGTAAAGGTAGAAAAATGTCTAAGTCAGTCGGAAACGTTATTTCTCCAGATGAAATAATCAATAAATACGGCGCAGATATATTGCGTATTTGGGTTGTTGCATCAGATTATTCTGAGGATTTAAAAATTGATAATAAGATTATCAACTACCAAATTGACTCTTACAGAAAAATAAGAAACACACTAAGATTCCTTTTAGGAAATCTTTATAACTTCAATAAACAAAATTTAGTTGACCCAGAAGAAATGCCTGAATTAGAAAGGTATCTCTTAACACGAATTTCAAGCCTTAATGAAAAACTTAAAGAATTAGTTTCAAAACATGATTACCATGCGATTTACACTGCTTTACTAAATTTCTGCACTCTTGAGCTATCAGCATTTTATTTTGATATTAGAAAGGACTCCTTATATTGTGATGATATAAAAAGTATAAAAAGAAGATCAACTTCAACATGTTTACATATAATATTTGAATTTTTAACAAAATGGCTTTCACCCATAGTTTCATTTACATGTGAAGAAGCATGGAAGTCTAGGAGCTATAGTAACGAAGAAAGTATTTTATTACAAAATGTTAAAGATGATGAATTTACTTATAAGGATATTTCGCTTGAAAAAGTTTTTGAAGAACTAAAAAGAGTAAGAAAAAGTGTTACCTCCGCCTTAGAGCTAAAAAGAAATGATAAATTAATTGGCTCAAGCCTTCAAGCCAAAGTAATTTTATTTTTATCTAAAGATATACAAAAAATAATTGCAGATTTAGATTTGGCTGAAATGTGCATTGTCAGCAATGTTGAAACACACGATATTTTAAATAGGTCAAAGGAATCAATCAGTATTGAAGATGAGGAAATATATGTTGATATAAAATTAGCTGATGGAAAAAAATGTGAGCGATGCTGGGCTGTGTTGCAAGAAGTATCATCTAGTAAAAATAATTTATGCAATCGATGTGATGATGTTTGGAAAACTTTTCAAAAATAAGTTTAACTTAAATTTATTTTTTTTATTTTTATTCTTTGTTACTTTGGACCAAATCACTAAGGCTTTAGTTATCAATTTCTTTGATCTTTATGAGTCAGTGTCTTT
The DNA here is from genome assembly GCA_902599405.1 of uncultured Alphaproteobacteria bacterium. Lineage (GTDB taxonomy): Bacteria > Pseudomonadota > Alphaproteobacteria > HIMB59 > HIMB59 > HIMB59. The sequence goes on along the minus strand of CACKFO010000009.1, from coordinate 899 downwards.
ATTCCCAATTATAAATTTAACATTTGTTGTAAATTACGGTTTTGCATTTGGACTATTGAATAATCCATCTCTTAATCAAATAGTAGTTTCAATAGTAATATTGCTAATTATTTCATATTTTTTATATTTACTCATAAAAACACAAGATAAGGTTTTTCAATTTACTTTGACCTTGATTTTGTCTGGTGCACTGGGCAATTTTATAGACCGAATATTTAGGGGTTTTGTTATTGACTTTATTGACATATACATAGGGGAATATCACTGGCCAGCATTTAATATTGCTGATAGCTGTATTACTGTTGGCTTTGTTATTTTGATGATGAATATCTTGTTTTTGAATAAAAAATTATGAAAAGTATATTTTTAGTCTTATTAGTTCTTTTGGTATCTTGCCAGAGAGAAATAAGAAACGAAGTTGGCGTCGGATATAATAAAGAGCTTATTATACCTCCAACAAATGATTTACCCCTGCCAAATAGTGCAGATGAAAACACAAAGAATTCTGAAATCTCAAATAATCCAGTGATAGAGTCAATACTTAACCAGACAAATGCCATTGAAGCAAATCCAAATATTATTGAACAAATTGATAATGGAAACGAGATTATAATAGAGGAAAACGATTCTGAAGAGGAAGAGAGAAATTTTTTCCAGAGGCTTTTTAAGGGTAAAAAAAAGTAGTTACAAGAATTTTTATTATTGAGTCAATTATTTCATGAAAATAAAAAATAATTCTAAAAACTTAAGATTTATTAAACAAAGAAATATCAACTATTCAATTAATGAATTCTTTTCATTAGATATGTTTAATCCAATATTACAAAAAAATTATTTTAATAATTATGATCTAAGTATATTTAAAAATAAAAAATTTAGAACTCACGTATTTGGAATGG
>CACKFO010000008.1 GCA_902599405.1 uncultured Alphaproteobacteria bacterium | reverse complement strand
TTTGATAAAGAAAAGGAATTAACGCCCAATAAGCTAATATATAACCTCAAAGATCTAAATTTTTTTGTAAATTCAAAAAATTCTTTTGAAAATTTATCTATTTTTACATATTATCCGTACAAATTATTTCAAGAGGTTCTTTATGAGTGAAAATATTACATTCGCAGTATCAGGTTCTGAAACTTACTATCACAAGGATTGGTTAAAATCTAAAGGTTTTAAATGGGTAGCATCTTCAAAAAAATGGGAAAAACTAAATATATTAGAGATTGAGGCAGATCAATTATCAGAATATTGCAGAGAGTTCGGACTCTATTACGAAAGATCAGACAAAGGTATGCCAAAATTTGATTATGAGAGTTATTTATGGGATGGCAACATTCCAGATAAATCTATTTGGTATGAAGAAAAGAGTCTTCCAAATTCAACAAACAAAGAAGATTAGTGAATTAAAACTGAAAATATTCCATAAAAAAAGAAGATCAAAGCTACTACTAAAGCAAAATAATACGGTGCTTTGTTTCTGTTCATAAATGAAGCCATTATTACCAAATACTTATGTACTTAACAATAAATATCTACAATCAATAATTTCACCGAGCACAGATATCATTGACTATAATTTTAGTTCTGATCAGATCCACAAGCTTAATCTTTTACAAATTCTGAGACCAGATATTTATTTTAATAAAAAACTCTCTGATAATGAATTTTTTGATTTATCAAAGAGATATTACCAAAGACTTATAGATGAAAAAATTATATATAAATCTGAAAATGAATACTTTTTATATAGAATAGACTCTGACAATCACTCACAAACAGGCTTAATTTCTTTGTTAAATATACAAGACTACATAAATAGAAATATAAAGCCCCACGAAAAAATTTTAGTGAGTAAAGGCAAAGAAAGAGCTGATCAATTATCTAAAGTAAAATTTCAATTGTGTCCTATTTATCTTTTTTACGATGATGAAAATATAGATTTAAACCTTGATATTCATCATGATAAAAAACCACTAATAAAGTTTAAATCTGGCAAGTACACTCATTCAATATATAAAACCAACACAGATTTCACTGGTATTAATTTTAAGGAACTTTTTGTTGCAGATGGTCATCATAGAATAGAGGGTTTTGCTCAATTAGACGTTAATAAAGATACTAAATTTCTATCTATTGTTTTTCCAAAATCTAAATGCCTAAACCTAGCTTACAATAGAAGTGTTAAATTTCCAGATGCCTACAATAAAGATTCGTTCATATCTGACTTAAAAACATATTTCCATGTTGAAGAGCTAAAATATCATGAGAAGATAGATCGTTTTTTTGTTATCTACTATCAGGGTAAGTATTTTAAAATAGATTTGAAAAACGACTACTCTACAAATGGCGCAGATTGTATTGATTTTGGTGAGTTTGTCTTGAAAGAGATATTAAATATTCAAGATGAGACTACTGATCAAAAGGTCGAATTCGTCCCACCCTCATTAGGTACTGATTATTTGATTAATCAAGTTGATACGGGTATAACAGATTTATCGACATTAATGAGACCAGTTAGTATGGATTTAGTAATAGAATACTCTAAAAATTTAAAATTTATGCCACCTAAAGCTACTTGGTTCGAACCTAAACCATTAGATGGTTTATTTTTTTACAAAATTATTGAATAGTTAATAAACGCTGAGGAGAAATTTCAATTATGCAAAAACCTACCATTAAACCAAATCATCCATTTTTTTCTTCTGGACCTTGCTCCAAAAGACCTGGATGGAAATTAGAAGCTTTAAATGATGCCGTTTTAGGTAGATCGCATAGAGCAAAAAGTGGCAAGGCAAAACTAAATGAAGTTATTGTTAAATCAAAAAAAGTTTTAGAGTTACCAGATGATTATTTAGTTGGTATCGTCCCAGCCTCTGACACAGGGGCAATAGAAATGGCCATGTGGAGTCTTCTAGGTTTAAAAGATGTAGAAGTATGTGGTTGGGAAACTTTTGGACTAACATGGGTAAAGGATATTACAAAACAATTAAAATTAGAAAATGTTACAGTTCATAAAACTGATAATTATGGTGAACTTCCTGATTTGTCAAAAGTAAATTTTGATAATGATGTTGTTTTTACATGGAATGGTACTACCTCAGGTGTATGCATTCCCAATGCAGATTGGATACCAGATAATAGATTAGGTTTATCTATTTGTGATGCCACTTCAGCAGTTTTTGCTATGGATATGGATTTTAAAAAATTAGATGTTGTGACCTGGTCGTGGCAAAAAGTTTTGGGGGGAGAGGCTGCGCATGGTATGATTGCTCTATCACCAAGAGCGGTTGAAAGACTTGAGACTTACGAGCCATCTTGGCCAATGCCTAAAATTTTTCAATTAGCTAAAAATAAGAAGTTTTCTAAAGAAATTTTTGAAGGAGCTACCATAAATACTCCTTCCTTGCTCGCTGCTGAGGATGCATTGGATGCATTGAATTGGTGTATTGAAATAGGTGGGCAAAAAGAATTAATATCTAGATCAAAAAAAAATCTTCAAGTTATTAAGGACTGGATTGATCAGAGAGATTGGGTAGAGTTTTTAGCTGTTGACCCAAATACATATTCTTCAACAAGTATATGTTTTAAGTTTACACATCCTGACTTTGTAGCTTTAGATAGTGATAATCAAAAAAAACTTGTGAAAGAAATATGCTCTACATTAGAGAAAGAGGACGCTGGTTACGATATTAATGCATATAAAGATGCACCAGCAGGCATTAGAATTTGGGGAGGTGCAACTGTCGAAGCCTCTGACATAGAAAAAGTTTTACCATGGATTGAATGGTCTTTTTTTGAGACAATGGGAAGGTATAAATAATGAAGATTTTAATTTCTGATAAAATGAGCGGTAAGGTAGAAGATGTCTTAAAGTCAAAACAGATTGATTATGATATCAAAACTGGAATGTCTCCTGAGGAACTTAAAGGTGTGATTGATCAATATGATGGCATTTTAATCAGATCTGCAACTAAATTAACTTCAGACATACTCGCTGACTGTAAGAACCTTAAAGTTATTGGTAGAGCAGGAGTTGGTGTCGATAATGTTGACCTAGATCAAGCAACAAAAAATCGAATTCTAGTGATGAATACACCTCTAGGAAATTTAGAGGCAACAGCTGAGTTAAGCGTCGGTTTAATGTTTTCAATTATGAGAAACATTCATCTAGCTAATGACTCAACTCATCAAGGAAAATGGGAAAAACCTAAGTTTCTTGGTACTGAGCTTAAAGGAAAAGTGCTTGGAATAGTGGGCTATGGCAACATAGGTCAAAGAGTTGCTGAAATATGTTCAACAATTGGAATGAAAATTATTACTAATTCTAAATCAGCAAGTAATGAAGATTTATCAAAATATGATGTTAAAAAGGTCTCAACAGAGGATTTAATTAAGGAGGCTGATATTATTTCTCTTCATACGAAATTAAATGATGAAACAAAATACATGATTAACAAAGAGACAATATCAACTATGAAACCCACATCAGTGATTATAAATTGTGCTAGGGGCGGTCTGATTAATGAATCTGATCTTAAAGATGCACTCAATAATGAAATTATTGCAGGTGCTGCAATTGATGTTTATGAAAATGAGCCTGCAACAGATAATGTAATGTTTGGAACGAAAAATTTGCTTCTCACACCTCATTTAGGAGCTTCCTCAAAAGAGGCTCAATCTAATGTGGCAATTGACGTAGCAAATCAAGTTGCTGATTTTTTAATAGAAAATAAGATTGTTAATAACGTTAACTCTTTTTAAATTTTTTAAAATACTCATAAATAGAAATTTTTGTTAAGACGTTTTGTATAGATTTACTTTCATTAATTTTTTTTAACTCAGCAAGACTCAACTTAAAAATTTTAATTTCCTCATTTTCATTTTTATTATAAAGAGTTTTTAGCTTTATTTTTTCTACCTCTGCGTAATAAACATGAACTATTTCATCTGAGTATCCTGGCACTGGGCAGTAAGTAGTTAATTTCACAATTTTTTTTGTTTGAACTCCTATTTCTTCTTTGATTTCTCTTTTTAAAGCAGTTAGAAGCGACTCACCTCTATCTACTAATCCTCCTACAATTTCATATTTTAATGTTTTTTTTCTTACAAAGTAAAAAGGTCTGAATTGCTTGATCAAATAAAACTTTTTTTCCTCAGGACTAAAACAAAGAGCAAAAACGACATCTCCAACATTTAATATTTCTCTAAAAATCTTATAAGGTTTTATTTTCTTGCTATAGCTACGAACTAAAAATTGATATTTCCAAAACTTGAAGAAGCTGTTCGATATAAGTAATTTTTTTATTTTCGTTACTTTTTGCATGAGATTTATCTGTTTGACTATTTATAAGACAAAAGTATATATATTCAATACTCGGGGAGTAGCTCAGTCTGGTAGAGTGTCTGCTTTGGGAGCAGAAAGTCGCAGGTTCGAATCCTGTCTCCCCGACCAGAAAAAAATGAAAAAAGTAACAATTAAGCGTCCTTCAAAAACTAATATGCAATCAGGCTTAAAGAAAACGAAGATGTGGATTATCGAGTTTGAGTTTGATCCTAGTCTTCAAAAGGATGTATTGATGGGCTGGAATAGCTCAAAAAACACAACTAAACAATTAAAATTAAATTTTGATAGCTTAGATGATGCTATCTTATGGTGTCAAAAGAACTCATATCAATATAGGGTTATTGATCAAACTTATAAACCAGTAAAACCAAAGAGTTATGCTAGTAATTTCTCAAATAATAGGAAAACTTCCTGGACACATTAGTAATTAAATATTCATTTTTTTAAATATAATACTATTATCACTGCATAATTATTAATTAATAAGGGGGAAAGAAATGATTAAGTTCATTACTACTCTGCTTGCTTTATTTATGTTTAGCACGTCATACGCTAAAGAAGTTAAAGTTGGCATTATTTTAGGTTTTACAGGACCTATTGAATCATTAACGCCGGGTATGGCTGCAGGCGCTGAGTTAGCATTTAATGAGGCTTCAAATTCAGGCGCATTATTAGGTGGTTCAACTGTTAGCTCTATTAGAGCTGACTCAACATGTATTGACTCAGCAGCAGCAGCATCTGCAGCTGAATTTTTAATTTCACAGGGTGTTACAGCAATTATGGGAGCAGACTGTTCTGGTGTTACAGGTGCAGTCCTTTCAAATGTAGCTGTACCAAATGGTGTTCCAATGATTTCACCATCTGCAACTTCACCTGCTTTAACTACTGCAGAGGATAACGGTTTGTTTTTTAGAACGGCTCCTTCTGATGCTAGAGGTGGTGAGGTATTAGCAGACATTACAAGTGACAGAGGCATTTCAAGTGTTGCAATTACTTATGTGAATACCGATTACGGTGTTGGTTTAGCTGACGTATATGAAGCTGCAGCAATTGCAAGAGGTATTGATGTTACAGCTAAAACTGCTCACGAAGGTGACAAAGCTGACTATAGTGCTGAAGTAGGTGTTCTTTCATCTGCTGGTGGTGATGCTTTAGTTGTTATAGGTTACCTAGATCAAGGTGGAAACCAAATTATTCAAGGCTCCTTAGATACCGGTGCTTTTGATACATTTGTTTTATCTGATGGTATGATTGGTGACTCATTAACAGACACATTTGGTTCAGATCTTGATGGCTCATTTGGTTCAATGCCTGGTTCTTTAGGTGCTGGTGCAATGAAGTTTAAAGCATACGCTGAAGCTAACGGAGTTGATCCATCAGTTTACGTTGGAGAGTCATATGACGCTGCTGCATTAATCATGCTAGCAATGTGTAAAGGCGGATCAGATGACAGTGCAACAGTAGCTGCAAATATTATGAGTGTAGCTAATGGCCCTGGTACTAAAATTTATGCTGGTGAACTAGGTAAAGGTCTCGAGCTTGCATGTGCAGGTTTTGCAGTTGACTATGACGGAGCCACAGATGTTAATTTTACTGAAGTAGGAGAAGCATTTGGAGCATTCCTTGAAAAGGGAATTGAAGGCGGTCAATTTACTGACGTAGCACAAAGATAATTACTATTTTTAGCCCCATCATTTTGGTGGGGCTATAGTTATATCAATTCTTAATAATTTTTTCTGGAAGTAGCCCTTTTGGGCGATACCTCATAACTAATAAAAGACCTAGACCCATCATCAAATATCGAAAGTAGGGGACACTATTCAACAGATGTTCTTTTATATAGTTTGTTTCATCTAAATGGTTTGTGAAAATATTGATAACTAATAATGCAAATGGAGCAGATTGTATCCAAATAAACCAAACAACAAATCCACCTAATATTGCACCATAATTATTACCTGTTCCTCCTAATAGGACCATTACCCATATGAGAAAGGTATATCTTAATGGTTGATAGCTGGAGGGAGTAAATAGACCGTCATATGTTACAAGCATGGCACCCGCAAATCCAATAATTGCTGAACCTAACATAAAAATAAATAGGTGTTGCTTGACAACATTTTTACCCATAGCTTTAGCTGCCTCTTCGTTGTCTCTTATTGCCCTCATCATTCTTCCCCAAGGAGAATTCAAGGCTTTTTCTGAAAAGTAAAGTATTGTAATTACGACTACTAAAAATATAAGACTAAAGCAAAGCTTTACAAAAACACCAGATGAGGTGATAACTAATTGATTAAGTAGAGAAATCTTTTCATCAGGATCTAATATGTTTGATAGTTTGGAAGAGTTAAAAAACTCAACAAGCTTAATAAACCACTCAGAATTTTGTAAATCCACTTCATATGGAACTGGTCTCTTTAAACCAATAACATTCTTTACCCCCCTTGATAGCCACTCCTCATGTTTTACAATTGTTATTATTATCCCAGAGACTAATAAAGTTGATATTGCTAAATAGTCAGACCTCAATCCTAAACAAACTTTTCCTACGACAAATGCTACGAGTGCACACAAAATTGCACCAACAAACCATGAAAATATAATCGGTAAATTTGCTCCACCTAAGAAACCTGATGTGGCGGCATTTATTGACTCAATCTTACTAATTGATGGACCGGCTATAAATTTAAGTAAGGGTATAGATAAAATTATAATAAAGAATATAAAATAATTTTTATATTTATGATTTGGAATTTTTTTATTAATAATTAATACACTAAAAACAACTGCAACTAAAAATAAACCAGAAATTAAAATTCCTAACCCACCAGCGCTCCAAGCTTCAGGAACAGGTGGAACTGAAACTAAAATAGTAGCTAGACCACCTATGGCCAAAAATCCCATTACACCAAAATTAATTAAACCTGCAAAACCCCATTGAATATTTACCCCCATTGCCATAACAGCAGAGATAAGACAGAGATTTAACATTGATAAAGCAATACCCCATGATTGAAATAAACCTACTAAAATGGTTAAAACTGTCATTACTGAGAAACAAATTTTAAAGTCAGAATTTTTAATCATATGACTTTTCCTTTAAAGATACCATTTGGTCTAAAAATAAGAACCACTATTAATATCGCAAAAGAGATCGCAAATTTATAATCTGTAGAAATAAATTGTATTAGTGTGCTAGGTTCTAAACCTTCAGGCATGAGGTACTTAAAAAATTTTTTATACGCATAGGTAAGGCCTATTTCAGAGAAAGCAATTAGAAAGCCCCCATAAAATGCACCTAAAGGATTTCCAATACCACCAACAATTGTTGCTGCGAAAATGGGAAGAAGATTATTAAAATATGTAAATGGCTTAAAACTTTTATCCAATCCGTACAAAGTTCCAGCAACAGTCGCTAAAATTGAAACAATTATCCAGGTCAGTAAAACAATTTTTTTTGGATCAATACCTGATAGCAAAGCTAAATCCTCATTATTTGAATAAGCTCTCATAGATTTGCCTGTTTTGGTTTTATTTAAAAAATAAAATAGTATGGAGCATGTAATTATTGTAGTAATTAACGTTATAACTTGAGTTGATTTTAATGCTAGTCCCTCATTTAAACCTGTCATTTGTTTAAATTCTCTAGCTTTCATAATAAACTTATGACCATCCATAAAGTTTATATCGTTTGGTCCAATGATAATTCTAACCACTGCGTTTAAAACAAACATAATACCAAGACTAACAACTATAAAAGTTACAGGGTCACTTTTTTTATTTCTGTAATATTCAAATACTGTTTTGTCAAAAAATAAGCTAACTGCAATTGTCAATAGAATACCAACTGGTAACGCAAGTAAAGCAGTTGGAAGTAAGCCAAACGTAATTCCTTTTGACTGTAAAAACCAAGTAACAAGGATTACAATCATCGTTCCAAAAGCCATCAAGTCTCCATAAGCAAAGTTAGCAAATCTTAACACACCATAAATAAGAGTTACTCCAATTGCGCCCAAAGCCAGTTGAGATCCATAAGTTATTCCTGGCACAATAATAAAGTTTGTAAGAAGTATGATTGAGTTTAAAAAATCCATTTACCCACCTAAAAAAGCCTTCCTTATATCTTTATCATTAAGAAGAAAGTCTCCTTTGCCTTCGTAAGCATTTTTTCCTGTTACTAAAATATAACCTCGGTCAGATATTTCTAAAGCCTGGCGGGCATTTTGCTCAACCATTAGTATAGCTATGTTTTGTTTTTTAATATTTAGTATGTGTTCAAATAATTCTGTCATAATTACAGGTGAAACACCTGCAGTTGGTTCGTCTAACATTAAAACATCTGGCTCAGTCATTAAAGCTCTAGCTATTGCAACCTGTTGTCGTTGACCACCTGATAATTCGCCTGCAAATTGATCTTTTTTCTCTTTAATTATTGGAAATAAATCATACATCTCCTCTAATCTCGTTGATAAATTAGCATCATTTAAAAAAGCACCCATCTCTAAGTTTTCTTTTACTGTTAATTCTGTAAATATATTCTTAATTTGAGGTACAAAGGAAATACCTAGCTTTATTCTATCTTGTGTTTTAAGTTTTGTGATGTCTTTCCCGTCAAGTACGACATTTCCATTTTTTAAGTCAAGTATACCAAGCATTGCTTTCATTGCTGTCGATTTACCAGCACCATTAGGACCTAGAATCGACACAATTTCACCTCTATTAACGCTAAAAGAGCACTCTTCGATAATATTTACACCTCCATAACCACCAGTTAAATTTGAAGCAGAAAAAAACATTATTTTTTTAATCCCTTACCTAAATAAGACTCAATAACCTGTTCATTTGACTTAACTTCCTCAGCAGAACCTTTAAAAAGAACTGATCCCTCAGCTAAAACTATTACGGGGTCACACAACTCGCTTATAAAATTAAAATCATGTTCAATCATACAAAATGTGTAACCTTTATCTTGATTAAGTTTTAAAATTGAGTTACTTATGTCTCTAAGGAGTGTTTTATTAACTCCTGCACCAACTTCATCTAAAAAAACTATTTTAGCATCTACCATCATTGTTCTTGCCAATTCTAAAAGTTTTTTTTGTCCTCCAGATAAATTTCCAGCTCTTTCATTTTTTAGGTGTTCAATTTTTAAAAATTTTAAAACTTCCATTGCTTTATCTTTTATTAATTCATCTTCTTTTTTAATTTTTTGACTATTCATCAACGAATATAGAAGCTTTTCACCTTTTTGATTACCTGGTACTACCATTAAATTTTCAATAACTGTCATATTTGAAAATTCATGTGCTATTTGAAATGTTCTTAATACTCCTAAATGAAATAAGTCGTGCGACTCTTCATTTGTTATTTCAATACCATTATAGAAAACTTTACCTGTATCTGGCTTCAGATTACCAGTAATTACATTAAATAAAGTAGTTTTACCAGATCCATTAGGTCCAATAATTCCTGTTATAGCTTTATCCTGAATTTCTAAGGAGCAATCATTTAGTGCAACTAATCCACCGAATGTTTTCACCAAATTTTCGACTTTTATTAAAATATTGTTCATTTAAAAATTAATGCATATTAAAGTAGAAAATATAAAGTTGAAGTGGTAAATATTCCAATAAATGCGCTCTTAGCTCAGCTGGATAGAGCATCTGCCTTCTAAGCAGAGGGTCGCAGGTTCGAATCCTGCAGAGCGCGCCATTCAAAAGATAATTGCAAGTTTAAAAAACTAAATAGCTTCACACTAAATTGAGATCTTATCCCCAAAAGTAAGGGTCAACCAATTGACTGTTCTGTATACCTTTTGTTAGCGTTTGTTTATGAGAATCAATCTAAATTTGTTTCGTAGGGTACACATAGGGTACACAGAGATGTTTACCCACCCCCATTGTGTCTTTGACTATTACAATGGAAGTAATTTCAACCCACGACAATTTTTCCTAAAGGCAAAAAAACATTCTCAAACAATCATAAACCTTTTGAAAGCGAGACAATAATCGAAAGGAAACATAAAATGCAAAAAATAATATTCAATAAAACCAATATAGAATCCCTAGAGACCCCACTTAAAAGATCTAGGGTATATTCTACTGAGATAGAAGGATTGTTCTGTGAGACCTTTAAATCTGGAATTAAAACCTTCCGAGTTCAGTATAAGTTAAACAACTTAAAATATACCTTCACGATAGGTCGATATCCTAGTATTCATCCAAGCTTTGCTATTTCAAAAGCAAAGGAAGTTAAAAGGTTAGTAGCGGAAGGTGAAAATCCACAACTAGCTAAATCAGAAAATAGAAAAGAACCTACATTTAGAGATTATTATCTAAGAGAATATATTCCTCTAAAGATTTCTACTTATGAGGATCATAAAGATGTTGAAGCTTATTTTGATAATGATACTTCACCACAGAATATTTATAGAATTAGATATTCCAACAAAGTAGGGAAGGGATTAGAAACTTTAGTACAGAATTATAATTCTACTCTCAGATCTCATAGTTTCTGCAATAAGAGGATGGTAGATATCTCACCTCTAGATATTCAAAAACTATTTTTAGATATTCCCAAAAAACAAACTGCTAATCAATTAATGAGACAGTTAAGAAATGTATTTGAATTCTATAATCCCTCTAATAACCCTGTCAAACTTGCCCTAAAGAAGTATATAAAACTCCATACAAGCAATGAGAGAACACGAAAAGCGACTGAGCAAGAGTTAATGAGATTGGGTAATGCACTCAATAAAATAGAAAGTGGGTTCTTAATGGATAATGGGTTCTATTATCAACCCCAAAAAACCCAAGCAATAATTATTCGTGTTTGTTTATACGAAGGTTTAAGACCTAATGAAATCTATTCAATGAAGTGGGAAGAGATTAAAGGTTCTAGATATCAAACTCTTTCTAAAATGGGCTTAATAGAAACTGAATTAACTTCACAAACTCTTAAAGAATTAGAGAAGTTAAATAGAAATACTGATTATGTGTTTGAAGGTAGAAAACTAAATACACATATCAAATCTATCAGAAAAACTTGGCATAAGGCTTGTGAGTTAGCAGATATAACTGACCTTGAACTTTATGATTTAAGAAAAACTTTTTCTTCCAAAGCTACACAAATCTTTGGTGTGTTTAATAGTTCTAAACTAACGAACCATAAATCATCTAAGGTTGTAGAGAAACATTATTCTCATTTAGATAGTGGCGAAACTAAAGAGAAAAAAGACCAGATAGCTGAAAGGTTTAATAACCTTCTCAATGGTGGTGGAAAGGTAATCAACCTTGGCTAAGATACTTAAATTTGATAGGGGAGTTGAAGAGGCTCCCCTAGGTCTAACACATCATAGGACTCATTATGCTAGTACAATTAAATTGTTTGAGATGTTTACATGTTATAGATCCATTAAACAATCAAATCCAAATCCTTCCTTAGATAATCGACCAGATCTTTTTGTAAAAGAGAAACATAAAACAAAGTTTCTTCATTTAGCTTGGGAATACGAATACTTAGATCTAATTTATTCTCAAAATACAAGACCTTTTTCAAATGAAGAATTAAATTACATAATACCAAAACTAAAAAGAATTAAAAAAGATATAGACGATATTGAGAAGTTAATGAAAGACAAAATTGATAATAAAAATAATTCTAAACCTAAAAAAACTCTTGGAAATTTATCTACATTTACAATTGATGAGAGTAGAAAAGAATTACTTTCTACTAAAAGATTATCATTCATCTTGGAGAGAGAAGCTGAAGGAGATTTAAGAAAACAAAAAAAGAACAGACCTAGAGAGGCATTATCCCTTGTATATGTAATTCAAATATTAAAAGAGATATATAATTGCCTTGATATTAAGAAAGAGTGGAAAACATTTATTCACCAAGAAATACTTAAAATACCATCACTATCTGAGTTAAAATATATAACTATTGAAACTGCTATAAAGAAATCAAAAGGCAAAGCTTTTCAAGATCAATGGCTTAGATCAGCTAGAGATGAGGGTGAATTTGAGAACATTCGTAAATTCATTTTGGGATGATCTTCTAGAATAAAATAAGTAAAATAATACTTATGGGTTTTCTATCTTTTTTTGCAGATAAAGGATCAATCGGTTCAACAACCAAGTGGGCAATAGATTTGTTTAAATCAAAACCAAAAGACAAAGATAATTTAATTCATTTAAGAGAAATGATAAATGCTAGATATATTTCAAATCCTCTTGAGAGAGCTGAAAATTTTTTTAATGATAAGTTAGATATTTTGTTTGAGAGATGGGGTCTTTGTGGCGTTGTTATAAAAATATTAATTTTCGAAGCTGAACTAGATCAAAATGATAACGCTGTCGTAGATGAGATGCTTAAACCTCTATTAAGAAGAATGCTCAAGGAAAATGAGATAGATTTTATCGCTAGATTTGGAAATAAAGAAGACCAGGAATATTATGAAGAAGAAGAGAAACTGATATTAGCTATATGGGGTGCTGAATTAGTTTTTACCAGTGGAGATCTATCAACTTATTAATTTAACTCAATTAAAAAAATAAAATGAAGAAATTAAAAAGCTATTTAGAAAATTTTTTTGGAGTATTGATTTTAATTGTTGTTTGTATTCTTGGAATATTATTTTGGCAATGGATGACTTATTCTTTTTTTAAGATAGCTATGTATCTATGGAATGAAAATTTAGTGCATATTGATCGTTTAGGTACCCCTTCAGCCACTATAGTAATTTTTATCAATAATATCTTTGTCTATATTTTTGGAGACTGGGCTAATTATATTGCCTCACTTATTGTTTTTGGTGCATTTGGATTTATGGTATTTACTAGCTTCTTTTGTATTTATTTAGCCTATTTAGAATTTAGGGATTGGCTTAAAAAAAAATCTAGTGAATAAATATTTTAAATTGTAATTTGGCACTTCTAATTTAATCAATAATATTTCTTATTAAGATTGTAATAATGGATGAAGAATTAATAAAACTACAAGATCAAGTAAGATCTATTATTAAAGAAGCAAACTATGGTGAGAACACTTTTTTAATGTTCAATAATACCGAGCCTGCCACAGTTGAAAGATTGGTAAAAATAAATGAAATATTTTTCAACTTTTTAAGAGAAAAAGGACATGATGATATAGACGACTTCTTAAGAGAGATAGAACCTACCTTGGTAAAAATAAATCGTCATGCTTTTGATAATAAATTTACTGAAAGGCAAATGATAAAGTTTTTGCATATTAAATATTTAGCAGTTTTATCATATTTAAGTTTGGGTGATTTGAATGAAAAGATTGAAAGAAAAAAGATAATTGAAATTATAGAGAGTTTTTCAATTCAATAACTTAAGTTTAAACATTTAGTTTAACTCATAGTATTTCTTAATGAGATCATCATAATGTTTTTTTCCGTATTCATCTTTTAATTTACTAATTCTATCTTTAGTAAAGAATGCATTAAAAAAAGTTTGAAAATAATTCAAAACAGTTCTATCTCTCTTTGACTTTCTAAAATATTCAGCACATAAATAAGAAATGCAATACATTTTAACTTTAGGATTAGTACTTAATTTTTTCCAATGGATTGTAAAAAATACTCGTACTAAATTCCTCTCTCGATTAGTAGAATAAATAGTATCCGCTTTATCTGTTAAAATTTCTACAAAATCATCCATATACTTATCTAATTCTTCTTTTGGTAAATCTTTATCAGGAAATTCTGGGAAAAATTCTGGAAGATACGCACATTCACTAATTATTTTAGCTTTAATTTCTAAATCTTTTTTATCGTCACTCCACAATTCAGTCATAATAGAGCTAAGAGGCTTTTCATTTGTGATTAATCTTCAAATTCATATGCTAACAAATTAGATCATAGAGTTGAGCACTAACTAGTAGGTCTTTTTTTAGCTCCCTGATTACTCTACCTGTCTCTTGAATATCAGAAATATTTTTCTGTCCGAATAAAAGTTTATATTGTTGGTTAATTATTCTCATTTCGTTAATGATACCTTTTCCTTCATTCTTACAAAATTCGTCTCTCACCTCATTTGCTGCATTACCAATATTCCAACTAAATAAAATAACTAAAGTGGCTAAGAGGGTTTTCATAATTTTTTCTCACCCAATATTTCACATTGATAATAAATATCGGTGTTAATTGATTCATCTTCATCATTATATCTATCGCTGACAGTTAACTCTAATGTATACCTGTTAAGTCCACCTATTCCATAACTGGAATAACCTTCTTTTTTAAATTTAATTAATGAGTTTGTAATTTCAATTATTGAAGTATTTCTGACTGTAGAGCCGTCAGATAAAATATTCTCAACGGTTTTTTTCTTTAAATTTAAAATATAGGTTTCGTTAATACCAGACTCAGATAAATACTCTTCAGCTCTATCACACTTTAAGGCAACCTCTTTGCCCCAACTCAAACTAGGGATTAATAACAATAGAGCTAAGAGAGTTTTCATTTTAGATTTTCCCTGCTAATTCTTTCATCTTATCGTGGTACTTCTTTAATTTATTCATCTCCTTATCAGCAAGTTTTTCAATTTCTATTTTCCATTTTTTCGCGTCTTCTCTTGATACAAAACCAGACACTTTATTTAACTTTTTCATAGAATTTATAAGTCTTTTATAATATGCAAATGTTTCTTTCTCATAAAATCTTGCATTTTTTAATATTGTTTTTGCATTCATTAATACTGAAACAAACTCCTTAACTGCTTCATCTTCAGATTTATTTTTAAAAAATTTCATAATAGATTTAACATTTTATTCTATTTTAATTAATTCAATATCCATTAATATTTTGCGTTCAGAAATAAAATAATTATGAAACCAATTATAAAATTACCAACTATATAAAAATAAGCATTTTTTTTTCTTTCTATTTGTGCCTCTCTTTTTTTTGTACCTTTTCTTGATAAGGACTCATCTTTTATAGAATTGAATTTCAATTTACCTAAACCATAGAATAACCAAAAGTACACATTCGCATACATAAAAGAAGCTGAAAGAAAAGTAACAATTCCTTGTTTGTTGAAGATTGCAATTAAAGGGGAAATGGGATTGAGAACATCAATTTTCAAATTTATAACCTGTGATATAAATACCCAAAATGACATTAATACACCAGCAATTAGAATAAAATCTGCGAAACCATTTAATAAAATAAATAATGTAAGAAGAAATGGTATTTCAAAACTACGGTGTGTAATATTTATTGATACAAGAAAAGAAAATCCAAAGAAAATTAAAAATATAATTTCTGTTATCACTCTATATGACCATTAAATATGTCTTATGCATTTAATGATAGCCAACATAGTCAATATTCTCAATATAGATTTCTCTTCTACAATCTAAGCAAATATGGACTTCTATATGCTTCCATTTCTCTAAAACATCAGAAGCTTCGCCACATTTCTCACATTTTCTTTGTTGTGGTTTTAACTCTTTCTCATCAAATTCACCATTCCACCAACCCATTATTTATATCTATCAAAGTTCTAAACTACCTCCAAGATAGGGGGGATTTATTCTGTGAATAATTTGCATAATATAATTATGACAACAGACTTATATCAATCCCTCATTGAGGGTGATGACATTTCTTCTAAGAAACAGAAAGATGATTATCTAACTGAGAAGGAAGTCGCAAAAGAATATCCAATATATACATCAAATTCACTTAGGTTTTACAGATCCACTAATAGATCTTTATTTCCTTTTCATAAGATTGGAAGAAAGGTTCTTTACAAGAGAGAAGATATAGAGAATGCCCTGGCTAGTAGTAGGGTGGTTCAACAATGAGTGAAATCCTTAAAGAACTAGAGAAGATCAGAGAGCTCTCAGATAATCTTATTGGTTATATTCAAGCAATAGATGAAAATAATTATTCCGAAAATCTAACAAAAGGAAATCAAGTGAGTGAGTAATGAAGAAACTTCCCTTTCTCCACCTAGCGACATCTGATGAAGTCGCTTCCACTCACTTGTTAACTCCATATGAAGTAGGTTGTGTTTGGAAGCTTGGATTACAACTTTGGGAAAATAATAGCATACCTCTCAAAGACGATGATAGTTATTTAGCAAAGATTTGTAATACAACTCCAAAAAAATTTAGATCCGCTAAAGTTAATTTTGATTATCTTTTTGAGAAAGAAAATGGAAAAATTTTTCATATTTCTGACAAAGAGAAATGGGATCATGCATTGAATAAGTCTAAGGTTCTCAGTAATAATGCAAACATTCGTTGGAATAATGGTAATGCAAATGCAATAGAAATGGATAAGGAATTAGAACCAGAATTAGAACCAGAATTAGAATTAAAACAAATAGATAAGGGAAATGAAACAAGGTTCGATAAATCTCTTTGGAATAAAACTATGTCTTCTATTAAAGGGGAGTGGGATCAACTCCAATACAAAAGAGGGAGTTTGGTTCAAGCGGTAAAGAATTATTTATCAATCATTGATGACCCAAACTTAGAGATACCTAGTATCGAACACCTATTTATCCTCTACAAAGAACATCAAAAACAGTATTCAGATCAACCCAGATATATAACTTCCCTTGATAAGTGGATCAGTAACTATAAGTGGTTAGAAGATACTTCGTTTAACATTCAACAAAACCTTATAGAACAGAGTGAAGCTGATTACCAAGAAGAACAAGATAAAAAAGATTGGGAATTTGCAAAAAGAATGGGTCGTTGGTTGCCTGTCTACAGTTCTGAAAGAATTAATAGGTGTGAACGAAAGTACGGATCTATTACTGACTAACAATAACTATTATCTAAATGTTATGAATTTAATCAAAATTTATATGAATCTGTATTAATTATGGCGAAATTCTCACAAAAAAAGCATTAAATTAAATATTTCATCTAGTTGTTATTATTGAACTGCCTAGGTTTTTTATTTTCCAATACAATTATTGTATTGATCTCTCGTAAGAGATATTTAATTTTATCAATTAGATAATAAGGAGATTATAAATGTTAGTACTAGGACAGATTAAGTTGATTAAAGATTTTCAAGAATGGAAAAAAATGGTTCAAGAAAATAGTGATAAATTAAAAGAATATGGAATGACTTTTATATTTGCTGGAACTCAAGCAAACGATAACACCATATTAAATACTGTTATGCACTTTCAATCTAAGGAGCACTTACAAAAATTTCAATCAGATGAAGAGTTAACCAAGCGTAGAGCTCAGGTTGTAGATGTTGACTCAGCTGTAATGACTCCAATTTCTGATACTGCTTTTACCAATTACCCTGAGCCTTTGACTATAGAGGGGTAATTGTGTTTAACTAAATGTTATGAAATTAATTAAAACTAATATGAATTCAAATTAATTACGGCGAAAATTTCACAAAAGAATGATTAAAATTAATAATAATATCATTTTTGTATAATGAATAACTTACCAATTCTGTGTACCCAAATGTATTGTAATGTTAGTTAAGTTTAGTATTTATATAACAAGAAAGGTACACATAAGGTAAACAGAATAGGGTACATCTCTATAGTTGTTGAGTTATGTTGTCTTTTGAAATAAGCACTTATTCCTTCTAAGCAGAGGGTCGCAGGTTCGAATCCTGCAGAGCGCGCCATAAGATATAATTGTATCTCATGTGCCAAAAAAAGTTATTTTCAAATAAAATCGCATTAATTTATATCTCATATATAGATATATTTTTATTTATCAATTTTCAAAAATTGAAATATCTAATTTATTCAAACATTTTTTACAATAACTGAAATCATCGTCCACATGAAATAGTCCTGGAAATGCAATACATTCAACTTTAGCCCTAAGAGCTGATAATGCACTATCAAGTGAATCTTCGATTGCGATACATTCATCTCGGTTTACGCCTAAATCATTAAGAGCCTTAATATAAATATCTGGTTCAGGTTTTACTTTTTTTATTAATTCATTGTTTCCAATAAAATCAAAATCTTTCTTTTCTATTTTTTTATTAAGAGTCTTAAAAATAGCATCAATATTTTCAATAGAAGTTGTTGACGCTAGACCAATTTTAATATTATGTAACTTAGCGTATTCAATTACCTCTAAAACTCCATCACGAGGATTAATATAATTATTTTTTAAATAATTATTAAAAAAAAGAGTTTTAATTTCTCTTACTTTTTTTGAGTCAACAAATTTTTTCTTTAAATTAGAAAAGTAATTGACTCTGTTAGCTCCACCTGATTTTTTTAGTAAATTCTTATAATTATCTTTACTCCAATACCAATCTAAACCTAATGTTTTGAAAGCTTTATTAAAAGATTGCCTTTGAATATCTGATGTTTCAACTAAGGTCCCAATTGAACCAAATATGACTGCTTTCATCAAATTACTAATAAAATTTATTTAAAATAATTCTTATTGTGCTGTCCAACCACCGTCAATCACTAAAGATGTCCCTGTAATCATTGAAGATGCATTAGAAGCTAAATAAACTGTTGCAGTAGCAATATCACTTTCTTTAGCTAGTCGACCAAGAGGTATATTTTTTAATACCATATCTTTAAATTTTTTATCTTTAAAAAATTTTTTAACCATAGGTGTTTCTACAAAGGTTGGGCAAATAGAGTTTACACGAATATTTTTTGTAGCTAAATCTAAAGCCATACCTTTTGTTAAACCTTCTATTCCAAATTTTGACATATTATAGATGCTTCTTTTAGGCGCGCCAACTTTTCCCAATTGAGAAGACATATTAATTATGCTTCCCCCAATAGATTTTCTATTTTTGTTAGTCAACATTTTCTTGATTGATAATTGGGCAACATGAAAAGCTATTTTTAAATTAAGATCTATCATGTAATCCATATCTTCTCTTTTAATTTTAGTAAAATGCGCTGGACGATTTGTTCCTGCATTGTTGACAAGAATATCAATTTTTCTAATTTTTTTAAAAACAGCATTTAATTCCTCTATATTAAATAAATCACATTCAAAAAATGTACATTTTCTTTTATATGAAATAATTTTTTTTTGCACGCCCAATAAATCTTTTTTAGTTCTACTTATGATTATTAAATCTGCACCTGCTTGTGCCAAAGCAATAGCACATGCTTTTCCGATACCTTTACCAGCTCCAGTTACAAGTGCTGTTTTATTTTTTAAATTAAAATTTTTCAAATACATATATACATTTACAATTATAATTTTTATTTATTAAAAAGAATAATTTTTTCAAAGTTAAATTTAACATTTATAATATCACCAGTTTTAACTGAAATATCACCGTCGCATTCAACCACCACAGGTTCAACATGACTATCTAAGTAGATAAAAGTACTTGAGCCAAGTTTTTCAACAACAAAAGCTTTGCTACGCCAGTTGTAATCATTGTCAAAACTTACGTGGATATTTTCAGGCCTTATACCAACAATGAGTTCTTGTTTTTTAAAATTTATATCATTTTCATAATTAAATATAAATTTGGAATTTAAAAATTCTATTTCAATATCATTTTTGTTTTTTGAAATAAATTTAGCTGGAATAAAATTCATTTTGGGTGAACCTATGAAACCAGCAACAAATAAGTTATTTGGTTTATTATATAATTCTAAAGGTTTGCCTAATTGAGAAATCTTGCCCTCATCCAGTACGACTATCTCGTCTGATAGTGTCATAGCCTCAGTTTGATCATGAGTTACATATATCATTGTTGCATCAAGTTGTTCATGTAATTTTGCCAACTCAACCCTCATTTGAACTCTTAAAGCAGCATCTAAGTTCGAAAGAGGTTCATCGAATAAAAAAACTTTCGGTTTTCTTGTTATAGCTCTTCCTATTGCAACACGTTGACGTTGCCCACCTGATAATTGTTTTGGTTTTCTATCTAACAATTCTTCGATTTGTAATATTTTAGCTGCCTCTTTAACTCTGCTATTTATCTCATCCTTTGATTTCTTTTCTATTTTTAATCCAAAAGCCATATTTTCAAATACAGTCATATGTGGATACAGAGCGTAAGATTGGAAAACCATAGCTATTCCTCTATCTCTTGGTGGTAAGTCATTAAC
The DNA here is from genome assembly GCA_902599405.1 of uncultured Alphaproteobacteria bacterium. Taxonomy (GTDB): domain Bacteria; phylum Pseudomonadota; class Alphaproteobacteria; order HIMB59; family HIMB59; genus HIMB59. The sequence continues at coordinate 58,009 of CACKFO010000008.1, read as the reverse complement.
AGATTTATTATTTATAAGAATGCTTCCTGAATTAATTTCCTCTAGACCAGCTATCATTCTTAAGAGTGTTGATTTTCCACAACCAGAAGGACCAACGAGTGTTGTAAAAGACTGATCTTTAATTTTTAGAGAAAAATCTTTGATAACATGAGTTTTACCATAATATTTATTTATTGATTGTAATTCTATTTCAGCCATTTTGTTAATCCAAATAAACTCTAAAACATATTATTGATCTTTTAACTTAGATATTGGTTTTCCATACTCTACATTTACACCACCAAATCTTCTTGCACGAACATTACATTGTTCTGCGTGACCAATAAAACCCTCTAAATATGATAATCTTGATCCATATTCTGCAATTTTTGTAGCTGCTTCATCGGTTGTAATTTTTTGATAGGTATGAGTCTTTATGAATTTACCAACCCATAAACCACCAGTGTATCTTCCAGCTTTTTTTGTCGGTAATGTATGGTTCGTTCCTATTACTTTATCTCCATTCGCAACATTTGTTCTTGCACCCAAAAAAAGTGCTCCATAAGATGTCATATTTTTTAAAAACCATTCATCTCTATCTGTCATTACTTGAACATGCTCTGAAGCTATCTCATTAGCTTTCATTAACATTTCATCATAACTTTCACATAAAATTATTTCACCATAATCTTTCCAGCTAACACCAGCAGTATCTCTTGTTGGTAAAATTTTGAGCAGTCTATCTATTTCTTTTATTGTTTCTGTTGCTAAATCTCTTGAATTAGTAATCATTATTGCAGGGGAATTATAACCGTGCTCTGCTTGACCAAGAAGATCAGTAGCACATATTTCTGCGTCTACAGTATCATCGCAAATAATCATTGTTTCGGTAGGACCGGCAAATAAATCGATCCCAACCTTACCGAATAATTGCCTTTTTGCTTCTGCAACATATGCGTTTCCAGGACCAACAATCATATCTACTGGTTCTATGGTCTCAGTTCCAATAGCCATAGCACCAACACCTTGCATTCCACCTAAAACGTATATTTCATGAGCTCCTCCCATTTTCATAGCTGTAACTACAGCAGCATTTGGTTTTCCTTGATAGGGTGGTGTTGTTGCTATTATTCTAGGAACTCCAGCAACTGAAGCGGTGACTACAGACATATGTGCTGATGCCACCATTGGAAATTTTCCAGCAGGAACATAACAGCCAACAGATTGAACAGGTATATTTTTATGTCCAAGAATTACACCTGGTTGAGTTTCCACTTCAATTTCACTTAAACTTTTTAATTGTGCCTCAGCAAACGATCGAACTTGTTTTTGTGCAAATTTAATATCCTCTTTGTCATTATCAGAAACTTCATCCACTAATTTACTTATTTCATCTTCAGATAATCTAAATGAACTAGGTGAGTATTCATCAAATTTCTCTGATAATTCTCTTACATAACTATCTCCCTTTAATTCAATTTCCTTTAAAGTGTTTTCAACTACTGCTTTAACTTTATTATTTTCTTCAGCTCTTTGTTTTTCATTTAAGCTTTTTTTTATAAATTCAACTGTCATTTTTATTTCTTATGAACTAATTTGAGAACATCTATTCCTAATTGAAGTAAAATATGGACAATATCTATTGGTACCCAATTTTCCCTAATAAGACCCTCATTATGTAAATAAAAATCCATTACTCTCATAGTAACTAATTTATTAGTAGGTTCATATCCTAGCCAATCACTTGAACCGTGTGTTGCTTGAATACTGTGCCAACCACCTGTCATTGAATAATTACCATCACCTATTTCAATGTAATGACCAATTTTCCAATAATTTCTTTCTTTAAATGTTAATCTAAATGGTAGCTGATGATGCTCAATAAAACCTTTTAAACCTCTAGCAGTGCCTATACCACAGGGTCCGTACCACATCATTTTCGGATGCCAATAATCTTTTTGAGGATGATTAATTAATTTCTGTCTAACACTATCTTTAGTAGCTCCAGTCTCAGTTTCTGGTTTTATATCTAAACTTCTTTGCATCGTAAGACCCTGATCAAGAGTTCTAGCTGATAAATCAGAGTCTAGGTTTTCAAAAGTTGTTCCGTCTCCGGTAATAGGTCCTGGCCACATTTCTTCTATACCCAAAGATGAATTAATAGGCCAAAAACCTGCTTGCCTTATGAAATCCATTATATCAATTAACACATGAGAATTGATTATTTTTTCATTTTCTATTTGATGAACTTCACAAATTCGTAAATGAATTGTTTTACCATTGGAGGGAACTCCTAACCATGGATTGACAAAAGTGCCAGTCAAATGACCAACAGTTGAGACATAAACCCTATCTTGAAAACTTCCTCCAATTATTAAATTATCTCTTCTCTCTAAATCTGGAAAAGAATTCAGTAATGGTTTCCAAAGGGTATTAATTATTTCATCAATGCCTTTTATATGATTTACAGGGTGGAATGCATAGATTTCAGCATTTTCATGATATGCATTCTTTATATTTTGACTTAAATCACTTTCTTTGGACTCAGAAATTTTTTTAAGAAGATTTTTAATTTTTTTTTTATTTAATATATTTTCTTTAGGGTCCAAATTTATAATTTTTGCCCCACTTTTAATTGGAATACCGGTATCAAAATTTTTAATTTCGCTCAAGTTATATTGCCTCACCTATCTAATATAAATAAATATTACTTTGATTAACTTTATAATTTAAATAATATTTAACAAATGGGGAAATTTAAAATCTAATTAATGACGCAGGATATCAACAATCGTTTGGTAAAGTTTAATGAGCTTGTTCCTAGTAAAGTTCCGTTTGTAGAAGGGAAACTTAAAGGGCATCAAGATAGACTGAATTATTCTATAGTTGGCCCTGGAGTGAGTGAGGATACCAAGCAAAACGTTAAGATAGCTGAAGAACATGGTTTCAATATCGGTGCAGTAAGTGCTGCTCCAATGAACGGATCAGGACTCCATAGCCACACTACTGCAGAAGTATTTTTGATATTTTCAGGCTCTTGGCGCTTTTATTGGGGCACAGATGGTAAAGAGGGCGAAGTAGTTTTAAACAAAGGAGATGTTGCTTCATTTCCTACTAATATGTTTCGAGGATTTCAAAATGTTAGTGATGAAAACGCATTAATATTTGTTGTTCTAGGAGAAAATGATCCGGGTGTGATAACGTGGACACCAAAAGTTTTAGAAAAAGCAAAAGAGTCTGGAATGGTTTTATTAAATGATAATACCTTAGTTGATCTTGATAAGAATAAAATTCCAGATGGAAAAGTTGCCCTTGAACCTATTAAAGAAAAAGATCTAGAGTCTTTCGATCATTACACTTCTGAAGAAATTGAAAAATATGTAATACGTTATGAAAATAAGGATAAATATTTAAAAGATGATGAGCATTATGACTCTAATTCAATTTTAAATTACCTTGACCATTTTAATGTTCATAACAAAGATTTTGAGCCAAACATAGACCATAACACAGGTTTTGGTTTGACGATGTTAAAAGGTAATAATGCTCATATTCATCCGTACATATTAAAAGAGTCTGAAGTTTATTTATGTTTAGATGGTGAATGGGAAGTAACTTGCAATGATCAAAAAACCATAATTGGACCAAACGACTCTTTCTCGTCTCCCAGAGGATCAAATAGAAGTTTAAAAAATATTAGCAATCAAGAAGGAAGTATCTTTATTATACGACAAAAAAACCTCAAATAATGAAAGGTTTTGATAATAAATTTTTAGATCTACCAGATTATATATTTAAAATAACTTATCAAATTTGGGAAAATAAAGATGTTGAGTCAATTAGAGACTATTATGCTGAGGGTATTCCAGTTAGATCTCCAGACGGTGTAATATATGGCCCTGATGCTGTAGTGAAGGCTACTTATGCCACTTTGAATGAATTTCCAGATCGACAGTTATTAGGCGAAGATGTTATTTGGATTGGTAATGAAGAACATGGATATTTATCATCACATAGAATTTTATCTAAGGCGACGCATTTAAATGATGGTATTTATGGAAAAGCTACTGGTAAAACTCTCAATTATCGAGTAATAGCTGATTGTGCTTGCAAGAATAACCAGGTCTATGATGAATGGCTTGTAAGAGACCAGGGTGCTATTGTTCGGCAGTTAAATATTGACCCTAAAAAACATGCAGCAAATGTAATTGAAAATCAAGGCGGTAAAGATAAATGCCCAGCTCCCTTTAATAACGATACCTCACATGAAGTAAAATATATACAAATACCGATCTCAACAAATAATACTGGAATAGATTATGCTAACATTTTAAAGGAAATATTTAATAATAATTTTAACATAATAGATAAAGTTTATGATCGATCAGTCAATCAAGAACAGCCTGGAGGCAAGAAAGCATTAGGGGTAGATGAGGTAAAGAGTTTTTGGTCTTCAATAAGATCTATGTTTCCGGATTCAATTTTTAAAGTTGAACATGTAAGCTATTTAGAGGAAAAAAATGAGTATAAAAAGGCATCCATCAGATGGTCACTAGAGGGAATTCATTCAGGACCTGGTTTATTTTCTAATCCTAGTAATGCAAATGTTCATATAATGGGAATATCTCAGGCTGAATTTGGTCCAAGAGGGATCAAAAATGAATGGGTTCTATTTGATGAAACAACAATTTGGAAACAAATTTTATTAAAAACTGGATAACAATTGAAACTACTAACAAAAAGAGAAAAGAAAATTATTGAATACATAAGAAATTATGACACTCCAACTATCTCAAATTCACTAGAATTATTAGATCCAACTCTACGATCAAAAGGACACACACAAAAAACAATGCATTGTATTAATCCAAGTTTAAAACCAATCATTGGTTTTGCCAAAACAGCGATTATTACATCCAGAAAAAAGAAAAATACAAATATAATTAAAAATAGAGATAAATATTACGAGTATATGTTCGAAGGAAACTACCCAAAGATTTGTGTTATCGAGGATAAGGATAAGACTAATACAATTGGTGCATGGTGGGGTGAACTTAATGCATCTATACATTTAAATTTTGGATTTGTTGGAGCTATAACAAACGGAGCAATGAGGGACTTACAGGAGATAAATAGAAAGTTTCAAATATTAAGTGGTGAAATAAGAGTAGGGCATGGATACAATCAAATTCATAAAATCAATTGCAATGTTGATATTTTTAATATGAAAGTAAAACCTGACGACCTTATTCACGCAGACTTACACGGTGCTGTTATAATAAAAAGAGACTTTTTAATTGAATTACCATTGGCTATTAAAAAAATGATAAAAAAAGAAAAAATAATTTTTGATTTCTTTAGAAATAATAAAAAATTTTCGAAAAAACAATTTTTAGATAAGTATAAAAAATTTATCAATTCATAATTATTATGGCATCTAAAATTTTGACAACACACGTTGGTAGCTTACCAAGATCCAAAGAACTATCAGAATATCTCTTTACCAAGGATAAGGGTGAGGAATACAACAAAAAATTATTTGGAAATATTTTAAGCTCAAATGTTGAACAAATTGTAAAAAGACAACTTGAAGTTGGGTTAGATTTCATAAGTGACGGTGAGATGAGCAAGATTAGTTATGCTACTTATATTAAGGATAGAATTGATGGTTTTTCAGGAGAAAGTGAACGAAGAGCGCCTGCCGATTTAGATGATTTTCCAGATTATAAGGAAAAGTTAGCTATTAGTGGTGGAACACCTACCTATTCAAGACCATGTTGCACCAATGAATTAAAAACAAAAGATAATTTTTCTCTGTTAAATGATATTGAAAATTTTAGCAACGCCTTAAAAAAGTATGGTCATGCAAAAGCATTTATGAATGCAGCATCACCGGGTGTTATCAATGTTTTTATGCCAAATAAATTTTATGCTAGCGATGATGAATATTTAAATAAACTCTCTAGTATTATGGCAAATGAGTATGAACAAATTACTAATGCAAATATTCATGTTCAATTAGATTGTCCAGATTTAGCACTAGCTAGGCATATGAATTTTAAAGATCTATCTGAGGAGGATTTTTTAAAAAAAGCTGAAATGCAAATTGAGTGTTTAAATCATGCTTTAATAAACGTTGATATTGAAAAAACTAGAATGCATATTTGTTGGGGTAATTATGAGGGGCCACATACTCATGATATAGCTCTAAAAAAAATATTACCTATAATTTTAAAATCAAAAATTAAATATTTTCTAATTGAGTCATCCAATCCTCGTCACGCACATGAGTGGAAAGTCTTTGAAGAAATAAAATTACCAAAAGATAAAGTGTTAGTACCTGGTGTAATTGACTCTACATCTAATTTTGTAGAACACCCAGAAGTAGTAGCTGAAAGATTAATAAAGTATTCAACAGTAGTGCCTAAAGAACAATTAATGGCAGGAACTGATTGTGGCTTTAGTACTTTTGCAGGCTTTGGAAAAATTGATGAAAATATTTGTTATGAAAAACTTAATGCATTAGTAGAGGGTACTAAACTCGCTTCAAAATTTATCTAGAATTTTCATTTTTATTTCTCTCAAGTAAATCAATACCCACACATTTTAAAAAATGAAGATGATCAATTAATATCCAATTTTCTGCTATTTTATCTCCATCTCTTCTATAAAGGTCAACAACTCTCATCTCTCCAATAAGATTTGTGTCTTGTTTGAATCCCATGTAATTACCTTTTGGTTTCATTTTTAAATTTGGCCAACCAAACCATCCACCATAATTTCCCTCTGAGTTTTCAAGTATATGCCCGGAGAAATCAATAAATTCTAAATTATCCTCAAAGGGGCCCGTGTGACCTTTTAAATAACCATCATAGGTATATGATGCACCAATACCCCCTGGTCCCCACCATATCATGTCCTCATGCCAGTCTTTTTGTAAATCAGGAATTGTTGTCCTCATCCCCTCACCAATTAATCGATTTGCCATTCTCATTATTAGTTCAAGAGTTTTCTTTCCCTCTATTTCACTTTGTTTTTCAAAGCATAAACCCTGATGTGTTTTAGGTCCCGGATTAAAGCCAATCATCCCCGTTGACTCTGGGACAACTGATAAATTTAAATGTTGCATAAATTTTAAAATGTCTAAAAATAAAGCACCTTCTTGTATTTTGTTATCCTCGACTTTATAAAACTCGCAATACCACAACATTACAGTCTTAAAATTTGGTTGAATGTCAAAAAAAGGAAAATTAAAACTTCCAAGCAAATGTCCCATATTCACAACCCATTTTGAAGAATGATTGTCAACTAAATTTGTGCCAGCATAAAAGATATCCATTCTTCTTTGGATAGGCTTAAATGATTTTTTTATAGGAAACCAAAATTTCGTTGCAAATTCTTCAATGCCTATTATCTCGTTAAAAGGATGTGTACATTTCATATTAAAATTATTAGATGTGTACTTAGAAATTATTTCAATTAAGTTATCTTCACCAGCATTATCAATTTCATTTATAAAGTCTAATACTAATGATTTTTCTTTCTGAAAATCAGACATCAGTTTATTTATAATACAAAAGAAAAAATAATAATATTCATTTTATATAAAATTATTGCTTTGAATTTTATTTAATAGTATTAGTAAATTTATTTATGAAAAAAACTTTAATTAAAGATTTAAAACCATTTCCTTTAAAAGATCATCATATGCCTAAAAATTTTGATATCTCTCTTAAATCTTATGGCGGTGGCGGTAATGCTAAATCTTTAAATCCAAACCCTAAAAATTTACCATTTCAATCAATGCAGGGCTTTGAAAAACAATATAAAAATATAATTGATTATATTGTCAGAATTACCCACAGCATATGGGAAGAAAAAAATATTGGTTATATATATGATACTTATAGCCCAAAATGTCGTGTTTGGGATGAACTTGGATTACAATTTGGATCTGAAAAAATAGTCTCTGATACAGTTCATACTAATAACGCCTTCCCGAATATTCGGTTATATGCTGATGAGGTTATATGGGCAGGAGATGACAAAACTAGTTTTCATACTTCACACAGAACTATAATTACAGGCACTAACACTGGTTATAGTAATTTTGCCAAACCAACAGGTAAGTCAGTTAGGCTGTTCTGTATTGCAAACTGTGTAGCAAAAAATAATGAAATATATTACGAAAATGTTGTTTATGATACTGCAGGTTTAATTAAACAATTAGGATTAGACTTAAATGAAGTAGCAAAACAAATTGCTAATAAAGGAAATATTGGTCCATTTGCTCCTGATTTCAGAAATTCAAAACCCAAAAGAAATATTAAAAAGTTAAAGCCTATAAGTTTCGCTATACCTGATAAAATTTCAAACATTAGAGAATTTGTTCATGCTGTTTTTGATACTATTTGGAATAGAAGAAATTTTTCTGCTATTGATAGCGTTTACACAAAAAATATAAAATTTGAAGGATCAACTAGTCGAAAATTTATTGGAATACCTAAGCTTAAACATTTTATAATCTCATTAATTGCATCATTTCCTGATCTTGCACTGAGTGTTGAAGATCTATATTGGATGGGAAATAGTAAAGACGGTTATTTAGTATCAATTCGTTGGGGTGCTGTGGGTACTCACAAAGGAAATGGAATTTATGGTAAACCATCTAATAAAGAATGCTATCTTTGGGGTATTACACAATGGGAAATTAAAAATAATAAAATCGTAAAAGAATGGACTGGTTTCAATGAATTGGCAATCTTAATACAAATTTTAGGGGAAAAAAAATGAATATAAATGAAAATAAATTACTGTTGCAAAATATGTACGATGCTTTGAATGCACAAGATTTAGAGGCACAGCATAAATATTGGAACGATGATATGATTTGGCATGGACCTCCGGGTTTTGGTGATATACACGGAATTGAAAATTTTAAATATAAGGTTCTCAAACCTTTTTATGAGGCATTTCCAGACTATAATGTAAAAAATGATATTGTTGTCGCTGAAGGTGAATGGATAAGTGCGACAGGTTATTTAACTGGAACTCATAGTGGTACTTATCTGGGAGTAAAACCAACTGGAAAGACAATTAAAATGCAGTTTTCTGACTTTTGGACAATTAAAAATGGTAAATTTATGGATAATTATGTAATGGTCGATAACCATGGTGTTTTTGAACAAATGGGTCTTAGTTTTAAATAAAAAGAATATTCTCATAATTTCCGCGACCATTTCTCTTACATTTTAATTTTAGTTTATTAGGTATAATTAGGTTTATATTTTTTATTAATTAACAGAAGAGGAAATAAATGAAAAAACTAATATTAGCTTTATTGATTTCGTTTGCATCTACTAGTGTTTTTGCAGGCAGCCATTCACCTTGTGGTGTAACAAGCGGTTCAATAAATATTTTAGCTAACGAATTTACTACATACAGAATTTTTATGGATGAAGTAAAAAGTTGTGCTGGACCAGATGCGGATTTTAATGTCACGCACTCTGTTGACCATAATAAATTACAAGTAGCTGCTTTATCAGCAAACCCTGCTGAATTTTCTGCAAAATTAGTTACTAACGGTTCAATTACACCTTTAATGAATGATGGTTTAATTCGCCCACTAGATGACTTAGTTGCAAAATATGGATCAAACTTAAATGATAACCAAAAGATTACAATTGATGGTAAGATTTATGCTGTAGCTTTTATGGCTAACGCACAACATCTTTGGTACAGAGAGAGTATTCTTAATGATTTAGGCATAGATGTTCCCTCTACATATGAAGAAGTAATTGCTGCTGCTGAAAAAATTAAAGCAGCTGGAGTAATGGAAAATCCATATGCAGGAGCTTTCAAATCAGGATGGAATCTTGGTCAAGAGTTTGTAAATATGTATCTTGGTCATGGTGGTGAGTTTTTTAAATCAGGTTCTGCACAACCTAACGTGAATAATGAAAAAGGTGTTGCAGCACTTAATGTTATTAAAAAATTAACTGAACTAAGTAATCCTGACTTTTTAACACAAGATACAAATGCTGTTAAAGAAGAATGGGAGTCTGGTAATGTTGCATTAATGCATGTTTGGAACTCAGGTGCAGCTTCTTTACTTGATGACGAAGGTGATCAAAATATCAAAGCTGATACAAGATTAGCCCCATCACCAACTGTAGGCGGTGGTAGTAAACCTGCAACCACTCTTTGGTGGGATGGAATTGCAATTGCTACAAATACATCTGATGAAAATGCAGAGGCCTCATTTAGAGCTTTAGTTGGAGCCGCTTCATCAACTGATTTAGCCAATAACAACCCAAATGCAACTGTTTGGTTGATTAAAGGTTATACACCTGGTGATACAGCAGGGCCTGTTGTTGACGCAGCAAGTAGAGGCACAACACCTTACCCTAGTTTTCCACACATGAGCTTAATGCACGGCGCTTTAAGCACAGAACTTGTGGAATTTCTTCAAGGTAATGAGTCAGCCGAAAAAGCATTAGCTGATGTTGAAGCTGCTTACATAGCTAAGGCTACTGAGCAAGGTTTTTTATAATCCAAAGCTAATAAATTCTATTAAGTGTGGATCTTAGTAAAGTTCCACACTTTCTTACAAAAAAAATATAATGCCTCACAGAACTTTCATTTGGTTTATTTTACCTACAGCTCTGGCAATGATTTTGTTTATAGGTTTACCAATTGTTTCTAGTTTCTTTCAATCCCTTCATATTGAAAATGAACAGGTTCTTATGGAGGTGGAAAATTGTGATCCATTTGGGTGCACTACAAATGTTAGAGTAGATGTAGAGGCTACAGAAAAAATAGAGGCTGAAAATCCATTAGGAAGATTTAATGGCTTTGGCACTTATACTGATAGAAATCACTTAGCTTTTGATGAAATAAGAGAGGCATGGGATAACAAGACATCAATAGGTGAATTCAAAGATATTGTTTTAAATCTTCCTTTTTATAAAGCATTATTATTTACACTAACATTTTGTTTTGCTGTTACTCCACCAGTGATAGTATTAGGTTTTATAGTAGCATTAAGTGTTAATACTTTAGCAAAGAATCTAAAAGGTCTAATTGTATTTGGTACAATTTTACCAATGATTGTAACACCTTTAATTGGTTCTTTAGTATTGTTTTGGATGATTGACTCCCAAGGAATAATTGGAGCTAGCATCCAAATTCTTTTTGATGACCCTAATCTGTCTTTAAAAGCCTCGAGTAATTTAACATGGATAACCCTGATTATTTATGGAATATGGCATAATACTCCATTTGCATTTGTTGTTTTTTATGCAGCCTTACAGACGGTCCCACAAGATCCTTTAGAAGCAGCCTACATTGATGGCGCAACAAGATTTGAACGCGTTCGTTTTATTGTTATTCCTCATCTATACCCTGTGGCTACTTTCATAATGCTAATCTGTTTAATGGATAATTTTAGAGTATTCGAACCTATTATTGGTTTTTCTGCTGAGGGTGTAGCTCAATCATTATCATGGATGATTTATCAAGACTTAAGAAATGAAAATAAAATGCTTTTTGGTTCTGCTGGTGCTACGTCAATGTTAACTATATTAGGGATAGCTTTTTTACTAACCCCAGTACTAATTAGAACTTGGAAAGAATTCAAAACTGAAAGATAAATGAATCAAACAATTAATAAATATTCGAAACAGATAATAATTGTAAATAGTATCTTTATATTGTTTTGGCTTACTATATCAATTTTTCCTTTTATTTGGACACTTTGGGGTTCTTTTAAAGTAAAAGCAGATTTTTTCTCGAGAGCTGATTGGACATATGCTTTAAGTGGTTTTAATACTTTGATTGAAACAGGCGCCACCACAACAATAAAAGCATATTTAGAGTCATGGACAGAAGGCGAATTTGGAAGAGCCACTATGAATACAATGATTGTAACTGTATCAGTAGTATCAATTTCATTATTTCTTGGAACTTTAGGTGCTTATGCTTTGTCTAGATCAACATTTAAATATACTTTTTATATTCTAATTATAGCTTTGGTTTTCAGAGCTATGCCACACATTACTTTAGTATCGGGCTACTTATTTCCTTTTTTCCAATTAAATATATGGGGAATACTTCCTACTACAATAATTGTTTTGGTAGCCATAAACCAACCATTTACTCTTTGGTTGCTGTACTCTTTTTTTAAAACTGTACCAAAAGAATTAGATGAAAGTGCTTTGATTGATGGTTGCTCATATTTTCAAGCATTCAGATATATTATTATGCCAGTAATGTGGCCTGGAGTGGTTACCGCAGGTTTATTTAGTATGATGTTGGCGTATAACGATTTTACAGTCACCGCATTGTTACTTAATCAGCATAATTATACGATGGTGCCTAAAATTAATGCTTATCTCGGCACAGTAGAGTACGGTGGAAATTATATGTGGGCAGTATCAAGTGTTGTTTCTGCGACAGCTCCTTTATTTATGATTATATGGTTTTTTCAAAAACAATTAATAAGTGGTCTAACAGCTGGAGCTGTAAAAGGTTAATTAAAGTTACATAAATTTTTTAAACGAAATATAAGATTATTTTTACTTTATCTGATACATGTAATTTTAGTAAAAAATCCTCTAAAATAATATCCATTATAAATGTCAGAAATTACAGCTAAACTAAAATTTACACAAGATACACTGATAAGATTAACAGGTAAGAAAGTTAGTCAAAAGGAAATAAAAGATCATTACCTTAAATTATTATCTCATTTAAAACATAAGAAAACACTTATGATTGCAGGTTCCCAGGGTTCAGGCAAGTCTACTTTATCAGTTCTAATTAAAAAATTTTTTCTGAAATTTTACTCAAAGAATGTTGTTATATTAAGTATTGACGATTTTTATCTATCATCTTTTCAAAGAAAACGATTGGCAAGAAAATTCAACACAGATTTATTTGAAACTAGAGGTGTACCCGGTACTCACAATTTAAAATTACTCTATAAAGTAACAAATAATTTAATGAAAAAGGAATTTCCAGTCTATGTTCCTGTATTTGATAAAGTAACTGACAACAAAAAAAATTATAAAAGAAAAATTAGTAAAGTAGATTTGCTAATTTTAGAGGGTTGGTGTGTTGGCTCAAAACCAATCGACTTGAAATATTTAAAAATGAACATTAATGATTTAGAAAAAAAGAATGACTCAAATTTAATTTGGAGAACTGCTTATAATAGTGCCTTAACTGATTACCAAAAACTTTTTAAAAAATTCAATTATTATTTATTTATTAAATTACCAGATTGGGAATTTGTAATTGATTGGAAATATAAACAAGAATTAGATCTCCGATCATTAAAGAGTAGTATTCATCTAAAAAAAAAACTCCATCAATTTATCAAATATTATGAAAAATTATCTAAATGGATGTCATTAAAAACACCAAGTTATTGTAATGTTTTAATAACTTTAGATAAAAATCAATCAATTAAAAAAATTACATACAAATGAAAAGATATCTTATTTTTACTGATCTTGATGGAACTTTACTTGATCATGAAAATTATTCCTTTGGAGCTAATAAGAAAACGATATCTACAATTATCAATAACAAAAATGAAATTATTTTTAATACTAGTAAAACATACAGTGAATGTAAAAAATTACTTAAAGAATTGAAATTATCAAATATGCCCTTTAGTACTGAAAATGGTGCTGTTATATATTTCCCTAAAATAAGATTTAATAAAATTAAAAACTCATCATCTTTTGAAAAATATTGGAAAGTAAGAATTGCCAAATTATCTTCAAAGATTTGGCATCAATTTTTAAAAAAGAAACAAAAAAAATATAATTTTTTAATTGCTCAAGATCTTTCATCAATTATTTTAAAAAGATACACGAATTTGAGTAATACAAATATGATGTTGGATCGTGAGGCAAGTCAAATTATTCTTTGGGACGATAATCTAACAAACTTAAAATTATTCAAAAAAGAGCTTAAATTTGAAAAAGACGGAATTTTAATAAAAGGTAGTAGGTTCATACAAATTTCTTCTATATGCAACAAAAGAATAGCTAAAAAGCTAATATCTCATGTTTATGATATTCAATTTCGTGATAAATACTCAAGGAATACTATTGCTTTGGGTGATAGTAGAAATGATATTGACATGTTAAATTCTTGCAAATACTCCTGCCTAATTAAAAATTCTTCTGGTGCATATCCAAAATTGCGTTCTAATAAAAAAAATGTTTTTAAATCATCTAAGTTAGCACCTGACGGTTGGAGTCAAGTTCTGTATAAATTAAATAAAACATTAGATAATAAGATTTTTTAACCATGCCTGACTTTCATCAAAATGGCGTAATAGCTACTCTTCATAATTTTAATTCGAAACCTATAGAGGAAATAGAAAAAGAACTTTTAGAATTTTCAAAAGTCTCACCCATGACTTTAATACTTCCTTCTTTGTATTCAGAATTAGAAAAGCCAGCTTTAACATATATTGTGAATACTTTAAAAAAAGTTAAATACATAAAAAATATTGTTATTGGTTTAGATCAAGCCAATAAACAAGATTTTATAAAAGCTAAAAAATTTTTTTCAGTACTACCTCAAAAAAAATACATTCTTTGGAATGATGGACCTAAATTAAAAAAAATAGATCAAAATTTATCTAAAATGGACCTTGCTCCTGCTGAAAAGGGGAAAGGAAGAAATATTTGGTACTGCATGGGATTTGTAATTTCTCTAAAAGAATCGGGATCTGTTGCAATGCATGATTGTGATATAGTCACCTATGATAAAAATTTAGTAGCAAAACTATTTTACCCTGTTGCTAATCCAAAATTTTCATTTGATTTTTGTAAGGGTTTTTATCCTAGGGTTGCTCAAAAATCTATGAATGGAAGAGTGACAAGGTTACTAGTTACACCTTTAGTTAAATCCTTACAGAAAATGGTTGGATTTAATGAATATTTAAATTTCTTAGATATATTCAAATATCCTCTGGCTGGTGAATTTTCATTTAAATATAATTTATTGAATGACATAAGAATTCCACATGATTGGGGCCTAGAGATAGGAATACTATCTGAAATGTATAGGAACTTTGCTAATAATAAAATTTGCCAAGTTGATATAGCAGATACCTATGAACATAAACATCAAGAGGTCTCAAAAAATAATCGGCAAAAGGGTTTATCTAAAATGACCATAGATATTTCTAAAGCTTTATTTAGAAAATTAGCTACACAAGGTCATGTATTTTCTAATGAGAAGTTTAGAACACTAAAAGCAACATACTATCGATTAGCGCTAGATATGGTTCAGATTTATAAAACAGATGCAGAAATGAATGGATTAAACTTCGATGTCCACAAAGAAGAGGAAATGGTTGAGCTCTTTGCTCAAAATATTATCGAAGCAGGAAAAATATTTCTAGACTCACCAAGTGAAAATCCAAATATACCAACTTGGAGAAGAGTTGATAGTGCTGACCCAACTATTTTAAAATCTTTTAATGATGCTGTCATGGAAGATAACACCTAAAGTGCAAGAAGAATTAAAAAATAATCTAAACATACATTTTCAAATAATTTATAAGGATATATTAGATCAAAATGAAATTTTGAAATTAATTAATAGAGTTCTTGATTTATTTCAAAATAAAGACCTAGGTATTTCTGAGCCTAATTGGTCTCAAAAAGATGTTTTCTTAATTACGTATGGTGACTCAATATATGAAGAAAAAAATAATAAATTAAAAACTTTAAGTAAGTTCTTAGACAAGTATTGTAAAAAACAATTCAACAATTTACACATTCTACCTTTTTTTCCATACAGTTCAGATGATGGATTTTCTATAATTGATTATGAAGAAGTAAGGTCTGATTTAGGTGATTGGAAAGATATTAAATCACTATCAAATAATTTTAGGATAATGAGCGACATAGTTATCAATCATGCATCTGTAGAAAGTAAATATTTTAAATCTTTTATTGAGAATAAAGCTGAAACACAAAATTTTTTTATAAAACTTAAAAATAAACAAGGTTATGACCAAGTTGTTCGGCCTAGAAGCTCAGATCTTTTTAAAGAATTTGAAATTAATAAAGAAATTTATTATTTATGGTGTACTTTTAGCCACGATCAAGTTGACTTTAATTTTAAAAATCCTGAGGTTTTATTTTTCTTCATAAAGTTAATTCATTTATATCTTAAAAATGGTGTTAGAGTATTCAGGTTAGATGCCATTGCATTCCTTTGGAAAGAACATGACACCAACTGTCTAAATTTACCACAGACTCATGAAGTTGTGAAATTAATGAGAACACTTCTCAATGCTTTTAGTAAAAATACTTTACTTATAACTGAAACAAATTTACCTAATTTAGAAAATCTAAGTTATTTCGGTGAAAACGATGAAGCAAATGCTGTATACAACTTTGCTCTACCACCCTTGCTACTGTGGACTCTTGTGATGGGAGATAGCACAGCTCTTCGTAAATGGTCTATGGGCATGCCTCCTGCAAAAGATCATACATCTTATTTCAATTTCATAGCCTCTCATGATGGTATTGGCCTGAGACCGACAGAGGGAATTTTAACAGAAAAAGAAAGAAATAACTTAGTAGATATCATGACCGATTTTGGAGCAAAAACTACCAAAAGAAGAAAAACAGATAACACCGAGACTGTTTATGAAATAAATATCTCACTCATTGATGCTATGAAAGGAACATTTCAAGGAAGCGATCATTTGCAAATTGAAAGATTTATTTGTTGCCATGCAATAATGCTAGGACTTGAGGGCATACCAGCATTTTACATACATAGTATTTTGGGCTCTACAAATGACTATGAAAAGCTAGAGCAAACAAAAAATCATAGATCTATAAATAGAAGAACTTGGAAGTATGATGAAATTGATGGGTTACTTGCAAATACTGATAGTTTCAATTCAAAAATATATAATCAATTATCAAAAATAATTGAAATTAGAAAAAACCAATCTGCATTTCATCCAAATGCTACACAATTTACATTTAATTTAGGTAAGAACTTTTTTGGTTTTTGGAGACAAAGTCATGACAAAAGGCAATCAATTTTTTGTGTAAGCAATGTAACTAATGTGTTTCAATATTTAGATTTGTCAGAATTAAATCTAATAGCATCAAATGAATGGTGGGATTTAATCTCTAATGAGATAATTATTGATATCAAATCAACAATTACTCTAAAGGCCTATCAAACTATGTGGATTACAAATTACTAATTAAAGATTATGTCTTTTCGACATAAACCTTAAAACTGAGACTTTTTTTCTATTACTTTCATTAAAAAATCTATGTTATATTTTGATATGACCGATCCAAAAACATACAAATTTAACACTAAAACCTTACATAGTGGGCATCAGCCAGATAAAAATTTTGGCTCCCGTGCCGTTCCAATTTATCAAACAACATCATACTTGTTCCAAGACGCAGATCACGCAGCTGCTTTATTTAATCTAGAGGAGGGTGGACATATCTATAGCAGAATATCTAACCCAACTATATCTGTTCTTGAAGAAAGAGTTGCAGCTTTAGAGGGTGGCTCTGCTGCTTTAGCTACTGCCTCTGGTATGAGTGCAATGATGCTAGCTCTTTTAAATATTTGTAGCGCAGGAGATCATATTGTTTCCTCATCGCAATTGTATGGTGGATCTTTTAACTTACTGAGACTAACTTTAAAAAGATTTGGCATTGAAACAACTTTTGTTAAGCCTAGAGACACTGAGGGTTTTAAAAAAGCAATTCAACCAAATACAAAATGTATATGGGGTGAGTTGATTGGTAATCCTGGAATAGAAATTATGGATTTACCTGAAATTTCCAAAATAGCTAAAGACGCTGGTATTCCTTTAATGGTCGATGGAACATTCAATACACCATATTTGTGTAATCTCTTTGAATTAGGTGCAGATATAATCACACACTCTCTAACAAAATGGATGGCAGGTCATGGCACTTCTATGGGTGGTATCATTGTTGAAAAGGGTGACTTTGATTGGACTAAGGGAGATAAGTTTCCAACGATGACTGAACCATATGATGGTTATCACGGTCTTTCTTTTGCAGAAGAATTTGGTCCAGCAGCATTTACTATGAGAGCAAGGGCAGAGGGCATGAGAGACTTTGGTCCATGTATGAGTCCAACAAACGCATTTAATATTTTAATAGGAATAGAAACTCTTTCAGTGAGAATGGAAAAGCATTTATCCAATACTAAAATAATGGTTGATTATTTAAGTAACAACCCAAGTGTTTCTTGGGTAAATCATCCAAGCTTACCGGATCACCCTGACCATAAAGTTGCTGCAAAATTAATGCCCAAGGGCGCTGGCTCAATGATAGCGTTTGGAATTAAGGGGGGCAAAGAAGCTGGTCACGCATTTATAAACTCTCTAAAACTAACATCACATTTAGCTAACGTTGGCGACGCAAAATCACTAGTTATTCACCCAGCATCTGCAACTCACTCTCAAATGGATAAAAAATCATTAGAGTTGGCAGGTTTAACTGAAGATATGATACGTTTTTCTGTTGGCTTGGAAGATATGGATGACATTATTAATGACTTTGAAAATGGTTTCAGAGCATCTCAAAAGCCAAGACTTGTAGCTTCTAAATGAAGCTTAAAGTTAACGGAAAAGAGGCATATTACACATCTAGTGGAAGAGAAATAGATAAAAATCAACCCTCGATTGTATTTGTTCATGGTAGTGGTCTGAGCCATGTCACATGGGTGCTTCAAACAAGATACTTTGCATTTCATGGTTACAATACAATTGCAGTAGATCTACCCGGCCATGGTGACTCAGAAGGACCACCATTAAAAACTATAGAGGAGATGGCTGATTGGGTTGCAGACCTATTAACATCTTTGGGTATTGATAAAACCTCGTACGTTGGTCATTCACAGGGATGTTTGGTGGGATTAGAATTTGCACAAAGACATCCTGAGAAATTAGATTTACTTGCACTAATCAATGGATCTATGTCAATGAAGATGAACACTGAACTTTTAGACTTAGCATTAAATAAAGATCAAAAAGCAGTTGATCTTATGATGGATTGGGTGCATGGACCTTTAGGCCATAAAGGTGGCCATCCTGTTCCAGGATTAAGCCATTTAGGTATGGGTGGTCAGCTAGTATCTTCAAATAATGACGGAACTCTTGGTGCAGACTTCAATGCTTGTGATAAATACACTAATGGTGAAGCTGCTGCTAAAAGTATTAAACACCCAACTTTATGTATTGTAGGCAAACATGATAAAATGACTCCTAAAAAAGTGGGTCTAGAATTAGCTTCAAATATAGAGGGGTCAAAAACAGTCGTTTTAGAAGAGTCTGGTCATATGTCAATTTTAGAAACGGCGAGTGAAACTAAAAATATTTTAAAAAATTTCTTTAAAGAAAATAGCCGTGCTTCATAAAGGTTCGTGTCACTGTAAAGCTATTGAGTTTGAAATTGATTCTGATCTTGAAAAAATAATGCAATGCAATTGCTCCATTTGTATTAGAAAAAATGCAAAAATGATAATGGTTCCTAAATCTAATTTTAAACTTTTAAAGGGAAAAGAAGATCTATCTCTATATCAATTTAATCTAAATTTAGCTGAACATTTTTTTTGCAAGCATTGCGGGATATACACTCACCACAATAGAAGAACTGATCCAAACGGTATGGGTATTAATCTAGGGTGCTTAGATGATTTGGACCCATTAGACTATGAAGCTGATCTCAATGACGGTAGAAAACTATCTTAGTCAGATCTTGATTTTAATATAAAAAAAACTAATATTGGCCATGGCCCAAGTTAAAGAATATTTAACATTTGATGACGTTTTATTAAAACCCCAAGCATCAACCATTCTCCCAAATAACGTCGATATTTCGACAAATCTAACAAAAGATATAAAACTTAATATTCCTATCATTTCAGCAGCAATGGACACTGTAACAGAGTCAAAAATGGCAATATCAATGTCCCAGAATGGTGGCTTAGGAGTAATTCATAAAAATTATGATATTGAGACGCAATGTTATGAAGTAAAAAAGGTAAAAAGATATGAAGCTGGGATTGTTTATAATCCTATAACAATGAGTCCTAATAATACAATTGAAGATGTTTTAAATGTAATGGAAAAACAAAATATATCTGGTTTTCCAGTGGTCGATAAAGCTAATAAACTTCAGGGAATTATTACTAATAGAGATGTACGATTTGTTATAAATAAAAAAACAAAAGTTAAAGATTTAATGACTAAAAAAGTAATCTCTATTACTCAAACTCAATCAAAAGGAATGTCCTCTTTTGGACTAGCAAAAAAATTACTACAAGAAAATAGAATAGAGAAACTAGTTGTAACTGATAATACCAATAAATGTATTGGTTTAATTACTGTTAAGGATATTCAAAGAGGAGAGAAATTTCCCTATTCTGTAAAAGATAAAAATGGACAATTATTAGTTGGTGCTGCAATAGGAAGTAAGCCTAATGACTTACAAAGAGCTATAGAATTAGACAAAGCTGGTGTCGATATTTTATTCATAGACACTGCTCATGGTCATTCATCAGCAGTATTAGAGTCTTTTAAAAAAATAAGAAAAAAAATAAAATTACCTATAGTTGTAGGTAATATTGCTACACCTGAAGCTGCTAAAGACTTAATTAAATTAGGTGCAGACGCAATTAAGGTAGGTATTGGTCCAGGTTCAATCTGTACTACTAGAATTGTTGCAGGTGTTGGAGTACCTCAATTTACTGCCATTCAAGATATTGCTGCAATAACCAATAAAAATAAAATTCCTATGATCTCCGATGGGGGAATACGCTATTCTGGTGACATTGTAAAAGCGCTTGCAGCCGGAGCCAACTGCATTATGGCAGGTTCTTTATTTGCTGGAACAGATGAGTCACCTGGAGAAGTATTTCTATTTCAAGGAAGATCTTATAAGTCCTATCGAGGAATGGGCTCTCTGGGAGCTATGGCCAGAGGTTCAGCAGATCGATATTTTCAAGACGAAATTAATGAAGCCATCAAATTAGTTCCTGAAGGTATTGAAGGAAGAATTCCGTATAAAGGTCAAGTATCTAACGTTTTATTTCAATTGACAGGAGGTTTGAGGTCTGGAATGGGATATACAGGCTCTAAGAACCTTACTATACTCAAAAAAAATGCAAAATTTGTCCGTTTGACAAATTCTGGTATTAATGAAAGTCACGTTCACGGTGTCCAAGTAACAAAAGAAGCTCCAAATTATCGCTCAAATTGAGTAAATCAGTCTTAATTATAGATTTTGGATCTCAATATACGCATTTAATTGGAAGGAAAATTCGTGAGCTAGGAGTATATGCAGAGATTTATCCTCCAAAGTATCTCAACAATGTAACTAATATTTTAAATCACTCAGTTTTAATATTATCAGGGGGTCCAGACTCTGTTTTGAATAAAAAAGCACCTAAAATTGACATTCCTTTAGATCAAATACCTATTCCAATTTTAGGTATTTGTTATGGCTTTCAATATATCTCAAAAGAATTTGATGGTGTTATAGAAAAAAGTAACCAAAGAGAATATGGAAAAACAATTATAAAGATATCAAATTGTGATTTATTTAAGAACACTAACTCTGAACAACAAGTATGGATGTCTCATGGAGATAGTTTAACAAAAATTCCAAAAGGTTTTAAAATTCTTGCTAAAACTAAAAATAAAATACCGGCAGCTATTTATAAAAAAAATATTTATGCAATACAATTTCATTGTGAAGTTACGCACTCTGAATTTGGCAATCAAATTTTAAAAAATTTTTTATTTGATATTTGTAACTTAAAAGAAAATTGGAAAAATAATGATTTACACCAAACTATTGGTAGGTATCTAAGAATTAATGTTAAAGAAAAAAAACCAAATATAGTGTGTGCAGTATCAGGTGGGGTTGACTCTACAGTTTTGGCATTTGCTATTTCTAAATATATGAAATTAGACAACGTTCATTTTATATTTGTAAATAATGGATTGCTTAGAAAGTATGATATTAAAAATATAAAATCTGTATTTAAGTCCTTCAATTTAAAATTAAATATAATCAATGCAGAACATATTTTTTTAAAAAAATTAAAAAATGTTACTGACCCAGAGCTTAAAAGGAAAATTATAGGGGGTTTATTTATAGAGGTATTCTCAAAGTATATTAGAAAATTATCACAAAAAGATTTCTATCTTGCACAAGGAACTCTATATACAGATATTATAGAAAGTCGCTCTTACCATGGTGGAAAGAGTGTGACTATAAAATCACATCATAATGTTGGAGGTTTACCAAAAGACCTTAAATTTGACGTTATAGAGCCTTTTAAAGAGCTATTTAAGGACGAAGTTAGAAGATTAGGTCTATTCTACAAATTAGATCAGAGATTTGTAAATCGACATCCTTTTCCTGGACCGGGACTTGGTATTCGATGTATTGGAAAGGTTAATAGACAAAGACTAGACACTTTAAGAGAAATAGATGAAATTTTTATTAATTTTCTCATTGAAAAGGATTTGTACAACAAATCATGGCAAGCTTTTGCAGTTTTACTTCCTGTTAAATCTGTAGGTGTGATGGGTGATGAGAGGACTTATGAAGAGACTTGTGTTTTAAGATGTATAAATTCAGTTGATGGAATGACAGCAGATGTTACAGAGATTGATATTGAAACTTTATCTGAAGTAGCAACTCATATAATTAACAGAGTCCCTAGAGTAAACAAAGTCCTTTATGACATAACCAGTAAGCCCCCATCTACTATTGAGTGGGAATAAAAAAAAAAGAAATATTGTAATTAAATATTTAATTTTTAGTATTGTTGGAAACTATGATTACAGTTCTAGTTAAATTTAAAATATCTGATGATCTTAATTTAAAAACTCTTAAAGAAAAATTTATTGAAACTTCTGAAATATATATCGATGTAGAGGGACTTCTGAGAAAAAATTATATTGCAGATATTGAAAATGGATTTGCTGGAGGAGTCTACACTTTTTTAAAAATAGAAAATGCTAAAACATGGTTTAGTGAAGATAGAATTAAGTGGATTACAGAACGTTACTCTGAACCAGAAATTACATATTATGAAAGTCCAGTAATAGTGGATAATGAAAAAAATAAAATAATATTCTAAATTAATGAATATATGAATAAAACAAAAAATCCCAATTACCCATCAAAAAATATATTAGATAGTCTTTTAAAGAATTATAATAATAAGGAGTTTAATTACGTAGAGAGTCAGGCGATATTAATCACTAAAGATTATCCAAATTATTCTTTCGGATGGAAAATTCTTGGTTCAGTATTAAAATTAAATGGCAAAATTAATGAGTCTTTAGCTGCAACTTTAAAATCAGTTGAATTATCCCCTAATGATTTTGAAGTACATTATAATCTTGCAAATATTTATAAAGAAATTGGAAATTTAAGTGATGCAGTAAATTGTTATAAAAAATCAATTTCTCTAAAATCAAATTATTTTCAAGCCTTTTTCAATCTTGCTAATACTTATAAAGAACTAGAAATTCTTGATGAAGCTATAAAAAGTTACCAAAAGGCCATATCAATTAAACCTGATTATGCAAAAGCCTACTACAATTTAGCTACCGTCTTTCAAGAGTTAGGTAAATTAGATGATGCAAAAAAAAATTATGAAAATGCTATCACTTTTAATCCAAACTTTGTCGAAGCTCACAGACACTTGGCATCAATTAAAGTTTTCTATAAAAAAGATGAGCAGTTTTCAAAAATTATCCAAATTTATAAAGATAATAAAACATCTAAAGAGGAGCTTTGTCACATTAATTTTACTTTAGCTAAAATTTATGAAGACCTAAAGGATTACAAAAGTGCTTTTTTTCATTATACCGAAGGTAATATGCTTAAAAGTAAACAAATAAATTACAATATAGAAAATGATCAATTAATTTTTAAACAAATAAAATCTAATTATTCAAAAATTAAAGAATTTACCTTAAATATCTCTAATAATATAAGTATAGTTCCAATATTCATTGTTGGTATGCCTCGATCGGGTACTTCTCTCATTGAACAAATTATCTCATCACACTCAAGTGTCACAGGAGGCGGAGAATTATCATTTGCTGCAAAATTTGGAGCATCTATTGCTCGTGGAATTGATTTAATAAATTCACAAAAATTAATAGACTTTAGAAATTATTATTTAAATAACATAAAAAGGTTATCCAAAGGTAATTATATGGTTACTGATAAAGCGCCTTTAAATTTTTTTTATATCGGTCTGATTTTATGCTCTCTTCCAGAGGCAAAAATAGTAAATGTAAATAGAAATCCAGCAGCATTATGCTGGGCTAATTACAAACAATTTTTTCTCTCAAAAAATCTTGGGTATAGCTATAATATTGAAGATATTAAAATATACTTGTCTTTGTACTCAGACCTATTGAATTTTTGGAATGGCATATTTAAAGATAAAATTTACAACCTAGATTATGATAAACTTACTATAAATCAGGAAAAAGAAACTTATAAATTGATTAAATTCCTAGATTTAAAATGGGAGGATAGTTGTTTGAAACCTCAATATAATGATCGAATTGTATCTACAGCCTCTAATTTACAGATAAGAAAAAAAATTTATAAATATAGCTCAAATGACTGGCACAAATATAAACCATTTTTAAATGGTCTCCTAGATAATATAAATTAATTAACTTTTTTCTTCAGAAATAATCAAAAATAACTATTTTAAAACTGTGAAAGATGAATTTAATAGAATAGATCGCTTACCACCCTATATATTTGGTGAGATTAATAAACTAAAAGCCAAATTAAGAAAGAATGGCAAAGATATAATTGATTTTGGTATGGGTAACCCAGATATGCCAACACCAAAACATATTAGGGATAAATTAAAAGAGGTTACAGACAAACCTGGTACAGGGAGATATTCAGTCAGTAAAGGCATACCTGGATTAAGAAAAGCTCAAGCAAAGTATTATAAGAAGAGATTTGGTGTAAATTTAAACCCTGATAGTGAAGTTATAGTAACATTGGGTTCTAAGGAGGGTTTAGCTAATCTAGCGCAAGCTATTTCTACACCTGGAGACATTATTATTTCTCCCAATCCATCATATCCCATACATCCTTATGGTTTTATTATAGCAGGAGCTTCTTTGAGACATTTACAGACAATGAAAGATGGAGTTTTCGATCCTGAAACTTATCTTGAAAGATTAGATCGATCTATACGAAATAGCACTCCATCTCCAGTAGCTCTAATTGTATCGTTTCCATCTAATCCAACAGCTCAAGTAGTTGACTTAAATTTTTATAAAGAAATAGTTAAGATGGCTTTGAAGTATAATGTTTATGTTTTATCAGATCTTGCTTATGCTGAGATATACTTTGATAAGAAACCACCTCCGTCAATTCTCCAAGTAAATAGAGCTAAAGAAATTGCTGTTGAATTTACTTCTATGTCAAAAACTTATGCTATGGCTGGTTGGAGAATAGGTTTTGCCGTTGGAAATAAAAAACTAATTGAAGCCTTAACAAAAATTAAATCTTACTTAGACTATGGTGCTTATACACCAGTACAAGTTGCAGCAGCAACAGCACTTAATGGTCCTCAAACGTGTGTCTCAAGTATTCGAGCAACTTATAGGAGTAGGCGAGATGTTTTAGTTGAGTCTATGTCAAGGTCTGGGTGGGATATACCTAGTCCTTCAGCTAGTATGTTTGCATGGGCGCCAATCCCCAAAAAGTACCAAAAAAAAGGATCTCTAAAATTTGCAAAAGATTTAATGATTAAAGCTGATGTAGCTGTTTCTCCTGGCATTGCTTTTGGTGAATATGGCGAGGGTTTTGTTCGGATAGGACTGGTTGAAAACGAGCAAAGAATTCGTCAGGCAGCTAAAAATGTACGTAATCTAAAGCTTTAGTATTATTTTTACTCATATTTTAAATCAAATAAAATATTGCTTATATTCTTGATAATTATATAAAACCAACCTTAAGATGATTAACACAAAAAAAATAGGTTCTGTTCTCAAAAACATCAATAATATTGATGAATTGAGTATTTCAGATGTAATTGATTGTAATCAAGGTCAATTAATTGCTGTTAAAGTAATTTCAGTCAATCCTAATTATAATAAATTGGAGTTAGTCTCTGGAAGAATTACTGAATTAACTGAGGGAGATGTTATTGTTGGTGCATTGGGTAATAGAATTGCTTCTTCAGGAATGACAGGTTCTGTTCCAACTGAATTAAATAAACACGATAAAATTCACATTTTAAATTTAGGAGGAGTAATTGGTAATTGTAAAGATTTTAATATTCTTCTGGGACCAGCTACAGAATGTGAAGTCCTTGGATCGGTTGTAGATAATAGTAACAAACAATTGAATCTAGTTGATTATTCAAAAATTAAAGAAATGAAAATTAAAAATAAAGTCCCATCTATTGCAGTCATAGGAACAGGTATTGACTCTGGTAAAACTACTGTTACATCCTTTATAATCAAAACTCTTAGTAATTATTTTAAGAAAATTAATGCATGTAAACTAGCAGGTACCGCTTCACAAAAAGATTTATATTCTTATGAGGATAATGGTGCTTATAAAACATCAGATTTTGTAGATTACGGTCTGCCGAGTACCTGTATGAATGATAAAAAAACCATACAAAGTTGTTCAGCATCAATTATTAGCAATATGTCTGAGGACGCTGAGATAATTCTAATGGAATTAGGTGATGGTTATCATGGCGATTATGGAACTAAAGAAATAATTCAAAATACTGATATTACAGAGTCAATTGAAGTAATTGTAATTTGCGCTTATGACGTATCAGGAGCAGTAAATATTATAGAAAATTTAAAATCAAATAATTTAGACAGCAAATTACTGATAATAAGTGGCCCTGTAACTAATAATGTATCTGCTTATAAGCAATCAATTGATAAGTTTTCTATACCTAATTCAGATTTTTTAAATATTTATAATTCAACTAACCATGTCAATGTTTTCGCTAAGATAATTAATAGGATTAATAATGATTAAAGTAGGAATAATTGGAGCAAATGGTTATTTAGGTATCGAGTTAATAAGAATTCTCTCTGCGCATCCTGAAGTTAAATTATCAAAAATATTTCAAAGAGAAATGGAAATAGATGAGGAATTTCCACATTTACAGTCATTAAATCTGAAATATTTACAGACATCTAATCTTGATGAATTTAAAAATCTCGATTGTGTTTTTTTATCATTACCTCATGGTTCAGCCCATGAATATGTCAAAGAATTATTATCAAAAGTTAAAATCATAGACTTAAGTTCTGATTTTAGGATTTCTAATCAAGAGGATTATAACAAATATTACAAAACAAATTTTGATACTGACATTCAAAGCAAGTTTCAATATGGATTTATTGAAAATTCAATTGATGATATAAAAAAATCTTCTAACATCTCAAATCCTGGTTGTTTTGCACTAACGGCTCAACTATCTTTATTACCATTTCAATATATAATTAAGAAAGCATCTATTACTGCTATTACTGGATCAAGTGGTGGTGGTAAAAATCCCTCAAATAAAAATCATCATTCGACAAGATCTAAAGATATTTTTTCATACAATATAAATTCACATCGACATTTAGGAGAAATTTATCAATCTTTTCCTAATTTAAAGGAAACTCTATCATTTGTTCCACTGTCGGGGCCTTTCTCTAGAGGTATATATCTAACAAGTCACATAGAAACATTTGAAGATACAACTCATGAGTCTTTAAATTTAAGCTTAGTTGATTGTTTTAAATCTTCTCCTTTTATAAGAATACAAAATAATACTAAACTCTCTAATGTAGTAGGGTCAAACTATTGTGATATATCAGTATCTTTCAAAGATCAGAGGCACTTCGTTGTAGAGGCTTGTTTAGATAACTTAGTAAAGGGTGCTTCAGGTAACGCTGTTGAATGTATGAATATAATCTTTGATCTTGATCAAACTTTAGGATTAAAACAAATGATACCTTTATATCTATAATGAAAAATCAAAGTTTTTACCAATCAATATTACAAAATTCCATTCTTGTCATAAAAGTTAGTGGTAAAATTTGTGATAATGAAGGTAGTATAGATAATGTTATTAGCGACATAAAAGAATTATTGAATTCTATTTCAAAGTTAAAAGTTGTTTTAGTCTTTGGATTTGGACGACAGCTAGATAACTATATGATCAACGTACATGGTATTGAGCCAAAAAAAATAAATGGTAGAAGAGTAACATCTCCTACAGACATAGAGGCAGCCAAAAAAATATCTGGTCAAATTTTAATAGATATTTTTAGCTTGAGCTCACGATATAATATCAGAAATTTTCCAATTCCTATTTCAAAGAAAGACTTTATTGCAGCAAAAAGAAGAGATGTAGTTGATGACATTGATTATGGTCAAGTAGGGGACGTCGTTTCAGTTGATGCTTTACAAATTAAAAACTTATTTAAAGAACATGATATGATAATTATGCCAAGTTTAGTTTTAGATAAAAATACATCTGAAGTATTAAATGTTAATGCTGACACCATTGCTACTGAATTAGCAATAAACCTCTCAGCTAGTAAGCTAATTTTTATCTCTGATGTCCCTTTTATCAAAGATACACAAGGAGAAAGAATTTCTGCAGTTGATGAAAATGTGGCAAGAAAACTATTTGATGAGAAAATCATCTCTAATGGGATGATTGTAAAAGTCGAGAACTCATTAAAAGCTCTAAATCAAGGTGTTCAAAAAATTCATATTATAAGTGGCGAAATAAAAAATGCTCTTATAAATGAGTTAGAGACAGAAGAGGGTATTGGCACTGTATTTCAAAAACAATCTTTAGATTATTGAAATTACAACGATTGAGTTATTATCTTTATTGCCTTTCTTATTTCTCCACTTGAAACAATTAAAGGTGGTGTAAGACGGATTATGTTTCCTTGAATTAGAGTTGAAATAAGGCCGTTTTTTGACATTTTTTCATATGTTTTTAATGCGATTTGATTATTTTTAAACTCAACACCAGCCATAAGACCCAAACATCTTGTATCAACTATTTTATCTTTATGTAGGTGGTGCATTTTCTTAATTAGACTAGATAGTAAATTACCATTAATCAGTACTTTATTTAAAAATCTTATAGTATTTATAGTTTTAAATACATTATATGAAACTCTTGTTTGAAGCATACCACCTCCAAAAGTTGAGCCATGAAAACCAGTAGAAATAATTTTGGATATATATTTTTTTACTATTGTAGCACCTATGGGGATGCCTGAACCTAGGCCTTTTGCAGAGGTTATGATATCTGGATTGACACCGTAATGTTTGTAAGCAAATATTTTACCAGTTCGACCTATACCACCTTGTATTTCATCCCCAATAAGCAAAATTTTCTTATTTTTACATATCCCTTTTATAGCTTTTGCAAAATTCTTACTGCAAATATTTATACCTCCGTCTCCCTGAACAAATTCAATTATGATTGCTACCGTTTTTTTATTTACTAATTTTTTGAGATGAGAGACATCATTAAACTTGCAAAATTTTACTTTCCCAGGAACAGGACCAATATTCGATTTATATTTTTTATTACTACCGACGGATAAAGCCCCAATTGTTCTCCCATGAAAAGAGGAGGTCATTGCTATAATCTCATCTTTACCATTTTTACTACCGTAATTTCTCGCAATTTTTAGAGCAGCCTCAATACTCTCGGCACCAGAGTTAGAAAAGAATACATCCCCTTTATTGGAATTATCAGATAGTAACTTAGATAATTTAGTTTTAAATTCATGTATTTGTGATCCTGACAGATGAGTAATTCCTGTTTTAAGTTGAGCTTTAAGGCTATTTTTAATTACTGGATGATTATATCCAAGAGAATTTACAGCAACCCCTGCTGAGAAATCTAATAATTTTCTTTTATCAGAGGTGTATAAATAACATCCATTACCCTTTACCACTCTAAAATTACTAAATTTATATGTTTTTAATAAATTATTCATGTTTTTTTTATGTATATTTTTAATAAAAAAAGAAAATTTTGATAGTCAAAATCTCCATTGGCTTATTTTATTCATAAGAAAATCTCTAAAAGCTATAAGTTTTAAACTCCCTTTTAGATTTTCATGATAAACCATATGAACATCGTAACTTGGTCCTTCTATATCTGGTAATACTTTAACAAGATGGGCTTTATGTTGAGCCATATAGTCAGGTAATGCAGCTAATCCTGCACCAGTTTCAACAGCTACTAATAAACCATATAGATTATTGATTGTAATATGAGGTCTTCTATTTTTTTGGTTTTTTTTAACACCAGTTTTCAGTATCCAATTGGTGTCAGAAAGTGGGGATGGTTTTCCTATTCCATATGTAATTAATCTATGGCTATTAAGCTCTGATCTTCTCAAAGGCATACCCATTTCATTTATGTAATTCGCTGATCCATAAATATGGTATTTGATTGTTGCTATGTGCTTTGAAACTAAATCTAAATGTCTTGGTTTTCTCATCCATAAACCAATATCATAATCTTGGCGAAGCATATCTTGCTCATCCTCAGAATAGTTTAGTTTAAGATTAATTTCAGGGTATTCATGAATAAATTCATTGATTCTTGGGCTAAGCCACATCGATCCAAAAGCAACTGTAGTATTAATGGAGAGGTTACCAGTGGGAACTGACTTATATTCAACTATCTTTTTTTCAATAGAATTTAAATCGGCAAAAATTTTTTCAGTTTCTTCAAAAAGATAAGAACCTTGCTCTGTGAGAGTTATACCTTTTGTGTGTCTTTTAAATAGTTTGGTTTTTAAACTATGCTCAAGAGATTGAATTTGTCTAGTAATTGCAGACTGACTGAGGTGAATAGTATCCATAGCTCTAGAGATGCTACCAGCTGTAGCTACGTGATAAAATGTTTTAAGTCTATCCCAATCCATTAATAATTGTATTCAAATCCCCGTTTAATATCAGAATGTCTATTAAATAATATTTTTTTGAGGATTTCAAATCCAATAAAATGTTGTGTGCATCATTTAATTCATTCTTACTTTCAATAAGTTGTGTAATATCTATTTTTTGGGCTTTATATAAAATTTCGTTTCCTTGTAATTTTAATTCTAAGCTATCAATAATTTTTTCTTGGTTGTTTATTTTATTTAAATAAAAATCATAATTGTTCCAAGACTCTAAGTAAGTATTAAGTAAGTCTCTCTTTAAGTCTTTATGTTCTAATAATTTTTTCTGATAATTATATTCCTCAATATTAAAATTATTTTCATCTTTATAGCCGTCATAAATAGGAACGCTAAGAGATAGTGACAATGATGAGGATCTTCTATGATCAATTGCTGCAGAATAATTATCACTCTCGCTTAGGGAATATGTAAGGTCAACAGAAGGTCTCAAATCCTTTTTGCTCATTTCTAATTCAGGTAAATATGTATTTTCAATAAAAGAAAGATATTGACCATAAGAGGAATTCATCAATTCCGAAAATAATTTCTTACTAATTTGTGAGTTAGATACGTCTATCACATAATCAAAATTTACATCTTCATCATAAATTTCTAGATCAAGTAACTTACTAACTTGAAGCATTAAATTATCTATTTTTCTATCATAATCTAAAGACACAGATTGTGCTTCTAATAGCTCATTTTCCAAATCTAGTACTTCTGTTTTTGTAACTCTGTTTGCCTTAAATAATATTTCAGCCTCTAAAACTTTTTTTCTATAAAATTCTAAATTCAGTTGTTGATTTTTCTTTTTAAAGATCAATGTTTGTAAATTACTATAACCGTTTAGAAGTTCTTTGATTAATAACTCTTTTTGATACTCTCTAAGATAGTCATACGCTTGATTTCTAGTTTGCGTAGTAATTAAATTTAACTGGCTAAACCCACCGTTATAGAGGTTGACTGTGGCGCTTAACGTATGAGTATTTGAGTTAAGTGTAGAAGTAGTATTGGTACTAGTAGTACTGTTAGAAACATTAAATGAATAATCAATTTCTGGTATGTAGAGTGTATCAGCTAATTCTAAATTTTTTTCGTCAATTAGATTATCATACTTAAATTTAGAATTTGTTTCATTTTTTTCGACAAGAATTTTTATTAAATCAGTTATTTCATAGGATAAGATACCCTTTGAAAAAAATAGAAAGAATGTGCTTAAAAAAATTATTTTGATTTTTGCCATTCTCTCTCCAAATTATTCAAATTCCATTTCAATTTTTTTTTATTCATTGTTTTTTCCATTTTTTTAAATCTTTTCTCAAATTTCCTATTAGAGTCCCTAATAACTGTTTCAGTATCTAGGCCTAATTTTCTAGATAAATTAATACAAGAAAACAAT
Source organism: uncultured Alphaproteobacteria bacterium (assembly GCA_902599405.1). Taxonomy (GTDB): domain Bacteria; phylum Pseudomonadota; class Alphaproteobacteria; order HIMB59; family HIMB59; genus HIMB59. Next base: position 25,562 of record CACKFO010000008.1, on the reverse strand, counting down.
AAATCTCCTAATTCCTCTTTGATTTTTCTCTTATTATTAATATTCATTTCATTTGATAGCTCATTTAATTCCTCTTTTACCTTCTTCAAGGTCCCATTTGCATTTTTCCAATCAAATCCCTCTTTTGCGGCTCTTTTTTGAAGTTTAAGTGAACGAGTAACAGCAGGTAGGTTTACACTTACACCATCTAAAACAGATTTAGCACCTTTCTTTTTTCTTTCAAATTTTTTTTGTGTTTCCCAAAAATCATTAACATCTTGAACAGTTTTGATTGACTCATCGCGCATAAAAATATGTGGATGACGAGATTTCATTTTTTTTACACTTGTATCAATGACATCATCAATTGAAAATTTCTTTTTTTCAGCAGCAATAACTGAGTGATAAATAACTTGTAGTAATAAATCACCAAGCTCTCCTTCAAGCTCTTTATTATTATTTGACTCAATTGCTTCGATAACTTCATAAGCTTCCTCTAAAGTATACTTTGCTAATGATTTGGAAGTTTGTTGTAAATCCCATGGACATCCATTTTTTGGATTTCTTAGTCTCTTAACTACATCAATTAAATCATTTAATTTGTTCTTTTTTTTTACCATGCTAATGCCTGTGCTTGAAATATTTGACTCTTATAACTTCTAATATCTGCATATGCATCATAAATTTTATCTTGTTTTCTAGCGCATAAAATAAAACCTTCGCTCCAGTCTGTAGTTTTAAGGCATTTATGTCCTTTTTTATTTAATTGAGAAATAAAGGATGAAAGACGCTCTTCTAATAATAATTGTTTCAAATTTGGATCATGAGGGTGAAAAAAAGCAGGTAAATGCTCTGATGAAACTCTGGGTTCATTTAAAGCTTTGTCAATAGGCATATTTGAAAATATATAATTCATTAAAAATTGTGCTTGCCATTGATCTTGAGCGTCACCGCCCATAGTCCCACAACTTAAAATTTCTCTCTTTTTTTGATTGATAATCAAAGTAGGGCTCAATGTTGTCCTTGGTTGTTGTACAGGTGCTATAAAATTTACGTGACCTGGTTTTGATAAATAAAACGTCATTAATCTATTTCCTAGGGGAAATCCTAATTCATTGATTACTTCATTAGATCTGATCCATCCACCACTTGGTGTACACGAAATAGCATTATTATTTTTATCTATAATACTTATATGAACTGTGCCAGCACCCCATGGTTTAATATCATTTTCAATTGGGAGTAATGATTTCTTGGATAGGGGGTTTCCTGGAATTATAGAGTCAATTGCCTTATCTTTAATTAATTGCATTCTTTTATTAAGGTAAGAGTCATCTAATAGGTGATTTGCTTTGACTTTTGAATTGTACTTCCCAGTGAAATACATCTCTCTGTCAGCAAAAGTTAATTTTAAAATTTCTGTAAATTTATGAATATCACCAGCTGAATTAAGTGATTTAATTTTTTGTTTGTTAAGCATTTTCAACATCATTAAACTAGTTAATCCTTGTCCCCAGAAATTAGTTTTATGAACTTGGTAATCACCATATTTTTCTGAAATTGTTTTTTCAAATTTCACATTAAAATTTTCAAAATCTTCTTTTGAAAGTAGCCCTTCATTTTTTTGAGAATATTTTAAAATTAAGTTTGCAACATCACCTTTATAAAAAGCATCATGCAATTTATTAAATTTATTATTACGAGATCCTGTAATCTTTTTCTCGTAATTACCAAGATAATCTATTAAGTTTGCGTAAGCCGAATTTCTGAATAAACTTCCTACTTTTGGAATTTTATTATTTTTTAAATATAATTTAGCAGAATTTTTCCACTCTCTTATAAATTTACCTTTTAGACTTTTTAAACCAAATTTATTTTGGTTTATTATTCCTGTGTGTAAAGGATATCCCTCTTTTGCGTATTCTTTTGCATATTTAGAAATGGTCCTAAAATCTAATGTTCCATATAATTGTAACATTCTAAAAATACTAGAAAATGCTGCTGGAACTCCAGCACATAATACTCCTTCATCTGGAACTTCTGTGAAACCCCTGGTAACTAAATTTAAAAAATTAAATTTTCTTGGCGATAAAGTATTTCCATTTAAGACAACAGGGTTTTGGTTTCTGGGTTTTAATATCATCACACCTTCACCACCCATTCCAAACATTTGAGGATTTACAAGACCTTCAACTAACATTGCTCCAGCAGCAGCATCAAAAGCATTACCTTTGTCTTGATTTAAAATATTATAGGCTGTCATTGAGGATAAATTTGAATGTGTTGCTACTGCACCGTTAGTACCAGAGTAACTAGGTATAAAACTATTAGAGTTATTATCTTCAATTCTATAAGATCTACTCATTACGCATAAAGTTTAGTATTAATAACTAAGTTAAATAGTTTATGAAATTTCATAAAATATTTCTTTTTTTAAAGATTGCATTATAAAGTTATATATGACCTGGAAGTTAATATCAAAATCTTCATTTACACAATTACTTGGTCAATTAGAGACAAAATCAGAAAATAATCAGGATAAATATCGAATGTTTGTTTCTGAAAAACATCTTAATTCAGGAAAATTTGCACATGGAGGTTTCTTAATGTCTTTTTTAGATAATGTTATGGGCAATGCTGCTTATAAGTCTTTTGGTAATAAACCTTGTGTTACTATATCCATGAACACTCACTTTACACTTTCAGCCCAAAAAGGAGATGAACTAATAGGCTTACCAATTATAGAAAGAATGACTAAAACACTTTGTTTTGTTAATTGTAAAGTCTTTTCAAAAAATGAAATTATTGTTTCTGGAAGTGGTATATGGAAATTAGTTAAAACTTCATCTATTAAATCTGTTAAAGACAAAAAAGTAGATGATGATGGTGGTTGGTAGCTATTTAATTTATCTATTTTGAAATTAAAGAGTAATTTTTCAGAGGCTAATGCGTGCAAAGCGTTATTTTTCTCAATTTCTTTTTTTGTTGGACTTTGGGCAGTAAGGATACCAGATATAAAAGATCAAATTAATGTCGATTATACAGGTATGGGATATTTGTTTGTAATTTTTTCAATTGGCTCTGTTTTAACTATGATAGTTACACCAAAAATAACACAAATATATCCCTCAAAACAAATCTCACTGTTATCAGGTCTAGCTATAAGCATTCTTTGGCTTTTAATTCCGTTTGCTCAATCTTTTATAATTATGGCAATATTGAGTTTTATTTTCGGTATTTGTTACGGACTATTTGAGGTTATTCTTAATGTTCAAGCTACATCTTTAGAAAAAAAATTTAAAAAACCTATGATGTCAGGATTTCATGCCTTTTGGAGTATTGGATTATTATCTGGATCTTTGTTAACTAGTTTATTTCTGGAATTTAAAATAAGCTTTATAATAAATTCAATTATATTTGTAATAATCTTATCACCATTAATATTTCTAAGTAGTTTAACTATAAAACAAAATAAATCAGACTCTTTATCTATTTTGTCTATATTTTTCAATTGGCCCTTATTTCTTGTAATCTTATTTATTTTATCAATTACAGCAGTATTTTTGGAGGGCGGTACTGACTCTTGGGGTTCTTTATATATGAGAGACTACATTAATGCAGATGGTTTTAATATTGGACTTGCTGCTATAGCATTTAATGGGAGTATGGTTATTGGTAGATTAATTGGAGATAAGTTAAAAGAAATATTCGGTATTTATAATTTTCTTGTTTACTCAGTGATAGGTTCATTACTGGGTTCATTAATTATAGTTTTAAGTAGTTCTCTATCATTAGCAATAATTGGTTTTATTATTGCTGGTTTTAGTGTTTCTTCAATTATTCCTATTTGTTATACCTTTGGGTCTTCTATTAAAAATGTTAATGCTACGGTAGGGATAACTATAATTACAATAGGTGTTTATGGGGTCTTTATGATTGCACCACCAGCTTTAGGTTATGTTGCTGATATCTTCGGTATTGAATTCGTCTATATTCCGATGTTAATACTTTTTATAATATCGAGCATAATAGTAACTTCTCAACAAAAGTTGTTTAAGAATTAATTTCTTTTTAATATTAATATATTTCCAAACAATACAAGAATTGCACCGACATACAAATTTAAGTCCCACTCCAAACCTTCAAATATCGTAGAAATAATTAGAGCAATAAGAGGCATAATTATAGCAATGTATGCGGCATCATTTGCGCCAATATTTTTAATTACTGATAAATAAAGAATGAAACCAAATACACTCCCAAAAATAGCCAAATACAATAATGAAAAGACGTATCTGTAACTGAAATCAAAATTAAGTTCAATACCAGTTACTAAAAGATAAATTAACAGTGTTATTGAGCCATACAACATCCCATATCCTGTAACAGCAATAACATTCAATTTAATTTTAGAGGTATACTCTGAAATTAAGTTACCAATAGATGCAAAATATGTCGCCATTACACCAAGTAAAATTCCAATACTAGTTCCTTTTGAAAATTCAAAATTGATTATTTCATCATAAAATATGAAAAGTAATCCTAACGTTCCAATAAAACCTCCAACCAAAGTCATAATTTTTGGAAATTTACCTTTAAAAATAATATTATTAATTACATTTAAAAATAATATTGAAGAAAAACATAAAGCAACAAATCCACTTATTAAATGAACTGTAGATAGATAAAACAGTACATAATTTATATTGAATAAAGAGACTCCTAGAGCAGCTATAAAGAAATGCTCTTTTAATGAAAATCTCAGATTTATTTTTTTTAATACACAAAATACTAAAATAATGATCGAAGATAAGAAAAAGCGATAAAAAACCGATGTCATTGGATCGACAATGCCTAGTTGAAATTTAATTATATACCAGGTTGGTCCCCAAACTATTAGTGTTGAAATAAATAAAAATATTGTATTGTTCAATTATGCCTTCTTTTGATGTTGTCTCGTCACCAGATATTCAAGAAATTGATAATGCCATCAATAATACAAAAAGAGAAGTTGATAATAGATTTGACTTTAAGAACACTAATTCAACAATCGAACGAAACGATTTTTCTATTACAATAGAGACAACCGACAATACTAAATTAACTCAATTTAATGATATTTTAAAAAATAATATTGTAAGAAGAAAAATAGATCCAAAATTTATTCACCTAAAATCAACTGAAACAGCTTCCGGAAATAGAGTAAGACAATTTATTGATATTTTGAATGGAATATCAAAAGAGGACTCAAAAAAAATAACAAATCTTGTTAAATCATCGAAAGCAAAGGTTCAAGCTTCAATTAATGGAGATGAAGTAAGAATAACTGGAAAGAAAAGAGACGATCTACAATCAATGATCGAATTATTAAAATCAAGTGATATTAAAATTCCTTTACAGTTTCAAAATTTCAGAGATTAATTACTTCCATAGTCGTAAAATCAATTAATCGCACAGTCGTAATTGTTTTTAGAAATTTAATACAATCCTGTGTTTTTACTTGAATTGTTTTAGTGTTGTCTAGTGGGTGAAAATTGCATAATTCATAATCATTTATTTTTTTATCTAAGTAAAAACTTACATCCTTATCTACATTATTGATTAAAGAGTAGGGACTAACTGAGCCTGGTTTGACTCCAAGTTTATCATATAAATATTCTGCACTTCCAAAAGAGAGATTTCCTTGGCACTGTATAGTGTTTTTAATAATTTTTAGGTCTACTTCAGTGCTATCTAAGCATGAGAGTAAGTAAAAATTTCTCTTTTTGTCCCTTAAAAAAAGATTTTTTGTATGCGCACCTTGCATATTCAAATCTGATTTTAATTTGCTAGACTCCTCGACAGTAAAAAAAGCCTCGTGTTCAAAAAGTTTATATTCAACTTTTTGTTCATTAAGTGCGGCTAATAAACTTTTTGCTTCTAATTTCATTTTTATTTATAAAGTGTTATCTTATTTATATAAAAATATGAAAAAGAAAATTAACAGAAGAAATTTTATTAAAAAAGCCTCAATTCCTGTACTCGGTGCAGCTGCACTCTCTAGTTTTAATGTACACGCAAGCACCATAACAGAGTTAAATATGGTTACATCATGGCCAGAGAATTTTCCTGGTATAGGTTTAGGTGCAAACAGGTTGGCTCAGCGAATTGAGAACTTATCTAATAAAAGAATAAAAGTTAATGTTTATTCAGCTGGTGAACTAGTCCCACCGTTTGGAGTGTTTGATGCCGTGTCATCTGGAACAGCTGATTTATATCACTCAGCAGAGTTTTATTGGGGAGGAAAGAACAAAGCCTATCCTTTTTTTGCTGCTGTTCCTTTTGGAATGACTGCCGAGGAATTTAATTCATGGATATATTCTGGCAATGGTCAATTATTATGGGATGAATTAGGTTCTAATTTTAACATTAAACATTTTTTAGTTGGTAATACTGGATCTACATTATTTGGTTGGTTCAAAAACGAATTAAATAGTCTCGAGGATGTTTCTAAACTTAAAATAAGAAGCCCTGGTATGGGAGGAGATCTATTAAAGACTATGGGGGCAACTTCTATAAATATACCAGGAGGTGAAATTCTTCAGTCTTTAGCAAGTGGGGCTATAGACGCAGCAGATTGGTCTAATCCAGTTATGGATTTAGCTTTTGGTTTTTATAAAGTAACAAATTACTGTTATTATCCAGATTTTAAAAAACCTACAGTTTCTATTTCATTAGGAATGAATTTAGATAAATGGAACTCTTTTGATAATGAAGCTAAGAGCATCATCGAGTATGCTTGTCAGTCAGAAAATCAAGAAATGTTGTCTGATTTCATGTATAAAGAGGTTGTGGCTATAGAAAAATTGAGGTCACTTGGTGTAGAATTCAGGCAACTACCTAACGATATTGTCATTGAAGCCAAAAAAAATATCAATGGTGTTTTAGATAATTATACTGATACCTCTCTTGGGAAAAAAATTAGAGATGATTATTTTCAATTTTTAGGTTTAAGAACTTCATATAAGGACTTTGATATTTCTAACTACTTGAATTTTAGAAAAATTTAATAGTGTGCGGAAGATATTCGCTAAATCTTAAAGATAATCACTCCTCTTTTAAGAAGGAAACTATAAATAACTTCAAATCAATATTTGATTATAAAAATGAAGATATTTGCCCTACCAATAAAGCGCCTATTGTCTTTAATCTAAACTCTAAATTTGTATTTAAACAATCAAGTTGGGGTTTGTCATTTGATTGGCTTCCGAAAGGAAAAACACTTTTCAATATTCGATCAGAGACAGTACACGAGAAATCTTTTAGTAATAGCCTCATTGCAAATAATCGCTGTTTGGTACCTTTTAGTAGTTATTTTGAATGGTTGAAAACCCAAGAATTGAAAAAAAAATATAAACTATTTACCAAAACTCCTGTCAGTTTTTTTGCAGGTGTATATAAATTAATAGAAGATACTGTTTATTATTCAATTTTAACTAAATCCTCTTTGGAAAATATAGAATTTATTCACAATAGAAATCCAGTCATTATTAACAAAAGTAATGTAAAAAAATGGTTTTCGGACAGTTATGAAGAACTACTAAGATCTTCAGATGTCATAAATTATGAGTTATCGAAATAGTTATTTTCTAAATTTAAAGAAGGATAAAAGCTTTTCGATACCAGAAAAATGTTCCTCTAGTCTAGAATAAACTTTATCTATTTTGTTGATATGACCGTCTAATCTTTCATAGAGGTTATCGATTTTCTTATCAAGTTTGTTTAGCTTACTGTTTAGCTGTTTTATGCTATCGGAGTCGCTTGTTTTAGACTGCTTTTTTAACTTAATAACTTTATTCATAAATAAAATATATTAAATTTCTGATCTGTTTGAAGTATGACAAAACAACGCTTTAGGTAAATCTTAAATCAACTTCAGGTATCCAGTTTTTAAGCTTTTCAATACGATTTTTTGGGGAAGGGTGCGTTGATAGAAACTCTGGTGGTGCGTTCCCTTTTTGTGCTTCAGCCATTCGCTGCCAGACTTTATATGACTCATGATTGTCGTATTTGGCCATAGTCATAAAGGCCAAGCCTAAATAATCAGCCTCAGATTCTTGTAATCTGTTAAAAGGTAAAGATAAACCTAAATTTACTAAATAATCATCAGCTGAGGTACTCGATAGGGCACCCTCTAAAGCAATATCCAAGATAGTAGTGCCAACATTTATTGCTAATGCTTGGCTGGCCCTTTCAACACTATGGCGAGCAACCGCATGTGCTATTTCATGACCCATTATTGAAGCCAAACCATCATTATTAGCGGCAACATCTAAGATCCCTGTGTAAAAAGCTATTTTACCACCAGGCATACACCAAGCATTAAGTGTTTCCTTGTCATCAATTAATATGAATTCCCAATTATAGTTTTTTATCGAGTCTGATTGACCCATTTTTAAAAAATACTCTTCCACAGATTCTGTAACTCTTAAACCAACCTCTCTTACAGCTCTAAAATTTTGCCCAGACTCTATTAAATTTTCTTGTTTTTTTACTTGTTCGTAAGCTTGAAGAGCTTGTTTGTTGATACTTTCATCTGAAATAATAGAGAGTTGTTTACGATTTGTGATAGCTACCTCAGTACAAGAAGGTAGAAATAAAGGTGCACAACACGCACATGATAATTTTTTAATAAAATCTCGTCTTTTAAGATTCATGGTATTAATATAATCAAAAAGATATTCTTATGACAACCTGTTATATTAATGGAAAATATAAACCTCTAAATCAATCGTATGTCAGTGTAACAGACAGAGGTTTTCAATTCTCTGATGGGGTTTATGAGGTTATTTCTGTATTTAAAGGTGAATTAGTAGATTTAAATCTTCATATAAACAGATTGTTTGTTTCTTTAAAAAAAATGAACATGAAAACTAAATTCAATAGAAATCAAATAATTAATATCACCAATAAAATCAAAAAATTAAATAAATTAAAAATGGGTATAATTTACATCCAAATTACAAGAGGGGATCAAAACCCAAGGGAACATAAATACCCTGATAAACTTAAGCCTAATATTATTATTTATTCAATTAATAAAAACTTTGAATATTTAAATAAGTTAGCACTAAAAGGTGTAAAAACATCTCTTTATCCAGATATAAGGTGGCATAGGTCAGATATTAAAAGTATTTCTCTATTAGGTAATGTTTTAGCTGCAAATCATGCAAAAGAGAATAAATCACATGAAGCAGTATTATTTGATAATAGAAATATGATTACTGAGGGCAATTCCTCAAGTATTTGGATTATTAAAAAAAATAAATGTATTACACACCCACTTAACTTTAGAATTTTAAAGGGTTGTACAAGGCATAAATTAATATCAATATTAAAAAAAAATAAATTTAAATTTGAGGAAAAAAAATTTTCCATTAAATCCCTTCTTGATGCAGATGAAGCATTCATGACAAGTGCTACTAATTTTGTAATGCCCATAGTTAAAGTTGATAAATTTACTATTTCAAACGGTAAGCCCGGTCTAAATACATTGAAGTTTCGTAGTTTATTTATCAACGCAATATGATCTTCAGACTTTTTCTTTTCTTATTTTTGTTTCCTATTACAGCTTATGCAAAAATTAATACAATTTACTTAGCTGGTGGTTGTTTCTGGTGTGTTGAGGAGGTTTATGAAAAATTAAAAGGTGTTATTGACGTTCGATCTGGCTATTCAGGAGGTCATTTAGAAAATCCAACTTATCAAGAAGTAGTAAAGGGTGATACAGGCCATATAGAGGTGGCTGAAATTATTTTTGACTCAGATATTGTTAGTTTAGATAAGATCATTAGGGTTTTTTTTGTAAATATTGATCCTTTTGATGGTACTGGTCAATTTTGTGATAAAGGTTATTCTTATAAAAGTGCTCTTTTCAGCAATGACCAAATTGTTATAGATAAATTTAACTTTTACATAGATAAAATTCAGGAAAATCACAAACAGAATGTCGAAACATTGATCTTACCTTTTAAAAATTTTTATGTTGCAGAGGAGTATCATCAGGATTATTACAAAAAAAATCCAATAAGATATACATATTACAAGTACAGTTGCGGAAGAGAGCAGAGGATTAAACAATTAAAAATTAATTTAGGATGATTAAACTCTTATTATTATTTTCAATTATAGCTATATGTATCTTTGTTTTCTTTGGTAATCAATTATCGTCTCGTTATAAAAAATATTTAATTATTTCATTAATAATAATTCTAGGATGTTTTTTAATTTTTTCAGGAAAATTAAATTTTTTACCTGTTGCCTTAGCTCCTGCTTTACTTTTTTTTCGAAGGATCTCTTCATTATTGACTATATTAAACTTGTTTTCGCGATCTTCTTTTGGGAGTAAGTTCAAACCAAAAATTAATACGAAGTATTTACAAATTGAAATTGTGTTACAATCACGTCAAGCTACAATTTATATTATAGAGGGAGTTTTTAAAGGCCGTTCTTTTTCCTCTCTATCTCAAAATGAGGTATCGAAGCTTTTAGAGGAACTAAAAACAAATGATCCACGTGGGTTTAATATTTTAAATGTAATTATTAGTCAAAATAAACAATCTACATCCTCTTCAGACAAATCACAAATGACAGAGGAGGAAGCACTATCAGTTTTGGGTCTTAAAAAAGGAGCTTCTGATGATGATATAAAAAAATCATATTATGACTTAATGAAGAAGTTCCATCCTGATAAAGATGGTAATAATTATTTATCTAATTTAATAACTGAAGCAAAAAATAAGCTTTTAAATAGTTAATTTTAATCTATAAGACATCTATCTCAATGAACGATATTAAGAATCTTGCAATCATTGCTCATGTTGATCATGGGAAAACCACTCTTATTGACAATTTATTGAAGCAATGTGGAATTTTTAGAGATAATCAAGAAATTTCAGAAAGAATTATGGACTCTAATGATTTAGAAAAAGAGAGAGGCATAACTATTTTAGCAAAGCCTACCTCTATAATTTTTCAAGATATTCGAATAAATATAATCGATACACCTGGACATGCAGATTTTGGTGGAGAAGTAGAACGTGTCTTATCAATGGTTGATGGTGTTATCTTACTTATTGACTCTTCAGAAGGTCCGATGCCTCAGACTAAATTTGTTTTAGGAAAGGCTTTAAAACAAGGACTTAAGCCTATAGTGGTAATCAACAAAATCGATAAATCTGACTCAAGACCAGACGATGTGTTAAACGAAGTTTTTGATTTATTTGTCTCTCTTGATGCAAATACTCAACAATTAGACTTTCCAGTTTTATACGCATCAGGTAGAAGTGGATGGTGTGTTAATGATTTGTCAGATGATAGATCCAGCCTAACACCTCTGTTAAATAAAATTATTAGTCATGTACCATCACCAGATGTTGATAATACTAGACCTTTTGCAATGTTATCAACACTTTTAGACTATGATCCATACTTAGGAAGATGCCTAATTGGAAGAGTAGAGCAGGGATCTGCAAAAATAAACGACAGCGTTCATGCTTTAAACTTATCAGGTAAAATCATTGAAACTGGAAGACTTACTAAACTTTTAAAATTTGAGGGAACTAAAAAAATAACCGTTAACTCAGTTAACACTGGAGATATAGTTTGCATAGCAGGTTTGTCAATCACATCAGTATCAGACACCATTTGTTCAACTGATATAGAAACACCAATAAAATCAACACCAATTGATCCTCCTACTATGTCAATAAACATTATGGTTAATGACTCTCCATTAGCTGGGACTGAAGGGAAAAAAGTAACATCAACTTTAATAAGAAATAGATTAATAGCTGAGGCTGAGACAAACGTTGCTATTACCTTCTCAGAAAATCAGAATAAAGATTCATTTGAAATTGGAGGGAGAGGTGAATTGCAATTAGGTGTTTTAATAGAAACGATGAGACGAGAGGGTTTTGAATTATCTCTTTCTAGACCTAAAGTAGTTTACAAAGATATAGAGGGGACAAAATGTGAACCCTATGAAGAAGTAACAATAGATGTAGATGAAGAGTTTTCTAGTATTGTTATTGATAACATGAATCAAAGAAAAGCTGATATGTTAGACATGAGAAAATCTGGAATTGATAAAACTAGGTTATTATTTATTGCGCCTTCTAGGGGACTAATTGGTTATCAAAGCAAGTTTTTAACGGACACAAGAGGAACTGGTGTATTAAACAGAGTGTTTCACTCGTATAAACCATTTAAAGGGGAGATTACAGAAAGAAGGGCAGGAGCGTTAATTTCAACAGGAAACGGTAAAGCAATAGCTTATGCCATTTGGAAGCTTCAAGATAGAGGTGTAATGTTTGTTAAACACCAAACACCTGTTTATCAAGGTATGGTAATCGGTGAGCATACCAGAGATAACGATTTAGAGATAAATGTTCTAAAAGGTAAACAATTAACAAACGTCAGAGCATCTGGGTCTGATGAGGCCGTAAATTTAACCGCTCCTAGGATGATGTCACTTGAGGAAATGATGACTTATATCAATTCTGATGAATTATTGGAGGTTACGCCTAAAAATTTAAGATTAAGAAAAAGGTATCTTGATCCAAACGAGAGAAAAAAATTTTCTAAAGTTGGAAATTTATAAACTTTATTATAATTTACATTAAATATTTATAATAAAATATTGTATTTACTATTTATATTTTAATTTATTCTTTATTCTATTTATAAAGAAAAAAACAAATAATCTGACTAAATCAAAAATAAAATAAACATAAAATGAGATATTAAGCATAAATATTTAGAATTAATTAAATTTTGGAGGAATTAAACTAGTATTCACACATTTTTATCTGATTAAATAGAAATTAGAGCACTAAATTAAGTGATAGTTATTATTACTTGCTAATAAAACTATCAAGACAGTTATTCAAATCTATGATTTCAAAAAAACTATTAAAAAACATTAAAATCGGACATTTTTAGCTTAAAAACCTTATGTAAATTGCGACACTAGCAAAATTTAGGAAATATTTGGATTTTGAGCTGAAAGATTATCAATATTTTTTTTAGTAAATCAATAGTCAAATTCATAAAATTACCTAAGGATTTATACTTAATAAAATTTCAATATACCTAAAAACGCAAAAAAATTGAAAATAGACATTATTTTGAAAGCCATTTTATGGCATCTTCACATCTGTCATCACCCCAAAAAACCTCATTTTCAACGATAAATGTGGGACTCCCAAAAATACCTTTATTTTTAGCCATTTCTGTGTTTTTTAAATATTTTTGTTCAATTTCGTCTGTTTGAGCTTGTTTTATTACATTATCTGAATCAAGTCCAATTTCTTTGAGAGTAGAACTCAGATTTGGCTCTGATCCAGGCTCTAAATGGTCTAAAAACCACTTTTTATATGTTAAAATAGTATATTCTTTGATCCACCCTTGATCTTTTCCCAAAATTGCAACTTTGTTAGCTAAATCGAACTCTTTAAGTGGGTAGGGAGCAGGTACTTTTGCATCAAATCCATAGAAGTTAGCTCTTCTCTGAACATCCCGCCACATATAATCAATCTTATCTCTTTTTTTTTCAGCCATAAAAGGGACATTCTCCATTTCAATCATTCTTGATCTCACACTGAAAGGACACCATTCAAATACAACTTCATTTTCTGTCTCTATCTGCGCTAATCTTTGCGTGGAAAGGTAAGTATATGTACTTCCAATTGAGTACCAGAATTCGATTTTTCTCATAGGTTCTACCTTAACTGAAATAATTGAAATTATTATTAAAAATAAGTGATCTGGTCACATCTGTCGCATGTATAAAAGGCCATGAAAAACATGTTTATGCAAATTTACAGTGGAGTCATGGACGCTGACTGGAATCCTCTAAGAAAAATACCTAGTGTGGCCCTTAGACACCTAATTATGCAACTTTTAGCATGGATGTGGTGTATAATTTTTTCACTATATTTTGGCTCTTTTTTGATTTTTGGAATCACAGCTAGCGCACATTTTCTTCTTATTTTTGGAACTTTTATGACAGCGGCTACTTTTGCAACTGCTCCAAAAATTGTAAAATCTAAGTATAATAAAAGTAAATAATATACTGTTTTTACTTACTTTTTACATACATCAACTTTAAAAGCACTAGTTAATTCTATAAGCCTTTTTGTTTGAATTTTCACAGAACTATTGGTAGATCCTGCTGCTGGTATAACGATATCAAAGTTATTTAAGGACTTATCGTAATATATATCTAGTTTATTTGGTAATCCAAAAGGACAAACTCCGCCAATAGGGTGTGAGGTGATTTGCAATGTCTCATTGGCAGTCAGCATTTTTGCCTTTTTTTTGAAGAAATTCTTATATTTTTTATTATCGATTTTTACATCTCCAGAAGTCATTAACAAAATTGGTTTTTCTATAATTAAAGCAATAGTTTTAACTATTTGTCCTTTCTCAACATTATGAGCATTTGCAGCTTGTTCAACAGTTGCTATAGACTCTTTAAATTCCAATATCTCTAGGTCAGGGGCTATAATTCTAAGATGTTCTTTGACTGAATTTATTGACATTTATACATCTATTTGTTGCATAATATATATTATAAGAATCTAGATTGTTATTTTTAATCCGTCGTAAGCTGGATATACACGATTATTAGACAGTTTTTTATATTCAGTTTCATAATCTATATGGGCAGTCATATGACTTAAAAACGTCTGATTTGCATTAACTAATTGAGTCCAATCGATAACTTCTTGATAGGATGCATGCGATGGATGTTCGTCATATCTCAAACAACCAACAAACCAGCATTCAATACCTTTTATTCTATCAAAATAGTTCTTATCATAGAAAAACTTTACATCTAAATTGTATGCTATTTTTTCGTCAAAAATGAAACCTAAAGAGTCAATATTTCCATGATTTTGTTGGATAGCTTCAACTTTAAAACCATTTATTTCAAAGAATTTAGTCTCAATTTTATTCGAATTAAGAATAGGTTCATATCCGTGCTTTACATCTTTAGTAAATAGATAAGAAAAACTATTTTTTAAAATATTTAAAGTTATTTCATCGGAGTATATTGGTATTTTTTTTTTGTTTATTAGTGAAATTGCTCTTAAATCATTAATTCCATGTATATGATCGGCATGAGAATGTGTGTATATAACAGAGTCAATATTATCAATTTTATTATCAATTAGCTGTTTTCTTAAATCAGGACTTGTGTCTATTAGTATTGATTTACCTGCTTTTTTTAAAAGTATTGAAGGCCGTGTTCTTTGGTTTTTAGGATTTGATTTATCACAATTACCCCATATGTCATGAGATAAAGGGACTCCAAAACTTGATCCACACCCTAATACATTTATTTCAGTTTTTTCAGTCATTAATTTTAAAAAGCTTTTTGTAATTATAAGTACTAATTTCGCATGTATTAATGTAGTCGTTTCCAGTAATTTCACAATATTTTTCAACTATAATTTTTAAGTAGCTTGGTTTGTTACTTTTACCTCTTAAAGGGTCTGGCGTAAGATAAGGACTATCAGTTTCAAAAATAATTTTTTTAATTGGTAGTATTTTAATTGTATCTCTTAATTTATTTGCATTTTTGAACGTAATAATGCCTGACAAAGAAAAAAAACAACCTAAATCAATACATTTTTTTGCAAATTCTTCACTTCCAGTGAAACAATGTATAAGAATATCATCTATTTTTTTTGAGTATTTAGTTAAAATTTTAATCATATCCTCTTCAGCATCTCTCATATGAATTATACACGGTAAATTATAAACACTAGCTGCATCTAAATGTATCTCTAAGCTCTCTATTTGCTTATTTTTAGGAATATCATAATGATAATCCAAGCCTGTTTCCCCTATTCCAACAATTCTATCTTTAAATTTTTTAATATTTTCATTTAAAAGAGTCTTTATTTCCTCAGGTTTGATATCAAGAGTATTATTTGGGTGATGACCTAAAGTGATATCGACAAAATTAAAACCTTTAATTAAATTAATATCTTTTTGAAACTCGTGTATATTAGAATTTATACTTAAAATTCGCTCTATGTTATTTTCTAGAGCATCTTTACAGATATCTGATACTGAATTTTTAAGTAATTCATGACCAAAATTTACATGACTGTCTATTAAATTACTCAATTTTAGTAAATAAAGGTTCAGGTTGTCGTATTTTTAGAAATTTTAAGTTAATTACCTCCTTAAAATTATCAAAAATATCTAATTTAATATTATTCGTATTTTCGAATAAATTGAATACTTCTGAGGTTTTTGAAGGCATAAAAGGAACTAAATATTGACTAACCCTGATAATGCATAGGCAAATATTAGCCAAAACTTTTTTCATTTGTTCAGGATCTGTTTTTTTTAATACCCAGGGAGCAGATTTATCGACATAATTATTTAAATCATTCATAAATAAGAATAATTTTTTTAGGTATTCGTCATATTTATAATTTTCCATATAGTCAAACAACTCTTTTTCAGAGTCATTAATTTGTTTTAAAATTTCAAAATTGAAATTATCTTCAGTTAAATCAATATTTTGTTCTAAATTTTTACAAATGAAACTAAGTATTCTTTGTATTAAATTTCCATAGTTATTCGCCAATTCACCATTAATTCTGTTTTTGATAGCCACCTTTGAAAAATCACCGTCATTGCCAAATGGGACCTCTCTGAAAAGAAAATATCTTACTGAGTCTAGGCCGTATTCATCAATCAATTCTTTAGGGTCAATTACATTACCAAGACTTTTACTAATTTTTTGACCCTCATTTGTCCACCAACCATGCGCTACGATCTGCTTTGGTGGATCTAACTCTGCAGCCATTAAAAAAGCAGGCCAGAAAATAGCATGAAATCTTATTATATCCTTCCCTACTACATGTATCCCAGGCCAATATTTTTTATATAAATCAGAATTTATATTTGGATAATCTAAAGCTGAAATATAGTTAGTTAGTGCATCTAACCAAACATAAACAATATGTTTTTCATCTGTAGGGACATCAATTCCCCATTTAAATGTTGTTCTAGAAACGGATAGATCTTTCAACCCTGACTCAACAAATTTAATAACTTCATTAGATCTTGATTTTGGGACTATAAAATTTGGATTATTTTTATAAAAATTTAACAGTTTGTCTTGCCATTTAGAAAGTCTAAAAAAATATGACTCTTCTTCAACCCAAGATAATTCAGATCCAAAACTGTTATATTTTTTTCCATTTTTTTCAACTATTTCATTATCAGCTACAAAAGCTTCATCTCTTACAGAATACCATCCGCTATATTTGGACAAATAAATTTCATCTTTTTCCAACAGAACTCTCCATAGATTTTGAACAGACTTTTTATGTCTTTCTTCTGTTGTTCTAATAAAATCATCATTAGATAAATTTAATAAATTACTTAAATCTTTAAAATTTTCTGAAACCATATCCGTAAATTTTTGAGGATCAATATTTTTTTCTTGAGCAGCTCTTTCAACTTTTTGTCCATGCTCGTCTGTTCCTGTTAGAAAATAAGAATTGAGGCCTCTACAATCATAAAATCTTTTTAATATATCAACAGCAATTGAGGTGTAAGCATGTCCAATATGGGGTTTATCGTTCACATAATAAATCGGAGTTGTAAAATAATTATTAGACATGCTTAATAAGATTAGAATTTAATCTTGTAAAATAGATTGAAATTAGGTCATTTGTTAATGTATTGAATTTTAAACTTTCATCTACATCAGTTAAATAATCTGAATGAAGTTTTAATAGGTACTTGTATAGTTTTTTATTATTTAAATTACTTCTTAAATAGTATTTGAGTATTTTTAAAAATATTAATGAACATATGCTTATTTGATCTTTATTAAATAGTTTAATCTTTTCAAAAAAATCAGTGCTTTTTAGATCAATGAAGGGGTTAATAAGAGAGTGTATTAATTCCTCTGAAATATTTTGATTTTGCCTTACTATGTCTTCTTTCATTGAATTTAAATCACTCAAATTTATCTTTGAATTCAAATCTCTGATAACTCTGGCCCTTGAAATTATCGTTTCAGGTAAGCTTATTAGGTTTTTAGAACAAAAAATAAAATAGGTTTTTGATGGTATTTCTTCGATGATTTTTAAAAGTCCATTTAAAGCATTAATATTTAAATAATTTACCTCTCTGACAAATATTACTTTGCTAAGGTTTAATACGTTTGTATGTAGAAACTCTTTTTTCATTTTTCTTACTTGGTCAATTGTTATAAATTTTGATTTTTCTTCGGGCTCTAGAACAATAAAACTTGAGTCTATTTCATATTGTTTCTCATAGAAACTATTTAAAATTTGTTCCTCTAAATATGAAATACTCTCACTATTAGTAGTCTCTAATAAATAAAAGCCACTACTCTCAGATTTTATAGTATTTACTACTTTATCAATTTGCATTTTTTTAGATTTAATATGATTTTGTCATGTACTTCATTAGCAGATAGTGATGCATCAATAGCAACAAACTTACGTTCACCTATTTTTATTTTAGATATTTCTTCATAATTTTTTTGAATTCTTGAGAATTGTCCAAAATATTTTTTATCAAATTTATTTGAATATAATCTTTTATCTTTCCTTCTTATTAAATTTTTTTTATCTAACTTCAAATAAAAAGTTATCTTTGGGATAAAATTCTTATCAATTAACTTAATTAAACTGATAATAAGTTTTTTTTCTTTAGAATTATATTTTTGATAAGCATAAGTAGAGTCAAAAAATCTATCAAATACAATGAAATCATTCTTTTTAATTGAAGATATTAATGTAAATCTAGATGCAAAGAAAAACATTATTAAACTTAAATTATTGAAATTAGACTTTAAAATCACATTTCTTATCTTTTCTAGATCTTTATTACCTCCAGGCTCTCTAGTAAAAGTAGATTTGATATTATTTTTTATAAAATATTTCTTTAAAAGTTTTATCTGTGTCGATTTTCCAGAATATTCGAAACCTTCAAAACTGATTACTTTCATTCTATATGATATTATTTAGTTAGATCCAAGAATGATATAATAAATAGCTGAAAATATTCTTGAAAAGAAATTCTTTTGCTCTATGTCCTCACCTGAAAATAAAGGAAATTCAGTATTCTTATCAGCAAACGATATTTGAAGTTTGGCTATTTGGTCGCCTTTTTGAATAGGAGTTGCAATAGGCTCCTCAACTATCACATTAACTTTAGCAGAAGATAGTTGTGCTTTTGGAATGCTCACACTTATATCGTTTAAAGCAACTAGGTCTACTTTGTTGTCTTTACCTAGCCAAGTATCAGCTTCTTGAATAACCTCATTTTTTTTAAAAAAATCTACTAATTGAAAATTGTTGAAACCCCAATCCATTAATCTTAGTGACTCCTGGGCCCTTGATTTGGAAGAGTCTAGTCCATTTAGAACAATAATCAGGCGCCTATCCCCTCTTTCTGCAGATCCAACCAAACCGTAGCCAGCTGCTTCTGTATAACCTGTTTTAAAGCCATCAGACCCCTCAAATGTATATAGGAGTGGATTTCTGTTATCTTGTTTGATCCCGCTATATGTAAAATCACTTAATTTGTACATTTGATATAATTCATAATGATTTTTAATCGTGTACTCAGCTATTTTTGCAAGATCTTCAGCTGTTGTGTAATGATTGTCATCAGGCCAGCCACTACTATTTGTAAAATTAGTCTCTGTGAGTCCTATTTTTTTACCTAAATTATTCATCTCAACAGCAAAAATTTCCTCAGAGCCAGATATACCCTCTGCTAAAGCAATCGAGGCATCATTTCCGCTCTGAACGATAATTCCTAGTAACAAATCATAAACTTTGACTCTTTTGTCTACCTCTATGAACATTTTCGAACCGCCCATTTTCCATGCCTTTTTACTTACTAAAAACTCTTGATCTAATGATAAAGTACCATTTTTGATTTTTTCAAAGGCTACAAGAGCGGTCATCATCTTGGTCATACTTGATGGATATGTTTTGGCTTTAGAGTTTTTTTCTAAAAGAACTTCGTTTGTTGATAAATCGATTACAAGGGCCGTTTTTGCCAAACTTTCAATAGTAAGAGATTGTTTAGGAAATAGAATAATAATTGCTATAAATAATAAATTAAGGGGTTTTTTTTGCATTCAAATATCCATTTTTAATCAGAAAATCTAACTTAAGATTTATATCACTCTTTAGAAATGGGCCAGCAAAAACCTTAACTCCCTCTTCATTTTCTTCATAAAACAATCCTAAATTCTTGATTTTATTAGTTTTAAGCTTTGCTATTTTTATATCTTTATAAATTTCAACTAATATAGTGTTTTGTTTCTTAGAATTTTTAATATCTAGAGTTTTAATTTTCTCATAATCAAGTTTTTCACTAATTTCAGTTTGATCTTGATCTAACTGTTCAAATGAAATTTCTGTATCATCCATCTTTATCTTACTCTCTTCTTTTGAGTCAACAACATTTCTTAGAATTATTGATTCATCTTTTAAATATTCTAAATATACTTTTGTATTTAGTGATATTTTATCAATAATTTCTTGACTTAATGAAAGTCTATTTTCAGTATCTAACTTAATGTTTCTAACAATAATATTGTTATCTAGGTTGCTGGGATCTGACAGTTTTACCACACTTGGTATAGGCAAATTAGAATGATGGATATTATTGCCTTTAATTCTTTCATCTATAACAAACTTTTCCATAACACTTAGCTCAATATTGTAGTCATCAAGTGGTGATATAATAACTTCTGATTTTTTAAAGTATTCTTGAGTTGCGACCTCTTCATCTATTTTTTTATCATCGACAGTTTCAATAGAAGTAATTGTACATGATGATAAAAACAGTAAAAACAGTATTTTATTAATATTATTTAAATTTATCACTTAACAATCCAACTGAAAGACCATAATAATTAGAACAGTTGTAAGAGAGAATATTTAAATAATTATCATAAACAATAAAATACCTGTAATCACCCTCTTCCCTACCCATCCTTAATAAATAGCTATTAATATCTAAATTATCTAGAGAATTACCATTCATCTTTTTAAAATTCATTAGTCTAAATTCATTTAAAGGTAATTTTTTTGATAATTTTTTTACTGCTAAACAACCTTTTTCTCTTTTTACAAACAACTTAGGCTCTAAAGATTTAACATTTTCTGGGGGGATAACTTCTCTACCCCAAGTGTAATTTGGATCCCATTTATTTGACCCTACCCCTTGTAAATATCTTGCAATAGAAGCGAGTGAGTCCTCTGTGTCAGTCCAAATATCCTTCTTGCCATCATTATTAAAATCTTGAGCGTAGTTTAAAAAACTTGAAGGCATAAATTGATTTTGACCCATAGCTCCTGCCCAAGAGCCCTTGAAATCAATTACATTAATGTGTCCTTGCTCGAGAATTTTAAGAGCGTTATATAATTCTTTAGTGAAATATCTTCTTCTTCTTTCGTCATATGACATGGTTAAAAGGCTTTCTAATACAGGATAATTGCCTGTAATTTTTCCGTAAGCAGTTTCTAAACCCCATATAGATAAAATAAATCTTGATTGAACATTATAATAGTTATCAATTTTATCTAATAAATTACTGTATTTACTTTTATTATTAATTCCATTTTGAATTCTTGTATCTGAATTTCTTTTTTCAATATATTCTGAAAAAGTTAAAGTAAATTCTGGCTGGCACTTATCATTTTCAATAACTCTTTTATTTACCTCATATGGTGCAATTAATTTTGATACAAAATCCTCATCTAGCCCAAATTCGTTCGATCTATTTACAACTTCAATTTTCCAGCTTTCAAAACCAGAAAAATCATAGTTTTGAAGCACGTCACAATTTTTTGGGTCATGTGCATGCAAATTTAGAGTAAATAAATATATAAATACTGATTTTAATAATAATTTGATGAACATAAGATTCTATTAAACAGTTTATATTATAAAATCTTTAAGATTAGTGACAACGACAGCAACTATAATTTAATTTACTTAAATTTAATATTATTGGTAGAAAGGTCAGATATTTTTTTACAGCCCATCAACTTCATATCTCGTTCCAACTCTGTTTTATAAATACTTAAAGCTTTTTCTACACCTACTTGTCCAGCAGCTGCCAATGCATATAAATAAAGTCTTCCTCCAGCACAAGCTTTAGCTCCCAATGACAAAGCTTTAAGCATATGAGTACCTCTTTGGATACCCCCTTCACAAATTACATCTACTTTATCTCCTACTGCCTCAACTATATCAGCTAACTGATCAAAAGGTGATCTCGCACCATCTAATTGCCTTCCTCCGTGATTAGATACGACAATTCCAGTACATCCAATATCCACTGCTCTTTTTGCATCTTCTACACTTAGTATTCCCTTTAATGCGAAATGGCCACCCCAATCAGAACATAATTTTTCAGCATCTTTCCAATTCATATCTTGATCGAGCATAGTAGAAAAGTAATTACCAATTGAAATTGCTGTATTAGTTCCCTCTTTTACATATTCTTGAAGATGTGGAAGTTCAAATTTGCCTTTAGTTAAATAATTAATTGCCCATGTTGGCTTAGTAACATAGCTGAATATGCTTGATAAAGTAAATTTAGGAGGTGATGTAAAACCAGTTCTTATGTCTCTTTCTCTATTGCCGCCTGTTATAGTATCAACAGTCAAAGCCATAACATCGAAATTAGCATCTTTTGCTCTTTGAAGAATTGAATTGTTTAATCCCTTATCTTTGTGATAATAAAATTGAAACATCTTTGGCGTATCCACGAGGTTTGATATTTCCTCTACACTTACTGTAGCCAAAGAAGACACACCAAACATAGTATTAAATTTTTGAGCTGCCTTAGCTACTGCTCTTTCTCCTTCGTAATGAAATATTCTCTGGAGAGCCGTTGGTGAACAATAAAAAGGTAAATCTATTTTTTTTCCAAAAATAGTTGTAGATAAATCAACATCTTTTACACCTCTTAATACGTTTGGTATTAAATCAACATCATCAAAGGCCGATGTATTTCTTCTATATGTTACTTCATCATCTGCAGCACCATCGATATAATGGAATACGGGAGATGGAAGTTTTTTATTGGCTAACTTCCTGAAATCTTTAAAATTTAAGCAGTTATCTAATCTCATAATAATTTTGCTAAAAAGCCTGTATTTGTTATAAATAACATATGATTTTGACTAATACAGGCAAAAAGTTTGTTTATTCGGCTATTATTATGATGTTCCTATCCATGGTCCTGCCTTGGGAGTCCCTAGAGGACTACACATATGCTGAGTCAATGGGCTTATCGTTAAATGTTATCCCAGCAATAATTTTTGTTTGTGCAGCAGTCATAGTTGTATTGAAACCCTTAGCTGTACTTTTAAGTAGAATTGGAACCAATTACATATTTCTATTACTTTGCCTACTCCAAGCAATAATTCTGTACATAGGTATGCAGTATTATCCAGATACATACACGATTGGTTATCTTTTATTTCCCGCTTCAGTTATTGTATTTATGTTAGGTGCTATTTACAGCACTAATAGAATAGACGGAACCACTGGTAATTAATTCGTTTCAATTACAAAACACCATTAATTAAAATTACCCCACTCATCAATAATAACATAATATAAAATAACTTTTTAAATAGTATTTCTGAAACGTATCCTCTAATTATTTTTCCTAAAAAAAAACCTATTACAACTGGTATGGATACAATTAATGAAGGAATAATTGTGCTCATATCAATTAGCTTTAAAAATGTAAAAGAAAAAAATTGCATTAAACTATAAAGTAAAAAAGCCAATCCCATAAATTGAACAGTTTTTTCTTTTTCATATTTTAGTGATTGTAATAAAAATACAAAAGGCATGGTATAAATACTTGTTAGACCAATAATAAATCCATTAAAAGATCCTGTTATCGATTGAATTATTAAACTTTTGTGATTAGGTATTGAAATAATTCTATTTGATAAAAAAAGTGAAGAATTAACAAAAAGTAAAATCGCTATAAATATTAAAATTAAATCCGATTGTAGTGTTTTAAGTAATATTACTCCTGGAATGATGATTAGAGTTGAAAAAATTAAAAAAAATTTTGTATCAATAGAAATTTTCCTCAAATTATTTCCATTTATCATCTGAAAAAAACTAGTAATAATTGTTGGTATTATCACAAGAGCTATTGTTTCTTTTACATCCACGACAAATGAGAGTAAAGAAATTACAACTGTGATTAGTCCAACACCAAGTATACCTTGGGTAATGCCACCAATAAAATATGCTAATAAAATATAAAAAAAAGTTAATGTTGGTAGATTACTTAAAATCACTTAAAAACATAACATGAGTGGCAAAAGAATATATCAACTAATAATATAAAATTACGATTGATTTAAAAATAACGTAATATATACATTCTAGACGTTTATGACATCGGAAGGATGGCTGAGCGGTTGAAAGCACCGGTCTTGAAACCACCCACTTAGCTCGGTAAGTCTCATATTTATTAACAATAATAATAAAAAAAAACTCTGGTATTCCGTAAATATGACGGAAATTAATTGTTTTTATCAAAGTCAATCTCTAAGTCTCTTTGGATGCAGTAGAGTTTTGGTAGAACTTTACCCTCTTCCCTTATGCCCATTCTTTCAATAAGATTTATTATATCCCCTATTTCAATAGGATATGGAAGTCTTGCAACAAAAGTTCCTTGTCTTTCCATTTCATCATAATAACCAGATTTTTTTCTTAATCTTTTTATTTCTCTATCTTTTTTAGCTTGCAATAAGTCTATAGGTACACGCATATTATTCTCCTTTCATTGGAAATTTTGATTGTTATTGGAGAACTTTGTTCGTTCTAGTTAGTTTTAGCTATTTATTTAGGGTGTCTGCAATATTTCAAATCAACACAAATTCATTATAACACATAAGAAATTAATTTTAAATACTAATAATTGATAAATCCCAACAATTGATTATGTATGGTTTTCCAATCAGTATTTAAATCTAAACTTTTAACAAATATCTTATGCCCCCTTACATTAAATTCTGCATCGATAGGCTCTTGATGATTAACTTTTGGATAAATTAACATGCCATCTGCTTTTGAGTCAGGTCCTTCTCTACTCTCTAAATTAAGTAAATAGGACTCTATTTGCCTGAAATGGTCATTTCTTATACTTAATCTACCAAACCGTGATATTAGAGGTTCATTATAAAACTTCGCATCGATTATTAATGTTTTATCTGTATTTCTTAGTGTAATGTCGGTTATATTTTCTTGAAGTAATGACAAATCACTGTCGTCTCCTTCAACATTCCACGGGAATCTATCACTACTTACTCTAAACTTGTTTTGTTCTTGACGATAAAAATTTCTAAGAAATGACTCAAAAACTAAACCCATAGAATTATCATCTAGAGCGTCTTTGAACATAAAATTCCCTTTTTCCCTAGTAGGCAAAGCGTAATCCATTAATAACTTACATAAATTTAAAGATAGTCTGT
>CACKFO010000007.1 GCA_902599405.1 uncultured Alphaproteobacteria bacterium | reverse complement strand
AGAGCTGAAAAAGAAAAATCACTAATTTATGATGAAAAGATATATAAAGAACAACCGAAATTTTTACCTGAAGATGATATAATTTTATTTGAAGATATTATAAAAACATTAACAAATATTGGTGGAGATGTTTACGGTATTATGCACACTTGGTTTCAAGATAGCTATGGTGGATTGAAAATTATAAAAGATCATTGGAGTGGCCCTATGATGTATTATCCAGAAATACATAAATTTGATACAAGCACACATGAAGCTATTGCTACATGTAATGAAGATGAATTTGCAAATTCTTGCCTAGAATTTATTGATGATCAAATACAAATCATTGGTGGATGCTGTGGTGTAAGTGACAATCATTTAAAGAAATTAATTGAAAGATTTTAAATAATGACATTCATAAGAAAAGTGGAGACATGGATAACTAATTCAAAACAAACTGAAGATGGATGGTCGCAAATAAAACCATTTATATTTTTAAAATTAACTAACTCTGATGGTTTTGAGGGCTGGGGTGAGGCTTTTTCATTACCTGCAAGAGAAAAAGGAATTGTTGAAATTATTCATAATTTAATGAGCTCTTTATCTCATGTGAAAGACATAACACCAGATAGATTTTATACAGAGTCAAATTTAATAGCTGATGGACATCGTGGAATTGACTTTTCCGCTGCAACAAGTGCTATAGAAATGAGTCTTTGGGATATAGAGGGGAAGAAAGAAAAAAAACCTCTTTATAAAATATTATCAAAGGATTATAGAGAAAAAGTTCCTGTTTATGCAACAATATGGAGTGAGGATTTTAAAAATGATGAAAATTTATCATCAAGATGTATAGAAACACTAAGCGATGGTTATGGAGGAATTAAAATATATCCACTTCAAAATAGAACTGTTGAACAAGCAGCAAAATGTGTTTCAAATATTAGAGATGTTTTAGGCTATAAAATACCTCTTATGTTAGATCTAGCCTGTCCTAAAGATACAAATATATCATTAAAACTAGCTTCACTTGTTGAGGAATTTAGACCTTATTGGTTTGAAGAACCAGTTGATGGTGAATCAACAAGAGCACTTAAAGATATTAGAGAGAAAACAAGTTTGAGAATTGTTTCAGGTGAAAAGCAATGTGGATTAAATCATTTTATTGAAACTTTAGCTTTGGATGCAGTTGATATTTTCAATCCAGATATTTCAGGTGTTGGGGGAATTATTGATATGATAAAAATAATCAAATTATCTCATGAAAAAAAAGTTACAGTTTCTCCTCATTGTTGGAATTCTATGTCAATTGCAGCATCTGCGATGGTACATGTATGTATGAGTTTTACAAATACAGAAATGGCAGAATTTTTTCCTGAATATATTCCATACTCATTAAAATTTAGTAATCAAAACTATGAAATAAAAGATGGATTTGTCAAAATAGAAGACAATGAAGGTTTAGGTATAAATATTGATACTAAATTGTTAATGGAAGATACATCTTCTTACAGAGAAACAGAATTAACTTAAAAATTAATCCTTTAAAACTGATAATGCTTTAATATGACTAGGGCTGACCCCACAGCAACCACCTATAATTTGTGCTCCACTTTCAACCCATAATTTAGCTTCTTCATAATACTCTTGTGGAGAAATACTCTCTACCACATTCCAATGTGGTTTTTTAAAAAAACCATTATTCGGATATGCCCCAATAACACCATTATAATTACTTTTGATTATTTGAATTCCTTGATTTATCACCTTTATATCGGAATGAGCTATTAATATAGGACCATCATGAATTTTTTTAAATTCATTAATAGAATTTTCAAAATCATCGTAAAAAAATGCTTCAGAATTACTTATACTTTCTTGATATCCAAGCATAAGTTGATTTCTATCTCTGTTCAATGCACACGATATTGAAAGCCATATTGATATGTCAAATTTATTAGAACATTCTAATAATGCCTCTATGGTTCTTGTCGATGAAGTCATCGCTTCAAGGATAATTAAATCAACACCTGCTTCAGATAAAATACTTAATTGTTTTAAAAAACCTGGTTTTAAGAATTTTGGTTCAATTCTATCCCAACTACCATATGTAGAAACCGAACCAGCGACACATGCATTGGAATTAGAATTATCAATAACATTTTTAGCTATTTTTACACTCGCTTTATTCCATTCTTCAATATGGTTTTCATAGCCATATTCTTTCATTGAAATTGGAGTACTAGCGTAAGTATTAGTCGTAATTATATCTGAGCCTGATTGAATAAAATTATGATGGGCTTTGTATACGATTTCAGGATTATCTACAGAACATCTGCCAGACCAAAGATTATTATCCATAGATGCTCCAAGTTTTTCAAGCTCAGCACCCATCCCACCATCAAGAATAATAATTTTTCCTGAGTTCAATTTATTTTCAATATCAGAATAAGACATAAAAATAAAATTAATCTCTATTTATTAAGGTAAGTGTAACCACAAATTTTGTTGCCATCTAAATCTCTGATATAAGAATAATACTCACCTTCATATCTCTCACCTGGGGCACCTTCATCTTTTGCACCTAAACTTATTGCAGTAGAATGAAATAAATCGACATCTTCTTTATTATTTATATAAAAAGAAATTTGAGTTCCGTTACCAACTGTTGCTTTTTCTTCATTGAAAGGAGTTGTAACATAAAATTCTACTGCTTCGGGATTTGATTTAGGGGCGTAGGAGCCATAAGTATCAGTTTTTTCAACTCTCTTTAAATCAATAATATCAAGAAGGGTATCATAAAACCCAGTAGCTTTATCAAGATCGTTTGTTCCAACCATGACAAATCCTATCATCTATTTCCAACCACTAATTGCTTTAACTTCCAAATATTCATGTAGACCCCACGTTCCACCCTCTCGTCCATTACCAGATTGGTTGTAGCCTCCAAAAGGTGTTCCAGCTTCAGGAGCATTTCCATTGATTTGAACCACACCAGCCCTTAATTGTTTTGAAACTCTTCTGGCTCTCTCTTTATTCTCAGTTTGTAAAAAATTACCTAATCCATATGGTGTATCATTAGTTATTGAAATTGCCTCTTCTTCAGACTCAAAAGGAATAATAGATAGCACTGGACCAAATATTTCCTCTTTAGCTATTCTCATATCATTACTAACATTTGTAAATACAGTTGGTTTTACATAATAACCTTTTTCAAGATTTGATGGTCTACCCGCTCCACCAGCTACAAGTGTTGCACCCTCGTCAATACCACTTTGAATTAACGACTGTATTTTTTCAAATTGAGATTTATTAATTACAGGTCCAATATGATCTCCTGATTTAGATGGTAAATCTACGCCTATCTTTTTAGCCTCATCAGCAGCTTCCTCAACAGCTTTTTCATAAATTGATTTTTCAACTAACATTCGTGTAGGTGCATCACATGATTGACCAGAATTACTCATTATATTCCTTACACCATCTCTAACAGCATTGGGATATGCATCAGCAAAAATAATATTACCTCCCTTACCACCAAGTTCTAAACAAACTCTTTTAATTGTGTCAGCTGCACTTTTTGAAATTAATTTACCTGCTCTAGTAGAGCCAGTAAATGAAACCATGTCTATGTCAGGATGACTCGATATTTGAGATCCAACACCTGCTCCATCTCCATTTACTAAATTAAAAACACCAGCAGGAAAACCTGCTTCATGTATCATTTCAGCAAATAACAAACCAGATAGAGGTGCCATTTCAGATGGTTTTAAAATCATGGTACAGCCAGTGGCAAAAGCTGGTATTACTTTAAGAGCTATTTGGTTTATAGGCCAATTCCATGGTGTGATAAGACCACACACACCAATAGGTTCATAAACTATATAATTATCAGAACTTTCATCAAATTTAGTTTCAAATTCAAATTTTTTTAATCTCAATATGAAATCTTCGATATGTGACTCTCCAGAGGCTGTTTGTGCAGATGAAGCCCAATCTAAGGGAGCACCAAGTTCAGTTGAAATGGCTTGGGTCATCTCATGAAATCTTCTCTTGTAAATCTTTAAGAGTTTTTCAAGTAAAGTTATTCTTTCCTCTACAGAGGTATTTTTCCATGAAGTAAAAGCATTTTTTGCCGCTACTACAGCCTTGTTAGTGTCATCTTCATTACCTAAAGATATAGTTACATAAGGTTCTTCTGTAGCTGGATTGATTACATTAAAATCTGAGTTTTTTGATGGAGATACCCATTCACCATTTATGTAAAATTTTCTTTTATCAAGCATATTTCAGATTATAACCATAAATAAACAGTTGGTCGATTTATTAAATTTACATATTTATTTTTCAAGAGATCCATCTTGGACATATTTTAAAATACGAACTACTTGTTCATTATTAGACACTACAGCAGAAGCTGCTGCATCTACCTCTTTTAAAGCATGTTGATGATCATCACTATGTATAATAATAATTGATTTGTTTAGAGCCGAAGCATATCCAGCATCAAAGGCAGCGTTCCATTGTTTGTATTTTTCGCCAAATTTAACAACTACTACATCGCTATCCTTTATGGCTTTTTTTGTGCGAATAGAATTAATATTGGCACCTTTGTTATCTTTCCAAAAATTTTTATCCTCAGGTCCTAATATTTCTACTCCACAATTATCAGAATTTTCATGATTGGTGACAGGAGAGAAAAATTGAGTCTTCAAATTAGCAGAATTACACAATTGAATTAAATCTTCACGCCAATTAGTGTGAATTTCTCCGGCTAAATAAACTTTAATCATAGTTTTAAGTGGTGAGCCCAGCAGGATTCGAACCTGCGACACCCTGATTAAAAGTCAGGTGCTCTACCGGCTGAGCTATGGGCCCGTGTAGAATAATTGTGAACATTTCAAATTTTTGACAAGAAATCAAGGACTGGTTTTGGTACACTTTTGGAAATATCCCCACCCAACTTGTGAATCTCTTTTATAAATCTTGATGATATAAAATGATATTTTTCTGAAGACATTAAAAAAATAGTTTCAATATCTTTATCGATTGATCTATTCATACCAGTCATTAAAAACTCATACTCAAAATCTGAAACAGCTCTTAAACCTCGAATAATTAATGAAGCATTTTTTGATTTTACATAGTGTACTAGTAAATTATCAAATTTTTCTACTTTAATTTTTGATAAATCTTTTTCTGGAAGAGATAAGATTGATTGATTGATTAAATTTAATCTATCATCAATAGTTATTAAGTGATTTTTAGACTTATTATTTGAAACAGCTATAATTAATTCATCAACTACACTTAAACTCCTTTGAATAATATCGAGATGTCCATAAGTGATTGGATCAAATGAACCAGGATATATACCAATTTTTGACATTTTAATCTTCTAACCTTGCTACAGAGACAATTTTTTCATTTGCATCTACTTTAAATACAGAGACACCTTGGGAAACTCTTCCAACTACTCTGATGTTATCTCCAACATTACACCTTAATAATTTACCAGTATCTGAAATTAAAGCTATATTATCATCCAAATTTACTTTTAATGATTGAATAACTCTTCCATTTTTAGGGGTAACAGTAATATTAGTAACTCCCGATCCACCTCTATTAGTAATTCTGTATTCATAAGCAGAACTTAACTTACCATAACCATTCTCAGTAATTGATAAGAGATATTCTTCTGTATTTGCGAGTTCTGTAAATTTATTATTTATTTTTGATATATCTTTTTTAGCCTCATTTTTTGCTTTTAAATAGGACTCTCTTACATCTATAGATATTTTATTATGAAGTAAACTACATACAGATACAACTTTGTCATCTTTAGCTAGTTTAATCCCCCTTACACCAGCAGAACCTAATCCTGAAAATTCTCTTAAATCTTTTGTAGCAAATCTGATTGATTTTCCATTTGTTGTTGCAAGCTGTACATCATCATTTTCTATAACAGAAATTACACCAATTAACCTATCTCCTGTTTTAAGTTTAATGGCAGTTTTACCTGTTCTAGATAATTTTCTTGAACCACTCATTGCAACATCTTTTAGTTTATTTTTTCTAATGTTCCCGAGGCTAGTAGCAAAAACTAAATTATAATTCTCAAAATTATCAATATCTTTTGGCAATGTAAGAATAGAAGAAATTTTTTCGTTTTTTGTTATTGGAATAAGATTGACTATTGCTTTTCCCCTCGATGTAGGTGTGCCAGCAGGTAATTCATAAGCTTTCATAGAATAAACTTTTCCAACTGAAGTAAAAAATAATATTGTATCACGAGTAGTGGCTGCAAATACTTGTTCAAGAAAATCTTCATCTCGTGTAGTCATAGCTTTTTTACCTTTACCACCTCTTTTTTGAACTTTGTAAGAGGATTTTAAAACTCTTTTTATGTAACCTTGATGGGAAACTGTGACTACAACATCTTCTTCGATTATTAGATCTTCCGTATCTATGTCTTCAATATCATGTTTTTGAATTTCAGTTTTTCGATCTGTAGAAAAATTATCTTTTATTTCTGTCAATTCACTTTTTAATACTTTTAATAATTGCTTATCTGAATTTAATATTTTGAGATATGTATTTATGTCTTCTACAAGTGATTTTAAATTGTTAAATAAATCGTCTCTTTCTAAAGCTGTTAACTTTTGAAGTCTTAATTCCAGAATAGCCTTAGCTTGTTCCTCATCTAAAAGTATCTTAGATCCTGATAGCTTAAAAGAAGGGTTTATTAACTTAATGTATTGAGTAACATTAGATTTTACTGTCCATTTTGTCGATAATAATTTTTCTTTAGCCTCTGAAGGAGTTTTAGATTTTTTAATAAGGTTAATTACTGCATCAATATTATTAACAGCAATTGATAATCCAATTAAAATGTTAGCTTTTTCTCTCGCTTTGTTAAGTTTATATACAGTTCTCTTTGTAATAACATCTTTTCTAAAATTAATAAAATAAGTGAGGCCATCTTTTAAATTAAGCGTTAAAGGCTTTGTCTCTTTCAATGCAAGCATATTACTGCTGAATGAGGTTTTTAAGGGAGTATATTGAAATAGTTGATTTTTTATAATTTCAGGAACAGCAGATGATTTTAATTCAACTACAATTCTGACACCCTCTTTATTCGACTCATCACGAATATCGTTTATACCCTCTATCGTTTTATTGTTAACTACGTCAGCAATACGCTCTAAAAGTTTTGACTTATTTTGCAAGTAAGGAATTTCTGTAATTATAATTGCATTTCTACTCTTAATTTTTTCTTCATGAAGTTTAGACAAGACTGTAACGCTTCCCCTACCTGTTTCATACATTGAACTTAGACCAGCAGTACCAGATATAATTCCTCCAGTTGGAAAATCTGGCCCTTTAACGATCTTATGAAGTTGTTTAGAGGTTGTGTCTGGTTCATCTACTAGAAGTAAAGTAGCGTCTATAATTTCACCAAGATTATGGGGAGGAATATTTGTTGCCATTCCTACTGCAATGCCACTGGCACCATTTACAAAAATATTTGGAAATCTTGATGGTAAAACTTTTGGTTCTGTTAATGTCTCATCGTAATTTGCTCTAAGTTGAACTGTTTCATATTCTAATTCTTCTAACATAAAAGATGAGATTTTATCTAATCTAGCTTCGGTGTAACGCATAGCTGCAGCAGGATCTCCGTCCATAGAACCATAATTTCCCTGGCCATCTATTAAGGGGAGACGCATTGTAAAATCTTGTGCCATTCTAACCATAGACTCATATATTGCAGAGTCACCATGAGGGTGATATTTACCCATAACATCTCCAACTATTCTTGCTGATTTTTTATAAGGTTTGTTGTGATGGTACGAAGACTCATACATAGAGTAAAGTATTCTTCTGTGAACTGGTTTTAATCCATCCCTAACGTCGGGTAAAGCTCTAGATACTATGACACTCATAGCATAATCTAAATAACTTTTTTCTAATTCATCTGTAATATCTATGTTTGGATATATTTTAGTATCCAAAACATCTAACTGCTTTGCTTTAGTTTTATTCTTTTTAGCCAATGATTTTTTTAAAAAGGAATGTCATCATCGAGTTGTTCAGCTGTAGATGTTTCTGAACCACCCATTGCTTCATCTGCTGCTGAGTCTAATTGATTACTATTATTTTCATCACTAACAGATGATTGAGAACGAGTATCTAACATCGTTAATACTCCAGAATAATTTGGAATAACTACTTCAGTGGTGTATTTATCAACACCATTATTATCAGTCCATTTCCTTGTTTGAAGTTGACCTTCTATGTATATCTTTGAACCTTTTCTTAAATATTTTTCACAAATATCAGCTAACTTATCATTAAAAACAACAACTCTGTGCCATTCAGTCTTATCCTCTAACTGTTGAGTATCTTTGTTTCGGTATTTCGTAGAGGTAGCGATTGAAAAACTCGCAAGTCTCGATCCAGCTGTTGTAGCTCTAATATCAGGATCTTTACCTAAGTTACCTAGAAGAATTACTTTATTTACTGATCCAGCCATGAATATTTTTATTAAAAGGTAATATTAATATATATTAAAAGCCCTTTAATTGATATCTAATTTAATGGATAAACATTCACCACTTACTCACATTATTGTTCATAATGCCCATGAACATAATTTAAAAAATATAAATTTAAATTTACCAAAAAACAAACTCGTTGTAATAACTGGTGTGAGTGGGTCTGGCAAATCAACATTAGCCTTCGATACAATTTATGCAGAAGGACAGAGAAAGTATATCGAATCACTAAGTGCTTATGCCCGTCAGTTTTTAGATATGATGGATAAACCTAAGGTTGATAAAATAGAAGGTTTATCTCCTGCTATTTCAATAGATCAAAAAACAACTTCGAAAAACCCTAGATCAACGGTAGGAACAGTAACTGAAATTTATGATTATCTAAGAGTTCTATTCTCAAGAATTGGTGTACCCTACTCACCCGCAACTGGAAAACCAATTAAAGGCTTAACTAGCTCAGAAATGATAGATGAAGTTAATTTAAAATTTAATTCAAAAAAAATAATGATTATGTCTCCATTAATTAAAGGAAGAAAAGGAGAGTATAAAAAACTTTTTGAGGAATATTTTAAAAAAGGTTACGAGAGATTTTTGATTAATAACAAACTTTATCAAAAAGAAGAACTACCTGAATTAAGCAAAAACTTTAAACATTCTATAAGTGTTGTAATTGATAGAATAATACCGTCAAAAGATAATAGAGATAGATTAGCAAATAGTATTGAAATTAGTTTAAAAGAAAGTGAAGGAAGTGTAGAGGTATTTAATATTGATGATAATGAAATAATTACATTGTCCGATAAATTCATGTGTCCCGTAAGCGGATTTAGTATTGATGAGATAGAACCCAGATTATTTAGTTTTAATAATCCATATGGAGCTTGTAAAACATGTGACGGTCTTGGTGAGATAGATACATTTGATGAAGATATATTGATACCAGATAAAAATTTATCATTTAATGATGGAGCAATAAATTTTTGGTCAGAAAGATCAAAATCAAGAATATTTCCAAAGCTAAAAAAAATGTTTAATGCAAAAAAATTAGAAAATGTTATTTGGTCTAAAATACCTAAATCTTTTCAAAATGAAGTTCTTTTTGGTGGAAGACAATTTGATGGTTTAATAAATATTATGGACGATATCTATGATGGTTCTTCAAGTTGGTGGAGGCAATGGGAGCTTGAAAAATTTAGAAACTCAAAAACTTGTAATGACTGTAATGGAAAAAGACTTAATGAAAAAGCACTATGTGTTAAGATTAATAACATAACTATTTCTGACTTTACTTCTCTAAGCATAGCTAATTCTTTGAAGTGGATTAATGAATTTGAAAATGAATTAAATGATCAGCAAAAACTAATAGCAGCTCCATTAAAAAAAGAAATTTTTTCTAGATTAAATTTTTTAAATGAAGTTGGTTTGAATTACCTAAGTTTATCGAGAAAAAGTTCTACTCTTTCTGGTGGAGAGTCTCAAAGAATTCGATTAGCAAGTCAAATTGGGTCTGGTTTAACTGGAGTTACATATGTATTAGATGAACCTTCAATAGGACTTCATCAAAGAGATAATCAAAAGCTTATAAATACTCTTAAGAATTTAAGAGATTTAGGTAACACAATAATAGTCGTTGAGCATGATGAGGATATTATAAGAGAGGCAGATTATGTAGTTGATATCGGTAAGCATGCGGGTATCAACGGTGGATCTATAGTAGCTAACGGAGAATTCAACAAAATACTAAATAGTAAAGATAGTTTAACTAGTAGCTATATAAGGGGTTTAATTGGTAGATATCCACCAACTCTTAATAAAAATCCATCAAAACAATTTATTGAAATTAAAAAGGCAAATGGGAATAATTTAAAAGATGTGAGTGTAAAATTTCCTTTAAGTAAGTTTATAACTATTACTGGTGTTTCTGGAAGTGGAAAGT
The DNA here is from genome assembly GCA_902599405.1 of uncultured Alphaproteobacteria bacterium. GTDB lineage: Bacteria > Pseudomonadota > Alphaproteobacteria > HIMB59 > HIMB59 > HIMB59. The sequence continues at coordinate 71,699 of CACKFO010000007.1, read as the reverse complement.
CAACATTAATTAATGAGACTTTGTATGGAGCTACTAATAACAGAATTTATGAAAAAATTATAAAAACACTCCCTTATGAAGACATTAAAGGTATAGAAAATATTGATAAAGTTATAAATATCGATCAATCACCGATTGGAAGAACTCCTAGATCAAACCCAGCTACTTATGTTGGGCTTTTTACACCAATAAGAGAATGGTTTGCAAATTTACCAGAGGCTAAAGTTAAAGGTTTTAAACCTGGCAGATTTTCATTTAATGTTAAAGGAGGTAGGTGTGAGAGTTGTGAGGGTGATGGATTAAAAAAAATTGAAATGCATTTTTTAGCACCTGTATATGTTAAATGTGAAGTTTGTAACGGAAAAAGATATAATAAGGAAACATTAAGCATTCAATATAATAAAAAAAATATTAATGATATTTTATCAATGACAGTAGATGATGCTGAAGAATTTTTTATTAATAATCCACAAGTATATTCAAAGCTTAAAACACTAAAAGATGTTGGTTTAGGGTATATTTCTATTGGTCAATCAGCAACAACACTATCCGGTGGAGAAGCTCAAAGGATTAAACTTTCTAAAGAATTATCAAAACGGCAAACTGGAAAAACACTTTATATTTTAGACGAACCTACAACTGGACTTCACTTTGATGATATAAAGAAACTTTTAGAGATACTTCATAAATTAGTGTCTTACGGAAATACTGTAATTGTAATAGAACACAACTTAGATGTTATTAACACGAGTGATTGGATTATAGATTTAGGACCTGAGGGTGGAGAAAAAGGCGGGAATATTTTATTTGAAGGTAAACCAAAGGATCTAATTAAGAATAAAAATAATCAAACAGGTATTTATTTAAGAAAATATCAAGAGTCTCTTGCTTTAAGCACTGCTTCATAATTCAAATCCCCCACTATTCCAAGCACCAGAAATAAAGAGGAAAAAGTTCCAATCAAAACCCCAAAAATAAAAACTATTGGCATTTCAGTTAAATTGACAGGTGCAAGAAAAACTAGACATAATAATGCTAAAATAGTAGTGAAACTTGTCAATATAGTTCTTCGAAGATTTAATTTAATTGAGTTGTTTACATTAGTTTCAAAATTATCTTTATTTTCCTCATTTGAAGTTAAACTTCTAAGTCGATCAAATAAAACTATAGTATCGTTAATACTGTAACCTGCAATTAGTAGCAAAGCTGCGATCATTGTTAAATTAAATTCAATATTAAATAATGACATAAAGCCTATAGCTACAAAAACGTCATGTAATAATGCGAATATACCTGATGCTGCAAACTGCCAATCAAACCTTATCCAAACATAAACAGCTATTACCAACAAAGAAGATGCTAAAGCATAAATAGAATTTTTTATAAGTTCTTCACTAAAAGTTGGTTCTATATACTCAGAGAGTAATATTTCAATATCCGGGTTTTGATCAATTATATTTTTTATTTCTTCAATAAAAACAGGATTATTATCACCTGACTCTATTCTGATACTGAAAACATCACTGCCAACCTCTCTTTTAATTAAGACTTCTCTGTCAGAGTCTATAAAATCAAAGTATTGATTAAGCTGATTAGTTGTTAAGTTTGATTTTACCTCAAAGTTCAATCCACCTTTGAAATCAATTCCTAAATTCAATCCTTTAAAAAAAATAATTATAATTGTTAGTATTATAAGACTAAGGGAGACTAAATAAGATTTATTTTTAAAAGAGTAAAAATTAATCATCTTTGAAGTCCAAGGTATTTTATTGAAGTTATATTAATAAATAATTTTAGTATTATGTAAGTAACTATTAGAGAGGATATAATTCCAATAATTAATGAAATTGAGAAACCTCTAATAGGCCCAAAACCAAAAGCAAATAAAAAAATAGCTGCGAATAATGTTGTTAAATTAGAGTCAAGGATAGTTACATAAGCAGAATTGAAACCATGATTTTTAGGATCCTCGATATTATGTTTAAAATTTTCTCGAATTCTTTCAAATATTAAAACATTTGCATCTACACACATTCCTATTGTTAATACTATTCCAATAACACCAGGTAGAGTTAATGTTGTGTTTAATAAGGACATCATTGCAAAAAGTAAAGATAGACAACTAATAATTGTAATAACTGTAAAAAATCCTGAAATTTTATAATAAATAATCATAAAAAGAGTAATAGCTATAAGAGCTATTATTGATGCTATAACTCCTTTCTCTACGCCTTCTTGTCCAAGAGTTGGGCCTATTTGTTTTTCTTGAATTATTTTTATTTGAGTTGGTAAAGATCCAGACTTTAAAATGATTGCAAGATTATTAGCAGTTTCATTTGTAAAACCTCCAGATATTTGACCACTACCGCCAGTAATTGACTCTCTTATAACGGGAGCAGTAATTAAAGAACCGTCAAGAACTATTGCAAATCTAGAACCAACATTTTCAGAAGTCATTTTCGCAAAAAGATCTGAACCTTCTTTATTAAAAGAAAAAGCAACGACTGGTTCATTTTGATTATATTGAAGTGACGCATCTTGAATAAAGTCACCAGTTATATTTGGAATTTCTTGAACTCTAACTTGTTCGCCAGTTTCTTCATTTATAAAAGTCTTAGAACCAACTATATTATTTTTTTCTAGGTGCAATGTTAATTTAGCCGTTTTAGAGATTACCTCTTTGACGTTATTATCCAAATCACCAGGTATTTCTAATAAAATTTTATTTAATCCTACTTTTTGTATAGATAATTCTTTATTACCTAGAAAATCAACTCTTGACCTTACAATTTCGACTGCATTTAAAGTCATATCTGACAATGATTTATTAAAACTTTGTTTGGAAAAAATATAACTATTTTCCTTATCTGATTTTTCATTAATTTCTAAACCTAAATTTTGTATAACAATATTTGTAAGAGCATCTAAATTTTGGTTTTTAGATATTATAATTTCTCCATTATCTATATCGGATGAAATAGAATAAGTATTTTCAATATATTGAGATGTTTTAACTAAAAGATTGTTAAGATATTCTTCCTCATTTAATTCAAGTAAATATGAAAACCCTCCCTGAATATCTAATCCAAAATTAATTTTGCTATCAGATGTTTGACTTTCAAAATTAGGTTTAATAAAGATATAGCTCCCTATTAACAGTAATAAAGATACCCATAATCTCCACTGTTTAAAAATAATCATTATGTTAATTTAATTTATTAAGCTATTTAGCTGCTATATCAGCTATCATACCCTTAGCTACTTTGACTTGTACATTATCTGCTATTTCTATAGAGAGAGTACCATCATCATTTACATAATGGATGTTGCCTATAATTCCGCCTTGGGTCACAACTCGATCACCTTTTTTTAAATTTGCGATCATATTTTTGTGATCTTTTAATTTCTTTTGTTGGGGCCTAATAAGTAAAAAGTAGAAAACGACAAAAATTAATATAAGTGGTAGAATTCCTGCAAGTTGTTCCATGATTTAAATCCTTTAAATTAATAAAATAAGCACTAAAATCTCACAATCATCAATGAAGTCAACATAAAATTGAAAAATAAATATTTACTTTGCTGGAATAGATCAAAAAATTCTTTAGACAAAATACCATTCAATAAAGTCCTTGATTTAAAGCTTTTGTATGGTGTTGATCAACAAATAAAAAAAATAGAGGAAAATACAAAAAACTTTTTAGAGGGTTTAGCTTTTAATCATGGTCTTTTATGGGGTGTACGTGGAAGTGGCAAAAGTAGTATTATAAGAGGTATATTAAAAAATTATGCTCATAAATATGATAAATTTGAAACATTAGAAATTAATAGTGAAGATTTATCAGATTTACCAAATATTTTTTTAAATTATAAGTTCGACAAAAAAATCATAATATTTATTGACGATCTATCATTTGAACAAAATGATAGGAGGTATATTCAATTTAAATCGTTTCTTGAGGGATCTTTTTACAACTCAAACTACGAATTTCTAGTATATGTCACAAGTAACAGAAGGCATTTAATGAAGAGAGATATGTTAGATAATGAGAGATCATCTGCTATATCTCAAGATGAGGGAATTGAAGAAAAATTATCTTTATCTGATCGATTTGGATTATGGATTAGTTTTCATAACTTAAGTAAGAAAGATTTTATCTTAATAATTAAAAATTATTGTCATTTTTATAAAATAGAATTTGATAATGAGATTGAAAATAGTGCACTCAAATGGATCTTTTCAAGAGGAAATAGAACAGGTAGGTCTGCTTACCAATTTTTTAAATATTATTGTTCTAGTAAGAATATAATTATTTAGAGATTTTATCTAAATTCCCCATATATGGTTTTAAAACTTGTGGAATACTAATACTGCCATCCTCATTTTGATAGTTTTCCAAAATTGCAATTAATGTTCTCCCTACTGCTAGACCAGATCCATTTAAAGTGTGAACAAATTTGTTTTGATCTGTATCTTTATAACGAGCATTCATTCTCCTAGCTTGAAAAGAATTACAATTACTGCAGGAAGATATCTCTCTATATTTTCCCTCACCAGGTAACCACACTTCAATATCATAAGTTTTTTCTGCTGAAAAGCCCATATCACCAGAGGATAATAAAATAATTTGATAAGGAATTTTTAAATCATCTAATATAGAAGTTGCACAATTTAACATCCTTTCCAACTCTTTTTCTGATTCATCATCTTTAGTTATGCTAACTAATTCGACTTTTGAAAATTGGTGTTGTCTTATCATCCCCCTTGTATCTCTTCCAGCTGCTCCAGCTTCAGATCTATAACATGGTGTCCAAGCTGTGTACCTCAGGGGCAGATTTTTATCAGATACGATTGTATCTAATACTAAATTAGTCAAAGGGACCTCTGCTGTTGGTATCAACCAATGATTTGTATTAGTTTTAAATAAATCTTCTGAAAATTTTGGCAATTGCCCAGTTCCATAAGCTGCAGCATCTCTAACTAAATTAGGTGGATTAATTTCTGTGTAATCAAATTCATTTGTGTGTTTATCCAACATAAAATTAGCTATAGCTCTTTCTAATTGAGCTATTTTTTTCTTTAAATACACAAATCTTGTTCCAGACACTTTCCCAGCTTGCTCAAAATCAATCATTTCTAAATTTTCTCCAAGTTCATAGTGGGATTTCGGAGTAAAACTAAATGAAGGAATTTTTCCCACTTGTTTAATTAATTTGTTTGAAGTTTCATCTTTTCCTACAGGAACATCCTTATGTGGGAGGTTAGGCAGACTAGATAAATAATTTTTTAATTGTTCATCTATTATTGAAATATCATTTTCTAATTCATCAATGTTATTTTTAATTAATTGTACCTTTTTTTGTAATTCAGCTTTATCACCTTCGTTAAGATTTGCAAAAGAGGAAGATAAACTCTTTCTCTCTGCTCGTAATTCTTGTGATTTAGTTAATATGTCTCTTTTTTTTTTATCAAGAGAAATAATTTCATTTGATTTTGGATCAATGAATCTCTTTTTTAACAATTCATCAAATAATTCAGGATTTTCTCTTATAAAAGTAATATCATGCATGGCAAATTTTATTTATTTTTCTCATCCTTATTAATCTGACGCTTAGCCATAAATTTAGATACGAGAATAGATATTTCATACAAAATTATTATAGGTAACGCTAGAGAAATTTGTGAAAATGGATCAGGGGGTGTAACAATTGCGGCAAATACAAATGATAAAACAATTGCATATTTTCTAAATGAAACTAATTGACTTATAGTGAGTACACCAAATTTAACAAGTAAAAGTAAAATAACAGGTAATTGAAAAGCAAGTCCAAAAGCGAAGATAAATGTCATCATTAAAGATAAATACTCATTCATTTTTGCTTGAAGAGTGATATTGATACCGTCTGCTTGTGAGGTTTGAAAACTTAAAAAAAACTTCCAGGCTATGGGTGATATGACGTAATAAACAACTGCAGCACCTAAAACGAACAAAAATGGGATTGCTATTAAAGTTGGTAATGAAATTTGTTTTTCTTTTTTAAGTAATCCTGGGGATACAAAAGACCAAATCTGAATAGATAAAAATGGAAATGAAATAAAAGCAGCTGTAAAAAATGCTACTTTGACGTTAGTTAAAAAGGCCTCTTGCAGAGCTGTATAAATCAGTCCATTACCCTCTCCTAAGATTGAAGTTAACGGTTTAGCAAGGAATTCAAATATTGATTGAGAAAAATAAAAAGAAACTATAAATGCAATAATGAAAAAAATTATGACATAAATTAGTTTTTGTCTTAATTCCTTTATATGATCGAAGAAATTCATTGAACTTTCAACTTCGGTCATTTTTTTCATCTTTCATTATTTCATCATTACTTTTTTCAATAAATTCGTCTAATTCTTTTCCTTCTTTTACAATTGACTCTTTTGTATCTAAAATATCCTTTTTAATATCTTTCACCTCCTCTAAATGAGATATCTCATTTACAGTAGATTTAAACTCTTTAGAAATTTTTCCTAGGCCTGAGGTTATTCCTTTAATAAATTTAATAACAGTTGGTATTTCCTTAGGTCCTACAACTATTACAGTTATGATTAGGATGATGGATATCTCCATCCAACCTAAAGAAAACATTACTGGTCCTTATTTTGATTGTCTTTATTGTCTTGATCTGGGTTAGCAGGTTTTTCATCTTCAGCCATGTTGCTCTTGAAAGACTTAATTCCTTTTGCCATATCTGCCATTAAAGATGGTATTTTACCTTTTCCAAATAATAAAAGAACGATAATTAAAACAATTATCCAATGCCATATGCTAAATGTACCCATTTTTGTAATCTACTACATTATTAATGTCTTATCTAGGAAAAATAAATACGTGGTTTAGATCTAGTGAAAAAGAAACTGAACTAGCAGGAGCAGGTAAAAACTCTCCAATTAACTTGCTATGTATGTGGTGTTTTTTATTATTGCTATCATTCACTGTCATATGAATCATGGCGCTATTTCCGAGAAATTTAGAGTCAACAACAACTCCTGAGTTAGGACTTGTCAAAGGAGACTTTTCAACATTCAATTTAATAGCCTCAGGTCTAACTACTACATTTACTTGTTGGTTATCTTTAAAGTCTTTTGTATCTAATATACCTAAAGGAGTTTCACATTTATTATTTAAGATCTTTGTCTTAAAAATATTAACCTCTCCAAACAGAGAGGCAACATAAACATTAGAAGGATTAAAGTATATTTCACGAGGTTTTCCTATCTGAACTATTCTTCCCTTTTCCATTACAATAATAACATTGCTAAGAAACATAGCCTCTTCGGCATTGTGTGTTACTACAATAGCAGAGGAATCCAAGCTATTGATTAAGTGCAGTGTGTCATCAATAATTTCCTTTTTTAAATTAGTATCTAAATCAGAAAAAGGTTCATCTAAAAGTAATAGTCGTGGTTGAACAGCTATTGACCTTGCTAATGCTACTCTTTGCTGCTCTCCTCCACTAAGAGCATGAGGATATTTATCCAGAAAATTTTCAACTTTCGCTAATTGTATTACTTGTTCAATCAACTGTTTTTTATTTACTTTAGTGCTTGCTGCAAAACTAATATTTTCTTTTACGTTCATATGAGGAAATAATGCAAAGTCTTGAAAAACGTAAGAGATTGATCTTTGCTCTGGGGGAGTATTAAATTTTTCATTTGCAACTAATTTACCCTCAAAAGATATTTGCCCCTTTTGAATTTCTTCCAAACCAGCTATTAATCGAATTAAAGTAGTTTTTCCACAGCCGGAGGGACCCAAAATGGAAACAATCGAATTATGCTTTATTGAAAAACTAAGTTTATTTATAGCATTTATCTCACCGAAAGAATGGTGAAGATCTCTCACATCAAGTATCATTATTTTGCGTTAATTGACTTTTTGAAAACTCATCAAGAGTTTCTACTTGATCGTCATCATCTATGAAGGCTTCATCCTTATTTAAATCATCTGAAACCTCTTGGATATTCATTGAAGCAAAATTTTCATCCAATATTCCAGAGTTTTTCATTTCCTCTATTCCAGGAAGATTATCTAGTGTACCTAAACCAAAATGTAAAAGAAAGTCTTCAGTAGTGCCCCAAAGAATAGGTCTACCTGGAACTTCTTTTCGACCCCCTGGTGCTATCCAGCCAAACTCCATTAATTGATCAAATATTCCTTGCCCTATAACAACTCCTCTAATGCTTTCAATTTCTGATTTTGTTATAGGTTGATGATAAACAACTATAGCCAATGTCTCTATTGCTTGTTTTGAAAGTCTCTTTTGTATTTCTTTTTTTTCATGAAAGATCTCACTGACCTCTGTGTTTGTTAAGAAAATCCACTTATTTGATATTTTTTTTAAATTAATACCTCTATGTTGATAAGCAGTCTCTAAATTAGACATGACTTCAGAAATATCCTCATGAATATCCAGTCTTTTTTTAATTTCATTTTCTGAAACTGGCTTACTTGATGCAAATATTAAGGCTTCAATTTTTTGTGAAGTTTCACTCATCTTTTTTTAAATATATATCAGAAAATGGCAAAGATTGCTTAATTACTATTTTTTTTTCTTCATTTTTATCTTCTTTTGCCATGTGAAGGCTGGCATTAAATGTGCTAGAAAAAAATGATTTATTCAAAATATCCGATTTTAAATTATCAGGTAGTAAACTCTTCAATGTAAACCAATCTTGGTTAGATAGAATTTCCTTAGAAATTACGTTTTGACCATCCTTGATCGTAAATAATTTAGTAGAGCTAAACTTTAAAGTATATTGTTGATTTCTTTTATGAATATTTGCATAAGCTTTTAAAAGATCAATGAGCTTGTCTTTAATTACAAAGTTTTTTTCAATTTTTAATTTATGTTTTTGTGTATTTGGAAAGAATTCCTGTTTGAATTTAGGAAGCTCGAATAACTTAATACTATTTTTATTAACAAGTTCTAATATCGTTAATCGATTTGTAAGAAATCTTGTTACTTTTTTAACATCCTCTTCTTTGTCTTTATTTACTAGGTATTTAGATTTTAAAAAAACCATTATAGCAGCCATTAGTAAATATTCTGATGCTATCTCTATGCTAACCTTTTTTAAATCTACAATAAAAGCAATATATTGGTTACATAGGCTAAGTATTGGTAGATTTTTTAAATCAAATTTATTTTTATGAACAAGTTCTAAAAGAACATCTAAAGGTCCATTGTAGTCTTTAATATCTATATTTAGATTAGAATCCATTAATTTTTAATAGTTGATTATACAATTCATGATAGTGATTAATATTAATAGATTTAAAGTCTAATTTTTTCTTATATTGCTGAAGTTTATTGGATTTATGAACATTTACATAATTGTTTGAAACATTAAACGAATTTATAATTTCACTATATTTATCCAAATCAGAGCTACAATCTAAAATAACATCTAATTTAGAAAAGTTAGCTAACTTAATAGCATCCTTAATATTATAAATATTAGCATTCATTTCTAGATCATCAGATATGATTAAACCTTTAAACCCAATTTTTTTTCTAATGATATTATCAATAATATAACTTGAAAAAGTAGCGATGTTATTTTTATCCCACGACAGATATTTAATATGTGCAGTCATTGCTAAAGGTATTTTATTAAAATATTTAAAAATTTTTATGTGGTCTTGAAGAGAAGTTTTACTTAATTTTGTTATTGGCAAAGTCAAATGTGAGTCTTTATTTGTTACACCATGACCAGGGATATGTTTCATTATTGGAATTAGTCCGAAGTAACTTAAATTATCCAATAATATTTTCTGCAAAATTATATTTATATCAATATTGGGTCCAAAAGTTCTTTTTTTAATCATTAAAATAGTATTTTTAATTGGTAAATCTAAGACTGGAACAGTGTTAATATCAAAATTTAGTTTTTTTAGATAATACGATGTAATAAAGGATTTCAAAAAAACTAACTGCTTTGATAAAGAAGGATATCTTAAATAAATTTTATAAAGCTCAAAATTATCTAAAAAATTAAATTCTTTAAATTTTTTAAATCTATTTACAATGCCACCCTCTTGATCAATAAATATTAATGTATTTTTACTTAATAATTTAATTGATTCATTTAACTTTGATATTTGAGGAATATTAATGATATTTCTTGCAAAAATTATTACCCCAAAAGGTTTTATCTTCGAAATAAAATTTTTTTCTTGTTTAGATAAAGAAATACTTTTAATGGATATAATTATTGGAAAGTTCATTTTATAAAATCAAATTCATCAGCAGTAATAGTGATGAAATTATCAAAAAAAATATACTTCAGGAAATTATCAAAAAATAGAAAGGAAAATAATAAAATCAGTATTAAAAAAAAAATAATAATTACTATTTTTAGATTTTTCACATTTGTAATTTAGGCTTTATGCCTAAAATTTTTAATCCTTCGTCTAAGACATTTTGATAAGTATGTAATAAATTAATTAGATTAGAGGAAATGTTATTCTCATTATCTAAAAATTTTACTGAAGGTTTATTTTTTGAAGAGGACCATAATGTATGGAAATATGAAGACAAACTCTCTAAGTAGTGTGCTATTAAATGAACTTCTTTTTTTAAATATGCAGATTTTACTACACTATCCCACTCCAATAATTTTTTATATAAGTTTTTTAATTCTGAAGTAATTATAACGGGTGTATCAACAACTTTATTTACCTTATTTAAAATAGATTGTGTTCTAGCATAAGAATACTGAATATAATATATAGGATTTTCCTTATTCTCTCTCTTAATTAAATCTATGTCTAAATCCATGTGAGTATCATTTTTTCTGTAAGACATAAAATATCTAAAATTATCAATTCCTATTTCATCTATTAAATTTTTTAGTTCAAAAATGTTACCCTCTCTTTTTGAGAGTTTTTGTATTTTATTATCGCGTTTTAAATTGACAATTTGACAAAAAACAACTGAAAAATCAATTTTTGGATGTAAAGAAGTTATCGCTGATGACAATCTTTTGAGATATCCTAAATGATCTGCGCCCCATATATTTATTAATTTATTAAATCCTCTTTGAAATTTATCTTCATGATAAGCAATATCATTTGCAAAATAAGTGGGAGTGCCATCATTTTTAGTTAACGCTCTATCTTCATCATCCTCAAAAAGAGTTGATTTAAATATTGTAAGCTGATTATCCTTTAAAGTGCCCGTAAAATCTTTAGGGGCATTTAATTGACCTTCATATGTTAGATCTTTTTGCTTAAATTTTTCAAGAATTAATGGGAGATGACCCTTATCCATAATGGTTGTTTCATATGAAATTTGATCGAATTTAATCCCTGCTGTGCCAAGTGTTTGAAGCGTCTGATTGACAAGATTTTCTATAGCGTAATTTACTATATTGTTTTTCTCATCAGAACTTAGCTTATTATCAAATAGTGGTTTAAATTTTTCGTAACAGTCCTTTGCTATATCATTGATGTAATCACCTTTGTAAAATTGTTTTTCGTTAAGATTCAGATTATATGTATGTGAAATCGAATAAAGTATTGAGGATAGAAATTCATAAATTTGATTACCTGTATTATTTACATAATATTCACGAGTTACAGGATGTCCAAAATACTCAAATAAATTAGATAAAATATCCCCAACAACTGCACCTCTTCCATGTGCTAAGTGTAATGGGCCTGTTGGGTTTGCAGATACAAATTCGATATTTACCTTTTCATTTTCTGTAAATTCTTTTTCATAATTGAATAATTGAGGATTAAAACTTTCATCCTTAAGAAAAAAATTTATAAAACCAGGTCCAGCAATTTCTATTTTTTCAAAATTATTTAAATTAATACCCTTTAAAATAATGTCAGCTAATTGATTTGGATTTTTTTCAAATATTTTTGAAAATTTTAGAGCAGCATTAGTTGTAAAATCGCCCTTTTTGTCAAAAAGTGTTTCAACCTCAACATCTTCAAAGTTAATACTAACGTTCTTATCAATTTTAATTAATATTTCAAAAAGAGATTTTTTTATATTATGTAACATATTTTTTATAGAAATTTATAGCATACTGATCTGTCATACCACATACATAATCGACTATAATTTGTTGCTTATCTGTATCAGATTGTAATTTTTCTTTCCATTTAGATGGAAGCATAGAGGTGTCATTATTTAATAATTTTATTATAGATACTAAAATTTTTTCAGCTTGTGTTCTATTTTTATATACAAAATCAGATGTGTAAAAAAATTCGAAAAGAAAATTTTTAAGAAATTTTACTTTATCTAATACTGGAGGACTAAAATTAACTAAAAAATTTGTGTTTATTTTAACATCTTCAATTGATCGTATTTGTGAATTATTAGAAAGAGTATTTTCAGTTTCGTTAAGAAGATCTAAAATTAAGTAGTTCATAATGGACCTTGAAAAGTAATTTCTTGCAATACTTTTATCTAAGTTTGCAATGTATGAAAAATCTATAAAATTAAATTGTTCTTTATTTTCAGCTAAACTTGATATTGTCAGAATACCTGATCTTAAAGCATCATCGAAATCATGAGCTATGTAAGCTATATCATCAGACAAGGATGCGATTTGAGCCTCTAATGAGGGGTTCTCATTTAGATCAAATTTAAAATTTTTTGATAAGTCGTAGTTTTTATTTGTTTCTAGTATTTTTCCATTATGCTTTATTAATCCATCTATTGTTTCCCAAGTTAAATTTAAACCATCAAAATTTATATATCTCTTTTCTAATAATGTAATTTGTCTAAAAGATTGATAATTATGGTTAAAATTTGCATCTAATTCTTGAGTAATTATTTCTTCGCCCACATGACCAAAAGGACTATGACCTAAATCATGAGATAGTGCTATACATTCAGTGAGATCTTCATTTAAAGACAATTTTCTACTTATAGATCTTGCTATTTGAGATACCTCAAGAGTATGTGTTAGTCTATTTCTATAATAATCACCTTTTTCAAACATAAATACTTGTGTTTTATCTTTTAGTTTTCTAAAGGCTGTTGAATGATAAATTCTGTCTCTATCTCTTTCGTAAAGTGATCGATGATCATTTATTTCATCGTAAAGTCTTCCTTTTGAATTTTCTGGTAAAGCTGATAAATTACTGAACATATGGGAAGTATTAATATAACAGATAAAGCTATAAATAAAATTCAAGAAGTTCTAAAAGATCAAAATATGAAATATTTTAGAATCAGAGTCAAAGGTGGTGGATGTTCTGGATTCCAGTACGTATTTAAAAGTGAAAATGTAATTAATGAAACCAAAGATCATGTATTTAATTTTAAAGATTTACAAATTTTGATCGATAAAAATTCTATGACTTTCATGAATGAGTCTGAATTAGATTATAAAGATGAATTGATAGGCTCTAGTTTCTCTATTTCAAATCCTAATGCTAAAAATTCTTGCGGCTGTGGCACATCATTTAGTGTTTAATTGTGAAAATAATTAGTTGGAATGTAAATTCTTTAAGAGCTCGAGAACCACTTATAGAAAAAATAATAAAAACAGAAGCTCCAGATATATTTTGCTTACAAGAACTGAAGATATTAGATAAAGAATACGTAGAAAATTTTTTTAATCAATTTTCATTGAAAACAGTGGCTGAAACTCAAAAAAGCTATAATGGGGTAAGTGTTTCTTGTAAAAGTGAGATTGTATTAAATGAAAATCCCTTAAAAAGGTTAAATATGACACAAGCGAGAAACAATACAGTTATTATAAAAGATAAAAATTTAGCAATCCTCAATTGTTATTTCCCTAATGGAAATCCTATAGATACAGACAAATTTACAAATAAGCTTGAATGGATGAAATTACTTTATAAAGAAATAGAAATACTTAAAAAAGAATATGAAGTTTTATTAATGGGAGATTTTAACGTTATTCCAGATGATGAAGATGCTCATGATATTAAAAAATATAAAAATGATGCTCTAGCACAACCTGAGTCCAGAAAAGAATTCTATAAATTAATAAATCTAGATCTAATTGATGTGTTTAAGACTACTCCAAAAAAACAAAGTTATACTTTTTTTGATTATAAAACTTACAAATTTGGAAAAGAGGAAGGAATAAGAATAGACTTCTTTCTTTTATCTCCATTTTTGAAAAGTAAAGTAATGAAACTAAAAGTATTAAAAGAATACCGTGATATGGATAGACCCTCTGATCATTGCCCTATTCTTATAGATTTAAATATCTGAATAAGTCTTTTTTTCTAATTTACCACCAGGGTGTGTAACTGCCCCTAGGTTTGCAGGTCCAACAGTTTTCATGTACTTCCATAAAGTACCTGACATAAACTCTGGTTCTTTATTAACCCATTTAGTTTTTCTATCGGATAAAGTTTTTTCGTCTACATTCAAATTTAGTATATTTTTCTCTGCATCAATTTCTATTTCATCACCATCTTCAACTAACGCTATAGGCCCACAATCATAAGCCTCTGGACCTACGTGGCCGATACAAAAACCTCGTGTACCTCCAGAGAACCTTCCGTCAGTAATTAAAGCTACCTCTTCGCCAAGATCTTGTCCATAAAGGGCACTAGTGGTAGATAGCATTTCTCTCATACCTGGCCCTCCTTTTGGGCCCTCGTATCTTATAATCACAACATGACCAGGTTTAATTTTACCATTTAAGACAGCGTCTAGAGCATGTTCTTCTCTATCAAAGCAAATTGCCTTTCCTTTGAACTGTAATTTTTTAAGTCCAGCTATTTTTACAATCGCACCATCAGGAGCAAGAGAACCTTTCAAACCTACCACGCCACCTGTTTTAGTAATTGGGCTACTAACAGGATATACAACATCTTGATTTTTTGGTAACTCAACATCTTTTACATTTTCAGCTAACGTTTTTCCAGTAACAGTCATACATGATCCATCAATCAACCCGCCATCAATGAGTGCTTTAATTAGAACAGGAACACCACCAACTTCATATAAATCTTTAGCTACATACTTCCCCCCCGGAGCTAAATTACCTATATAAGGTGTTGATTGGAAAATATTACAGACATCTTCCAAAGTAAATTCAATACCAGCTTCATGAGCCATAGCAGGTAGATGTAAACCTGCGTTGGTTGATCCACCTGATGCTGAAACAACCACAGCCGCATTTATTAGTGATTGTTTTGTAACAATATCCCTAGGTCTCAAGTTTTTTTCAATTAATTCCATAACTACTTTTCCACTTTCATAAGCATATTTATCTCTACTTTCATAAGGAGCTGGTGTCATAGCAGAACCTGGAAGGGCTAAACCAATAGTCTCTGAAACGCATGCCATGGTATTTGCGGTAAACTGTCCGCCACAGGATCCAGCAGATGGACAGGCAACACACTCAATGTCATGGAGTTCTTGGTCTGAAATCTTTCCTGTTGAATGTTTTCCAACAGCTTCAAAAACATCTACTATTGTTACGTCCTTATCCTTATAAACACCTGGTAATATAGATCCACCGTACATAAATACAGATGGCACATTAAGTCTTAGCATTGCCATCATTAAACCTGGCAAAGATTTATCACACCCAGCTAAACCAACTAAGGCATCATAACAATGCCCTCTTACAGAAAGTTCAGTTGAGTCAGCTATAATCTCCCTACTAGTTAAAGAAGATTTCATTCCCTCATGACCCATAGCAATACCATCAGTAACAGTAATGGTGGTAAATTCTCTTGGTGTGCCTTTTGCATCCCACACACCTTTTTTGGCTGATTGAGCTTGGCGAGAAAGTGAAATATTGCAAGGGGCAGACTCATTCCATGTGGTTACTACACCGACAAAAGGTTGTTTAATCTGTTCCTCGGTAATGCCCATAGCATAATAAAAAGCTCTATGTGGTGCACTTTTAGGACCTACAGAAACATGTCTACTTGGTAATTTGCTTTTATCAACCATTATTGAATATTAATTAATATACTATCAATTTTAGACAATTCCATATTAATTGAACTTTGTCTCTCTTTATTTTGATCAATTAGATCTTTTGGAGCTTTTGATACAAAATTTTCATTTGATAAATTTTTATCAATCGTATTTTTTTCTTTTTCCAAAGAGCTTTTATTTTCTATAAGTTTTTCTTTGATTTTAGATTTATCAATTTGGCTAGTGGAAATTTCAAAATCAAACTCTTTAAAAGGTAAAGTAACACTATTGTCTTTATGGGATGATGAAAGTTTTTTTCTTGTTAAAAATTCAAATGTTTTTTTATTATCTTCTAAAATTGTTTGAATTAATTGGTTTTTAGAAAAAATTTCTACAGTATCTTCTTTTTTGATTTCAAAAAGTTTTTCTATTGACCTGTATTCCTCTATAAAATCAATAAATAATTTTGTTTTAGATACATGTTCACTCACTGTTTTTAGATCAACATAGTCCCACTGATGACTCATCAAGATATCTTTATTATTTTTACCCCACAATTTTTCAGTGATAAAAGGAATCACTGGATGTAAAAGTTGCAATAAAGAATTAAATACTAAATGAAAAGTTTGTTTGGTTTCATCTCTAAATTGATTGTCGTCTAAAAGATTTTTAGAAAGTTCAATATACCAGTCACAAAAAGTATGCCATGTAAAATGATATAGTTGATTAGCTACTTCATGAAAATAGTATTTCTCATAATTTTCTTGAACTTTTTTATATAACTCTTGAAACTCATTTATAATCCAAATATTAAAAATATGGATAGGGTTAACTTTGCCATTATCTGTAAATGGATAAATTCCTTTAAATTCAGCAAACTTATAGGCATTGGTGATTTTAGTAACGAAGTTTCTATAACCAGCTATGCGTTGCTCACTTAACCTTACATCCCTTCCAGGTGTATTTAATGATGTTAGAGTAAAGCGAAGTGTATCTGCACCATACTTGTCAATTATTTCTAAAGGATCTATGACATTACCTTTTGATTTTGACATTTTTTGACCTTTTTCATCACGAACGAGAGCATGAACATAAACAGTTTTAAAAGGTGTTTCTGACATAAATTTATTACCCATCATCATCATGCGGGCAACCCAGAAAAAGATGATATCAAAACCCGTAACTAGTACAGAATTAGGGTAAAATGTATCTAATGTTTGTTCTTTGTTGGGCCATCCCAATGTAGAGAAAGGCCAAAGAGCTGAGGAGAACCAGGTGTCTAAGACGTCTTGATCTCTTTTTAAAATTATTTTATCCGCTTTATAAAAGTCTACAGCTAAATTTTTCGCTTCTTCTTCAGTTTCTGCACAAAATTCTTTTCCATCAGGACCATACCAAACTGGAATTTGATGTCCCCACCATATTTGTCGAGAAATACACCATGGTCTTATATTTTCCATCCATTGAAAGTATGTTTTCTCCCAATTTGATGGAAAAAATTTTGTATCACCGTCTTTTACAACTTTCATTGCCTGTTTTGCTAATTCTTCAGCATTACAAAACCACTGATGAGTTAAAAAAGGTTCGACAACAGTGTTCGAGCGATCACCATATGGTATTGTAGTTTTATAATCTTCAATTTTTTCTAAAAAACCTTTTTCTTTTAGCAATTGAACAACTTTTTTTCTTGCCTCAAATCGATCTAAACCCTGAAATTCTTTTGGACAATTTTCGTTCAATGTTCCGTCCTCGTTTAGAATATTTAATAGTTCTAAGTTGTGCCTTTTACCGATTTCAAAATCGTTGAAATCGTGTGCTGGGGTAATTTTAACTGCACCACTTCCCATTTCCGGATCAGAATATTCATCAAATATAAGTGGAATAGATCTTGATGTTAAAGGAATAGTAAAAGTTTCTTTTTTTAATGAAGTATATCTACTGTCATTGGGGTTAACTGCTATAGCAACATCACCAAAAATTGTTTCTGGCCTAACTGTTGCAACAGTTATACTCTCAGAATTAGAGCTTGGATATTTTATATAGTAAATTTGGGTGCTTACATCTGTAGGAACAACTTCTAAATCAGAAATAGCTGTTTTAAATTTGGTATCCCAATTAACAAGAGCTTGATCTTTATATATCAACCCCTCTGTATATAATTTAACAAAAACCTTTCTAACTGCAGATGACAATCCGTCATCCATCGTAAATCTTTCCCTTGACCAATCACATGAACTACCAAGCCTTTTTAATTGATTTATGATTGTGGAACCCGAATATTCTTTCCACTCCCATATTTTTTCAATGAACTCTTCTCTTGTGAGATCTTTACGATAAATATTTTTCTCAGCTAAGTTTCTTTCCACAACCATTTGTGTCGCTATGCCTGCATGGTCTGTTCCTGGTTGCCATAGAGTATTAAAGCCATTCATACGGTGATATCTTGTTAAAATATCTTGAATAGTGTTATTAAGAGCATGTCCCATATGCAGCGACCCTGTTACATTTGGGGGAGGTATACAAATAGAAAAGTTTTTACTAAAATTGTATTTAGGTTTAAAACATTCTTTATCTAACCAAAGCTGATAGATTTCATTTTCATATTCTTTTTTATTTTGAAATTCATCCATTTGCTAAAAAACAAATGGTTCGGATTGAACATATTTATAAATATAAGATGAAGAAGCTTCATCTATAACAAACTTATTCGATTTGCCTCCTACTTTTATATATTTAACAATTTTATGTTTAAAATCTTGGTTATCAATTATACAAACTATTTCTGCTTTATCTGATGCATTTTTAATTATATTTATGGGCTCTTCATCAAGTGAACCATTAATAATAATCTTTTGGTATTTTTTAATATTTGGCTTTTTGTTATTGAAGAATTCCTCTATCGTTAAATCTAATAAAGAGGCATTGAACAAACCTTCTTTAATACTATTTTTGAAAACTTCAGTCATTTGCATAGAAGACTCTATACATTCAATATTAGAGGAAAATTTATTTATAATAGATGTTGATGTACCAAATCCAGAACCAATTTCTAAAATACTCTCATCATCAATCTCTCCCAAAGCTTGTAATAAATGAAATGATGTTAAAGGAGGTAGAATAAAGCGACCATCATCTAAAAATATAATTTTATCAGAATAAGCTAAATGTTTATAAGGTTTTGGATACAAGTTTTCTCTTGGAAATAATTCAATTTTTTCAATTAAAGACGAGTTTTTAATACGATTAGCTCTTAGTTGATTAAGAACCATATTTGATCTTGCTTGTTCAAAATTCATGATAAAGTTTGATTTATAACAAAATTAATTGTTTTTCATAGATCATATTCGCCTCATATAAAATAATAGTGTAAATTAAACTATGAAATTTTTTAGTGTTTTTATTTTAATTACCTTTTGTTCATTATCCTATGCTCATCAACCTGTAATTAATGACTCAAACCCAAATAAACCTAATGAGGCATATCTAATAGAAAAACCAGAAATATCAAAAGCAATATACTCTAAATTAAATGGTGATCCACATTATTACTTAATAAATTCTGATCAGAAATTTAATTTTTATGTTGGTATTACTGTTCCAAAAATTGATGATTGTAATACATTTAGAAAGTTCTCATTTAGTATTTTAGAAGGTAAAGACCTTGAGTTAAGTGTCATCGAGGAAGTTGATGGTCAAAATTTTGAGTGGTGGGAATGGTATGAGCCCTATGGTAAAAAATGGTATTGGATAGGACCGCAAATCGGTGAAGATTTTAAAAGTACAGTAACTTACGAACCAGGTTCATACTACATTAAAGTTTTCAACGAAATTAATATGGGTAATTACGTTCTTGCAACTGGAGATATAGAAAAATTTGGACCTACTGTTATTGCTAAACTGCCATTAATAATGCCAAAAGTTAATAAATTTTGGGACAATGAACATTGTGTAAAATAAAGTTTTCATAATATTCACAAATTAAAAAATACAAAATCCAATTTATTTGATAAGATAGAATCACCTAGAGGATAGGTTTAAGGATGGAGGTTAAAAAGATGAAGCCACCAAAGTAAGTAATTTAAGACATTACTTAACTAATTTTTTCTCATTATCTATTGCTTCCTTTACCCTTTGACATAAATAACCCCAATAAATTTTTTGTATTTATACTACTGTAATCTTTGAACAACTCTTGAATTTTTTATTTTAATTTTTATTAAATTTAAGGATTTAAATTTTCAATATAATTTAAGCGACCCAATATTTCATCTCTATCCATATAATAACCTTGAAGGTGCCTTTCTCCAGAATTGGCATCATATTCTTTTCTACCATGTAACACTCTTCGATTATTAAAACTAAAAATATCTCCGGCTTGCATACGAAAGTTAATTTCAAACCTCTGGTCATGAAGAAAGCTTAAAAGCTTTCTGTATGCTGAGTAAAAATGATCCATTTGATCAGGATGGCAGTCCATAACTCCCATATAGGCAACGCTGAACCTAATATCATTATAATCATTATTGTGATCAAGAGTTATTATAGGTTTATGCATTACTCTAATTGTATTAGTTGTGTAGTCTCTATTTACAAATTTTACAGACGTATTAAGTAGTACGTCATAATCATCTGGGTGATTATTTTTTAAATAATCAATTACCTTAAAACCATCTACAGCAACTGACTCACCCCCAGTAGCATTATTTATTAAGCAGTGAAGAAACTGATATCCTGGAGCTATCTCATAATATGGTAAATCAATATGATTTCTTAGACCTGCAGCAGTATAAGCTGAATTATTAGGGTTAGGTATATCAATGACCTCGAATGGTGTTTTAAAAAAAGTTTCTCGAGTGTGACTTATATTTTTCAGGATATCAAAACCAGAATTTACATCTGTTGGAGCATTTTTAACAATTGAAATACCAAAAAAATGTAGTTGCTGTAACCACTTTTTTAAACCATCATCACTACTAATTATTTCGCTGTAATCTATTTGAATATCAGTAAATCTATCTTGCATGGATTTATCCCAAATCCTATATGGTGAAACGTACTCTCGACTGTGTTTTAAAGAATAACAATTATGTCTCAACCAATCTCTCTCATAAACACTTTTATGTCCTCCCTCACTCCATTCAATCTCAAGATTACCTTCACTATTTAGAGAGTAATTTTTAGGGTGAATATCTTCAGATACATCAAGCAAATTAAAAGTTCGTTCACGAGCTGTTGGATGCACTTCAGAGGGACAATTATCTCTCAACCATAAGAAATTATATTTACTTTTAAAACCATCACTCCAATCGACCAAAATAGACTTGTTATTTTTATCGATTGTTTTAATTGAAAGATTTTCGCTCATATTAAAATTTATTAAATGTTTTATTCCAATTAGGAAAATTATTACTTTGATATTTATTCAAAGTTTTCATGATTTCAATCAAAAAAATATCTCTTTGCACCTCTAGATCTTTTATAGTGTATTTTCCTGCCTGTTTTTTTGTGCCTGAAATCATTAATTTTTTTAGCTTTGCATCAAGTTTTGGCGCCTTTAATTTAGTCCAAGGTAATTTAAGAGCAGGTCCAAACTGCTCTAACATGTGTTTCATACCAGTTTGCCCTCCTGCAAGATGAAAAGTTAGACAAACACCCATAAAAGACCATCGTAATCCAGGTCCATAAACAATCGCATCGTCAACATCTTGAGTTGAAGCAATGCCATCTTTAATTATGTGAAGTGCCTCTCTCCAAAGAGCCTCTTGTAAGCGATCAGATATATAGCCCTCAATTTCTTTTTTTACAATCAAAGGCTTCATTCCTATTTCCTCGTAAAACTTCTTAGCTCTGATAATTGTGTTTTTCTTTGTTTGCTTTCCTGATACCAACTCGACAAGAGGTAATAAATATACAGGGTTAAATGGATGTCCTATACAAACTCTTTCTGGATAATTACATAAAGATTGAATTCTTGTAGGCAAAAGTCCTGATGAACTAGACGCAATGATTATATTTTTTGGCAATAATTTATCTATATCTTTGAGAAGTTTCTTCTTTAACTTTTCATTCTCTGGAGCATTTTCTTGGACAAAGGTGGTTAAATGAAGGGACTCTTTGAGATCAGAATAAATTTTCAAATTACTAAGTTTTGCATTTTTATTTAAACCTAATCTTTGAAGGCTCTTTAAAGCTGTTTTGGTATTAAATAATAGTTGCTTTCTTGCCTTAACACTTGGGTCATAAGCGTTAACTATTAGACCACATGCTAGCATTCTAGCAGCCCATCCAGCACCAATGACGCCAGCACCGACTATTGTGACAATCTTTTTTTTAATCAACTTTTAAAAATATATTAACTCATAAATATTAAATTATGATATTTTTTTTGTATGATTATATACATTTGTAAGTTTCTTCATCTTATATCCCTGTTTATTGCTGGAGGAGGAGGTATTGGTAGTGCTGTTATACAATCTATATATAAAAAAGAAGGTAAAGTGCCTGAGCCTCATTTGGCCAAAGGTTTTAAGGTTTTAGCATTTTTATCTTTATTAGCTATCATCACAATGTGGGTTACTGGAATTATTTTGCTATTGGTAATATACGGCTCATTTAATTTAGGTTGGGCTTTTCATATGAAATTATTTGGAGCTAGCTTAATTTTAATAACAGCAATATTTATAAATATGCATTTATATGTATCAGCTAGAAAAAGCCTATCCCCCAATCAAAAATATATTAAAAATTCTGGGTCTTTATCTAGATTGGGCCTGATTCTTGCCATAGCTGGTGCAATAGGATCTTTTGTCTGACCTTATTTATTTTTTTTTAGTTTATGGTATTTTTTTGTAAATGAAAGTTGACTTAGACAAATGGCATCATTGTGACGTTGATAAAGAAGAGTTTGTAAAGCTTCTTAAGAAGTCGGATTATCAAGGTTTTAAACACATGTTTATTTTCTTTGGGTCTTTAATTGTATTCGGTGTTTTAGCTTATATGACATGGGGGACTTGGTGGTCTTTATTATTTTTTTTAATTTATGGAAATATATGGAATTGCGCAGATCCTATTTGGCACGAAACTGGACATAAAACAGCTTTTAAAACGAACTATTGGAATAACTTTTTTTATCAAATTGGTAGTTATATGAATGGTTTTGAACCAGTAAGATGGAGATGGTCACATTTTCGTCATCATGGTTATACTTACTTTGATGATCCTCTTGATTTTGAAATTGCAATTAGAAGACCAACCGATGTTTTTTACTTTTTCAGTTTATTCATACCTTTCTTTGACATAATTAATTTTAAAAAAACAACTCAATACGAAACTATTCTTCATGCTTTAGGCAAAAAAACAGAAGTAATGAAACAAGTTATTCCTGAAAAAGAACATCAAAAATGTATAAACTCCTCAAGATTACATGTTGGTATTTGGATCTTATTAATAACAATATCAATTGCTTTTCAGTCTTGGTTACCAGTTTTATATTTTTTACTTCCAAACTTTTATGGGATAACACTCAAAAGACTTTTTGGATTAACTCAACACACTGGGTTAAAAGATAATATTAAAGATCACAGATATAGTACTAGAACAATGCATTTAAACCCGATCTTCAGTTTTTTATATTGGCAGATGGAATATCATATTGAACACCATATGTTCCCAACTGTGCCTTCGCATAACTTGCCTAAACTGCATCAATTAGTTAAAGATCAGATGCCACCAGCCAAGAAAGGTCTCTGGGGTGCTTACTCTGAAATAATACCTACTATATTTAAACAGGCAAAAGACCCTTCTTACGAATTAAATGTAGCTGTTCCATCTAATAACAATGGCTAAAAGAACTACCGTTTTTGATTTATGGAGTCAAAAAGGGAAAAAGAAGTGGCCTCAAACTCATATAGATACAGCAAAAGAGGCAGAAGCTGCCTATAAAGCAGGAATTGAAATAATTTCCTGTGAACCCGATCATCATTTCAAGGATGTAAGAAATGTTGCTCCAACAGCATTTTTATCTGTTGGTCTTAAACATGGGTTGGTGAGTTCTCCTCAAGAGGCAATAAAAAAAGGTTTTGAAATAATGGAAATGGGAGCAGATGCTATTTATTGTTCACACTCAATTAACTTTATTGAAGCTATGGCAAAAGAGGGAATACCTGTAACTGCACACGTTGGATTAGTCCCAAATATTGCAACATGGACTAATTACAGAGCTGTAGGAAAAACATCAAATGAAGCATTTAAAGTATATCAAAAAGTAAAAGATCTCGAAAATGCTGGAGCGGCTTGCGTAGAAGTTGAGGTGGTACCAGTTGAGCTTGCAGAATTTATAACAAAGAATACTAAAATGATAACTATGGGTATGGGTTGTGGTGATGTGTGTGATACACAATATTTATTTTGTAATGATATACTTGGTACAAACGTTGGTCATTATCCTCGACATGCAAAAAAATATGTAGATTTAGAAATTAAAGAGAGAGAATTACAAGAATTAAGAATAAAAGGTTTTAAGATGTTTGTTGATGAATTTAATAGTGGTGTATACCCTGAAGAAAAACATCTTATTAAAATGGAAGAAAAAGAGCTTAATGATTTTCTAGATAAAGTTAAATAGCATCTAAATATAAATCAATATCTAATTCTGATATAGTACTAGCAAATTTAAGATATTCCATTTCCTTAATGGCTATAAACGCCTTATGTAATTCTGGGCCTAAAGTTTGTTTTAAAAAAGAGGATTTCTTAGATAGCATAATTGATGAATTCCAGTCAGAAGGAATTTTGTATTTTTGATTATTTTTCTTTAAATAAGCATTTCCGGTTGTTTGTTTATCTGGAGAAATTTTATTTTGAATTCCTAATTCAATTGCTGAAATTATAGTTAAGGCTACTAAATATGGGTTTGCATCAACTCCTGAGACTCTATGTTCTATCCTTCTATTATTTTTATTACTACTTGGTATTCGAAAAGCAACTGATCTGTTATCTATTCCCCAATTAGGCTTTGTTGGTGCATAAGACCCTGAAACAAATCTCCTCCAACTATTAGCGTTTGGTGCGAATATCAACATACTTTCACCCATGGTTTTTGAAAGACCCCCAAGTGCATAATTAAGATTTTTATTTATTTTTTCATTATTTCTTTCGGCAAAAATATTTTTTTCTTTTTGATCATAAAGTGAAATATGAAAATGCATTCCAGAACCAGAAATATTTTCCATAGGTTTTGCCATAAAGCATGCAGTGACTCCATGTTTTCTTGCTTGTGCTCTTATAATTCTTTTTAGCCTTAAAATATCATCAGCAGCTTTTAGTAACGATTTTTGATGTTTTAATGTTAATTCGTATTGACCGGGTGCGTACTCTGAAATAATAGTTTCAGCATCTATTTTTGCAAGTTTTGTAGCTTCATAAATATCATCAATTAAAGGTAACATACCATGGAGATGATCTACTGAATATACATCTGTCCTTTTAATTGATGCTCTTTTTCCAATTATAGATTTTGCTGGTTTAAGTTTTCCATACTCATCCAATTCATTTGAAACAAGAAAAAATTCTAGCTCAAATGCTGCATAAAAATTAATTCCTTTTTTTTTAAAATCTTGAATTTTATTTTCCAAAACGTTTCTTGGATCTGTTAACAATTTTTTTCCATCAATATCATACATGTTCATGAATAACTCACCTCTTGGTGGTTTGCTGTTATGCAATAACTTTAGTGATGATGGTACAGGCCAAGCTTTTATGTCACCATCACCTTGCTCTAAAATCAATCCTGTTTCAGGTGTATCCTCACCAGTAATATCCATTCCAAGTAATGAAAGAGGAAATTGCCTACCTGACTTATACAAATTTAATAACTCATTTCTTCTTATTATTTTTCCACGACCTACACCATTACAATCATGTATTACAATATCGAATGATTTTACTTGTGTATTTCTCTTAAGAAAATTTTGTGCTTCAGATAAATAATTTTTAGTTTTCATGACAAATATTTATAATATAAAAATATTAATATAAACTTTATGTCTAAACTACAGTTAATCTATTTCAATCTTAGAGCTCTGTGTGAGGCTCCAAGGATGATGCTACATACTGCGGGTATCGAATATTCATATGAAATGGCATGGGATTATTTTAAAAAACCATGGGGTGATGTCAAAAAAGAGGTGATTTTTCATAAATTACCTTTGCTTGTTATAGATGAGAAAATTGAAATATGGCAAAGCAATACTATCTCAAGATATATAGCTAAACTTACAAAGAATATCCCCAATAATGAGGAAATGGTGGCATATGCTGACTCTATATTTGAGTCAGCCCATGATTTATTTTTTCCTTTAAATCCAACAATAAATGTTTGGGTTGGTGAAATGCACTTAAAGAATAAAAAAAATCTTTTAGATGAAATTTTACCTAAAGCTTTTACAAATTTTGAAAAGTTACTAAGTAAATATGAAGGAAATTTTTTTTTAGGAGAAAGAGCATTTTTTTGTGATTTTAATGTTTATCATCATGTTTCACTTGCATTGCTATTAGATGATAAAATTTTAGATAACTTTCCAAAGTTAAAAAAATTTATGAGTGATTTTGAAAAGATTCAAGGTATTTTAGAATATCTGGAGTCAAGGCCCAAACTTATTGGAATTGGTACTTGGCCAAAAGTAGTAATTGATGGTATAGAATATACATCTGGCACTAATCCCGATTACAAATATCAATAAAAGTGTTATGCTAATTTTTATGGCCCGCTGGCAGATTGGTTATGCAGAGGACTGCAAATCCTTGTAGCTCGGTTCGATTCCGGGGTGGGCCTCCACTACTTCATTTCATCAATTATTTTTTTTAAGGTTCTTGATGTAAGATCTAGAATTCTTTTTCCTTTATCTGCAGAGGATTTTGTAGGATTGCCAATTATACCTGTCTTGGACAAATCTTTTGTATTCCAAGCTCTTTTAATAATTCTTTCATAAGAAATTATTTTTTTAGATTTAAAGTCAGATGAGAGTTTGTTTCTTTTAATTTTATTTAATTTTATCAATTCTGGATAAAGGTGGAGCATTATTGATGTTTCAAATTCACCTCCATGATATCCATAAAGTAATTCCTTTTTTGGAATAATTTTTTCAAAACCTTTAAATAGAAAATAATGTGCCTTAACAATATCGACAGCTTTATATCTACTTTTAATTTCTTTAGCAGCTATATCTAAGTGACTAATTTGTCCGCCATGACTATTTAAAAAGATAAATTTTTTATATCTACGAATACACAGGTCACCAACTATGCTGATAATATAATCAATATAATTTGTAGAGTTCGAAGATAGAGTGCCCTCAAAGCTATTATGCTCACTCGCTGAACCTATAGAAATATTTGGTAGAATTAAATATTTATTGAGTTTGGGATATTTCTTAATAAAAGTATTTAAAATTCCATCTAATATTAATTTATCAGTACCTGATGGAAGGTGCTCTCCATGTTGTTCTACAGATGAAAATGGGAGAATAAGTATTTTATTTTTACCTAATTTACTAATGTCTGCTGATGTTAAATCGGACCAAAACTTTGATAGCATAAGTGATATTTAACATTTATATAATTATTATGGAAACTTATTCTCTATGGCTTAAGAATGAAAATAAACCAATTATTAAGAAAAAAATACTAAGCTATAAAAAAAATTCTAAAACTGTTCTTGTAAAAACTCTTTATTCAGGAATTAGTAAGGGCACTGAGAGATTAGTAGCATCTGGTAATATTAGCAAAGATCAGTTCGATATAATGAAATCTCCTTTTCAAGAGGGATCTTTTTCTTTTCCAATTAAATACGGTTACATTAATGTTGGTAAAATAGTTGAAGGCCCAAAAAAATATTTAAATAAAAATACATTCTGCCTTTACCCCCATCAGTCACTATTTAAGATTGATATAAATAATGTGAATATTTTAAAAGGTAATGGTGATATTCGAAAATATTTACTAACAGCAAATATGGAAACAGCTATTAATATTTTTTGGGATACTCAAGCAAAATTAAATAACAAAATATTGATAATAGGGATGGGCTCTGTTGGTATTTTAACTGCCTACTATTATAAATTACTAAAATTTAAAAATGTCTTTATTACTGACATAAATATTAAAAAGAAGAAATTTGCTAATATTTTAGGACTAAAATTTATTAATTTTAAAAAAATTAAAGACTTAGATGTTATAATTAATACAACATCTAATTATGATGTATTAAACCAATCACTAAAAAAATTAAATTTAGAGGGAAAATTTATTGAGGCTAGTTGGTATGGAAATAGAAAAGGTCATATAAATTTAGGAGGTAATTTTCACTCAAAGAGATTAAAAATTATTGGTTCTCAAGTTTCAAATATTCCAGAATATTTATCAAAAAAATATGATTATAAAAAGAGATTGAATTTAGCAATTAATGCTTTATCTAATAACCAGCTTCTTAAATTAATAAACACTGAAAGTGACTTTCAGGACTTAGAGAAAGATTATATTTCAATATTAAATAATCCAGAAAGCATAATGCATGCTATAAAGTATTAAAATGTATTCAATTACTGTTCGAAATAATATTTTAATTGCACATTCTCTCCCGGGTGAGGTTTTTGGACCAGCACAGAATATGCATGGAGCGACCTACATAGTTGATGCTGAGTTTTATGCAAAAGAGATTAACAAATATAACATTATTATGGATCTCGGGGTTGTAACAGAAATTCTCTCTGACGTATTAAAATTTTATAGTTATAAAAATCTAGACGAAGTTGAAGAATTTAAAAATATTATTACCTCTACGGAATTTCTTGCTAAAGATATTTTTGATAGAATATGCGATAAATTACAAAAAGATTACATAGAAGATTTTAACAAGTTGCATAAAATTAAAATTATTTTAACTGAGTCAAATGTAGCTTGGGCTTCTTATGAACAAGAGATCAGTAATACACAATAAATCTTATTATTTTATTTATCCGGGTGATATTAATACAAAAACAGGCGGTTACATTTATGAAAAAAATATATTAAAAAGAGCAAAAAAAATTAAATTCAATTTAAATGCTATCAAACTTGCTAACAGCTTTCCCTTTCCTAAAGAAAATGACTTAAAAAATCTAAAAAAAACTTTAGAAAAATTACCTGATAATGCAGTACTAATTTTTGATGGCTTAGTTTTTGAGTGTATTGATAGTATAATAAACTATTTAGATAGATTTGTAGTAATAGCTCTTATACACCACCCTCTTTATCTAGAATTTAATGGTAATCAGAGTCAATTTTTTCTTAAGAATGCTAAAAAATTATATAAGAGAACGAAAAAAATAATTGTCACTTCAAATGATACAAAACAACTAATTTTTGAAAAATTTAAAATTAATAAGCGAAAAATTCAAGTTGTAGAACCTGGAATAGAAAAATTAAAAAAATATAAATTAAAAAGGGATAAAAATATAAATTTACTATCTGTGGGAAGTATTATTGAGAGAAAGAATTATCATTATCTGTTAAACGAATTAAGATACATGGATAAAATAAAATTAAATATTGTAGGAGATATAACTAGAGAGAGTAAATACTATAATAGATTACTAAAAATTATAAGTAATTATAGATTAAGTAAAAAAGTTAAGTTTCATAGTAATGTATCGACTAATTTACTATCAAAACTATATTCTAAGTGTGACTTCTATGTCTCAGTAAGTAGATATGAAGGTTTTGGTATGTCACTTGCTAATGCCCTTCAACTCAAAAAAAAGATTATTACATATAAAACTAAAACAATTATAAGTACTCTAAAAAAGGATGGGATTATCTACTTAAATAATTTTAAAGAAAAAAGTTTATCAAAATTAATTACTAAAAATGCATTTAATTCAGATTTATCAAAAAAATTAACACAAAATAAGAGAAAATTTTTAACACCAACACAATCTGGGGATCTTTTTATCAAGATAATAAAAGATGCATAAATTTAATAACGATTGGCTATTTCTTCGAGAGAAAATTGATAAAGTTTCAAGAAATAAAAGAATTATAGAAAAAATTAATAAATATTTTCAAGACTACAAAACATTGTCTATTGCTGATTTAGGTTGTGGAACAGGTTCCAACTATAGATATTTGTACCCCAAACTTAAAAAAAGACAATCATGGGATATGATAGACATATCATTTGAGTCAATTAAAGAGTTTAAGAAAAAAACAAATAATAAGAATAAAATTATAGATATAAATTATAAAAAATTTGATTTAATCAAAAATATAAAAAGTTTTAAATTCGAAAAATACGATATTATTACAGGATCTGCGTATTTAGATATAATGCCAAAAAATTGGTATTTAGGATTTAAAAAACAAAATCTAAATACAAAAGTTGTATATTTTTCGATTAATTATGATGGATTTTTTAAATTTCACCCAAAACATAAAGATGATCAGTACGTTTTAAATCTATTTAATAAAGATCAGGAGTCAGATAAAGGTATTGGGCAAAAAGCAGTTGGTAAAAACTGTAGTCAAATAATTAATAAATTGTTTTCTAAGTCACATAAAACATTTGTTTTTGACTCGAGTTGGGATGTATCAAAGAATAAAAAATTTCAAAATATGTTTTTAGATTTTTGTGAAAATGTACTTGAAAAAAATAAGATATCATTAGATAGATGGTTAGATTTTAGAAGGGAAAATATTAAAAAAAATAAATCAAAATTATTTCTAAGAAATAAAGATTTTTTAGCTTTAAAACTCTAAACTTACTATTATTTCTTCGCCAAATTTATAAATTTTATTTTTTGTTCTAATAACTTTTTTTAAATTTGTTATAGGTTTTATATTTATAGAATTAATACCAGAACCAATTATTGTAGGTGCTATTATAAATTGCATAATATCTAATAATTTATTCTCAAGAAATTTAGATATAGTTTTAGAACCACCTTCTACTAATACGAACTTAAAACCTAAATTATTTATATGTTTGTATATAAGATTTGTGAAGTTTCTTTCAGGTAATTTATAAATTTGTGTATTTTTTAAATTTTTTTTTATATTAGAGTGTGTAAATATGATATTTGAAAAACCATCTTTAAATATTTGATAGTTATTTGTTAATTTTAGAGACGGATCTATAATTATCCTCTGAGGATTTGAGCCCTTAATTGCTCTTGTAGTGAGCAATGGATTATCTTTTTTTATTGTATTTACACCAACTATAACTGCATCACACACTGAACGAAGACTATGAAGGTATGAAATACTATTTTTATCATTAATGTAATGAGAATTGCCGTTTAAAAGTGCAATTTTACCGTCTAAGCTTTGCCCAATTTGGCCGATATAAAATTTTTTTTTGATCATCAATATTGGTAACAAAATTTGTGCTATTTCATTTATTTTTTTTTCAATCTTACAATTAAAATTAACGCCATTTTTATCAATTAAAATATGATTGGTTTTAGAATGTTGACTAAGTACAAACGATTTGTTAATTAAATCAATTCTTAAGATATTTGATTTTTTTTGTTTTTTTACAAATTCAAATAGTGAAGAAATATTATGCTTTGTTATCATTTTTCATCTGTATCAAGTACTATTGAGTATATATATAGTCTATGAGTTTAAAATCAAATTTTGGCACATTTATTGATAGAGCTATCAATGAGCTTAGAACCGGAAGACCAATAGTTATTAAAGAAAATAAAAATTATTGGATGTTCTTTAATATTGAACATTCGGACAATAAAATTCTAAATCAATTAAATCAATACCTACAAAAAGACAAATATCTTTTAATCACAAAACAAAAAGCAAAATCAATATTTGAAAATAAAGTATCAACAAATATTTATTTAAAAATAAATGAAAAAATATCAAACAAATCTTTATTAAGTTTATTCATTAACCCTTTATCTGATCAAAATAAAATATTATTTAAAGATGAGCCTTATATCAAAAGTAAAGACTTCCATAATGTCTGTTTAGATATAGCCAAAAATGCGAAGGTAATACCATCACTTGTATTTAAAAAAATTAATTCTAAATACTATAAAAATATTGATAATCTAATATTACAACTTGGTCTATTAAGATTTAACCATAAAGAGTTAAAAAATCAGAATAAATTTATAACTAATAGTATCAGATTAGTTTCAAGTGCAAATGTGCCCTTACCAAATGTTGCATCTACTACTTTTAATATTTTTAAGTCATATATTGGTGCTAGAAGACATATCGCGATCATAATTAAACCAAAAAATTTAAAACAACCAACAAACCTTAGAATTCACTCAGCTTGTTTTACTGGGGATATATTTCACTCTAGAAAATGCGATTGCGGAGAACAATTAAATAACTCTTTAAACTATATGGTTAAAAATAAAGGAGGTATTATCCTTTATTTAGATCAAGAAGGGAGAGGTATAGGGCTAGCCAATAAAATGAGGGCATATTCTCTTCAGTCAAAAGGCTTGGATACTATTGATGCTGATCACAACATAGGTTTTTTAGATGATGAAAGAGACTTTAATATTGCCGCTAAGATACTTAAGTTATTAAAAGTAAATAAAGTCAATATTATCACAAATAATTTTACAAAAGTCTCTTCTCTTAAAAAAGCTGGTATTAAAATTGCCAAGCAAATAAATACAAAACCTACAATTAACAAATTTAATAAGAATTATTTTAAAACAAGAGTAAAAAAAACAGGTTACGGTTTTAAAAATTTAGACTAAATTTTAGTCAAAGTCTCCTCGTTCTAATCTATCTTCGTATTCATTGGAGGACTCGGAAATAGTATTAAGCTGTTTTTTAGTCATAATTTTTAGAGTTTTTTTTATAGCAAGTTGGTAAGTATGTAACTTTTCAACAATATTTCTTTCGCTGGTGTTTCTCATCATTTGACTTAGGGCTCTATTTAGCTCAGTAAGTCTGCCTAACAGCGTATTATCGTCATTATTATCATCATCGTAATACATTATTTAATATTATAATAATTTTGGAGATCATAAATAAAATAATTAAATAAATAGCTTAACGATTTATTTTTTTTTTCTATAAAATAATAATCCAATTATAATTATCCCAATACCTATAATCATTAGAAGTTCACCAGCATTCCAAAACCATATTAAGAATTCCATTGAGTTATTTTTCTATATCTTCATCAAATATTTCATCTACTGGCACTTGTATACTATTGACCAGTTGATTTGTTTTTGCTGCAAGAGCTACAATATTTAAAAATTCTGAATGTTCGTCTTCAGTCATCCCAAGTTTTTTTGCTGCAGCTGTGTGTGAATGTGTGCAATACGAGCAATTATTTGTTATAGAAACTGCCATATAAATCATTTCTTTAGTTTTATTTGGAATTATGGTTTGTTTAACCATTAAATCTTTAACATCACTCCAAACATTTTTTAGTAATTGAGGGTCGAATGCTAAATATTTCCAAAAATTACCTATATAAGTTGTGTTTCTTGATTGTTTAATATCTTCATAGACTTCCTTTATAATTGGATGATTATCATCATCAGTTCTTTTAATTGTGCTCACCAGTCGTCCCTTTCTTTATTATAATTGATATATAGTCATTAAATCATAATATCCCTCTTGTTTTGATTAATTTTATAAATAAAAATTCAAATTTATTAATATTTGGCTTTCTAATAGCATTCGCATCAGGATTTGGACAAACATTTTTTATTTCTCTTTTTAGTGAAGATTTTAGAGAAACATTTAACTTAAGTAATACTCAATTTGGTAGTCTGTATTCAATAGCTACAATTTTAAGTGCGTTAACTATTATATGGGCTGGCAAACTTATAGATACGGTCTCTCTTAAAAAATATACTTTAGCAATTGTTTTAGGACTTTCGATAACATGTTTTTTTGCAAGTATTGTGTTTAATGTAATTCTTCTTTTTTTTGTAATTTATTTTTTAAGACTTTTCGGACAAGGGCTTATGGGACACACTTCAAGAACGACCATGGCAAGATACTTTAAAGCTAATAGAGGAAAAGCATTAGCAATATCTGGATTTGGTTTTTCTTTTGGTGAGATGATCTATCCATTTGTAGTAGTAATTTTAATATTAACTTTTGGCTGGAGAATTACCTGGTTTAGTTCATCTGTATTTATAATAATATTTTTCGGAGTATTTTTATACTACCTATTAAATAAAAATAATTTTAAAAGTGAAACTGGGTTTGAGAATGAAGGTATACAAAATTCATTTTCATGGAGAAGAAGAGATGTCTTAACAGATCTTAAATTTTATCTTTATTTACCACTTACATTATTTATGTCATTTACAGTAACTGGTTTTTTATTTCATCAAGTTTTTATTGGGCAATTAAATAATTGGACAATGTTAGATATTGCACAAAGTTTTATTTTTTATGCAATCTGTGGAATTGGTGGTTCATTAGTTTCTGGTTTGTTAGTCGATAAATTTTCTGGTAGGAGTGTAATCACATTTCACTTAATTCCCATGGCTTTAATATTTATTGTGATGTTATTTTCAAATCATATATTTGTATTATATCTTTACATGGCAGGTCTTGGATTATCAAATGGATTTACTGAAAATATGTCTAATTCTTTGTGGGCAGAAATGTATGGAGTCAAAAACCTAGGTGCAATAAGGGCCCTTTTAACATTTTTTGGTGTTTTGGCCTCAGCAGCCTCCCCTTTCTTATATGGATTGATATTGGATGAGACAAATTCGATAAACACCTTGATCTATATGAGCCTTGCCTTAATAATTATTTTTTCTTCTATGAGCTTTATAGGTAATAAAATTAAATAAAATAACCTTTTTTAAAAGCCTCAATAGCTATCAAAGCACATCCTTTAGCATCTGATAATGCATCGTGATGATTTAATGGAATTCTTAAATTTTTACAAACTGTATTTAGTTTATTGTTTTCAAATTCCCAATATTTTCTTGCGATTGCAACAGTATCTTTAAATTCTTGTTTAGGTAGGTCGATATTATAAAAATAACAACAAGAGTGCAGGACAGATCGATCAAAAGGAGCATTATGCGCAAAAAAGTAATCAACAGCTGATAATTCACTCTTAATTTGGCGCCACACTCTATCAAATGTTTTAGCTTTCTTTAACATATCCCATGTTAAACCATGAATATCTGTAAAATGAACTTCAGGTTTAGGTGGTCTTATTAAATGGGAGACTTTTTTTATAATTTTAGTTTTATTAAATATTACATATCCAATAGCACATGCTGATGTTCTCTCACTTGTGGCTGTTTCAAAATCTATGGCTGCAAATAATTGCATTAAAATAATTGATCAATTTGATTTTGATATTTTTTTTGTACTTCATGTCTCCTAACTTTCATTGTGGGAGTCATTAGGTTATTTTCAATACTAAAGGGCTCATCAATAAAGATAAACTTTTTTATTTTTTCTGGTTGAGTTAAGTCTTTATTTACTTCATCAATATATCTTTGAATATCTTCATCACTAGATTTACTCTCTGAGTTTAATACTAATAATGCTGCAATATAATTCTTTTGTTCACCAAAGACACAGGCTTGTTCTATCTCAGGAGATAAAGTTAATAGATTTTCAATCTTAGATGGTGCAATATTATCACCTCCTAGAGAAACTATTATATCCTTTTTACGATCTGTAATTTTAAGATAATTGTCCTCATCAAATTCACCAATATCCCCTGTATGGAGCCAACCATCTTTTATTGTTTGCTCAGTAGCTTCTTTATTATTCCAATAGCCCAGCATAAGGTTCTCCCCTTTAACTAATATTTCACCATCTTCTGCTAATTTAACTTCAACTCCAGGAAATATAGGACCAACTGTATCAACTTTTACTTTATTTAATAAATTGCAGCTTACAACTGGTGAGGTTTCTGTTAAGCCATAACCTTGTAAAGTCTTTAAACCAAGGGCATTAAGGGCCTCCCCTACTTGACTATCAAGAGGTCCTCCACCTGATATAAAAGCCTCTAATCTGCCACCAAAATTATTTTTTACTTTTTTTCTGACTAATTTATCTAATATTAGATTAATTATATTTTCACTAAAACTTAATTTATTATTTTTAAATTTTTTTGTTCCTAGCTGGATAGTCTTATTAAATAAATTTTGTTTAAAATTAGACTGATTTTTCAAATTAATCTTCATTTTTGCATGGAGATTATTATAAAATCTTGGAACAGCAGTCATTATATGAGGTTGTGCAATTTTTACTGTAGGCAGAAGTGTTTCAATACTTTTGTTATAAAATACTTTTGCTTCTAAAATAATCTGAACAAATTGAACTGCATGTTCATATGAATGAGATAAAGGTAACCAAGTAAGAAAGGTTAAATCTGGACTCTTTATAGTTTTAAGAAGTTCATACGCTCCTTCACAATTACTTAATATGCCCCCATGACTTAAAATCACACCTTTCGGTAATCCTTGTGTACCTGACGTGTAAATAATACAAGCTGGATCTTTGCGCTTAATTTCTTTAATTTTTTCTCTGTTATTATCATTATTGTCATCTGTTAAGTCATTTAAAAATACTAAATTTGAAATTAAATTATTTTCAAAATAATCAAAACATAAGATAAATTTGAAATTATATTTAACTTTTTCACTGGCTGTTAAAATAGTCTGAAGTAAATTTTTATTTGAAACTATTAAACCAACAGGCTGAGAGTCATTTAAAATATGCTCAAAATCTCTTGATGTATAAGTTGTATAGTTGGGGACACAAATAAGTTTATTAGACATTATAGCTATATCAGAGGCCATCCATTCAGGTCTATTTTCTGAAACCAATAAAACTCTCTCTAATTCACCTAAATATTTGTTTGCTAAAAAATTATGTATTTTCGTTGTTAGATTTTTTGTCTCTAACCAACTCATTGAGATAACTTGATTGTTTGAGTCGAGTTTTAGTAAGTGTTGATTATTTTCGTTCTTATCTGCTTGAAAATAAAATAGTTCTGGAAGATTATTAAATTTATTCATCATTAATTATAGTTTCATAAAACTCATCCATCTTATTCATTAAATTTTCATCATAAGTTACTAAATGTTCATTCTCATCAACGAAATAACTACTTTTAGGTGAATTTGCTAATTTGTAAATTTTTTCACCCATTCTAAATGGAACAATATCATCCCCTGTGGCGTGCATAATAAATATAGGGGAAATAACGTTTTTAATCTTTTTACCACTTGAATACTTATCTTTGAGCATGATTGAAACAGGAAGGTATGGATAATGAAATTTAGCAGCATCAATCATTGAAGTAAATGGCGCCTCCAGAATTAGACCCTTAAAATTATTATTCTGGGCTATTTCTATACTAACAGCAGTTCCTAAAGATTCTCCATAAATAATGATGTCCTTTTTAGAAATATTTTTTTCTTCAAGCCATTTTATAGCACTTTTAGCGTCATCATATAAACCATCCTCAGTAGGTTCACCATCATTACCACTATATGATCTCCAAGAAATAAGTAAAATATTTTGGTCATATTTTGATAACTTGTTAATTTTATAAAATCTATTTTCAATAGGACCAGCATTACCGTGAAACATTAGTAAAGTAGTTTTAGTATTAGATGGATGTTTATAAAAAATTGATCTTAATTTTATATTTGAGCTATTTTCAATAAATACTTGTTCTACAGGAATAATTAGTGTTTCATCATCATAATTATCAATTTGAGGGACATAAAGAAGAGATCTTTGTTTTGTATAAACATAAAAGATAATTAAAAGGTATATAAATAGTAATATTAAGATAATCTTGATTGTTAATGAGTAATTCATTTAATTCTGTAAATAAACTTATCAAAATATCCTTGGGCAGATTGAGGAAATTTTTTTAATTTAGAAAAATTAATTTTTGATTTTTTATATTTGTAAAAAATATGGCCGATAGAAGGTATATTTTTATTTAAAGTACCTGTTGATATTGAGATATAATCATCTGAAGATTTTTTTTGAAAAAATAATGAACTTCCACAAATAGAACAAAAACCTCTTTTATAATGTTTACTAGAAACAAACCATTTTAAAGTTTTTTTACTTTTAAAATTTAGATTTTCTTTTTTTACTTTTGTATAAGAACTAAATTCAGCATTTGAAGCCTGGCACATCTGGCAATGGCAAAAAACTGAGTATCTACATTCATTTTTAATCTCAAAGGTAATTTTCTTGCAAAGACACGAGCCTTTAATTTTTTTCATTTATTCATCATTTTGTGCTTTGCTAAAGATATTCCGTTTTTTATTTTAAAATCATATGACTCCTCAAATGATGATAATTGCCAACCAGAAAGTCTATTTTTTAACTCGGAAATATTATTTATTTTCCATTCATTTGTCGTATTTTCGTCTTTCCATATAGCTTTTTCTTCAGAAGTTCTAGCACAGCCATAACAATATCCGGTAGATGGATCTGTTTTGCATATTGATATACAAGGTGAAATAATTTTTTCCATAAAATATTATATCCAAATAAACCCTAATATCATTGAAAATTATTTTTAAAATTGAATAAAAAATGCTAATTGAAAATTTAAAAAATTATTGTAGTTTGATGCAACGTTCCGCAGTAGCTCAG
Source organism: uncultured Alphaproteobacteria bacterium (assembly GCA_902599405.1). Lineage (GTDB taxonomy): Bacteria > Pseudomonadota > Alphaproteobacteria > HIMB59 > HIMB59 > HIMB59. Next base: position 33,128 of record CACKFO010000007.1, on the reverse strand, counting down.
CGGTAGAGCATTCGGCTGTTAACCGACAGGTCGTAGGTTCGAATCCTACCTGCGGAGCCAGTTTCTTATGAACTCCAAACATTTCTTATCTACTTTATGTCTCATAGTAGCATCAATAATTTGGGGTACTGCATTTGTGGCCCAAACTACAGGAATGGAATTTATTGGTCCACTAACTTTTACAAATATGCGTTTTTTAATTGGTGGAATAATAGTGTTACCTTTTGCTTTTTATGAAATAAATAAAATTAAAAATCTTAAAAATAAAAAAAAATTTATATTCGTAGTTCTTTTAACTGGTTTAAGTTTATTATTAGGAACTTACCTTCAACAATACGCTTTACAGTATACTAAAGTAGGAAATGCAGCTTTCTTAACTATATTATATGTTCCATTTGTTCCTATAATATCGAGATTATTTTTAAAAAAGAAAATACACTGGAGTATTTGGCTATCCGTATCAATATGTCTCGTAGGGTCTTATTACTTAACTCTTGAAAATAGTTTTGAAGCACAATTTGCTGATATACTTGTAATTGTATGTGCTTTATTTTTTGCAATACATTGCATTTTAATTGATGAATACTTTGAAATAATAAATGCACCATTTACCTTAGCATCATCTCAATTTCTATTATGTTTTTTTTATAGTTTGCCATTTATATTCATTTTTGAAAATCCTACTATTGACGGGATATCAAAAGAAATCTTTGAGCTTTTATATGTAGGTGTAATGTCAAGTGGGATTGCTTATACTCTACAAGTTTTTGGTCAAAGGTATGTAAAACCCTCTACAGCAGCAATTACATTTTCTCTTGAAGGTGTATTTGGATCGTTAGCAGCGTGGGTTATTCTTTCTCAATTTTTGACAAATGTTCAAATTTTTGGTTGTTTTTTAATACTTATTGGCGTGCTCGTAGCACAACTTTTACCATTAATTAACAAAGAAGCAGCCTTAAATAGGTTCTATAGTGAATAAATAATCCTACTTTTTGTCTAACAAATACAATAAAGTTATGCATTATGAGTGAGGATAGTAAATTTTTTTTAAAAGACAGTGATGTGCCAAAACAGTGGTACAACCTGGGAGCGGATTTAAAAGAGCCTATGAGCCCACCCTTAAATCCAGGAACAAAACAACCAATAGGTCCAGATGACTTAGCACCTTTATTTCCCATGGAATTAATAATGCAAGAAGTTACCCAAGAGAGGTATATAGATATTCCGGGACCAGTTTTAGAGGCATACAGTCGTTGGAGATCTACACCGCTAGTAAGGGCTAGAGCATTAGAGAAAGCATTAGATACACCAGCCAGAATTTATTACAAATACGAAGGAGCAAGTCCTTCAGGTAGCCATAAACCGAATACTGCATTAGCTCAGGCTTTTTATAATAAAGAAGCAGGTGTAAAAAAAATAGCAACCGAGACCGGTGCAGGCCAATGGGGAACAGCGTTAAGTTATGCTGGAGCGGTATTTGGAATAGAGATAAAAGTATTCATGGTAAGAGTAAGCTATGATCAAAAACCTTACAGAAGAGCTATAATTGAAAGTTATGGTGGTAGTGTTGTAGCTAGCCCATCTAATGAGACAAATTCAGGTAGAGCCATACTTGAAAAAGATCCAAATAGTTCAGGCTCACTTGGTATAGCAATCTCTGAAGCAGCAGAAGTCGCAGCTACAAATGATGATACGAAATATGCATTAGGTAGTGTTCTTAACCATGTCTTAATGCATCAGTCTATAATTGGGCAAGAGGCACTTCTACAAATGGAAATGGCTAATGATTATCCTGATATTGTTATAGGATGCACTGGTGGGGGAAGTAATTTCTCAGGTTTATGTAATCCTTTTTTAGGAAAAAAATTCAGAGGAGAACAAGATGTTCATGCTATTGCAGTTGAGCCATCCTCTTGTCCATCTTTAACAAAAGGTAAGTATTCCTATGACTTTGGTGACACTCTAAAATCTGCACCATTGTTGAAGATGCACACATTAGGCTCTGATTTTATGCCATCACCTACTCATGTAGGTGGATTAAGATATCATGGAATGTCACCAATGCTATCGCATTTAGTTCATAATGGTCATATGGAACCTCGAGCTTATGGTCAAAAAGAGTGCTTAGAGGCCGGTATACAATTCGCAAGAACTGAAGGTATCATGCCTGCACCTGAGGCCACTCACGCTATTAAAGGTGCTGTTGATGAAGCTCTTAAGTGTAAAGCTGAGGGTAAATCAAAAGCTATTTTATTCAATCTTTGTGGTCATGGTCATTTTGATATGCAGGCATATATGGATTATTTTTCAGGCAATCTCGCTGAAGATAAATTTGATACGGAAGCTTTTGAAGAGTCTATGGCATCAATACCTGCTGTGAACTAATTTACATTAGGTAAATCATCAAAATTTGATGTATATGCGGGGCTTAAGTTTTGTCGTCTAGTTATATAAAACTTTTCGTAGTTTTCTTTAGCAACACAAATAGTCCCGCTTCCGTATCTGTTATTTAGATTATCAAATACCTTGTTTACTCTAATTTTTTTTAAAATACTCTCTTCTGATTGATGAAAAAATAAATCTCTATTGTATTCTCCCTCCTGAGTTAAATCTGAGAGCAAAACGCCTGCTTTTTTATATTTAATTTCTGGTCGATAAATAGATTTTAATGCCTTTATAGCAAATTTAATCGTTTCAAATAAGTCATTTGATGGAGTTATAAAATCATAAGTCCTGGCTGCATGGTATTGTTTATTATTGTTGTTAAATTTATTTGAACGAATAAATGTAGTAATTTTTTTTGCCTGCAAACCATCAGATCTTATCTTTTCTGAGGCTCTAGTTGCATAAGATATTATTCTTTTCTCTAAATCCTGAAAACTGGTTACATAATTTTCAAAAGATCTTGATACTCGACATTGTTTTTTTGCCTCAGATCTCTCTACTATAGGTATGCATATTTCACCGTGTAATTCTCTATAGGTTCTCTCTCCCACTACTCCTAGGTGTTGCCTAACCCATCTTGCATCTGCTTTGTATAAATCGTATGCAGTGTAGATACTGTTTTTTTGAAGAAATTTCTCTATCCTGGCTCCTATTCCCCAAACATCACCTACCCCTAATACCTTCAAAGATATTTCTATTTGTTTTTGATTTATAATTTCTACTACTTGAGATCCTAGCTCATCTTTTTTAGCCAGATGGTTTGCTACTTTTGATAAGGTTTTATTGTTAGCTATTCCTATACTTACAGGTATACCTATCCACTTCTTTATTGTGTTTTTTATCCCTTCTGCCCTTGAAATAAAACTTCTCTCTGAATATTTATTTAATATTAAAAAAGCTTCATCTATAGAATAAACTTCTAATCTATCACAATGCTCTTTTAATACTCCCATTACCCTAGACGAAATATTTCCATATAAACTATAATTTGATGAAAACACATGTACTGGATATTTTTTTATTATTTGCTTTATCTCAAAGAAAGGCACTCCCATCTTAATTCCTAATTTCTTAGCTTCGGAACTTCTAGCTATTACACATCCATCATTGTTCGATAGAACTACGATAGGTTTTTTACTTAAATCTGGTTTAAATATAGTCTCACATGAGGCATAAAATGAATTACAATCTACTAGGGCCACTATATTCATTATTTGATAAATTGATGAATGGCACTGGTAACAACTCCCCATATCTCTAATTCTGTGTACTCTGATATTAATATATTTTTATATAACGGGTTTTCGGCTTTTAGGATAGCAGAGCCATCTGTCTTGATAACTAGTCTTTTGACAGTTAAATTTCCCTCAAATATAGCTATTACTACATCTCTGCTTTTAGCTTCTAAACTCCTATCTACAACTAATATGTCACCGTCGTTAATTCCAGCATTTACCATAGAGTCACCACTAGCTCTCATTAAGAAAGTTGATAAGTGATTTTTAATCAATAACTCTGATAAATTTAGGTTATTTTCAATATAATCATCAGCTGGGGATGGAAATCCAGCTGAAATCTTAGACAAAATATAAGGCACAGATTTAAGATTGTTCTCTTTATCGTTCTTTAACGGTATATTTTTGTTCATATTTTGTTCTTTTATAAACTATCACAGACCTGAAAGAAATAAAAAAATTTTTAAAATAAAACTTATTATTCGTCGCTATGTGAATTTATTTTTTGGTTTACAATAGCAAGTTGCTCACATAAAGACTTTGTGTGAGAAATAAATACATATAAAACCAAATAAAGAGATATAAAAATCAAAATAAAATCTAAGTTAATTAGATTAGGTGTTTTTAGAAAAATCTTGTTAATAAGGATTGAACCTATGAAACTAGTAACAAAAGGTGCTAATCTAGAAAAAATAAGAAAATTACGAATTAGTATATTCCTTTGGCTGTATAAATTTGTGTTATCTTCCATAAATATAAACTAAAGTAAATATATTAAAAAATGAGCAAAATTAAAGCAATCAATATTAGCAATATTGATGGAGAAAATACTTTTCATGTAAATCAAGCAGTCTTAATAAAAAATAAGGGAATTATTAATGACAGATATTATGAAAATTTTAAAAATAATTATGAACAGGTTACTTTAATAGAGTCTGAAAAAATTGATGAATTTAATAAGAAAATAAGAAAGAAAATAGATCATAAGGATTTTAGAAGAAATATAATTACTTCAGGTATTGATCTTAACAAAACTATAAATCAAAAAATACAAATAAATAATGTAATTTTAAGAATACATGAATTATGTCAACCATGTAGATATCTTCAAAAAAAATTAGGAATAAAAAATCTTGTTAGGCTTTTAGCATTTAAAAGTGGAGTACGTGCTGAGATAATAAAATCAGGAGTAATTTCTTCTTATGATAAAATTAAAATAAAATAATTACTCCCAAATATCAAAAAAGTTTCTTGTTTTACCAGGAGTTAGTATTGATAAAGGGTTAAATATAAAATCTGTTTTGTTTCCATTCTTTTTGACTTTAAAATCAGCAGCTAATAGACTTTCCTCAACATTTTTACCAAATAATTCACTTAAAAATGGTACATTTTTAAAATTCTTTTCAAATAAATATAATGGTCCGTAAGTACCATTAATTGTTGCAACCTTTTCTGATGGATTTGCTTCACCTTTAAAAGAAAAAGCAACTGTACCACCTAACATTATAGCATGGTCAAAATTGAAAATTTTGCCTTTTTTTTGAACAGGAACCTCTAAATAATTAAATTCATCTTGACTATTTTGTAGTACTGAAAAAATATCTAACATTCTCGATGTAAAAAGTAAATTGTAAAACTTTGAATTTTTATCAATACTAAAATCTTTAACTTTTATATTTAAATCGTAGTCATCGAATTTTCTAAATGAACCTTTACCAATTAAAGCTCCACCATTCATATTTTTAGATATTTTTTGTGCATAAAAAAACTGACCTGCATTTTTGGAAAATAAATAAATTTGTTTGTTACCATCTAATTGAGGTAAAATTGATAATTCAAATTCTTTTTGACTATCATAAAACATCATAGACTCAAAACCATTGTCATAAATAAAATTCAATTTATTTGAAAAAAGAGAGTATTCCTCAGAAATTGTCATTTCAGATATCTCCCAATTGAAGTTAATTTTCTTTGTTAATTTTTTATTCTTTTGTGGCTTGGGAAATACTTTTTTAAAATTATCAAATGATATTTTGTCAGTATTTAAAAGAATATAAATCTCATTATTATGATAATTTATTATTCCAAAGTTCCTCTGACCATTAATTTTTAAGTCAAATTTAATCTCTTTTATTTTATTACCATCAAAATCAATTTGTAATGAATTATCTCCTTTCTGAAAACTAAAATCATAAGCAAATGTTTGAAATGAAAAAAATAATAGAGCTAAAATTTTTAAAAAATAAAATTTATGCATCTATTAATGATGACTCCAGTAATTCAGAAATTTCTCCATCAAGAACATTTTCAGCATTCGATGTCTGATAATTTGTTCTAAGATCTTTGACCATTTTATATGGATGAAGTACATAAGATCTTATCTGATTTCCCCATCCAATTTGCTTTTTATTACTCTCTTCCTTTTTTTTTTCTTCATTTTTTTTATCTAATTCTATCTCATATAATCTAGATTTTAACATCTTCATTGCAGTGTCTTTATTACGATGTTGCGATCGTTCACTTTGGCTTTGAACAACAATGTTATATTTTAAATGTGTTATTCTTACTGCACTGTCAGTAGTATTAATATGCTGACCTCCTGCGCCTGAAGCTCTAAATGTATCAATTCTTAAATCTTTATTATTAATTTCGATTTCTATATCCTTATCTATTTCAGGATATACCCAAACACTGGAAAAACTTGTATGTCTTCTCTTATTTGAGTCAAAAGGAGAGATTCTTACTAACCTGTGAATACCCGACTCATTCTTTAAATAACCATAACTTTTAAAGCCAGATATTATCATTGTTAAATTTTTGAGACCAGCCTCATCTCCCCTTTGATAGTCTATAATTTTATATTTGTAATCATTTTTTTCTGCAAAACGTTGGTACATTCTAGACAACATTTCAGCCCAATCTTGACTTTCAGTACCACCTGCACCAGCATGTATCTCAATAAAAGCATTAAAATCATCAGTTTTTTTGTTTAGAAGTGATTTAATTTTAATCTTCTCACATTGTTTTTTTAAATTATTAATATTTTCAACTAACTCATTTATTTCTTTATCATTTAAAGACTCATAAATTTCAATAAACTCTTTAAATTCTTTAAACTGATTAAAAATAAAATTAAAATCGTTTATGACATTTGTATTTTGTTTTAATTTTTCTTGAGATTTATTAATTAAATCAATATTACTCCAATTTTCTTGGTTGGTAATTATTTCATTTAAGGTTTCAATTTCTTTAATCGTTTTTTCGTAGTCAAAGACTCCTCCTTGTAAGGTTTATTAAAGAGTCTATTTCATTGACTAAATTTAATAATTCATATTTGTCCATTAATTTATTCCACCAATACTCTCAATTTTATTAATATTATCTAATATTTCTAACTGTTCTTTTGTAAAATAATCGATAATTGTATTTTGTCCATCAGAAATCTCACCATTATCTTTATTAACTTTTTTTAATATTAAATCACTAGGTACTAGAAATTTGTCATTTATACTCTCATAATTTAAAAGATAATTCTCAATAATTGTTTTAAAAATAGGTAGAGCAACAGATGACCCAGTCTCTCTATAGCCTATTGATCTGGGTGTATCATAACCCACATAAACACCAATGACATATCGAGGAGTTAGTCCAAAAAACCATAAATCTTTACTTTCATTTGTGGTACCTGTTTTTCCTGCAATCGGATAATCTATTTTATTCAATGATTTACCAGTACCCCTATCGATAGCTCCTTCAAGTATATTTAAAATTTGAAATGAAGTTTGTGGAGATATAACTTTTTCTTTTTGTGACTCTATAATTGGTATTCTGTATGACCTATCATCAATTGAAAATGAACAATAATTACATTTAAAATATTCGTTATTGATAATTAATTCGCCTTCGTTTGAAACAACTTTTTTAATAATTGACGGCTCGACTATATAACCGCCATTTAAAAAAATTGAGTAAGATTTAGCTAAATTTAAAAGATTATTTTCAACTGCACCTAGAAGGGTCGAATAGACATCAAATGTAATATTTTTATTATAAAAATTTATTGTATCTAAAAATTGATTTACTGAATTTAATCCTAAATCAAGACCTATTTTTAATGTTACTAGATTATTTGAGGTCTCCAAGGCTCTTCTAAATGTTAATTCACCATATGATTTGTCAGAATAATTTTTAGGTATCCATACTGGAAGATTATTACCCTGATCCAATAAAATATTGGAGTCCAATATTAGTGTATTAGGTAAAAATTTTTTAGTTTCTAATGCATGTGCATATATAAATGGTTTAATGGATGATCCTGGTTGTCTATATGCTTGAGTTACTCTATTAAAATTACTCATATCATAATTAACTCCACCAACCATAGATACTATATCTCCATTAAAAGGATCCATGATAATGACAGATCCATTTATTTCGTGTGGTTGAACAGAATAAAAAAAATCATCTATGTTAGTTAAAAAAATGTAGTCACCTATATTTAAATAAGTATTTGGTGAAATTTTATTAGGCCCATAAAAATTATTTTCATTTTTCAAATTTATTATTTCATCTGAATCAATTATGGATAATTTCGTTTTGTTTGGATTTTTACTAATAACTCTAGCAATGTGCCAATGATCATTCTTAAATTTTAATATATCTTCCAAACTTTTATAGCTTCCTGACCATTCTTTATATTTCCTCTCAAATAAGGCTAAATTATCCATTAAAGATTTTTCTGATATTCCTTGAAGAGTTTGATCAATAGTAGACTGAATATAAAAAGCATTTTCATTGAAAGAATTCGAATTCAAGTAATTGAGTATAAAGTCTGTGTTATAATCAGATTTATATTTCTTATCATTTTTTTCATAAAGCTCTATCTCTAAATTTGAATAAAAATTAAATTGATCAGAAGTAATGTATTCATTTAGTTCCATTTGTTTTAAAACATAATTTCTTCTATCTTTAGCTCTATTATAATTTTTTTTTGGGTCGTAATTATTAGGACCTTTTGGCAAAGCTGCTAGGTATGCATATTCGTGTAAATCTAAATCAAATATTGATTTATTAAAATAATTGAAAGCAGCTGAAGCTACACCATATGAACGTCTTCCAAAATAAATTTCATTTAAATATAATTCTATTATAAATTCTTTTGAATAATCTTTCTCTATTCTTAAAGATAATATTAATTCCTTTATTTTTCTTGTAATAGTCTGGTCTTTATTAAGAAGAATATTTTTTACAAGCTGTTGTGTAATTGTAGAGGCACCAACATAATTATTATTATTATTAGAATATATATTTTTCAAATTTATTATAAAGGCGTTGGCTATTCCTTTAATATCAAATCCCTGATGTTTAAAAAATGTTTTATCCTCTGCTGAAATAATTGCATTAATCATATTTATTGGAATATCGTTATAGTCTAAATAAAATCTATCTCTATTTCCAACATGATACATAAGATCATATTTTTCATCGTAAATTTTTGTTATTTCATTTGGAAAATATTGAGATATATTGTGATCAGGTAGTCCTTTTTGAACGTTCCATAAATATAGTATCAATATGGATATACCTAGTATAAAGAGTATGAAAATGTACTGTAAATATTTAAAAAGTTTCATTTATAAAAATAACAAATTTATTAATAAATTATTATATCAAAAGGATTTAAAAATATGTCTAAAAGAATTTTTATTGATGGTAGCGTCAATACTGAATTATGTATCATTGCAGCCGATGGGCAAGAAATCAACTATTTTGACTATTCAGATAACTTAGGCTCTAGTAGAAAAAATAATATATATCTCGGAACTGTATCTAGGGTAGAGCCGTCTCTTCAGGCTGCTTTTATTGAATTTGGATCTGAAAAGAAAGCTTTTTTACCTTTTGATGAAATTCATCCAAGTTATTTTAAAATACCTCACAAAGAAAAAATATTTGAAAATGGCAGTGAAAAAACAAATGAAATAGATGAAGACAAAGATAATAAAAAAAACTTCTTATCATTTTATCGAAAATATAAAATTCAAGATGTTATTAAAAAAGATCAGGTTCTATTAATTCAAATTGTTAAAGAAGAGAGAGGAACAAAAGGAGCCGCTATAACTACCTTTATATCACTACCCGGAAGATATAGCGTTTTATTACCAAATAATTCCTCAACTGGTGGAGTTTCAAAGAAAATTACAAATCCCCTTGATAGAAAGAGATTAAAAAAATTACACGATAATTTCAACTTACCAGATGGAATGTCATTAATAATTAGGACCAACGCGATATCAGCAGAAGATGAAGATATATTATCTGATTTTAATTATTTAAGAAAGTTATGGACACAAATTAGAGAACATACATTAAAGTCAAAGGCGCCCGTGTTAATAAACGAACTAGATACTCCTATTATAAAAGTTGTAAGAGATTTTAATCAAAGAGCAATAGAAGAAATAATTTTCTCTGATTTAAAAACTATGAAACTTTATAAAAAATATGAGAAAGACTTTAGTGTTAAATCGTCTAAAAAAATAACACATTACAAAGATAAACTTCCTCTTTTTGAGAGTTACGGTATTAAAAATCCAATTAATAGCCTGACAGAAGAAAATATTTATTTAAAATCTGGTGGATATTTAGTAATAAATCCAACAGAGGCACTTACAAGTATTGATATTAATTCTGGTCGATCTACATCAGAAAAAAATATTGAAATAACAGCTTTAAATACAAACTTAGAGGCCTGTGAGGAGATATTTAAACAAATTCAATTAAGAAACATTGCAGGATTAATTGTAATTGACTTTATAGACATGAATATAAATTCAAATAATTTAAAAGTTGAAAGAAAAATAAGAGAATTATTTTACAAAGATAGATCAAGAATACAATTAACTAAAATTTCACAATTTGGTTTAATGGAAATATCTAGACAGAGAATTGGCCAAAGCATATATGAAACATTCTACAATAAATGTGATTGCTGCAACGGTAGTGGGTTTAAAAAGAGTAATTCTATTATAATACATAACATTATTTCAAATATTAAAGGTATTAATGCAATTGATAATAAAGATAAAATTGAAATTCAAATAGATGACAAATTTTATAATGAAAACTCTGAAGAAATTAATAAAAAAATTAAAAAATTAGACTTATCTTTTAAAATCAATTTTATTACTAAATCTTTAACAAAAAATATTTTTGAATTTGATCAAGAATTAATTAATAAAGTAAAAAATAATAATAAAGAAATCATAGAAAAGAATAAGGTAGATGACTTTATTTCTGAAAAATCTTATAGAAGAAAAATAAAAAAAAAATAGTTGCAAATTCGGTTTAAATTAATTTTACTATTTTTTTTTTTAATTTTTAATAAATCTATATATGGTTATGAAATCATAAGAGACCCTATATTTGAAAATTACTTTAAAGATATTTGTAAAGAATTAAGTTTAAACAAAATAAATACTTATTTAGTCGAAAATAATTATGCAAATGCTTTTGTGCTTAACAATAATATTTATATAACAACTGGGTTATTAAAATCTATTAGAAAAGAAGATACACTTAAATCTATATATCTACATGAATATGGACATATTATTAAAAATCATTTGCAAGCCAGGAAAATTAATATCCAACAAACTAATTATAAAAATACTTACTATAGTTTATTTTCTTTAGGTTTAGCTGTTGTAACTAAGAATGCAAACTTAGGTTTAGGTTCATCTATTAGTTTAAATAGTAGTCTTATAAATGAAATTTCTAAACATTCTATAATTTTTGAAATTGAAGCAGATAAATTTATGATAAATCAAATAATTAAAAATGAGATCAATACCTCAGAATTAATTAGTTTTTTAAAAAAATCAAAAGATCAAAGTAATAATTACTTTAGAACACATCCAAACAAGGAAGATAGAGTTAATATTCTTAAAGAATTCAAATTTAAAGAAAATGAAAATTCGATTAGATTTGAGTGGATAAAATCTAAGTATTCTAATAATTCAAATATTGAGATATTTAATAAATTTTTTGTAAATCTTGAAAAAGGTATTTTTAATCAAAATGAAGATTTAAGTAAAATTGATAAACTACTTATTCAATATGAAGCTTTCAAAAAGGGTATAGAAATCGACAATTGGCAAATAAATTTTCATAAACTACTAGAAAAAAATGATAACTCATTTTTAAAAATAGAGTACATAAATTACCTCTTAGATAATAACTTAGAGCATAAATATAATATTATAGATGACTCAAAATTTGATAAAGATATTATGAATGAATATTTTTATTATTATATCTATGGAAAATATTATGACAAAATAGGTAAACCAAAGCTTTCAAATTTCTATTTTTGCCAATTTTATAGAATTATAGACTCTAAAAATAAAGCTGATTTTTTCTGCAAAAAATATGATATTAAAGATATTCCAACATTAGATAAATCATATGCCTTATTTAAATAGAGAACAAATATTATCACTTATAAATAAAAAGTATATATACTCTAGTAAGAGTTCAATAATTGATCAATTACAACCTGCTTCACTTGATTTAACTTTATCTAAAAAATGTTATAGAATAAAAGCATCTTTCATTCCAAACAACATTAAAATATCGAAAGTTATAAAAGAATTATCACTATCAAAAATTGATTTAAGTCAAAATCATCTTTTAGAAAAAAATTGTATTTATTTATGTGAGTTAAATGAAAATTTAAGATTACCTCACGATATTATGGGAAAATCTAACCCAAAAAGCACAACAGGTCGATTGGATATATTTACTAGAATTATAACTGAAAATGGAAAAGAGTATGATTTTATAAACTATAACTATAAAGGTAAATTATATTTAGAAATAATCCCTCAATCTTTTAGTATTATTATAAAAGAAAATATATCATTAAACCAAGTAAGATTTTTTCAAGGATCTAATAGCGATTATAAAATTAAACAATTCAATATATCTGTATCTATCAAAAAAAATAAAATATCAGCTTATAAGGCAAAAAAAATCACATCATCAATTAATCTAAATAAAATTAACTATTATAAATCCGATAAATATTGGGAGAAAATCATACCTGAAGAAAATTATTTTATAATTGAAAAAGATGAATTTTACATTCTTAGATCTAAAGAGTTGATTATAATTAAAAACAATCAAGCAGCAGAACTTGAGCCTTTTAAAGATAGTTTTGGAAACTTCAGAGTGCACTATGCTGGTTTTTTTGACCCTGGATTTGGGAACAATAAAACAGGCACCCCCGCTGTTTTAGAATTGCGTGCATACGATACCCCTTTTATAATAAGAGACGGCCAACTTGTTGGTCAATTAAATTATTATGATATTGATGAAATTAAAAAAAATACTTACGGGATTAAAATTAAATCAAATTACTACAACCAAAATTTGAAATTGGCAAAACAATTTAAATAATAAGATATAACTGTTTTATTTTGTCATCTATTAGGTATATTATAATTTATGTTAGATAAAAAAATTAATGAAACTATTGATCTTTTAATAAAAAAAATTAAGGACAATAATTTAGGTTCGATTAAATTTTCAAACAAGGCAAATACTATTGAAATTTCAAATAATTCAATAACTCTTAGTTCTAACCAAATCTCACAAAATAATTTACCTGTAAATAATCAAAATTTACAAAATAATGTTAGTGAAAGTTTATTAAGTATAGATAGTCCTATGGTGGGTATTGTTTACTTAACTCCTAAGCCTAGTTCCCCACCATTTGTTAAAAAAGGTCAAAAGATTAAAAAAGGCGATACAATTTGTTTAATAGAGGCAATGAAAACTTTCAATGAAATTAAATCTGATAGAGATTGCACAATAAAGGCAGTAATAATCAAAAATGGTGAAGCTGTTGAATTTGGACAACCTCTTTTTGAAATATCATAATTGTTTAAAAAAATATTAGTCGCGAATAGAGGAGAAATAGCTGTACGTGTAATAAGAGCGTGTAAAGAACTAGGTATTAAAACAGTAGCTATACACTCAAATGTAGATACAGAGGCAATGCATGTAAAACTAGCAGATGAAAGTATTTGTGTAGGTAGTGCCTTACCTAATAGTAGTTATTTAAATATTCCAAGCATTATTAGCGCTATTGAGATAACTGGAGCTGATGCTGTACATCCAGGTTATGGATTTTTAAGTGAAAATGATAAATTTTCAAAAATATTAAATACACATAATATAAAGTTTATTGGTCCATCTTCAAAGTCAATCTTAGAATTGGGGAACAAGAGTAATGCTTTGAACTTAGCAAATGATTTTAATTTACCTATATTAGGAAATAAAAATTCAAAGAATTTAAATAATACAAGCGATGCCATAAAGATTGCTAATGAAATTGGAATGCCAGTAGTTATAAAAGCTGCATATGGTGGTGGTGGTAAGGGTATGAGAGTTTTTAATAATAAAAGTGAAATAGATAATTACTTCTCTTTATTAAAGTCAGAAGCAAAGAACTATTTTGGCAATGATACTATGTATGCTGAAAAATTCTTAACAAATGCAAAACATATTGAATTTCAAGTAATTTCAGATCCAAAAAATAATTATGCAGAAATAATAGGACAAAGAGATTGTTCTATACAACGTAAAAATCAAAAAATTATTGAAGAAATTCCATCTAATTTTGTGAAGATAAATAATCTAGATATAATTGAGAAAAATATTAAAGATTTACTTCTTAAAAATAAATATGAAGGCTTAGGAACCTTAGAATTTTTATATCAGGATAATGAAGTTTTTTTTATTGAAATGAACACAAGATTACAAGTTGAACATCCCGTTACTGAGGAAGCATTTGACATTGATTTAGTAAAATATCAAATTTTGGTTGCTGCTGGTTACAAATTAGATTTAAGAGATGTGATTAAAAAAAATCATACAATTGAATGTAGAGTCAATGCAGAAAGTGCAAAAGATTTTTCACCAAGTCCGGGGACAGTAAATTTTATAAATGTCCCAGGAGGTAGAGGAATTAGAGTTGACACAGCATTGTACACAAATTACAAAGTTAATCCTCACTATGACAGTCTGGTTCTAAAAATAATTTCAAAAGGCAAGGATAGAGATGAATCTATATCAATAATGAAAAGAGCTTTAGATGAAATTATTATAGATGGAATAGATACAAATATTGATTTACACAAATGGATATTGAATCAAAAGGAATTTAAAAATGGTACATATAATACAAGTTGGCTAGAAAAAAATATTTCCAAATTTAATTAACAACTAATCAGTGAAATTTCATAAATCTTATTAGAGTACAAATTTAGCTCATCTGAAAATTTAAAAAACCAACCAATGAATATATTGTCATTTTGATTAATTTTTAACAATGCGGCATTATCGATATATTTATCAAATTTGATGCTCTTACATGATAATAACTCAAATGATAGGTTTCTGAATTGATATGACTTTGAAAATTCAATCTCATACTTTGAAGAAGAAGATTTATCTAAAATAAGAAGGTTTATTATTTTAGTCTCAGAGGCATGTACTTGGCATAAAATAATACTATTTAAAAATAAAATTGTTAACAATATCCTCCAGGGATATCGCATCAACATTATTACTTGTGTCATCATTGTTTTTGAGGGATACCTCGCTATTTCCTATGTCAATTTCAATGTATGGTGACCCTATGAAACCGTTATTAGATATTTTAAATACAGAGTCAACTGGTATTACAATACTTTCATCAAGAGAAGATGTAATTACTGCCATATAATTCTCTTTGTCTAATGAAATATTTGAAACCTCACCTACTTTTACACCCTTAATTTTAACTTCATTGCCTATTCTCAAATTACCTATATCAAAAAAGCTTGAGTTAATTTGATATTTATCAACTTTATTATATAGATTAATTTTAGAGGAATAATAAAAAATAAAAAATATTGTAATCATCAATATAATTAAACCAAGAATGAACTCTATATTGATTTTTTTATTCATTTAAATTATTTAAATATCTAAGAAACATATCAACTGAGTATGAATCTTGAGTTTGGATAAATACATATTGTTGTTTAGACTTATCCATATATTCTCCAAATCCTGGTTCAATCGAAAGAACTTTCCTTCCAAAGATACCCTCACTTTTAATTCTAATAATTGAGTCCTCAGGTATATCGTATTCTCTAGCGATATAACCATTTATAACAACACCATCTTGAGAAATCGATATTTTTTTTATATTTCCTATCTTTATACCAGCAAGTTGAACCTCTGTTTTCTTATTTATTCCTTCAACATAGTTAAAAGTAGCAACAAAAGGTATTGAGTCGTTTTTATTTAGATTTTTAAATAGAAAAAAAAGGATTAATAAAAAAAGAAAAAAAATAAAGCCAATTTTTAAATGATATTTTGATTTATAAGAGTCTATTTCTTTAATTATTTTGGTTGCCAACTGTTATAACCCTTTTTGTTAGTTTCTTTATGTTTTACTGAGTGTTTCTGCACTCTTCTTTTTACCAAACTTTCTTGTATGTTTTCTTCTTGATCAAAACTTGGAATTTCATCAGAAGTATTATGTAACCAATTATGAAATTGAGTCGGTAAAGATTCTGGACCAAAGCCGGGGGCATAGACTACCCATCTTTTCAATGAATTATTCTTATCGTAATAGTATTTATTACCTAGCGAATCTTTATGAACAAGATTACCATTAAAATAAGAATATAGCTTAAAACCTAATGACATGATTAATTATAACAAAATATTAACTTTATGAGAATAATACTTATAAAAATTATATTAATTGTCAATTTATCACATCCTTTATCAGCGAAAATTGCCAGTGTAATAGGAAACCCATTATCATCAGAAATTTATTTTGAGGTTAATAAAGATACAAAAAATTATCCAGCTTCACTTACTAAATTAATGACTCTATATATAATATTCGACGACTTAGCACAAAAAAAATTAAATTTGAATGATAAAGTTTACTTCTCTAAACACGCCACTTATCAACAACCTTCAAAATTAGGCATAGCAGAGAGGAATTTCATCACTGTAGATGAATTGATTGACTCATTAATAATTAAATCCGCAAATGACTCAGCTATAGCAATAGCTGAAAAAATATCTGGCACTGAAAAAAAATTTGTACTTAAAATGAATAATTATGCAAAAAAATTAAATTTAGAAAATACAAATTTTGCAAATCCTCATGGTCTCCCAAATAAAGCTAATTTATCGACTGCTTATGACATATTTAAATTGAGCTCTAGAATAATTATAGATTTTCCTGAACAATTACATCGATTTAAAAAAACAAAAGTTAAAATTAAAGGTAAAAATTATTCAACTCATAATACATTATTAAAAAAGTATGATCATTACATTGGTTTAAAAACTGGTTACACAAGAAAATCTGGATATCAGATATCACTTTTATCCAAAAATGGTGATAAATATATATTAGGTATTTATTTTGGGGGAAATTCTGCTAAAGAAAGGAACAATAAAATTAATTTTCTTATAAATAAATATAGAAATAAAAATATATACAAAAATAAAGAAGCTGAAAACTTAACTGTTAAGAACCAAAAAGAAAGAAATAATAGTTATACAGTTCAAACGTCCTCTTTCAAAAAAGTTAGTAAATCAAAGAAGCATATTACATTACTAAAAAATAAAATAAAAATACTTAGAAGTTTTGAGCATCAAATAAAAAAAAATGGTAGATATTTTATAAGCTATATAAATGTTGATGATCATCGAACAGCAAAAAACTTATGTAATGAAATTAAATTATATAAACTAGACTGTTTGATTAAAGCTAGTTAATTCTTTTATATCCAATGAATATGACTCAAGTATTGATATTAATTTAGTTAATTCTTCTTTAAATTTATTTTCAATAAAGTGTTCGAGTCTAAATACTATACAATTTTGAGTATTTGAAGCTCTTAAAAGGAACCAAAAATTTTTAGTTTCCAGCCTTACACCATCAATTGTTACTAAATGGGCTGCACTATCGTAGTGTTTAGGAATATCTTCTACTATTTTTTTTAAAAGACTAAATTTAATTTTTTCATCACAATATAATTTTATCTCAGGTGTTGATGATGATTTCATATAAACACTTGTTAATTCATTTAATGTTTTTTTTGAATTATTGAGAATCCTTATTAATTTCAAAGAAGCGTATATTGCGTCATCATAACCGTAATATTTATAATTATAAAAAATATGCCCACTCATTTCACCGGCAATATCTGCATTTTTTGATGATATCATCTCTTTTATTAATGAATGTCCGGTTTTTGACATATGAATGTCGACACCATTATTTTTAAGTGTATCAAAAATTATTTTACTACATTTTACATCAGCTATAGCGACTAAGTCTTTTTTTTCTTTTAAAAGATCGAGAGACAAAAGTAAAAAAATAATATCTGAATATATTAATTCTCCTTTGTTGTCCAATATTCCAATTCGATCACCGTCACCGTCAAAGGCAATACCCAAGTCAAATTCTTTTTCTTTAATGTAGTTTGATATCTGAATAATATTTTTCTTAATTGTTGGATCGGGGTGATGATTAGGAAAGTTACCATCTACAGTTCTATTCAAAATAATATTATTTCCTTTTATAGAATTAATAATTTTATGAATAATTGGTGCAATAGCTCCATTTCCTGGATCCCAAACTATTTTAAGCTTATCTAAATTATTAAATTGTGAAATAATTTCTTCTGTATAAAGAGTAATTACATCTCTAAATGTCAGTTGACCTAATGTTGATGATAATGAGGCATCATCTAAATTGTTTAAAGATTTTATCTTTTCTCCAAAAAAGGGTTTATTGTTAATAATTATCTTTAATCCATTATATTCTTTTGGATTATGAGAACCTGTAATCATAATTAAATTAGGAATATCCAGTTTTTTTGTAGCATAATAACTTACTGGTGTTGGTATTAATGAAATATCTACTACATCAACACCATGTCTTCTGAAAGTATCAATAAGCTTATTTTTAATTTCTAAGGAAGATAATCTTCCATCATGACCTATGATGATTTTAGGAGAATTAATATTTAAAATTATATTTGAGATTTTTTTTGCAATATTTTCTACATCCTCTAATTTAAATGATTTTTGGTAAATCCCCCTAATATCATATTCTCTAAGTATTTCAGCGTTGATCATCGAAATAAACTATAAATTTAATATGTAAGTTGCAATTGATAAAAATGACAGAAATCCAAATACATCTGTAAATGTTGTAAGTACAATACCAGAGGCTAAAGCTGGATCTATTTTCATTTTATTAATTGTTATTGGGATAATTATGCCTACTAAACAAGCAAAACCTAAATTTATTAAAATGGCAAAAGATATCGCAAATGCTAATACAAGACTATCAAACCAATAATAAGCTATTAATCCCATTATTAAAGAAAGTGCAAAACCATTGATACTTCCTATTAAAAATTCTTTTACAACCAATTTAATATAGTTTGAATTATTAATATCCTTTGTGGCAATAGCTCTTACGTATATAGTCATAGCTTGCGTGCCTGCATTACCACCCATTGAAGCTACTATAGGCATCAAGACTGCGATCGCTATCATTTGCTGTAATTGGTCTGAATATATATCTATAACAAGAGATGCTAATATAGCTGTCAATAAATTTAACCCTAACCATATAAATCTTGAGGTGGCAGATGTAAAAGCACCTTTATAAAAGTCATTTACAAACAAACCTCCCAACTTTCTCATGTCATCCTCTGACTCTTCGTGATCAATTTCAACAACGTCATCAACTGTCATGATACCTATCATTTTATTATCTAAATTTACTACAGGTGCCGAAACCAAGCCATATTGTCGAAAGGTGTAGGCAATATCTTCAATTTTTTCATCAGATTTAATAATATGTATGTCTTTATAAATAATATCTTTTAATTTCTTTGATCGTTTTGATCTTAGTACTCTTCCAGAAGGGATATAGCCTATAGGAATGTTTTGGTCATCAACAATAAATATATTATAAAAATCCTTAGGTCCTCTTCGAGAATTCCTTAACTGATCAATTAATTCACCAACCGTTAAATTAGATTTTATCGAAAGATAGTCTCTATTCATAAGCCTACCAGCAGAATTTTCATCATACTGTAAACTTTCCTCAATTCTTTCTCTTTGCTGAGATCCAAGCTTAGAAAGTATTTGAACTAATTCTTTAGTTTCAAAATCACCAAGGATTTCAACCGCATCATCTAAATCTAAATATTTAATTAAATTAACTAATTGTTTATTTGGGATCATATGCAAAATATCGTCACGCGTTTCTTCTCGTAGGTAAGCAATAAAATCTGGGTGAAAGTTTTTAGTATTAGTTCTTAGTATAGACGACTGTATTTCGTATGGGAGACTTTCAATACTATCTGCTTGATCTGCAGAATGAAGAGACTTTATTGACTCAATATATTCTTTTTTATTAAATTTTTGCATTTATATTATAAATATGGTGCGGACGAGAAGACTCGAACTTCCACAGGATTTAATCCCACAGCGACCTCAACGCTGCGCGTCTACCAGTTCCGCCACGTCCGCAATTAATAGATTAATTAATAAAGAATGATTGAAATAAAACAACTAAAAGGGCAAAAAAAATATCAAGAAGTTACAAAATTAATGAATAAACATATTCAAAAAATGTCTGAAAATATGAAAGAGGAGGAAATATGGTTCTTAGAACATCAAAATGTCTTTACTGCAGGAAGCTCTACTCCTAAAGAATTTAAAATAGATAAAATAAATAAGATCCCAGTCATTAAAGTTAATAGAGGTGGTAAAATCACTTTTCATGGACCCGGCCAATTAGTAATTTATCCTTTAATTAATTTAAAAAAGAGAAAAAAGAATATTATAGATTACATAAATTCATTAGAAGACATATGTATAAAAGCATTCGAGAAAAATGATATTAAACTTTTTAGAAAAAAAGAAAAAAATAGAGGTTTGTGGGTTGAAAATAATAATAAATTAAAAAAAATAATATTTATTGGTCTAAGATACTCTAATGGCATCATTCATCATGGATTATCAATTAATTTTGATCTTGATTTAGATAATTTTCAAAAAATCGATCCTTGTGGTCTTAATTCCAAAGATATAAGTAGCTTAAAGGAACTAAAGATAAATTATAATAAAGAAAAAATATATCAAGATCTTAAAGAAGAATTTATGAAAGTATTTTATTAGGGTTTATTTTAAATTTAAAAAATTTCTTATCTAGTTTAAAAATAATTTTATAAGAACAAAGAAGAAGTTTATTAAATTTATTGCCAGAAAACTTTTTATCACCAATTATAGGATTTTTATTAAGATAAAATTGAAGTCTGATTTGATGTTTTTTTCCTGTAAATAATTTAATCAAATAACAATTTTCATGATTATCTAATTGAATTTTTCTGTAGGCCAGTTTTAATTCCTTCTTATCAGAATTATAGTTAATCAAAGTATCAGTATTTTTATTAAATTTATTATTAGTTACTGAAATATAGAATTTTTTGATTTGATTATTTAAAAATAACGATGAGATTTTACTAGCAGTAATTCTATTTTTTGCAAAAAGCATGACCCCTGAGGTGTCTTTGTCTAATCTGTGAACTATATATAATTTATGTTTGATTACATTTTCATATATGTCTTTTAATGAAATAAATACTTTAGATCCTCTTTGAACAGAATATCCATCAATTTTGTTAATAACTATAAAATCATCGTTTTGAAATATTATATGATCTTTAAAAATCTTTTTTTTATCTTTATTTAGTTTAATAGTATTTGATAAATCATTATTGATCTCAAATTTATAATATATATATACAACATCTCCTTTTATTAATGGTGAATTAGCTTTAGATTTTTTGTTATTAATTTTTATTTTGTATTTTCTAATTAATCTTTGTAATAAAGATAAAGGTATAGAATCAAAATGTTGAAATAAAAACTTATCTAATCTTTTATAACTTTGATCTATCTTAATTTGCAAATCTGAGACTAATCATATGAAATAAATAAAAGAAAATAAAAGATATAAAAATGTTAAATGAAAAATATATTAATGCTTTGATAAAAGATTTATCAGAAACTAATGAAAATAGTTCAATATTGAAGGATGATAAAGTAGTAAAACTACCAAATAAACCTGCATAAACAAAAATATATAGTGCACCATTAAATTTATTTAAAAAATAACCTGCCATAGCAGATCCAATGATATTTACTAATATTGTTGCTGTGGGTAGTCCTAAAAAAGTAAAGTTTAAAATAGTGAAGAAGTAACGAAGGCTTGATCCTAATAAAGCACCTATCAAGAGCGCTAAATAAGATGACATAGATTTTTATTTTACGAACTGAATAATACTTGTGTGAGCAAAATCACCAAATCTGTTGCCTTTTTTAATAATGCGAGTGTATCCACCATTTCTATTTTTTTGCTCTTTAGAAATTTCAGAAAATAATTTTTGACAAGCTTCCTTATTATTAAAAAGCTTGGCTAATATATATTTTCTATTACTTAAGTTATCATTTTTAGCTTTTGTAACTAATTTCTCAATAAAAGGTCTAAGCTCTTTTGCTTTTTCAGTAGTTGTAGTAATAGTCTCGTGCTTAATGAGACTAATAGATAAGTTTTTTAACAAAGCTAACCTATGAGAAGACGTTCTATTTAATTTTCTTTGTTTAAGCCCGTGTTTCATTATACTTTGAAGGGATCTTCGTATTTTTTAGATAATTCCTCTATATTTTCTGGTGGCCAGCCAGGTAAGTCCATTCCCATAGAGAGACTCATTGAAGATAAAACTTCTTTTATCTCATCGAGAGATTTTCTACCAAAATTAGGGGTTCTAAGCATTTCACCCTCAGTTTTTTGAACTAAGTCACCAATATAAAAAATATTATCATTTTTTAAACAATTAGCGGATCTGACAGATAGCTCAAGCTCGTCTACTTTCTTTAGTAAATTCTTATTAAACTGTGGCTCATTTGAGGATTGTAATTTTTGTCTTTCATCCTCAGTAGGCTCTTCAAAATTAATGAATGGTTTTAGTTGGTCTTGTAATATTCTTGCGGCTAATGCAGCTGCATCATCTGGAGATACTGTTCCATTAGTTTCAATATCTAAGATAAGTTTATCAAACTCAGTATCTTGGCCAATTCGAGAATTTTCAACATTAAATGAAACTCTTTTTACAGGACTATAAGTTGCATCTAGAATGATTTGCCCAACACTTTTATTTTCGTTATCTTTGTTTTTTTCAGCTGAAATGTAACCTTTATTAACATCTAAAAATATTTCTAAGTTTACCTCTCTATTTGAGTCAACATTCATAATAACAGTGTCTTTGTCAATAATTTCAACTTCAGGGTTATCTTCAAAGTCTGAGGAAAGAACCTCTTTTGGGCCTTTTATATTTAAGCTTAATTTTTGAGAGTGATTACTTTTAGAGTTGAAAGTAACATTTTTAAGATTCATAATAATGTCAGTCACATCCTCTCTAACTCCCTCAATTGTTGAAAACTCGTGAAGTACACCATTAATTTTAATAGAAGATATAGCTGTGCCTTGTAATGAAGATAAAAGAACTCTTCTAAGAGCATTTCCTAAAGTAGTACCGAAACCTTTTTCTAATGGTTCAATAACAACAGTGCCGAATTTTTTATTTTCGCTGATTTTATAATCTACCTTGTTTGGTTTTACCAATGTAATCCAATTATTTTCTATCAAAACTAACTCCTATAAATTTTGTTTATACTCTTCTTTTCTTTTTTGGTCTACATCCATTATGTGGAAGTGGTGTGACGTCCTTAATATTGTTTATAATGAATCCAATATTTTGCAAAGCTCTAAGAGCAGACTCTCTTCCAGAACCTGGGCCTTTCATAAGAACATCCAGTTTTCTAAGGCCAACATCATAAGCTTTTTTTCCTGCTGCATCTGTCGCGATTTGAGCTGCGTAAGGAGTAGATTTTTTTGAACCCCTAAAACCCATAGATCCACTTGATGACCAAGACACTGCGTTTCCACTTACATCAGAAATTGTCACGATAGTATTGTTAAAAGAACTCTTTATGTGAACAACACCGTTTTGGCCAAAGTTTTTTTTTGATTTTTTTTTATCAGATGTCTTTTTGTCGTTTTTTGGCATTTTACTTTGTTACTTTTTTCTTTCCAGCGATAGCTACAGCTTTGCCTTTCCTTGTTCTAGCATTCGTATGGGTTCTTTGACCTCTAGTTGGGAGTTGTTTTCGATGTCTTAGGCCACGATAGCAACCTAAATCTTTTAATCTCTTAATATTTTGAGATACTACTCTTCTAAGATCGCCCTCGACAGTATAACTTTCATCTATCGATTTTCTAATTTTTGAAATTTCATCCTCAGAAAAATCTTTAATTCTCTTTGTTGGATCTAAGCTATTTGCTTTTAAGATATCCATAGCAAACTTTGGACCTATTCCGTGAATATATGTAAGAGAAACTAATGCTCTTTTATTTACTGGTAGATTTACACCTGCTATTCTTGCCAATTGAGAACTCCTGAACGAGTGAAACTATTAAAAAAGTATTTAAAAGTCAATATAAATAACCTCAATATAATCCAAGTTTATCAACGATTTTAGCAGTTACAGAGCTAATTTCATCATTGGCTTGTATGTCAGTTACTAGATAATTTTTTTTTAGTGAATTTAATATTTCTAGGTGAGATTTTTTATAAATTTGCAATCTTTTTTCAAAAAAACTATCATCTGCCCTAGACTCTTCAATAGACCTTTTTTTAATTCTCTGAAGAAGTTGTTCATCATCAACATCAAAATTAATAATACTTAAATCTTTGTTATCAAATATTTCAAGAAGTGAGTCAGCTTGAATTGAACTTCTGGGAAAACCATCTATCAAAATCTGCTCGTTAGGCAAAGTATTTACTTTTTCTTTTAACACTGAAATCACAATTGTATCCTCAATTAAGTCACCATTATCCATTTTTTTTTTAATATCTTTTCCCAGAATGCTCTCATCTTGAGATTTCTCTTTTAAGAGAGAACTGACAGTTAAAATATTCAGATCAGGCAAAATACTTTCTTTTAAAATGTTTGCTTGCGTGCCCTTACCACAACCAGGAGGGCCAATAAATATTATAACCATTTACTTTTATATATTTTATTTTTACTTAATAATTTTTCATATTGGGAAGAAAATAATTGTGTTTGAATCTGTGAAAAGAAATCCATTGCAACAATAACGACTATCAAAAGACTTGTTCCACCTAAATAAAAAGGAACTGATAGTCTAGCGATTAAAAATTCAGGGATTAAAGCTATTAAACCTAAATAAATAGCGCCTACAAAAGTTAGCCGATAAATAACGTGCTCTAAGTAAGTAGCTGTTTGCTCACCTGGTCTGTAACCTAAAACAAAACCTCCATTATTTCTTAAATTTTCTGCTTGTTCTTTAGGATTGAAAACAATACTGGTATAAAAAAATGCAAAGAAAACAATCAGACCAAAGAAAAATGCCATGTAAAGAGGTTTTCCATGAGATAAGTAAAATCCTAGACTAGATAAGAAACCAGAACTTTCAGGTGAAAAATTAGAGATAGTATTAGGAAATAATAACAAGGATGATGCAAAAATAGCAGGGATAACACCAGAAATATTTATTTTTATTGGTAAATAAGAAGATTGACCACCAAATACTTTGTTCCCTACTTGGCGTTTTGGATATTGAACCAATAACCTTCTTTGAGCTCTTTCTATAAATACAATTATTACTATTAGTATGAGAAGTAAAAAAATTATTGATATAATTGCAATAGCTGATAGGGCACCAGTTCTTCCGAGTTCGAATGTGTTGAAAATAGCAAAAGGAAGATTAGCTACGATTCCTGAGAAGATTATAATTGAAATTCCACTTCCAAATCCATTTTCAGTTATCTGTTCGCCTAGCCACATTAAAAATATGGTTCCAGATGTCATTGTAATAACTGCAGAAATTTGAAAGAAAGCTACACTTCCTAAAGTTGGATCTACTGTATCTGATAAATTAAGTATGCCATTTGAAATACCATAACTTTGGAAAAGTCCTAAAACTATTGTTAAATATCTTGTATATTGTTGAATTTTTTTCCTACCTTGAGTGCCCTGTTCTTTAAGAGCTTTTAAACTATCAAAGGATGACTGCATAAGCGTCATTATAATTGATGCTGAAATATATGGCATAACCCCTAATGTAAATATAGACATACGCATTAAAGCTCCACCAGAGAACATGTCGAATATTCCTAAAATCCCCCCACGATGTTGTTCAAATATTTGTTCTAAAACAGCTGAGTTAATACCAGGGACAGGAATGTATGTTCCAAGACGATAAACAGCTATTGCAAATAAAACAAAACCTAATTTTTTAAATAAGCCTGAGCTTTTTATTGCTTCGCTATAATCAATATTTGGTACTTTTATATTCATAATCTAAAATTATGATGCAGATCCACCTAGTTCTTCTATCCTTTTTTTAGCACCAGGAGTAACCTTAAAATTTTTAAATTGAAGTTTCTTTTTAAACTGAATTGAGTCAATTAGTTTAATTAATTTTTTATGATCTTTCTTTTTTAAGAAACCCTCTTGTATTAAAAAATCATTATCAATTAAAGAATTTTCTTTAAACTTGTTAAAACTTACTAAAGACAAAGTTAAGGATTTAGAGTTTATTTTTTTTAATGAATTAAAACCTCTTTTTGGAGTTTTTCTATAAATAGGCATTTGACCACCCTCAAAATTTCTAACAGCAACACCTGACCTAGATTTTTGCCCTTTGTGACCCCTACCAGCTGTTTTTCCTAATCCAGAACCAATTCCTTTACCTTTTCTTTTTCTGTTTGTTTGGCGTTGTTTTGAAATTTGATTTATCATTCTTAGTTTTCTCTTTTACTAATTACAGAATTTATCTCTATGCTTCTTCTGGCAGAAACTGATTTTGGTGTATTGATACTTTTTAAAGCTTTAATTGTTGATCGAACAATGTTGTGTGGATTTTTTGTTCCAATAGCTTTAGATACAACATCCGAAATTCCCAATGCCTCAAAAATAGCTCTAGATGGGCCGCCAGAGATTATACCTGTTCCTTTTGGAGCAGATCTTAAAATTACTGTGCTTGAAGAAAATTTGGCTTTTACATCATGGTGAATAGTCCTACCCTCTCTTAAAGGAATTCTAACCATTGTTTTTTTGGCTTCTTCAGAAGCTTTTCTGATTGCTTCAGGTACTTCTTTAGCTTTTCCTGATCCAAAACCAACTCTACCTTGTCCATCACCACTTACAACAAGGGCAGCAAATCCAAATCTTCTTCCACCTTTAACAACTTTAGATACTCTTCTAACTGAAATAAGCTTTTCTATTAATTCTTTATTTGTATTATTTTCCAACATTAAAACGATAAACCCTTTTCTCTTGCTGCATCAGCTAACACTTTAAGCCTTCCATGATACTTATATGACCCTTTATCAAATTTTACTTCTTTAATACCTTTTTCTATAGCTAGTTCGGCAATTTTTGAGCCAACAATTTTAGCTACATCAATTTTTTTTTGTCCCTCAGCTTTCTCTAATTTAACTGAAGAAAATGAACATAGTGTTTTATCATTACTCTCAGATAATACTGAAGCATAAATGTGTTTGGAGGATCTAAAAACTAAGAGTTTATGTTTTTTAATATTATTCAATTTTTTTCTAACTCTTAATTTTCTACGAACAGCTCTAGTTTTATCTTTATTCATTATTTTTTCTTACCTTCTTTTCTATAAATTCTTTCACCTTCATATCGAACACCCTTACCTTTATAAGGCTCTGGTTTTCTAAATGACTTGATTTCGGCTGCAACTTGACCAACTAATTGTTTACTTGTACCATTAACTACCACAATATTTTTTTCAACTTTTATAGAAATACCCTCAGGAATTTCAAAGTTAATATCGTGACTAAAACCAAGTGATAAGATGAGCTTTTTTCCAGAAACATTAGCTTTGTATCCAGTTCCAATTAGTTCAAGTCTTTTTTCAAATCCTTTTGAATTGCCAATAATTTCATTCTTAACATTTGCATAAATAGTTCCAAGAAGTGCTTTATTTTCTCCAGAGAAATGTAAAAGATTATCTTTATAGTCAACTTTAATTCCAACAGGAAGAACAGTTGATGATTTCCCCAACTTACCTTCAAAATTAATTTCGTTATCATTCATAGAAACTTTTATATCTTCAGGAATATTAATTGGGTTTCTTGCTAATCTTGACATATTTTAGAAAACGCTTATTAGCACTTCCCCTCCTACTTTTTTTTCCCTTGCATCGGAGTCAGACATTACGCCCATTGAGGTTGATAAAATTGTGGTACCTAAACCTCCAATAGTCTTAGGAATTTCTTCTACAGAACTATAAACTCTACATCCTTGTTTTGTAATCTTTTCGATTTTGTTGATTAACGGTGAGCCTTTGTAATATTTAAGTGTAATTGAAATATCTTTCTTTGCATCACCTAAAATTTCAAAATTTTCGATATATCCCTCTTTTTTTAACACATCACAAACATTAACATTTAATTTTGAAAATATCGCTTTAACTGAAACTTTATTGGCTTTTTGGCCGTTTCTTATTCTAGTAATCATATCTGCTAGAGTGTCACTCATACTACCAACTCGCTTTCGTTAAACCTGGTATTTGACCTTTACCAGCCATATCTCTGATAGCTATTCTAGATAAATTAAATTTACTATAAACACCGCGCGGCCTACCAGATAGGAAACATCTGTTTCGGTATCTTATTCTTGATGAATTTCTAGGTAATGACTCAAGTTTCATTTGTATCTTTACTCTTTCTTCAAATGGTAAATCTTTATTAGATAAGAGACTTTTTAATTTTTTTCTTTTTTCGCTGAGTCTATCGATCAGTATTTTTCTATTTATATTTTTTTGTATTGCGCTTTGTTTTGCCATGGTTAATTCATAAATGGAAAATTCATTAATTTTAAAAGTTCATACCCCTCTTTGTCATTATTTGCAGAAGTGGCAATAGTGATATCAAAACCGAAGATATTTTCAACATTTTCAACGCTAATTTCAGGAAAAATAATATGATCTTTAATACCTATGGTAATGTTACCTTGGCCATCAAATGACTTTTTGTTATAGCCTCTAAAGTCTTTAATACGAGGCATAGCAATATTTACAAGTCTATCATAAAACTCCATCATCATATTTTTTCTGAGAGTAACAGAAAGCCCTACTGGCATTCCTTTTCTAACTTTAAAAGACGCAATAGCTTTTTTTGACATTCTAACGACTGGTGATTGACCAGTTATAAGAGATAAATCTTTTTTTATTTTTTCAATAGCTTTGTTATCCTCTTTAATAGCTCCGATACCCGCGTTGATTACTATTTTTGATATTTTTGGTACAGCAAGCTTATGAGGTATTTCTAGATTTTTGGCTAACTGGTCAGAGACATTGAAAAGTTCTTGAACTGAATTTGTCATTAGTATTTATCTCCTGATGATTTTAAAATTCTAATTTTTTTTCCACTTTCAATTTTGAAACCTACTTTAGAAGATTTTTTAGATTTCGAGTCATAAGCCAAAATATTTGAAATATGAATAGGCATTTCTTTATCAACAATACCACCTTTAGACTCTTGAGATGGCTTTTGATGTTTTTTACTTACGTTAACACCAGATATCACAACTTTATCAGCAGAGTTTATGATTTTTGAAATCTTTCCAATCTTACCTTTGTCTTTACCGACTCTCACGATAACTTCGTCACCTTTTTTGTATTTTTTAATCATTATAATACCTCAGGAGCTAAACTAACTATTTTCATCATATTTTTTTTTCTAAGCTCTCTTGTAACTGGTCCAAAAATTCTTGTTCCAATAGGTTCATTTTGTTTATCTAAAAGAACAGCTGCGTTAGAGTCAAATTTAATTGATGTACCGTCTTCCCTAATTAACGGCTTTTTTGTTCTTACTATAATAGCTCTTTGTACTTCACCTTTTTTAACTTTAGATCTTGGAATAGCATCTTTGACTGAAACAACAATAATGTCTCCTATTCTTGCATATCTTCTTTTTGATCCACCGATAACTTTTATGCAGCTTATTAATCTTGCTCCAGAATTATCTGCTACTTGTAAATTTGACTCTGCTTGTATCATTATTTAACAACTTCCCATGATTTATTTTTAGAAATAGGTCTAGTTTCTTGAATTCTTACAGAGTCTCCAACAATAATTTTATTGTCACTGTCATGAGCAAGGTACTTTTTTGAGACTCTTATTATTTTTTTATAAACAGGATGGGTAGTCTGTCTTGTTACCAAAACAGATATGGTTTTGTCACCAGATTTTTTTACAACTTTTCCAGTTAAAATACGTTTAGGCATTTTTATTTAGCCTTTCTTTAGTTAAGAGTGATGCGATTTGCTTTTTAACTTTTTTAAATTGAGAGGTATCTGTGAGTTGACCGCTTTTCTTCATAATTTTAAGGTTAAATAACTCTTTTTTTAAACTATTTATATCTTTATCAGCCATTAAAATTGATCCAATGATACGAATGTTGTTTTTACAGGTAATTTAGCAGATGCTAGTTCAAAAGCTTTTTTCGCTAAATGCTTGTCAACACCATCGACCTCAAACATTATAGTTCCCGGTTTTACTCTGCAGACCCATCTATCTATTGCGCCTTTTCCTTTACCCATTCTAACTTCTGCAGGTTTTGCTGTGACTGGTACGTCTGGGAAAACTCTAATCCAAAGTCTTCCAGCTCTTTTTAAAAATCTAGTGATAGCTCTTCTGGATGCCTCAATTTGCCTTGCTGTTACTCTTTCAGCATCTAAAGATTTAAGTCCATAATAGCCAAATGTTAGTTCATAGTTACCTTTGGCACTACCGTGTATTCTTCCTTTGTGCTGTTTTCTATATTTTGTATTCTTCGGTAATAACATTAATTAGTTTTCTCTTTTTTATCATCTGATCTATTTGTTGTATTTTTACTCTCGCCTTTGTAAAGCCAAACCTTAATTCCAATAATTCCATAAGTAGTTAAAGCTCGAGCAGTAGCGTAATCTATATCAGCTCTAAGGGTATGTAAAGGTACACTTCCCTCAGAAAACTTTTCTGATCTTGCAATTTCAGCGCCGCCCAGTCTACCGCCACATACAATTTTAATGCCCTTTGCACCAAGTTTAATTGCCGATAA
Source organism: uncultured Alphaproteobacteria bacterium (assembly GCA_902599405.1). Taxonomy (GTDB): domain Bacteria; phylum Pseudomonadota; class Alphaproteobacteria; order HIMB59; family HIMB59; genus HIMB59. The sequence continues at coordinate 2,128 of CACKFO010000007.1, read as the reverse complement.
ACCTGATTTTTTCATAGCTTTTCTAAAAGCAACTCTCTTTTCAAGCTGTCTCGCAATAGAGTCTGCTACTAATGATGCGTCTGTTTCAGGTTTTTTTATTTCTTTTATATCTAATGAAATGCTCTTGTCAGATAATTTAGAAAGTCTATTTCTAAGTTTTTCAATATCCGCACCTTTTTTACCAATAAGGACCCCTGGTTTTGAAGTGTGAATTATAATTTTAAGATTTGCAGCAGCTCTTTCAATGATAACTGAACTTATTCCTGCTATTGAATAATTCTTTTCTATATAATTTCTAATTTTATGATCTTCTTTTAAGAAAGTAGAGTAGCTTTTCTTTTCAAACCAAGTTGATTGCCAATATTTATTAATACCGACTCTTAAAGAGGTTGGGTTAACTTTCTGTCCCATTATAATCTCTCCTCTAAAACTAAAGTTAACCTAGAAAAAGGTTTAATAATTTGAAAAGCTCTACCCTTACTCATTGGTCTAAATCTTTTCATCCTTAAACTTTTGCCAACGTAAGCTTCTTTAACAAAAAGTTTATCAATATCTAAATTGTTATTATTTTCTGCATTCGCAACAGCAGAATTTAAAGTTTTAAGTACTTCTTTACTTACCCTTTTATTTGAAAATTTCAAAATATTTAAAGCTGCATTGATATCTTTTTTTCTTATATCTTTAACAATTAGGTTTAGCTTTTGAGAGCTAGTTCTTATCATTTTATTGATTGCTTTTACTTCTTTAGACATAATTATTTTTTACCCTGAACGGCTTTCTTATCCCCTGAATGACCCTTAAAAACCCTAGTAGGCGAAAATTCACCAAGTTTATGGCCTACCATGTCTTCAGTTACGTAGACTGGTATAAAAGATTTACCATTATAAACGGAAATAGTTACTCCAACAAAATCAGGTATAATTGTTGATCTTCTTGACCATGTTTTAATTGGGGATTTTGAACTTTCTTCTTTTGATTTTTTAACTTTTTTGAATAGAGTTACATCAAAGTAAGGTCCTTTCCATACAGATCTTGCCATTACTTTTTAGCCCTTCTTGATATGATCATCTTAGATGTAAATTTTATTCTTCTTGTCTTCTTACCTTTTGTTTTCATGCCCCATGGCGTTGAAGGGTGTCTGCCACCCGATGTTCTTCCTTCTCCTCCACCGTGTGGGTGATCAACAGGATTCATTACAACACCTCTAACAGTGGGTCTTATACCTAAATGTCTTTTAATACCGGCTTTACCAATTTTTTTGTTTTTATTATCTTGATTAGATACTACCCCTATCGTAGCCATACATTCACCATGAACTAGTCTGGTTTCGCGGGATGAAAGTTTAACCATTACATATTTTTCTTGTTCTCCTAGTACCTGTGCAAAGGATCCTGCTGATCTGCATAGTTTACCACCAGCTCCTGGTTTTAATTCAATGTTATGTATAGAGGTACCAGTTGGTATATTTTTTAACTTCATCGCATTACCAGATGATATCTCTGCTTTGGCTGATGAAATAACCTTATCGCCAGTTTTTAAATCAGTAGGAGCAATAATGTATTCTTTTATATCTTGATAATTAATCAGCGCTATAAAGGCACTTCTATTAGGGTCGTATTCTATTCTATCTACAGTACCGATTTTATCAAATGTATTTCTTTTAAAATTTACTAGTCTGTATTTCTTCTTGTGCCCACCAGATCTATGTCTAATTGTAATCTTACCAGTATTGTTTCTACCAGAATTTGGTTGTAGGTCTTCTATTAAAGATTTTTCTGGACGTCCCTTAAATAACTGTGACTTATCGATTTTAACAGTTTTTCTATAAGAAGGTGTTGTTGGTTTGTAAGTTATTAGTCCCATATTATACCTTACCACTCATATCTATGGTGTTGCCCTCTTTAAGAGTAACTATTATTCTTTTAAGCTCTGATCTTGTACCTCTTTGACCTTTAAATACTTTGGGTTTACTCTTAACATTTAAGCTATTTAGCTTTTGAACTTTAACTTTATATATGTCTTCTATTGTTTTTTTTATTTTAATTTTATTTGCATCATTTCTGACTTCAAAAATGTACTTATTAAATTGAGCGTTAGATGTAGATTTTTCTGTAATGACAGGTTTTTT
>CACKFO010000006.1 GCA_902599405.1 uncultured Alphaproteobacteria bacterium | reverse complement strand
AAAAGATAATCTTTATTGAAAATTCAATTGCAATTAAAATAAGTAAAGTATCTAAAAATAAAGTTGAAATTGAATATAATCAAAATAATAATCACAAAAAGAAATTATTCGATGTTGTAGTATTATCATGCGGTACTTTTGAGACTACTAGACTCTTAATGCAATCTTATGAATATTTAAATTTAAATTATAAAAAATATAATCTTGGATCATATCTTAGAGACCATCCGTGGGTTCAATTAGGTTTTATAGAAAAAAAAAATAAGAAAAAGTTTTTTTACAAGCTAAAAGATCAAAAGATTGATAATAATATCTTTTTACGCACAGGATTTGAAAAAAAATTAAATAAAAGTCATAATAACCATTGTTTCAGGGTAAGATTTTATAACGATAAATCATACGAAAATTTTAAGATTAAACTGAAAACTAACTTCAAAAAAAATAAATTATTTTTATTTAAACAATTATTTAATCTTAAAGAACTAAATTTTAGTACTAGACTTTTTATTGAGTTATTTTTCTCTTATGTTTATACAAATAAGGTTGAGTTAATATTATATTTTGACCAGTCAAAAAATATCGACAACAAAATATCTTTAAAAAGAGATCTGGATAAGTTTGGAAGAAGAAAGATAAATATAAAATGGTTTATTAATAATGACGATAAAAAGTCATTAACAAGTTATCAAGATCTCTTAAGCAAAACATTTAGAAATACAAAATATAATTATAAGAAAAATACTAAATATAAATTTAATCCTGGATATCATTTCTATGGAACTTTAAGAAATGCTCATGAAGATAAAAATTCTATTTTAAATGGCGATAAAAGCCTAAAAGAAATTAAAAATGCATACGTTTCAGATTTATCTATATATGATGACACTGATAATTCTAATCCCTCTTATGAGCTACTTAAAGACTCAATTAATCTCTGTTTGCTTTTAAAAAAGAAATTAAATCTCAATTAGGAATATTTTTTTTTATTAATTTATAATCACATAATTCATAAATTATATCACAAATTGAAAGGACCTCTTTATCGTGAGAAATAATTAGCATAGATTTTTCATTTTTAAGTTTATGCAGTGTATTAATAAACTGTTTTTCAGTTTTTTCATCAAGGGCATTAGTAGCTTCATCTAAAATTAAAAGATTCGAATTATTATATAAAGACCTAGCTATAGCTATTCGTTGTATCTGCCCTCCAGATAAATCTTTACCTCTTTCGCCTATTAAAAAAGATTTATCCATAAACTTAAAATTATTTTCTAATTGAGATTTCTCTATAAGGTCTTTAAAAATTTTATCATTAATTTTGTCATCAAATAACGAAATGTTATTTGATAATGTATCATTAAATAAAAAAATATCCTGAGGCACATACCCTAGTTTCTCAATAAAATAATCATTATTGTAATTAATTTCTTCATTGTTAAGAAGAATAGAGCCACTCTCTGGTTTCTGTAAACCTAATAAAATATTTATTAAAGTACTTTTTCCGGATCCACTCCTTCCATATATTCCTACAAATTGACCTTTATCAATTCTTAAATTCAAATTTTTAAAAATATGATCACTTTGATTAGGGTATTTAAAAAATACATTTTTTAATTCCAGAGATTGCTTATATTTAATTTTATTTACATATAAATTTTTATTTGTACGAGTGCTTTTAAATTCTGAGTGAAGTTTATCAATATAAGGTAAATGATAATCTAAAAATTGATAAGAATTTAATATTCTTGTGATAGATGGAATAATTTTATAACCGGCAACAGCAAATAAAGCTAAACCTGGAATGATGCTATTAAAATTTCCTATTGAATCGTATATCACAAGGAAAAAAATAAAAAAAAAGATTGCTATTACTTCTAAGAATAGCTTGGGTAGTGAAACAAAGAAGTCTAGTTTATAGGAAAGATAAGACCACCCTTTAGCACTATTTTTATATTTTTCTAGTATCGTATCTTTTTTGTCATAAACATGTATTTCTTTAAAACCAAAAAATGATGACTGGAGACTTTCTAGTTTTTTTTTTTCATATTCAAGCCTTTCAAGACCCCATTTTTTTAGTTTTGGCGAGGTGAGAAAATTAAAAATTAGAGCTATTAAAATTAATATAACAGCTATAAATAGTGTTGCTTTACTTTGGAAAAAAATCAATACTACAGATACAGCAATAAATATTAGTGCCTCGTTTAAAAAAAGGGCTATTTGGTTCAAGCATTGAACTAAAATTGAAACTATTTGGACATTTCTAATTAATTCAGATGAACTTTTAGAGTTAATATATGAATAGCTTTGGGTAAGATAAGTATTTAATAATTTGGACGAATAAAAATAGTCTAAATCATAAATGAATTTGTATCTCCATTTGTTACAAAAGTATAAAATTATGTTTTTTATAACAAAAGTTAAACCAAAAATTAAAATTACAAATATGTGTATTTTATCTCTACCCAGAAAATTTAAATTAACTATAACTTTGTTGAAAAAATTTTCGTTTTCAAAGTAGTTACTATCAATAAAAAAAGAAATTATTGGATAAATCATTGCGATACCAATCATCTCTAAAGACATAGTTATGAAAATTACAAAAATATAAAATAAAAATTTTACGTAATTATTTTTTCCTATAATGTCTTTTATTTTGAACAAGTATGACATTAACTTAATTATATAAACTTTTGATCAACTATTTCACAGATTATATGACCTAAAAGAATGTGAGCCTCTTGAATTCTAGCAGTGATATTACTTTTTACTATATATTCAAAAGTTGAAAATCCTTTAACCAAGCCTCCATCTTTACCTAAAAAAGAAATAGAGTTTATCTCTTTTTTGTTTGCACACTCCAAAGCTTTGACAATGTTCATACTATTTCCTGAAGTAGTAAAAGATATAAGCAAATCATTTTTTTGAGCATTTGCCTCTAGTTGTCTTGAAAAAACATCTGCAAAATCATAGTCATTAGAAATACACGTTAAAACAGAAATATTTGAGTTAAGACATGTTGAATTCAATGGAATTCTATCATTAATAAATTTACCATTAAACTCAGCAGAAAGATGCAAAGCATCACTTGCGCTACCACCATTTCCACACCAAAAAATATTATTTTTTGATAAAATAGTATTAATTATCAGTTTCGATGACTCTTCAATAAAAGACTGGCTATTTTTTTTTAATTCTTCAATTAAAGAAATATGGCTATTAAAAGAGCTATTAATATTATATTCCATATTCAATTAATTTATTTAATTTATAAACCTTATTTGATTTATGAATAATAGCAAATTTATTGTATCTGCTGTAGTTGAAAGTGACTTATCTCATAAAGATAAGTTATTTTCAAAAAACAACCCTTGGATAGCATCTGGAAATGAATTTATTCTAAAAGATGATGGGAATATCGGAAATGTTTATTTAAAGGAGCTATTGAATAAAAATAACATAGAAATAAAAACACGAGATCAATTAAATAAAATTGATGCAGACCTTGAACTACATTTTAGAACAGCTGGAGAGATAAGTAATAAAAATTCATACCTTGTACTTCCTGAAAATAAATTTGTTTACCCAAGACATGAGAACAAAAAAATTTTAAATAATTTTTCAAAAATTTTTACAATGCATGATGATGATGTAGATGAAAAAAAATATTTTAAATTGAATAATCCTAACATTACAAAATTATGTAAAATAAGTGGATTTAAAAATCGACAAAATTTAGTTTGTATGATCAATAGTAATAAGTATTTAAGTAAATTTTCAGAATTCGATGGTTACATTGAGAGAATTAAAGTAATTAAATACTATGAAATGAAAAATAAATATTTTGATTTATATGGATTTGATTGGCAAAATCCATATGCAAAAAATACCTTAACAAATAAAATTTTAACAAAATTATCGAAGAAACTTAATATAAAAAAAAAATTAATTAATTATAAGGGTATTACCGCTTCAAAAGAAGAAGTTCTATTGCGAAATAAATTTTGTTTTTGTATTGAAAACGAATATGAAACTAATGGCTATATAACAGAAAAAATATTTGACTGCTTTTCAAACGGATGCGTTCCTATTTATCTTGGAGCACCAAACATTACAAAACACATTCCTGAGAATTGTTTTATAAATATGAGAAACTATAAAGATTTGAGTGAAATAAATGAACTGATTTTGAAAATGAAAGAAGATCAATTTTTTGATTATCAAACAAATATAAATAAATTTCTAAAATCTGACAAAGCTAAAAAATTTGATTATAAAGTTTTTGCTGAAACTTTGTGTCATCACATTAAATCTGACCTGGTAAATTAAGCTAAGATAAATTAAAACAATTTGATGCCTAAGCTAATTTACGATAGAACAATAATTGACAAATTAATATTTTTTTTTGTCAGATGATACTATTTATAATCGTATGAAATATAAACTATCTTACAGCACATGGGGGAAAGAAGAAGAAACTGCTATAAAAAATATAATAAATAAATCTCAATTAACAATGTCAAAGATCACACAGGTTTTTGAAGAGAAATTTGCAAAAAAACTTAATAGAAAATACGCAGTTATGGTAAATTCTGGATCATCAGCAAATCTAATATCAATTGCCTCACTTTTTTATAAGAGGGATAATCCATTAAAGGAAGGAGATGAAGTGTTAGTTCCAGCTATAGCATGGAGTACTACCTACACTCCTCTTCAACAGTTTGGATTAAGAGTTAAGGTTATAGATTGTGCTCAAGATAGTCTAAACGTAGATTTTAATAAATTATCTAAACACATTACATATAAAACTAAGTTAATAATTGGAGTAAGTATTTTAGGCTCACCTGCTGAATTAGATAAGATTGAGCAAATATGTAGAAAAAAAAATATATATTTTTTCAATGACAACTGTGAGAGTCTTGGTGCTAAAATTAAGAAAAAAGAAACAGGATCATTTGGACTCATGGCTAGTCATAGTTTTTTTTTCTCTCATCATATTTCTACAATAGAGGGTGGCATGATTGTAACTGATAACTATGAAATTTATTGTCTATTACTCTCTTTGAGAGCACATGGTTGGACTAGAAATCTTCCAAAAAAAAATCCATTATTGTATGAAAAAAAACAAAAATTATTTGAACAGTATAATTTTATTTTACCTGGATATAATGTAAGACCAAATGAAATTTATGCTGCTATTGGAATTCAACAATTAAAAAAACTAGATAAAATGATTATACAAAGAAGAAAAAATTTGGCCTTATTTGAAAAATTATTTTCTAATATTGATTATTTGAATTATTTTAAATCAAATAATTTTGACTCAAGTTTTTCTTTTCCTTTAATTCTAAAAGAAAAAAATCAAAAACTTTTGAATAGGATTTTTAAAATTTTAAAAGATAATAAAATTGAGTTTAGATTAATTACTGGTGGTTGTTTTACAAAGCACACTTATGCAAAATATTTTAAATTAGAGATTCCCGAAAAACTTATTAACGCAGAATATTTTCATAATTATGGTTTCTTTGTCGGTAATAGCTCAATTGATTTAACTAATCAACTAAGACTATTACATAAATGTTTAGAGAGAATATGAAAAATGTACTAATTACTGGTGGTTGTGGATACTTGGGGTCAATGTTGGCTACCCAATTAATTAGTAAGGGTTTGAAAGTCACAGTCATAGATAATTTGATGTTTAAAAAACAAACACTTAAACACCTATTTATCAATAAAAATTTTACATTTCATGAAATTGACGTAAGAGACTTAGCAACAATGAAAAAATTTTATAATAAAAACGATATTATATTCCCTTTAGCAGCTTTAGTAGGTGCTCCATTATGCGAGAAAAATAAAAAAGCAGCCAAAGAAATAAATGAAGATTCAATATTAAACATGGCCAAGTATTTATCTAAAGATCAAAGGGTAATCTACCCAAATACTAATAGTGGATATGGTATCTCCGAAAAACAAAAAATATGTGATGAAAATACACCGCTCAATCCAATATCGCTTTACGGTATAACAAAAAAAAGATCAGAAGAAGCAATACTAGAGAGAGAAAATAGTATCTCTTTAAGATTAGCAACAGTATTTGGTGTCGGATATAGAAATAGAAATGACCTTCTTGTGAATTTTTTTGTTTATAATGCTTTGAAATTTAAAAAACTTGAAATATTTGAGCCCAACTTTAGGAGAAACTATATTCATTTAAGAGATATTATAAACGCATTTGAACATTGTAATACTTACTTTCAAAAAATGAAATCGAATATTTATAATGTTGGATTATCAAAAGCAAATTTAACAAAAATTGAATTATGCAAAGAAATAAAAAAAATTCTTAAAGAAACTAAAATTAAGATTATTAAAAATAAATCAGACCCAGATAAAAGAGACTATTTTGTTTCAAATAAAAAGATTGAAGAAACTGGTTGGAAACCAAATATTAGATTACAAGATGGTATTAAAGAGTTAATTTCAGCTTATTCTTCATTCAGTAGCAGTGATTATGATAGAAATTACTAAACAAAATGAGGAAATTTAAAAGAATATTAATTACTGGAATCCATGGATCTGGCGGTAGTTTTTTAGCAGGCCATATTTTAAAAAAAAAGATAAGTGCAAAAATATTTGGTATTTATAACAATCAGTCAGATCAAAACATAAAAGATATTAAAAAATATATTAAGACATATAAATGCAATCTCTGCGATTTTAAAAAAACAAAAAATATAATAAGTTTAATCAAACCTGACTTAATTTTTCATTTAGCATCAAATGCGGATGTTAGACTTTCGTTTGATCAGCCTAGAAATATTATTTTGAATAATAATAATTCTACTATTAATTTATTGGAGTCAGTAAGACTTTCTAAGTTAATAAAACCCGTAGTTATTATGTGCAGTACCTCTGAGGTGTATGGTGAGGTTAAAAAAAAGGATTTGCCAATAAATGAAAATAATTATATTAATCCAAATAATCCCTATGCTGTCTCTAAAACATTTCAAGATTTACTAGCACAAAATTATTTTAAAAATTTTGGACTTAAGATAATAATTACAAGAATGTTTACATACCTAAACCCCAAAAGAACCAATTTATTTGCGTCAAATTGGGCTAATCAAGTAGCAAAGATTGAGAGAGGAGAATTAAAGTTTTTAAAACATGGTAATTTAGATACAACAAGAACTATTGTTGATATAGATGATGCAATGGAAGCCTATTGGCTTGCTGCCACGAAAGGTAAAATTGGTCAAATATACAACATAGGTGGAAATAAAAGCATTAAACTAAAAAATTTTTTGAAACTATTAACCCAACATTCAACATCTAAAATAAAAACTAAAATTGACAAAAATTTGTTAAGAAAAAGTGATATAACTCTTCAAATACCTAGTTCAAAAAAATTTTTTAAAGATACTGGATGGAAGCCAAAAAATAATTTTAATGAGAGCATTTTAGACCTTTTGAACTATTTTAGAAAAAATGATTAAAAATAATTTTTTTAAAAATAAGAAAGTTTTAGTAGCAGGTGGAACAGGACTTATAGGTATGCAACTTTGTGACAAACTGATTAAATTAGGTGCCAATGTTACAGTTGCATCGTTAGATGATTATAAAAGCAAAAAAAATTTAAAATTTGTTAAAGCTGATCTAAGAAGTTTTGAAAATTGTCTACAACTTACAAAAAATAAAAATATTGTCTTTAATTTAGCAGGTGTTAAAGGATCACCTAAAATGACACTGGAAAAACCTGCAAGTTTTTTTGTTCCTACTTTAATGTTTAGTATAAATTTAATGGAAGCCGCAAGAAGAAATAAAATTGAAAATTATCTTTTTACAAGCTCAATTGGGGTTTATTCTCCAAAATCTAAATTTTTAGAAGATGATGTTTGGAAAACATTCCCATCTGAAAATGATAAATATGCTGGTTGGGCAAAAAGAATTTGTGAACTACAAAGTGAAGTGTACGAAATACAATATAATTGGAAAAATATTTCTGTAGTAAGGCCAGCAAATGTATACGGGCCTTATGATAATTTTGACATTAACAATGCTATGGTTATCCCCTCTTTGATAAACAAGGCTATAAATGCAAAAAAAACTTTAAAAGTTTGGGGAGATGGAAAAAACATAAGAGATTTTATTTTTTCAAGTGATGTAGCTGATGGAATGTTACTTTCAGTAAAAAATAAGATAAATTATCCGATAAATCTAGGCTCAGGGAAAAAAAATACAATCAAAGAAGTTGTAAATATAATTAACGATAACTTACCTGGTAATAAATTACAAATAGAGTGGGATAAATCAAAACCATCAGGTGACAAAATAAGACTTATGGATATTACTAAAGCAAAAAAGATAGGCTTTAATCCTAAAATCTCTCTTAGAGATGGTATAAAATTAACTATGGATTGGTTCTTAAATTCAAAGCAAAATAGAAGATATAACTCTTTTACTGAAAAAAATTAGTTTTTTTTCGCCCAATTTTGCGTACTAAGTATACCTTTATCTAAAAAAATTTTAGGTTTCCAACCAGTCAATTTATTTAATTTTCTTGAGTTCAATAAAATATCAACTTTTATTGTTGGTTTGTCTTTAAGATAAATAACTTTATTTTTAATTACATTCAATTTAATCATTTTATCAATAATATTTTTGATTGAAAATTGATCACCATAACAAACATTAAATACATCAAAATTTTTTCTTTGTTTAATTTTTATTAAATTTATAGCAGAAATAAGGTCATCAACATGTAAGAAATCTCTTTTTTCAGAACCATCGCCCCATATATCAATTACATCATTTTTTTTTGCTAATATAGATTTTGAGATCATTGCAGCCATAAAGTGGGATCTTGAGTCGAAAAATTTATCATGAGGGCCATAAATATTTGAATGTCTTAATGCTGTAAATTTAGTTTTACTATTTCTTGAATAGAAGTCACATAAACTTTCAATGTAAACTTTTAGTTTAGATATGCCAAAATACACTGGATGTATTTTGGCATGCGGATTGTAATCTTTTTCTGAAAGTTTTTTTTTTGAATGATGGTACATAACAGTACAACTAAAAAAAAATAAATGACTTACACCAGATAAGGATGCTTGTTGCATTATGTAATTATTCATAATCAAATTATCTGAAATAAAAGAGTATGGATTTTCTTTCATTTCTTTAACACCTGCGGTAAATGCTGCACATTGATAAACAAATTTATAATTTTTCATTATTTTTTTTACACTACCAAGTTTTCTAAGGTCGGTTTTTACCCATATAATATTTTTTGATTTTATAAATGGTTTGGACTTAAAGTAAGTGGCATAAATAAGATTTTTTTTATTTTTAAGTAAATTAACAATAATATTTTTTCCAATGAAACCGGTGCCTCCACATACTAAAATTTTATTTTTCATTATAAAAGTCCCCATTTTCAATTATCAAGAATGATTTTTTGACTTTTGGGTTAATACAATTTAAATAGGTTTTATAAATTGTATTAGGATCTTTCAAATATATCACTTCTACTTCTTTAAGTGCTTTCTTAAAAACATTTGTGTAATCTTGTGTGTGTTGCACTCCTCCATTTAATGGTTTTTTAGACCCAACTGAAGTTCTTATTATTACTTTTGGTTGAAACTGTCTTTCAGACATAGTCTTTATTTTATCTAAGTGATTGATCAATTGATTACAAGTTAGTAAAAGAAAATCAAATCTCGGATAAATTGATATTGGTATATATCCATCCATTGCCAAACCCAATGACATACCCATTTGTACCTCTTCAAACACAGGTAACTCTAGTTTTTTATGAGATGGAATACCTTGTAGGGTATTATAAATAGCATTTCCAGAGTACTCAACTGATTGACCAATAAATATTGTCTGTTTTTTTTTTGATAGCATTTTCATTGATCTGATAAGTTCATTTTTGTAAGTTTTATTTTTCATTTTTAAAATAAAACCCAATTTCCTGTACCGTGATGAGGATAGATTCTTTTATATTTATAATAAAAAATATCTTTTGGAATAACTTTGGTTTTTTTATTCCAAGCCACTGATGTGGGTGTATTTGTTGACATGTTGTTATCTTCGACAACAAATTTTAAAGGGAGTGAGAAATTCTTTGCGTATTTATAAACCTCATGAAAAATCCCGCTTTCAAAAGCCATATCCCCTATAAAAACCCATACTTTATTTTTAGCGTTATTGAGTTTAATTGATTTTGCAACTCCTAAGGCAATAGGTAAGCAGCCATTAACAATCGATGAACTATAAAATTTGTGTTTTTTAGAAATTATACCCATGCTTTTACCTTTAATTATTTGGCTTCTAAGCCATTTAGGATCAATGTCTTTCAAAAGTGCATGGTAATGGTTTCTCCAAGTTGAAAAAACCCAGTCATCTTTTTTTATTTTTTTGAAGATTTTAATTAATTGTTTTTCATTATTTCCTGATAGGTGTATTGGTGCCTTTATCTTACCTTTCTCATATATTTTTTTAATATCCTCTTCAAAATTAATTAAAAATTTAATTTTATCTTTAAGACTTATCTTTGATAATTGCATGAGTACCTTTTTCTTCAAATTCAAAATTGATATGCTGATATTTGTTCATTTTTTTTAATATAAATTTATGTTTTGTTGAAGGGGCACATATTAACATAAAACCACCACTTCCAGCACCTAGTATTTTTCCTCCTAGAGCACCAGATTTTATTGCGATAGAATACATCCTATCTAGTTTTTCATTAGAAATATAATTTGAAGTATTTTTCTTATATAGCCAAGACTCATTCAATAATTTTCCAAAAACTTCAATATCAAAATTATTTGATAAAAGTAGTTTTTCTGCTTCATCAGCAAATATTTTAGTTTTTAAAAACAAATTTTCTTTTGATTTTATATTATTAATAAGATCCTCTGTTACTATCGAAGACTGTCTTTGTATTCCAGAGTAAAATAATAAACAATTATCTTGAATTTTTTTTAATATTTTTTTTTGGTTTATTCTTTTAATTTGAATCTTCTCTTTTGGAGAGTATTTAATGATATTGAAACCACCATAAGTTGTAGCTATTTGATCTTGAGAGCCAATATTCTCATTGTTGAGTTGTTGTTCTATATGTCTTGCTAAATTAGATATTTCTGAATTTTTCATTTTTTTCGATAACTTACTTTCACTAATTGCTTTGATTAATCCAACTGTAAATGCAGAGCTAGATGCCATACCAGACATTGATGGCAAGTCACTAAAATGCAATAAATCTAAACCTGATTTAATTTTAAAATAATTAAAAGTATTTCTAATGGTAGGATGCTTAATCTGTTTTGTATTTTTAACTTCTTCACGGTAGAAGTATCTAATTCTAAATTTATAGTCAAAAAAATTTGGTAATTTTTTAAGAACAATATAACTATATTTATCAATAGTGGAGCTAATGGTTTTACCACCATGCTTATTGTACCAAATAGGGTAATCGGTCCCCCCTCCAAAAAATGATATTCTGAATGGTGTTTTAGTAATAATCATGACTCATATAATTTTTCTAATACCTGAATACTACTTTTATTGTTAATAGCAAAATATTCTTCGCATTTTTTTATATCAACTATTTTTGACTCAAAGAAAAATTTACCATATTTATTGGGTATTTTTTTAAAATGTTTGCAAATATCTTTAATACTTATTCTATCATTTCTTGTTAAATTGAATATTCCTGATAATTTTTTATCTAAAATAATTTCAATAAATTTTAATACTTCATCATGATCAATAAACGCTAATTTGCTATTAGGAGTTAAAGTTAAGTCGAATAATTCTTCAAATAATATTTTATAAACATTATTTTTTTTCATATTTTTTCCTACCATCGAGCCAAGTCTTAAAATAATATTATTTGGATTTGAATTCATTATAATTGATTCTGATATTAATTTTGTATGACTATAGAAATTATTTTTATGAGCAAAAATTTCATTTAAGTTATGCTCCTTTGTTAATTGAGGATTTAAATCATGATAAACTTGAGTGGTAGATGTGAAAATTAATTTTCTATATTTTAATTTCGTAATTTTTTCAGTTAATGAAATGTTTGAGTTTTTGTAATCAAATAAATCATTTAAATTTGTGACCTCACTATTGTTAGTTGCAGTGTGAATTATTAAATCCCATATTTGATTTTTGTATTTATCGTGGTTGTGTCTATCGTATTTAGATGATTTCATATTTTGATATAAAAAACTACCTAGTCCACTTGATGTACCTGTTATTAGTATTTTCAATTTATTTAATTTCTTTTTTTTATTGATAATAGAAATATACCAAAAGAAATGAAATAGAGAACACAAACCCAATTATTGAAAAAATTTTGGTGAGGGCTTATTGGCCAAAGTAATATAAAAATACTTATAATAGATGTTATTTGAAAATTTGAATAGAAATTCTTCCTTTTAACTATTTTTAAGAATAATTGTTTAATTAAACAAAAGGATAAATATAAAAAAAGACCAAAAACAAAGACAAAACCAAATAAACCGGTTTCTGATAATAATTGCATATAAATATTATGGGAATGTGTTGAACAAGCATCTAATTCATCAACATACTTGGTCTTTTTTATTACAATAACTTTATACTCTTTATCATCACACAGTTTTCTAAACATTTTTGTACCATGGCCAAAAATAGGATTAGATTTAAACATATTCCATGATGTTAAGTAATGCCCGGTATGAAAAGGTGAAAAAAATATAATATTACTATCTATTATTTTTGAGTATACATGCTTTGTATCTGTACTAGAAAAATTAGTGATTTGATCAAATGTATAATTTAAAAGACGTGGTTTTATCGTTTCAGAATTATATACAAATATAGATGATGAAAGAAAAAAAAATATTAGAAATAGTATTCGATAAATTCTAAAACCATTACTTAGAAGCAAAAATATTATGTAAGAAAAAACTATTAAAATAAAAGAAGCTCTTTCGCCTGTTATTAATACCGTCAGTATAAGCAAAATATAAAATAAATTTAATAAAATATATTTTTTTTTTGGAGGTAGTTCATCTTGTAAATAAATTAATGGTAATAAAATTAGTATCATTTTTTGAAGATATGATCCTAAGATAAATTTATCGCCAAAAAAGCTGGATACTCGATAGCCTGGATCAACATAAATTTTTTTAAAACCTAAAATGTTTGAGCCAGTAAAAAATTGTAACCAAGAGTCAAAAATTACTATTAGAATTACTGTAATTGTTATTAATAAAAAATACTTTACTAACTTTACATTACTAGAAAAAATATAGTAAACGGCTAAAGAAAAAAAAATATACCTAAAATAAAATAGCGAACTCTCTAATGAAAGAAGTGGGTCAATAGAAAATAAAGATCTGATCAAGATATAGATAGAGAATATTGTCAAAAAAATAATTAATTTAGATTTAAAAAAATCATAAAATTTTTCACTTATAGACTTAGATAAGTAAATCATCGCTATCAAAACTAATAAAAAATCAGGTAAAAAAGGACCCGTTAATAGAGCAATTGGTATTAAACAAAGAGCAAATGAGGGAAGAGTTAAATATAGATAGTTGCTTTTAAATGACATCCGGATATTTTAACTAATAAGATATTTTAAATTTAGACATAATGAAAACATATTGTTTCGACTTGGATAATACACTTTGTAAAACAATAAATGGTGATTATAAAAATTCTCAACCAATAACCAAGGCAATTAATGCAGTCAATGTACTTTATAAAAGAGGCAATAAAATAATAATATTTACGGCCCGATATATGGGTAAAATGAAGGGTGATATCACCAAGGTATATAATGTTGGTTATGATTTTACAGAAAAACAACTAGTTGAGTGGGGAGTTGAATATCATCAACTCATACTTGGCAAACCTGAATACGATATCATAATCGATGATAAATCGATTTTTTTTAAAGAAAACTGGTACGAAGAAATTTTAAAATAAATTTCACTTTTGTTGTTAAAAATTCTCCAAATAATTTTTTTACTAAAGACCTAAAATAAAAGTTAAATAAATATCTTCGATAAAATAATAAAAAATATTTTCTATGCAATTCTTTAATTTTTGTTACTTCATTAATTTTATTATAATGGACTCCATAACCAACATATTTTTTTAAAATTATAAATTGGTGAATACCAAGTACATATGACCATTTAAAAACTTTAAACCTACTTTTTAGACAGTATTTTATTAATGTATTTTTAGTAAAATAATAGTTATGGAAAAACTGTATTTGATCTAAGCTATATTTTTTTTCTATAGATGGTACTTCTATATATAAATATCCGTCATCTTTTAATATTTTTTTTAAATTATTTAGAAAATTATTTATATCATAAAGATGTTCTAAAACATGACTAACAATAATAAGATCAAATTTTTTTTTACTTGATTTGATATTTTTATCATATTTGATAATACCTTTATATTCTGAAATCTTTTTTAATTCTTTGCTATATTCTGTTCCATAAATAGTATGTCCTGATCTTAAAAAAGGTATTAGATTCCAACCACCACCACATCCAATTTCTAATATTTCTGATTTTGGTTTTATATATCTACTTAAAATTTTGTATATATGTTTAGATGTTCTAAAATAATTTGAATAAACTTTTGTTTTATTGCTTGTTGTAAAATTCCTGTAGTTATCAGATTCGTAAAAATCAATCATATAATCACTATTTATTCTGGGATTTGATCTTACTAATCCGCACTTTTCACATAGCACAGTCGGGCATAGGTGCTCGTGTCTATCGTACTTAAAAAGTTGGTAATCTCTAATACTGCCGCATAGGCATGGGTTAATTTTTGAGAAATTAGAGAACTCTTTATTATATTTATTTCTAAAATAATAATTTTCGTTCAATTTTTATTACATATTTCTATAAATATGTGATCTTAGTTTGTTTGCTATCGGAATTTCTTTCTCATCAATTACTCCAACTTTAGGGCTACCAAAGGCAAGTTCGATCTTTTTGATAGATCCAATAAGATTTCTAAAGCCGACAGGTTCCAATGAGGCTGATTGATCAGAGCCGTACATAGTTCTATCTAATGTTATATGTCTCTCAATTGATGTCGCACCAATAGCAACAGCAGCAATAGAAATAGCTATTCCATTCTCGTGTCCACTATAACCTACTTTGCAGTCATAAGTTTTTTTTAATTCCTCTATAGTTGATAAATTGACTTTTTCAGGATCAAGAGGATAGATTGAAACACAATGCATCAATTCAAACGGACAATTATTTTTTCTAAATATTTTTACAGCATAATCAATATCTTCTCTATTACTCATACCAGTTGATATAAAGGTATATATTTTCCTTGAAGCTACCTCTTCTAAAAAATCTTTATCAATAATCATTGGGGATGCAATCTTATGAAATTTTAAATTGTAATTATCTAAAAATTCTAAACTTTTAATATCCCAAGCAGATGCTGACCATAAAATTTCTTTTTCATTACAATATTCATTAATTTGATCAAATTCAGACTCTGAAAATTCTAAACCCTCTTTTTGCTCTCTATTGGTAGTTCCCCATGGACTCTCTCTTAATGCATCCAGTTCTTCTTTACTATAAACATATTCAATGGTTCTTTTTTGGAACTTAACCGATTTAAAACCACCAAGCTTCGCCTCCAAAATGAGTTTTTTAGCTATATTAATATCTCCATTATGATTAATACCAATTTCACCTATTGTGAAAACTTCGTTTTTATTTGTACTTAACATTTTCCTCTATTTTTTTTTTTATAATTTTGTAATCTCTAAAATTATCGATATCTGTATTAATATCGTCTACAATGTATGGCATAGTTTTAACGCCATGTAAAAAATTATTTTTAATATTTTTTAACTTTACAATATCAATATAACCATTTGGTAAGTATGTTTTAGAGAAAAATTGTCTTGGTTCATTTAGCTTATCCATATCAAAGTCTAATTTATATAAATGACATAGTTTTCCACTTACCACCCTCATAGTTTTATATGAAGGATTTGACATCAAACTAACTGACCTTAGTGAGGAAAACTTATTTTTTTTCGAATTAAAAATAGTTATAGCATCTTTTATAAACTTTATTTTCCTTATGGGTGTTGTAGGTCTTAAATGAACAAAATATTTAAATTTGTATTTATATTCAGTGTCTATAAAACTAATAATCTCTTTAAAAAAATCCAAATCTTTTGAATTATCTCTTGAATTAAATTTACTTCTCTTATGAAAAATAATTCTTGGATTAGGTTTAATTAAATTAAGATAATACTGTGAGTCAGAGCTTACTATAATTTTTTTAAAATTAGCTTTAAGTGCTGTTTCGATGCTATAATTTAAAATAGGTTTTCCTGCGATCTTTTTAATATTTTTATTTTTAATTGATTTAGATCCACTTCTCGCAGGGATGATTGCTACATAATCGTTTATAAAATCTTTATATTTTGTTAACATCTCCCATAGTATACATTTTAATAACTTATGATCACTAAAGATTCACTTAAAAATCAATATGGCATTGTTACTGGAGGAGGAGGGCTATTAGCCTTTGAACACGCCTGTGCTTTATTAGAACTAAGTTGTGCTGTTGTCCTAATAGATATTGATAAAAATAAACTAAAAAAAAATTTAATTAAATTAAATAGTCTTGGTTATAGTAAAATTAAAACTTATGTTACTGATATAACAAGTGAAGCTAAATTATTAAATTTATCAAAAAAACTCAAAAATAATGAAATTATACCCAATATTTTAATTAATAACGCCGGCCTTAATTACTCAATTAAAAATAAAAGTAAGAAAAAGAAATTTTATTTTGAAAATTTTGATACTGATTATTTTGTCAGAGATTTGAATATAGGTTTAAAAGGGTCATATCTTTGTTCTAAAATTTTTGGAAATATGATGAAAGAAAATGGCAAAGGTGTGATTTTAAATATAGCATCTGACCTTTCAGTCATTGCGCCAGATCAAAGACTTTATTCTTCGTTACAAAGTAAAAAACCTGTGAGTTATTCAATAGTTAAACATGGCCTAATTGGATTAACAAAATACTTATCAACTTATTGGGCCTCAGAAAATATTAGAGTAAATGCATTGTCACCAGGTGGTATTTATGACAAACAAGAAAAAATATTTTTAAAAAAGATTAAAAAATTGATCCCTTTGAAAAGAATGCTTAATAGAGAGGAAATAAGGGCAACAATTCAATATCTTTGCACTGATGATTCTAGCTATATGACTGGCCAGAATATAATTTTAGATGGAGGAAGATCTATTTTATAATAAATAACATCTTATTGATTTAGTTACCAAAATTTTGACTATATTAAAATGACTAGATAATATTTTACTCATAAATTTGATTGTATGCCAAATTATCTTGAAACATTTTACCAGAAAGATTTAAATGCTAAGATAATAATGGAGAATTATTCAATACATTTATAAGGTTTTCAAAAGAAAAAATACTAGTTGGGTATGAAAAAAAAAGATTCCACTAAACTTGATTTAGGTATTCTTCAAGGTAGGATTTTCCCAAACAATTTAGATAAATTTAATAAATTCCCAAATAATTGGGAAAAGGAATTTGAAATACTTAGTGAAATCAATCTTGATTTCATTGAATTACTTTATGACGGTGATAGAAAAATTAAAGAACATATAACTGAGGATAAATTAAATAAAACTCTTAATAAGTCAGTAAATATAAATATTTACTCTGCCAATTTTGATGTTCTAAGATTTTATGATTTCAATGAAAATCTAACTTTTTTTTTGAAAGAATTGAATTATTTATACGATTTGGGTGTGAGGTTAGTGGTATTACCATTTATCGACAGGTCTGATTATAGTAAAAATGAGATATTTAAGGCATTAAAATCTCTAAATATGAAATTTAATAAAAATATGAAATTTTCTATAGAAAGTGAAAAAATTAATTTTTTAAATCTTATAGAAATAATGAAAAGTCTTCCTAATAATTTTGCAATTTGTTATGATACCGGAAACTATTTATCCCAAAGAAGAGATATATTTTCTGATTTTCAAAATTATAAAGACTATATAAGCCACATACATTTAAAAGCTAAAAAAGTTGATAAGAATAAAAAATTTATTAGCTGTTATTTTGATCAAAATAAATATGATTTAAAAAAGTATTTAGATTTTTTACTAGAACATAATTATAAACATAAAGTAGTCTTAGAGAGTTATTATAATAAAAATGGTTATAGTGACTTGGTTTATAATCTAAAATGTATAGAAAGATTATGAACATTGTTATTGTAGGGTTAGGATCGATTGGACAAAGACATTTACAAAATATCCAAAAAATATATAAAAATAAAAATATTAATTTTTATTCTTTAAAAAGATCATCAAACAAAAAGGTTATTAAAAATGGTAAAGTGTTAAGAAAATATGATATTATTAATTATTATAAAATTAAACTAATTTATAATGTAAAAGAAATTATATCAATTAGACCCGATATTATTATTATTTCGAATCCTTCGTCATTACATCTTGATACTACTTTAAAATTATTAAAATATTCAAATAATTTCTTTATTGAAAAACCACTTGGAGATGACAGAAAAAAAATTACACATTTATTAAAAATATCTCAAAAAAAGAGTAAATATATATTTTTAGGGCTACAAACTCGATTTCACCCTATGATTAAATTTTTAAAAAATATTATTGAAACAAAGTTTTATGGAGAAACAATTACCTCAAAATTAGAATTTTTGACATACTTACCGAATCACCATAAATATGAAGATTATAGAAATTCTTATGCCGCAAATAAAAAATTAGGTGGTAGTGCAATTGCTAATTTGGTTCACGAAGTAGACTTAATTAACTATTTATTTGGTCATCCAAATAAAATACTTAGTTTTGATAAAAAAACTAATATTTTAGAGTCTGACACAAAAGACTATTTTTCATCGAAATTAATATATAAAAATAAATTTGACATAAACTTGACTCTTTCAATGTCAGAAATAAATGAAAAAAGAAGCATCTTAATAAAATTCCAAAAAAAAACAATTATTTGTGATTTAAATAAAAATAAATTAACAATTTATGATAACAAGACAGGCAAAAAATTTATCAAAAATTTTAAATTAAAAAGGAATGATCTTTTCTTAGATGAAATGAATCATTTTTTAAAACAAACTACTTTAAATAACAAAAGTCATTTTTTAACTTTAAAGGACTATATTTCAACACAAAATCTATACTTTAAATTAATTGGAAAAAAAATGGTTAAATTTTGATTTTAATTTATCAGGATTTAAATATTTAATATTAGCGATTTTATTCAAATTTGAATTTTCACTTAAATTATAGATTAAAAAATTATTTTTAATACCCACAGAACTATAAATTTCAAAATTTCTTAATGAATTATCTAAATCTTTAAAAAAAATTGACTTCTCGTCTGACGCGATTAATTTTTTGCCAAGCTTTGATTCATGATATGTTTTATTTTTAGAGTTAATTTTATTGAAAAATAGTTTATTTTTAAGTTTTTTAAATAATTCGAAGATTGTTAAGTTTGTAAGATTTTTATATAAGTATTTTTTTGCCATCAATTTTTTAGTTTTTACCATAATTTCATCGCTATAAGCACATTTGTAGTGAGTATAGTCTTTTAAATATATTGGTAAATCTACACCTTGTATAAATATTGGATTAAAACCCATAATGAGAGATAACATCAGAGCAATTTCAGCAACAGTAGCTCCTCTTTTTGGATAGAACTGTTCATCAAAAAAATCCATAAATATTTCATGAATAGTTTTTTCATATTTTTTGTTAGAAATATATTTGCAACATTTTTTTTTAGGGATGCAACTTTCACCATAAAAATGTCTATCATCGAAGATCATCCAATCATTTTGAATTAATTTATTGATATTAGATGGGTTGTATTCCCAAAAATTATCGAATGCTGCTGTATGAGAAAAAAAAAATTTAGTATAAAGATTTTTGTTAAGTATTTCTGAATGGAGCTTGATTTGAGGTATAGGATACTCATTATTTGCAGCAACCCAATAATTTGCTTTGAATAAATTTCTGCCTCTTGTGATTGTGTCTCCGAATACCATAATTTCACCCCTAAAATCTTCAAAAGGAAAATTGCCCATATTTTTACTTGAACCCAGTAAAAGTAATGGCTTATTTTTCTTGGAATTAATTATTTGTTCAAATTTTATTTCCATAATTAAAAATTATAAGATGTGGAGTCAAGGGGGATTGAGCCCTGACCTCTACGCTGCCAGCGTAGTGCTCCCAGCTGAGCATTGGCCCCCTACGTCAGCATTATTAAGCATCTTATACAAATTGGTAGTTAGTTCAAACTGTATCTCCGATACTTCTGCATCATTTTTTTTCTTAAAATAATTAATAATTAATTCCTAAAAAAATATTAACCTCTATTATTGTTAATTATTATAATAAATCGATTAAAGCTAATTGTTTGACTAAATTACACTTAAATAAAAATATATCTATTATGCAAGGAAGAACAATTCCATCAGAAAACAACTCAATACAATCTTTCCCTTTTAAAAACTGGATGAAAGAGATGGAAATTTTAAAAAAATTAAAAATTAAAAAATTACAGTGGATTTATCAAAATAACAAAAAGAATAAAAATCCACTAATAATAAAAAATTTTTTTAAGAAAAAAATATCAATTAGAAAGAAATATAAAGTCAATATAAATTCCATTTGCGCCGATGAGTTTATTAGAAAACCCCTTCTTAACAAAAAAGGTTTAAATCTTACTCATTTCAATGAACTAATCGGCATTATCAATATTGCAAATATTTGTCACATAGAATACATAATCATCCCATTTGTTGATAACTCATCAATTAAAAAATTGAATTATAATAGTTTACTTAAAAATTTTATAATTCAAATTTATCCACTTTTAAAATTTTACAAAATAGAACTACATTTAGAAACAGATATAGAGTCAAAAAAAATTATAAATATTATAAAAAATACTAATTCAGAAAAATATATAAAAATTAATATTGACTCGGGAAATATTGTTTCCTTAGGTTTGAAAATTAAAGAAGAGATATTTCAAACAAAAAATCTGATTGGAAGTGTTCATATTAAAGATAGATTACGTTTTGGCTCTACAGTACCGCTGGGATACGGAGATGTTGATTTTGAACTATTCTTTAAGCTACTAAAAAATATAAACTATAAAAGAGATCTTATTCTACAAGCTTCAAGAATTAACAATATTAGTGATGACGTTCTTGTCAAAAAATACATATATTTTATAAACCAGTACTTATGAAAATTTTATTAATTGGTTTAGGTTCTATAGGACAAAGACACTTAAGAAATATAAAAAAAATCAATCCAAATACTGAGATTTATGCCCTTAGAAAACTAAGAAGAAGCTTCATTTTAAATAATTCAAATCAAATTGTAGGTAAAAATATAATTAAAAAATATGATATTAAAGAGATTAGAACTATTAAAGAAATTAAAAAAATTAATTTAGACGCAGTATTTATTAACACCCCATCAAGTCTACACCTAAAATATTTTCAAACTTTTCTTAATCAAAAATTACATATTTTCATTGAAAAACCTTTAACTGATAAGTCCCATAAAGCAAAAATTTTTATTAATCAAATTAATCATAAATACAAACAAAAAATTATGATTGGTCATCAACTTAGATTTAATGAGTGTTTGATAAAAATAAGATCAATCCTTAAAAAGGGTACTTTAGGTAAAATTTGTGGGGCAAATATTTATCATGGTGAGAATTTAAATAATTTTCATATTTATGAAAAATATAACAATATTTATGCTTCAAAAAAAAAATTAGGTGGTGGAGTTATATTATCTCAAATCCACGAGATAGATTATTGCCTATATTTATTTGGATCTCCATCATCGTTGTATGCCTCTGGTGGCCAAAGAAGTGATCTCAAAATTGATGTAGAAGATTATGCAAATATCGTATTTAATTTTAATAATGATAAAGATCCATTTTCAGTTAACATCACACTAGATTATCTTCAAAGTCCAAAAAAAAGAGAGTTGTTAATCGTCGGTAGTAAAGGTAGTTTAGAGTGGAATTATTACAAGGATACGATTAACATTAATTATTATAATGGTTCTAATGAGTCTTTTATTTATAAACTTAAAGATAGAAATGAATTATTTATGAGAGAATTGAAATACTTTTTTAAGTCAATTGAAAATGATACTGATATTAGATCAGACTTTGCAAATGCCTATAAATGCCTTCAAATTGTAGAAAAAATTAAACACTCTATAAAATCAAATAAAGTAATTAATTTAAATTAACAAAATGAATAAAGAATATCTAGACATAGTATATAGCAGGAGATCAAAACCATTAACAAACTATCCTGAAAAGCTAGTCGATTTTATAATTAAAAAAGCAAATTTAAATATTGGGTCTGATCAAACAATCTTTGAGCCTGGTGTAGGACTTGGAGATCATCTTAGAATTTTCAAAGATAAAGGATTTAATGTACGTGGAGCAGATATTTCCTATAAGTCCAAGGAATTTTCAAATGATCTGGATATTGATGTGATGGACTCAGATGGTAAGGCTTTCCCTTATAAAAACGAAACATTCGACATTGTTTATAGTAAGTCATTTATTGAACACCTTGATGACCCAGAATTTTATCTAAATGAAGCATATCGTATTTTAAAACCGGGAGGTAAAATAATAACTTTAACGCCTGATTGGGTTGCTAACCATAAAAAATTTTATGATGACTATACACATAAGTCGCCCTTTTCTAAAGTATCTCTTAAAAATATTAAACTAGCTTGTGGCTTTAATGATGTAAACAGTTTCACTTTTAGGCAATTACCATCTACATGGAATAATCCACTTATAGACAAGTTTTGTGCCTGTTTATCTCCATTTATACCCTACAATACAAATATAAAGTTTTTTAGATGGTCTAGAGAACTGATGTTAATGAGTTATGCTACAAAGCCAATATAGTCCTAAACTGTTACAAAATTATAAATTTTTATAATTATTTGACCAAAAAATGGACTGTGATAGTCCTGAAATTATTAAGAGAAAATTATAATGATAAAAGTAATACGGTTATTTAATAAACGAATAAATGCGTAAGCTGACTAAATAGGCGGCGTCCTACTCTCCCAAGCCTTAAGACTAAGTACCATCGGCGCTGGAGGCCTTCACGACCGAGTTCGAAATGGGATCGGGTTTTTTCACTCCGCTATGACCGCCACAAACTTTTTATAACATTGTAGTTAAAACTTTTCGCTGTGTATTGTAATTCAAGCATTGGATTATTAGTACTGGTTAGCTTCATGTGTTACCACACTTCCACACCCAGCCTATCAACGTGGTAGTCTTCCACGATCCTATAACGAAGCCTAGTTTTGAGGTTGGCTTCCCGCTTAGATGCTTTCAGCGGTTATCCATTCCGTACATAGCTACCCTACGATGCAGCTGGCGCTACAATAGGTACACCAGAGGTACGTCCACCCCGGTCCTCTCGTACTAAGGGCAGATCCTCTCAAGCTTCCACAACCATGGCAGATAGGGACCGAACTGTCTCACGACGTTCTAAACCCAGCTCGCGTACCGCTTTAATTGGCGAACAGCCAAACCCTTGGGACCTGCTTCAGCCCCAGGATGCGATGAGCCGACATCGAGGTGCCAAACCTCCCCGTCGATATGGACTCTTGGGAGAGATCAGCCTGTTATCCCCGGCGTACCTTTTATCCGTTGAGCGATGGCCCTTCCACGAAGTGCCACCGGATCACTATGACCGACTTTCGTCTCTGCTCGACTTGTGGGTCTCGCAGTCAGGCAGGCTTATGCCATTGCACTCGACGAACGGTTTCCAAGCGTTCTGAGCCTACCATCGCGCGCCTCCGTTACTCTTTGGGAGGCGACCGCCCCAGTCAAACTGCCCACCATGCATGGTCCCAACACCGGATGACGGTGTATGGTTAGGCATCAAGGAACAGAAGAGTGGTATTTCACTGGTGACTCCAGAATGGCTAGCGCCACTCCTTCAAAGTCTCCCACCTATGCTACACATCTGTTCCCTAATACCAATACAAAGCTGCAGTAAAGGTGCACGGGGTCTTTCCGTCTAACCACGGTTACTCGGCATCTTAACCGAGAATTCAATTTCACTGAGTCTATGTTGGAGACAGTGGGGAAATCGTTACGCCATTCGTGCAGGTCGGAACTTACCCGACAAGGAATTTCGCTACCTTAGGACCGTTATAGTTACGGCCGCCGTTCACCGGGGCTTCAATTCAGGGCTTGCACCCCTCCTATTAACCTTCCGGCACCGGGCAGGCGTCACACCATATACGTCGTCTTTCGACTTTGCATAGTGCTATGTTTTTAGTAAACAGTCGCTACCCCCTCTTCTGTGCCACCTCCCACTGGTTGCCCAATAGCAGGTCACTTTTATCCCGAAGTTACAAGTGTAATTTGCCGAGTTCCTTCAACATAGTTCTCTCAAGCGCCTTGGTATTCTCTACCCTCCTACCTGTGTCGGTTTTGGTACGGTCTAATGCTGGAGCTATTTCCAGGGACAAATTCACTGCAAGTTCAATCCAGTAAGAACTTACAATTTACTTCATCCGTCACTACCAGCAGGTGCAGGAATATTAACCTGCTTCCCATCGACTACGGCTTTCGCCCTCGCCTTAGGGGCCGACTAACCCTGCGCAGATTAGCTTTACGCAGGAAACCTTAGGATTTCGGCGGAAATGTCTTTCACATTTCTTATCGTTACTCATGTCAGCATTCGCACTTCTGATACCTCCAGCAATGCTTACGCATCACCTTTACAGGCTTACAGAACGCTCCGCTACCCAATTACAAAGTAATTGTCAAAGCTTCGGTAAATGATTTGAGCCCCGTTACATTTTCGGTGCAGGATCTCTTAATTAGACCAGTGAGCTGTTACGCTTTCTTTAAAGGATGGCTGCTTCTAAGCCAACCTCCTGGCTGTCTTGGAGTTCCCACTCCCTTTCACACTTAATCATTATTTGGGGACCTTAGCTGTTGATCTGGGCTGTTTCCCTCTCGTCCAAGGACCTTAGCACCCATGGACTGTCTGCCGTGCAGACTTATCGGTATTCGGAGTTTGATTAGGTTTGGTAGGAATTGCTTCCCCCTAGCCCATTCAGTGCTCTACCCCCGACAAGATTCACACGACGCACTACCTAAATAGTTTTCGCGGAGAACTAGCTATTTCCGAGTTTGGTTGGCCTTTCACCCCTAATCACAAGTCATCCCGTAGCTTTTCAACGCTAGTGGGTTCGGTCCTCCGGTGAATTTTACTTCACTTTCAACCTGCTCATGACTAGATCACTCGGTTTCGAGTCTAATCCCATTAACTAAATCGCCCTATTCAGACTCGCTTTCGCTTCGCCTACACCTATGTGGCTTAAGCTTGCTAATGAGATTAAGTCGCTGACCCATTATACAAAAGGTACGCTGTCACCTCATAAAGAGGCTCCAACTGCTTGTAAGCATCCGGTTTCAGGGTCTATTTCACTCCCCTGCTAGGGGTTCTTTTCGCCTTTCCCTCACGGTACTGGTTCACTATCGGTCATAAAGTAGTATTTAGGCTTAGGAAGTGGTCTTCCTATATTCAGACAGGATTTCACGTGTCCCGCCCTACTCATGTCTATTTTTTACTATCTACCCATACGAGGCTATCACTCACTATGGCCTGCCTTTCCATACAGTTCTGGTTTAGTAAAAAGTAGCACTGGCCTGATCCGCTTTCGCTCGCCACTACTAACGGAATATCTTTTCCTCTAGGTACTTAGATGTTTCAGTTCCCTAGGTTCGCCCTTATAAGCTATGAATTCACTTATAAGTTATTGGGTTTCCCCATTCGGAGATCTCGGATTAAGCTTATTGACAGCAAGTCCGAGCTTATCGCAGTCTGTCACGTCCTTCATCGCCTCTTTATGCCAAGGCATCCACCAAATGCTCTTACGCGCTTGAATTATTAACACACAGTGAAAAGTTTGTAGTTAATAACTTTTTGTAGTTATTTGTTATATTAGTTGTTTAATTGACGAATAACTCGTGCAAGTCATTCGTCTGTGTTATCAGCTTACATATTTACGATTTTAAAAAGTTGGTGGAGGATAGCGGGATCGAACCGCTGACCTCCTGAATGCAAATCAGGCGCTCTCCCAGCTGAGCTAATCCCCCAACATTGTTGGTGGGCGAGGGAGGACTTGAACCTCCGACCTCACGCTTATCAAGCGCGCGCTCTAACCAACTGAGCTACACGCCCAATCAATGCTCTTTATCAACACATGTTGAAAAAAGCAAAACAAATAGACGGTGGTTACTTCGAACGTACACTTAGTTCAAAGTTTTTTTTCCTTTAGAAAGGAGGTGATCCAGCCGCAGGTTCCCCTACGGCTACCTTGTTACGACTTCACCCCAATCGCTGGCCGTACCGTGGGCAGCTGCCTCCCGAAGGTTAGCGCACTGACTTAAGATAAAACCAACTCTCATGGTGTGACGGGCGGTGTGTACAAGACCCGGGAACGTATTCACCGCGGCATGCTGATCCGCGATTACTAGCAATTCCAACTTCATGCACTCGAGTTGCAGAGTGCAATCCGAACTGAGATAACTTTTGGGGATTAGCTCCACCTCGCGGTATTGCGTCCCGTTGTAGTTACCATTGTAGCACGTGTGTAGCCCAGCGTGTAAGGGCCATGAGGACTTGACGTCATCCCCACCTTCCTCCGGCTTATCACCGGCAGTTTCGCTAGAGTCCTCAGCCGAACTGTTAGTAACTAACGATAAGGGTTGCGCTCGTTGCGGGACTTAACCCAACATCTCACGACACGAGCTGACGACAGCCATGCAGCACCTGTGCGAAAGCCAGCCGAACTGAAGGTTACCATTCTGTAACCGGCACTTTCCATGTCAAACGCTGGTAAGGTTCTTCGCGTTGCGTCGAATTAAACCACATGCTCCACTGCTTGTGCGGGTCCCCGTCAATTTATTTGAGTTTTAATCTTGCGACCGTACTCCCCAGGCGGGGTGCTTAACGCGTTAGCTACGACACCGAACAAAAGTCCGACGACTAGCACCCATCGTTTACTGCATGGACTACCGGGGTATCTAATCCCGTTTGCTACCCATGCCTTCGCATCTCAGCGTCAATATCAGTCCAGAAAATCGCCTTCGCCACTGGTGTTCCTTCCAATATCTACGAATTTCACCTCTACACTGGAAATTCCATTTTCCTCTCCTGAATTCCAGAACAGAAGTTTTAAAAGCAATTCCTAGGTTGAGCCCAGGGATTTCACTTCTAACTTTCTGTTCCGCCTACATGCGCTTTACGCCCAGTAATTCCGAACAACGCTAGGACCTTCCGTATTACCGCGGCTGCTGGCACGGAATTAGCCGGTCCTTCTTCTTCGGCTACTGTCATTATCCTCACCGATGAAAGAGTTTTACAACCCTAAGGCCTTCGTCACTCACGCTGCATTGCTGGATCAGGGTTGCCCCCATTGTCCAATATTCCCTACTGCTGCCTCCCGTAGGAGTCTGGGCCGTGTCTCAGTCCCAGTGTGGCTGATCGTCCTCTCAAACCAGCTAAAGATCGAAGCCTTGGTGAGCTTTTACCTCACCAACAAGCTAATCTTGCGCGGGCCAATCTTATAGCGATAAATCTTTCCCATTACTGGAGTATACGGTATTAGCTACAGTTTCCCGCAGTTATTCCGTACTATAAGGTATGTTCCCACGTGTTACTCACCCGTGCGCCACTAAGGACACCTAGCAAGCTAGGGCCTCCGTTCGACTTGCATGTATAAAGCATGCAGCAAGCGTTCGTTCTGAGCCATAATCAAACTCTTAAGTTGAATTACCTACTCATAAAAAACAAAGTTTTAAATTGACGTAGGTTAGACGCCAAAATAACGAGCCACTATTTTTCTAAATAGGGACTTTACCGAAATTTGACGTTATAAACCCACCGTCTATTCATTTCATATTTACAAAAAATAAAGAGCAAGAATCACTAATGCACGTTAAACGGCCTCAAGATTCAAAAAAAGTAGAATATATCTACACTTTATTGAAGTTTTGTCAAATGCAATTAATAAAATTACTCAAAAAAACTATTTAATTATAATGTAATTATTGGCAGATTTATGTATTTTCCTTTGAGTCAGTAAAAATCGGTCTGTAAAAACTGAGCATAACTGCTCGATATCTGAGCAAACACCACCAATTGGTTGTCTAATGTCAATGTGATCATTAGTTTTGATAGTTTTATAATCAAATTTTGAAAGAGGCACAATCTGTAAATGTAAAATATCGTTGATTTGATTATAATTTTTTGACTCTTTAAAGATCCTTAAAGAATTGGATAAAATAGCGTAAGAGAAAGATAAAATTATTAAAATTCTAAATATTTTTTCAACTCTATGAAGGTTACAATTGCCATAAACTACAATTGAAGGCAGCATACTAAAAACTAAGACATATGATAAACCATATCTTAACTGAGGGAAGTTAATTAACCACAGCAAAAAATTAATTGAGAGGAAAATAGTAATAAAATAATTATTGATAAAAAATTTTGTTAAAAGATTGAGCAAATTAATTTTATTTAAAATTTGAGATTTTAGATAAAAATAAAAAATAAAAAAAATTATAAAACATAAAAAAAATATATTTTTTAATAATTTTAAAAAGTCATTTCCTTTTAGATATTCAGGAAACCAAATTTTGAACTGGGAATAGTATTTATAATATTGAAAGTTGATATATTCAGATTTTTCATGATTTGGAAGTAGAGATAAGAATTTTTTAGAACTATCTTGCTCTAATAGATTATCAATAAAATTCTTTTTCAAATTTGGATCAATTAAATATTTACTCTCCATATAAGCTTTTACCATAGCGCTACTTTCCATTGATATGGTTTTTGGCGAGGTATAACTATACTCATTTACTGACCACTTAGTTTCAAAACATAAAAATGATATTGGATAGACTAAACAGGATGTATTAATAAAATTTTTAATAAAAAAAAATGATAATAAAACTAATAAAAATATATTTTTAAGGTCTATAAATATTTTCCTTTTTAAAACTAAATATACAGGCAATAAATAAAATAATATAAGAGAAAACTTTGATAGGGTTATTATTAAAATAATTGTCAGAAATAAAAATATATTTTCATTCTTATTAGAATTGTTATTTTTTATTTCAATAAATAAAATTATTGAAATAACAGCAAGTATGTGAGTTGGTAAGTCATTTCCCAAAGCACCATATCTACTACCGTGAAGTAGATAATAAATTAGTGTTGATAAAGAAATTAATAAAATAAAATTATTTCTAGTTTTGAATAATTTTTTGTAAAGATATCCAGCCGACAAAATTGTTAATAATGGTGTGTAAAATACATAACTATCTTTAAGCATTAATGAATTGTACTGAAATGCAGAAATATTTTGAAATACAGAAGTATGCCCATATCTAAAATCAAAGTTTGAAAGACCAAATATAATTTTAAATTTCCTCAAAATTTCCATATAAGGTAGATGGTAGAGTTCATAATCATTATACGACTTAGATAAAAAAGTTATAAGTGATGTTATAAATACAATTATTATCAAATATCTGAAGTTTATATTTTTATCAATTACAAAAAAAATTAGTCCCATAATTGAAAAGAAAATAAAAAAAATATTAGTTATGTATATATTAAGTGGGGAAAAAAAATTAATTAAGTATGAAAAAAAAATTAAAAAAGATGAACCTAGAATAAAGATTGTAAATATATTTTGACTCTGTAATCCAAAAAATTTTTTAATTAAAAGAAAATAACCACAAACATTACATAAAATAAAAAAGGTAAATAAAATAGTTTTTAAATAAAGGACTGGAAATATCATTTTTTTTTAAATTAATGATTTAAGAATTTAAATTTATTTATAAAATCTAAATATAGCAATGAAATTAAAAAAAAATAAAGAATTAGAACTCTCTGTAATTATTCCTTTATTTAATGAACAAGATACTATTAAAACGATTCTAGAAAAAATTAATAATATAAATATTTTCAAAGAGATTATTGTTATTAATGATGGTTCAAACGATAATTCACTTAAAATACTTAAAAGTAATGACCATTTATATGACTATTTATTATCTTTCAAAAAAAATAGAGGTAAAGGTTTTGCCTGTAAAAAAGGCATAGAAATATCTAATGGAAAATTTGTAATCATTCAAGATGCTGATTTGGAATACAACCCAAAAAATTATATTGATTTGTTAAATGAAACCAAAAATGGCTATAAAGTTGTTTATGGCTCAAGAGTTTTAAAAGGTGGCGATGTAAGTAACCAAGGAGGGTTGAGACCAGTTTTAAGTAAATTTGCAAATTTTATTTTGACCAAACTATCAAATTTCATAAATAAGCAGAAACTCACAGATGCCCATACCTGCTACAAGCTATTTGATAGAAATGTAATTCAAAAAATTGATTTGCATGAAAAAAGATTTGCTTTTTGTCCTGAAGTGACAACAAAAATTGCTAAATTGGGTATTCAAATTAAAGAAGTGCCCATAGACTACTTTGGTAGAAGTTATAAAGAGGGAAAAAAAATAAAATTAAAAGATGCGTTTGAAGCTATTTTTGCTTTGATAAAATATAAATTATTTTAAATAATTTGGTTGCGGGGGTAGGATTTGAACCTACGACCTTCAGGTTATGAGCCTGACGAGCTACCAAGCTGCTCTACCCCGCGATCAGATAGCGAAAGATATGTCAAAATATAAATAATTACAATAATTAATCTTGGTAGCGGAGGAGGGATTTGAACCCCCGACACATGGATTATGATTCCACCGCTCTAACCAACTGAGCTACTCCGCCATAAAGAAATATTGTTTTATATTATATTAATCCAATCTTAAATGATTTTGTTTATCTCACTTAATATGAATTTTTTTGCATTACTAACACTTAATTTGTTAACTTGAGAGCTTATAACAACCTCTACGCCCTTAGGTTTTCCATCAAAAATTGGATAGCTACCTATAGAAATATTATTATATTTTCTCTCAGCTTCAACGAGTATATGGGCTATTTTACTCTCGAAAAGCTTCGTAATTATAGTAGTTGAATAAAATTTATTTTTAATTTTGATCATTTTTTTAAATTCTTTCATCATCGCTTGTACTATTGAAGGTATGCCTGCAAAAACATAAATATTTTCAATTTTAAAACCTGGTGCTCCACTAACTTTATTTAAAATTAACTTAGAGCCTTCCGGCATATACGCCATTTTCATTCTTGCATCAGTTAATTCAGATTTAATTTTTGTGTAATATTTTTTTAATTCTCTGTATGCGCCGTAATGTAATTTGTATTTTTTTTTAACTGCCAAACTAATAGATTCAGATGTAATGTCATCGTGAGTTGGACCTATACCACCAGTAGTGATAACAAAATCATACTGATTTTTTAATTTTCTTATTTGAGATATAATTATTTTTTTTTGGTCAGGGATTACGACCACTAACTTTAGAGATATACCACAAATGAACAACTCTTTAGCTACATGATTTATATTTTTATCTTGGGTCCTACCTGATAATATCTCATTGCCAATGATAATTAGACAAGCAGAATATATTTTTTTAGTAGTTACCATAAATGAAGTATAAAGAACAAATCTTAGAGGGTTTTTTTGTAAAACGCTATAAACGATTTTTTGTAGATTTAAAGATTGATAATGAAGTTGTCACAGCTTACTGCCCAAATACAGGGTCACTTTTAGGTTTATTAAAAGAAGACTCAAAGGTATTAGTTGCCAAAGTTGAAAACCCGAATGCAAAATTAAAATATAGACTAGAGGCAATTAAAGATCTCAAAACTTTTGTAGGAGTAAACACATCTCTGCCAAATGACATAGTTTTCAACGCCATGAAGGAAAAAAAAATTTTGCAGGAAATTAAAGGAGATTTAAAAAAAGAGGTTAAATATGGAGAAAATTCTAGAGTTGATATCTTTGCTAGCCACCCAAATGGGAATACTTACATTGAAGTTAAATCAGTCACTTTATCAAGAAAAAAGAATTTAGCAGAATTTCCAGATGCAGTTACTTCTAGGGGATCTAAACATTTAATTGAGTTGAGTAATATGTCAAAAAAAGGGAGTAAATGTTTTTTAATATATCTTATTCAACGAAATGATGCAGATAGATTTTCTATAGCTAAAGATCTGGATAATGAGTATTATGAAAACTCTCTTAAAGCAAAAAAAAGTGGCGTACAATTTAGAGCTTTTAAATGTAACGTTTCACATAAAGGTATAAGTATTACTAGTGAGATAAATATTGATGAAAATTAAATCATACAAAAGTTATGAGATAGAACCTTGTAGAGAGGCAAGTAAAATAACTGCGACTATTTTAGACGAACTAAATAATATTATTAAAGAAGGTGTCTCAACGTCTGAGATTGATGATTATTGTTTAAAAAGAATTCAAGAGCTAGGAGGCACACCTGCGCCGTTGTTTTACAGAGGTTTTCCAAAGTCTACATGTACCTCATTAAATCATGTTATTTGTCATGGAATTCCAAATTATAATCGAAACCTTCAAAATGGAGATATTTTAAATGTAGATGTAACAACAATAATTGATGGTTGGCATGGGGACTCATCAAGGATGTTTAAAGTAGGAGACATTTCAATTAAAGCAAGTAATCTATGCAAGGTTACCCACGATTGTTTGATAGAAAGTATTGACGAGATAAAAGTTGGTGAGCCTATCAGTAGAATAGGAAAAAAAATTGAGGATATAGCTACTTCAAATAACTTTAGTGTTGTTAGAGATTTTTGTGGACATGGAGTTGGATTAAAATTTCACGAGAATCCTAGTATTTTACACTATTACGATAGTGAGTATGATAAAGTAAAATTTGTAGATGGAATGATTTTTACAATTGAACCCATGATCAATGTTGGTAAATATCAATCTAAAATACTTAACGATGGTTGGACTGCAGTGACAAAAGATAAAACACTTAGCGCTCAGTACGAACATACGATATACATTAATGGTGATATTATTGAGATTCTAACAGAGTCTCCAAATAAGGCTTTTTATAATTGATACCAAGATACTCTAGAAAAATTCTTAAAGAAATCTGGGAGGATAATAATAAATTTCAAATATGGCTTGACCTTGAAATTCTTGCTTGCGAGGCTATGGAAAAATTGGGTCAGATACCTAAAGGAACCTCAAACAAAATTAAAAAAAAAGCAAAGTTTAAGGTAAAAGAAATAGAAAAGATTGAAGAAAAAACAAAGCACGATGTAATTGCTTTTTTAACTAATGTAGCAAAGTATGTAGGACCCGAGTCTAGGTATATTCATAAAGGACTAACATCTAGTGATATTTTAGATACTTCTTTCTCCATACAACTTAACCAATCAAGCAATATAATTCTTGGAGGTTTAAAAACTTTGAGTAAATCTCTTTTAAATATTGCAAAAAAACATAAATACACATTATGTATCGGTAGAAGTCATGGTATTCACGCCGAAACGACTACTTTTGGATTAAAAATATTAGGTTATCTAGCCGAAAACAAAAGAAACATAGATCGTCTTAAAAATTCGATAAAACAAATACAAACAATTCAAATGTCTGGTCCTGTAGGGACATATTCAAATATTGACACAAGGGTAGAGCAAATGATTGCTAAAAAATTAAAATTTGCAATCGAACCTGTCTCCACGCAGATAATTCCAAGAGACAGGCATGCGGACCTTTTTTGCTCTTTTGCTATTATTGCAAGCTCCATCGAACGTCTATCAACTGAAATTAGACATTTACAAAGAACAGAAGTTTTAGAAGTTGAGGAAGGTTTTGGAAAAGGCCAAAAGGGTAGTTCAGCAATGCCTCATAAAAAAAATCCAATTTTATCAGAAAATTTAACAGGACTAGCAAGAGTAATTAGATCGTTAACTATTCCTGCTTTGGAGAATATAACTTCATGGCATGAAAGAGATATAAGTCACTCCAGTGTTGAGAGAATAAACGCTCCCAATGCCACCATAACGCTAGACTTTGCAGTTCAAAGAATGATCAACGTTTTAAATAATTTAAATATAAATAAAAAAAATATGATGAAAAATTTAAATCTTTTAAAAGGTCTACCCTATTCACAAAATGTCTTGATCTTTCTTATTGAAAATAAAGTTTTAAGAGAAGATGCCTATAAGATTGTTCAAGATTGTGCTTTGAAAACTTGGAAAGGTGATATGTCTTTTAAAGATAATCTTTTGAGTCATCCTCGTTTAGCCAAATTAAAAATATCAAGTAAAGTCAATAATATCTTCAATAATAAAAATCTTTTTAAAAATGTTGATAAAATATTTAAAAGGATTAATTAATGGCAGTAAAATTGAAAAAATTATATGAGGGAAAAGCAAAAATTATTTATGCCAAAACTAGTAAGGAAGTCATAGCTACCTATAAAAATGATGCTACAGCTTTTAATAATTTAAAAAAGGGCTCTATAAAGAATAAGGGTGCAATTAATAATGCTATATCGAGTTATTTATTTCAAATATTGAATCATTGTGATATTCCAACACACTTTATAAAGAAAATTGATAAAAAATCTCAGCTTTTAAAAAAAGTAGATATTATTCCAATTGAAGTTTTAGTAAGAAATTTCTTTGCTGGCTCTTTATCTAAAAAGTTTGGTGTAAAAGAAGGAACGCAATTATCTGATACGCTAATAGAGTATTGTTTAAAATCGGATGAACTTGGCGATCCTCATATAAGTTCTGAACATATTCTTAATTTAGGTTTATGTGATTTAAATGAATTAGAGTTAATAGATGAATATTCTTTGAGAATTAATGACATATTAAGGTCTACGTTCTATTCTATAGGAATAAATCTAGTTGATTTTAAATTAGAATTTGGAATTTGTAAAAAAACTGATGAGCTTGTTTTAGCAGATGAAATATCACCAGATACATGTCGTTTGTGGGATTTAAAAACAAATAAAAAACTTGATAAAGATCGATTTCGTAGAGATTTAGGAAATATCGAAGAAGCATATGAAGAGGTGCTTAATAGGTTAAACTTAACGATTTAATGCGAATAAAAATTTTAGTAAGACTTAAAGGCCAAATTTTAGAACCACAGGGAAAAGTAATTGAACAGTCACTTAATAGTTTAGGATTTACAGAATTTTCAAATATCCGACAGGGAAAACTCATTGAATTAGATTTACCCGATAATATAAGCAAAGAGGAAAAAGTACAAAAAATCGACTCTGCTTGCAAAAAACTTCTAGTCAACGATATTATTGAAGAGTACGAAGTGCTTGGATGAGTTTTAAATCTGCTGTTATAACATTTCCTGGATCTAATTGTGACAGAGACGCCTTATGCTACTTAAAAGATTTAACTAAAGGTGAGGTTCATAATATATGGCATGAGGAGACATCATTGCCAAAAGTTGATTTAGTAATTTTACCTGGGGGTTTTAGCTTTGGTGATTATTTAAGATCAGGAGCAATGGCATCAAAAAGTAAAATTATTAATGAAGTTGTCAAACATGCAAATGATAATAGATATTTATTAGGTATTTGTAATGGCTTTCAAATTTTAACTGAAATTGGACTTCTTGAAGGAGCATTAATTCGAAATAAAAAACTTAAATTTTTAGGAAAAAATTGTTTTATTAAAAAAAAATTTCAAAATAATTTTAATTTATCAATCAAAGATAATCAGGTTCTTCAAATACCTGTAGCTCATAATGAGGGAAATTTTTATTGTGATACTGAAACTTTAAATTTATTAAAAAATAATGAACAAATTGCATTTGAATATTGCAAAGGTGAATTCTCAAATAATGAAGAAAATATAAATGGTTCAATAGAGGCTATCGCAGGTATTACAAACAAAAAAAAGAATGTTCTTGGAATGATGCCTCATCCCGAGAGAGCATATTCTGATTTTCATCAATCACAAGATGGAAGACTTATTATAGAGTCGTTAATTTCATGAATGAAGAGTTAATACTTCAGCACGGTTTAACTTTAGATGAATTCCAGGTCATTAGGAAATATCTAAACAGAGACTTAAGCATTGAGGAATTGGGTATTTTTTCTGCTATGTGGAATGAACACTGTTGTTATAAAACTTCAAAAAAATGGCTTAAGAAACTCCCCACAGATAATGAAATTGTAATTCAGGGACCAGGAGAAAACGCTGGTGTAATTGATTTGCAAGATAACGATGGTATTGCGTTTAAAATAGAAAGCCACAATCATCCAAGTTACATAGAACCTTTCAACGGTTCAGCAACTGGTGTTGGAGGTATACTACGAGATATATTTACAATGGGAGCGAGACCAATTGCTACTCTTGACTCAATTAGATTTGGTTTAATAGAAACTGAAAAGACAAAATACTTGTTAAATGGTGTGGTTCATGGAATTGGACACTATGGTAACTGTATTGGAATTCCTAATATTGGTGGTGAGTGTGAGTTTGAGTCAACATATGATTTTAATAATTTGGTTAATGCTATGGCTGTGGGACATGTTCAAAAAGATAAAATTTTTTATTCTAAACCAAAATCTATTGGTGGCCTTATTGTTTACATTGGATCTAAAACTGGAAAAGATGGAATTCATGGAGCAAGTATGGCCTCTGATGTTTTTTCAGAGGAAGATGAGGATGAAAAAAGACCCTCTGTACAAGTTGGTGATCCCTTCATGGAAAAACTTTTAATGGAGGGTTGCTTAGAATTAATGTCATCAGGATTAATAGAGTCTATGCAAGATATGGGAGCTGCGGGTATTACCTCCTCCAGTGTAGAAATGGCTTCAAAAGGAAATGTAGGTGTTTATATCAATCTTGATAAAATTCCATTGAGGCAACCACTGAGCGCCTATGAGATACTTTTATCTGAAAGCCAAGAAAGAATGCTAGCTGTTATCGATAAAAAAAATAATCGTAAAGTCAGAGAAATTCTTCAAAAATGGCAAATTGATTATGAAGTCATTGGAGAAATTACAGAAACTAAAAGAGTTGTGTTTGAGTCAAATAATAAAAAAGTTGTCGATCTTCCAGTAGAAATAATTGTTGATGATGCTCCTGAATACGATAGAGAGTTTTACATCCCAAGAAAAAGAAAAAACAAAGATTTTGATTTTTCAAAAATTAAATTGGAAGATATGATAATTAACCTTCTTACAAATCTTAATTATTTAGATAAAAGTTGGGTTTTCGATCAATATGACTCTACTGTGATGGGAGATACTATCAGAGAACCAGGTCAATCATCAGGTATAGTAAAGATTCACGGAACACAAAAAGTTATTGGTGCATCTACCGACTGCAATCCATTATACATTAGAATCAATCCATATGAAGGAATGAAATATACGGTTGCTGAGTCATATAGAAATCTAATTGCATGCAATATTAATCCTTTAGCGATTACAAATAACCTTAACTTTGCAAGTCCTTTAGATCCAAACATTATGGGAGAGTTGGTTTTATCTATTAATGGATTAAAAACTGCGGCTGTAAAATTCAATACACCTATTGTTTCAGGTAATGTATCTTTATATAACCAGACAAATGAAATACCAATTAAGCCTACACCTGTAATAGGAATGGTAGGTTCCAATATGGATTTAAATAAAATAAACACAAATAAGTTTTGTGAAATTGGTAATAAGATCCTTATTTTAGGAAAACAATTAACAAAAAATTGTAGTCCTTACTTATTACAAGATCAAAAAATTGCTTTTAACATATGTGAATTTAATGACTTAGAGGTATTAGATCTAGATTTTGAGAAAAAAATTGCAAATTGTGTTTTGGAATTATCAGATTTGAAATGCATTATGTCTTGCAATGATATTTCCAGAGGGGGTATCTTTTCGGCGTTATTAAAAATGCAATATAAGGATATGGGTTTTAGGGTCAAGGTCCCTGATCCTATTGATTTATTCTGCGAATATAGTGCTGGATATGTTATTGAAATCAGAAGCAAAGATTTTGAAGAAGTAACTTCATTTCTGACAAAAAAAGGTGCTGAATACCTCGAAATTGGGCAGATAATTAAAGAAGGTATTGAGATAAACTCTAAAAAATTTGACTATTTTGATATTATGAATAAATATCGTAATGATTTTGAGAAGATAATTAGTTAGATGCCTATTGAACAAAAAAAATTAGAAGGACTCCTAGAGAACAAATTTCCAAACTCTAAAATTGTAATTGAGGATCTTGCCGGTGATAACGATCATTATTCAGTTGAAATTGAAAGTGATATGTTTAACGGATTGTCACGTATACAACAACACCAGTTAGTTTACAAATTATTAGATGGATTAATGGATAAAGAGCTTCATGCTATGCAATTAAAAACGAAAGGAACAAAATAATGGAATTAGAGAGTAGTACAAAAGAACAAATTGAAAAAATGATTGGAGATAATGAAGTTTTCCTATTTATGAAAGGTAACCCTGACTTTCCTATGTGTGGTTTCTCGTCAGTCGCAAGCGCAATTTTAAAAAAAACTGGGGTTGAGTTTGGCCATTGTAATGTACTTGAAGATAACAACATTAGAGAAGGTATAAAAACTTATTCAAATTGGCCTACGATACCTCAACTTTACATAAAAAAAGAATTTGTAGGTGGTTGTGATATTATGAAAGAAATGGCTGAGTCTGGTGAACTTCTAGAATTGCTTAACACAAAAGGCATTAAAACTGAAGTAAATTAAAAAAGGGGCATTTATTTTGCCCCTCTCATTAGTTATTTGAAATATAATTATTTAATTCTTTATAATAAGAATTATTTTCTCCAACTAGTTTTTTAAGTAAAGCTAAATTATTTAGGGCATTTTCTTTTTGACCAAGATCTACATACATCTCACCTTGGTATTCGATAGCACCTAAGTGTTCTGGGTCTAATTCAAGAGCTTTTTTGTAATATTTTGCTGCATTATCAAAGTCTTCACTTTTTCTGTAAGCAAAACCTAACTCATTGTAAACATCAGCTTTAGTAAAATCTGTTGAACTAGCAGTTGTAAGAGTCTTCAGCTTTCTTATTGCCTTATCATAATCTTTGCTTCTTATTAGCTTAATTGCTGACTTATAATCTTTTCCATAATTAGTTTTAGCACTATCATCGGAGCTAGATCCAGCAGCGAAAAGGCTTGTAATAAAAAGAAAAAATATGACTGTTAGTATTTTTATTTTCATAAATATCTCTTCGAAATTTATGCGCTGTTAGATTAATTGAATAGATTATTAACTATTAGTTATCTAGAGTAGAATTCAACGACTAAATTAGGTTCCATTTGAACAGGGTAAGGAACATCTGTCAATTGAGGTCCTCTAACAAATTTACCAAGACATTTTGATATTTCTAGTTGTAAATACTCAGGAACATCTCTTTCATTAGAGCTTAATGTTTGAATTATCATCGGAATATTCTGGCTAGTTTGTTGAAGGGATATTTCATCACCATCATTAACCTGATAAGATTTTTTATTTACTACTTTACCGTTTACCAAAACGTGCCCGTGATTTACTAGTTGTCTTGCGGAAAATACAGTTGGAGCAAACTTTAGTCTAAACACAACAGCATCTAATCTTCGTTCTAAAAGTTCAATTAAAATTTGACTAGTATCGCCTTTTTTTCTAGAAGCTGCTTGATAAATTTTTAAAAATTGTTTCTCAGTAATATCGCCATAATATTTTTTGAGCTTTTGTTTAGCTGCTAATTGAACTCCAAAATCAGATGGTTTTCTTCTTCTTGCTTGACCATGTTGGCCAGGACCATAGGGTCTTCTATTAAAAGGACTTTTAGGTCTACCCCATAAATTTAGGCCAAGTCTTCTATCAATTTTATGTTTTGACGATAGTCTTTTTGTCATGAATTGGTGATTTATATAGATTTAGCCTTTTAAGTCAATTTATTTTGTAATAAATTTTAAAATTCCATAGGCTGTTTTTATTTGTTTTTGGTCTATTTTTGATGTTTTTAAAAAATTTCTTAAAGATATTTCTAAATTATCTCTTTTGGATGAGATTGATGTAAATTTTCTTCTTTCTAGTATTTTCATCAGAAATGATAAAAATTTTTCAATATCTTTTGAGCTTGCGGGAGAATTTTCAAAAGTTGGATTAATATTAGATAGAGATATTTGACTCAATTCATAAGCAATTAAAGCTACAGTATGAGATAAATTGAGCGAACTCTTGTTGTATGTAGGTAGAGACAATAGAAAATTAGCATGCGATATCTCCTTATTAGACAATCCATTATTTTCTTGACCAAACAAAATTGATATTTTTTTCGATTTTAGTTTAGATATTTCATTTACTTTTATTGGAGGTATGTGAAAGTCTCTTTTCCTGATTGACGTTGCAATTAAGATATCACTACCTTTCATGGCTTCTGGTATTGATTGATACACCTTAACTTTTTTAACTAAGTATGAAAAATGCTTTGCAGATTTTATTCCCTTATCATTAGGCCAAATTTTTCTTGGACTTACTAAGGATAAGTTCTCAAAACCAAAACATCCTATTGATCTTAGAGACATACCAACATTTTCAGATAACTGGGGTTTGTTTAATATAAATTGAATTGTTTTTTTCAAGAGGACTTAATTAATTTATAAATTAAGCTCTCTCTAAGGGCGTTATAAGACGCATCAATTATATTAGTAGAGACACCTACTGTTGTCCAAATGGATCCTTTTTGATCCTTTGTCTCGATAAGAACACGAACTATTGCATCTGTTCCTTTTTCTGAGGATAAAATTCTTACCTTAAAATCAGTTAATTCTAAATCCTCTAAAGCAGGGTAAAAGCCCATTAATGATTTTCTTAAAGCTTTGTCCAAAGCATTTACTGGACCATTTCCTACTTCTACATTCATGTATTCTTTTTTTTCAACTTCTATCCTTACAGTTGCTTCAGACTCAGTTACTAATTCTCCTTTAGCATTCCATCTTCTATCATCAATAACTTTAAATCTTTTTAATTCAAAGTACTCTGGGATACCGAAAAGAGTTTGTCTAGCTAGTATCTCAAAACTCGCAATTGCCTGATCGTAAGCGTAACCCTTAAATTCTCTCTCTTTTACTTTTTGGAGTAAAAAATCTAATTTATCTGAATGATCATCTGGTTTAATACCAACAGTATTTAAAAGAGATATGATATTAGATCGGCCAGATTGATCAGAAATTACAATTTTTCTGGTATTACCTACTATTTCTGGGTCTATATGCTCATATGTTTTAGGGTCTTTGTTAATTGCTGAAACATGCAAACCTCCTTTATGTGAAAAGGCATTTTCACCAACATAGGCTTGCTGAGTATTTGGCATACGATTTAAAATTTCATCTAAAAGCAATGAGGTTTTCTTTAAGGCTGATAATTTTTCTTTAGGAATACTAGTTTCAAATTTTGTTTTCAAAATTATTGAGGGAATAAGAGATACTAAATTAGCATTTCCACACCTTTCTCCTAATCCATTAATTGTGCCTTGAATTTGTCTCACTCCTGCTCGCACAGCAGCTAGTGAGTTGGCAACTGCATTTTCTGTATCATTATGCGCATGGATGCCAAGTTTTGCACCTGGTATATATTTTGTTACTTCTTGAACAATTGTCTCTACTTCATTTGGCAGAGTACCACCATTAGTATCACACAATACTATCCACCTAGCTCCATTATTTAAAGCCTCAGTTAAACAATCTAATGCAAATTTAGGATCTGATTTATATCCATCAAAAAAA
Source organism: uncultured Alphaproteobacteria bacterium (assembly GCA_902599405.1). Classification (GTDB taxonomy): domain Bacteria; phylum Pseudomonadota; class Alphaproteobacteria; order HIMB59; family HIMB59; genus HIMB59. The sequence goes on along the minus strand of CACKFO010000006.1, from coordinate 47,874 downwards.
TGCTCAGCATCATACATTGCCTCTAAACCTTTTTCATTGATATGAGCGATACTCTCACCAATCATTTTTAGGTTATCAGATTTTGAAATGCCTAAAGCCTTTTCGACCTGATATGAAGATGATTTCCCAACAATGCAAATATGTTTTACATTTGTATTAATTAAAGTATTTAGACCTGGATCGTTTGAAACACTTGTATTAGGTCTTCTGGTCATTCCAAAAGCAACCAAACTAGAATTTTTAAAATTTGTTGTAGAATTAAAAAAACTATCATCAGTTGGATTTGACCCAGGCCAACCACCCTCAATATAATCTAAACCTAATTCATCGAGAGCATTAGAGAATTTGATTTTATCATCTACGGTAAAATCAACACCGGTAGTTTGTTGACCATCTCTTAATGTAGTGTCAAAAAAATAAATTTTATTTTCTAGTTTTTCTTCCATGTTGTGCCATTTTTGGTGTCTTCTAAAACAATCCCTTGTTTAAATAACTCATCTCTAATTTTATCTGCTAGTTCAAAGTTTTTATTTTTTTTAGCCTCTTGTCGGCGAGATATCATATTTTCAATAAATTCTTTATCAAGGTTTAAATCTGTTTTATTAAAACTAGGATTCAATCCTAATAAGCTTAAACCATTATTAAAATGAGCTAATAAGTCATCATTATTCTTGTCTTTTTTAATGTTAGCTATTATTTGCTGTAATCTCATCAGTGCTTTTGGGGTATTTAGGTCATCTAAAAGTGCATTAACAAATTCTGAGTCTAATTCTTTGCTATTAACCTCTTTAATATGTTCTCTCCACTTGTTAATGATGTTTTCACTATAACTTATAAGATCTTTTGAAAAATCAAGTGGTTGACGATAATGAGTAGTCAGTAGTGAATATTTGAGAACAGCAGGATCGTGTTTAGATAATAAATCATTAACAATTGAGGTATTTCCTAAAGATTTTGACATTTTTTCACCCTTAAAATTTATAAATCCATTATGGAGCCAAAAGTTAGACATTTTTTTATCATGACAACATGTTGACTGAGCAATTTCATTCTCGTGATGTGGAAAAATAAGATCAATACCGCCCGCATGGATATCAATGGTTTCCCCAAGTAATTCTGAAATCATAGCTGAACACTCTATGTGCCATCCAGGTCTACCATTACCCCATGGGCTATCCCAATGAGGTTCATTTGTTTTTGATGGTTTCCAAAGGACAAAATCTTCAGGATTTTTTTTGTAATCGGCAACTTCTACTCTTGCACCAGATATTATGTCTTTTAATGAAAACTTAGAGAGAGAACCATAACTTTTAAATTTCTTTGCTTCAAATAAAACGTGTCCTTCAGATACATAGGCATATTTTTTTTCAATAAGAGATGTAATCATCTCAATCATTTTTGAAATATAATCTGTGGCTTTTGGTTCATGTGTTGGAGATAATATTGACAAAGAACTTAGATTTTGTTGATATATTTTTTGAGTAGAATGTACCAACTCATCTGTTGATATTTTAAGTTCATTGGCTTTATCTATAATTTTATCATCAATGTCTGTTATATTTCTGACGTAACGTACACTATCCTCTCCAAAAATTAGTCTTAGGACTCTGAATAAGATATCAAAAACTATAATTGGTCTGAAGTTCCCTATATGTGGATTACTATAAAGGGTGGGTCCACAAGCATACATCTTAACTTCAGATGAATTAATAGGTATAAGTTTTTCTTTTTTTTTGGTTAAAGTGTTAAAAAGATTAATATTCATTTAAAATTTTTTTTAAACCTTCGTGGCCAAAATAATTATATAGGTCTTTAACAGATGGGCCATTTTGATTACCTGTAAGTATATAACGTGTATTAGTAAATATTTCTTTTTTTGATAGTGATTTATCAATACTCATTAAATAATTGACATATTCATCAAAACTAAAATTTGAAATACCATTCAAATTTTTAATCAAAAGTTTGATAAAGTCACCTGAAGGTTGAATTTTAATTTCTTTTCTATTAATAATTTTCCATAAATTTCTTATATCTTCATACTTTTCAACATTTTCTTTAATAAGTTCCCACTCACTTTCATTTAAAGCTAACTCTTCTAGCTCAGGAAATTCATTATTTAAACCTTTTAAATTCATTGACCTTAATGAATTTTTTTGAAAAAAGTCAATTTTATGAATATCAATTTTTGGTAAGTTTTTAGAAATATCCCCTAAATTAAAATCTCTAAAATTATTCTCTAAAATTGTTTCAAAATCATAATCTGAATTTAAACCAAGTGAATACAAATAAGATAGAATACTGTTGACTGTATATCCACTGTTTCTAAATTGCTTAAGTGAAATTGAGTCCAGATTTCTCTTGCTTAGTTTTGTTCCATCCTCATTAAGCATTAATGGATTGTGACCTAATGAAGGTAAATCAGAATTTAAACATTTAAATAATTCTAAATGAATTGCTGAATTAGTTAAGTGGTCTTCGCCTCTAATAATGTGAGATATTTTCATATCTATATCATCGACGACACTTGGAAAATGGTAGAGGTAGCTACCATCAGCCCTCCTTAAAACAGGATCTGATTGAGAAGCTAGATCTACTTCGGTCTCTCCTTTTACTAAATCATTCCATTTAATTTTAGTCTGTGAAAGCTTAAATCTCCAATAAGGCTGATTACCGTGAATTATTTTTTTTTCAATTTCTTCTTTAGATAAATTTAATGAGGATCTATCGTAGATTGGAGGTTTTCCTGTTTTTAACTGCAACTTTTTTTTTATATCTAAATCCTCACTTGACTCAAAACATGGATAAACAAATTTTAAAGAAATTAATTGATCGAAAAGTTCATTATATCTCTCAATTCTTTTGCTTTGATAAAAAGTTTCATCATATTTTATTTTTAACCAATCAAGATCAGATGCTATGGACTTTACATATTCATCTTTGCTTCTCTCTTGGTCAGTGTCGTCATATCTAAGAATAAATTTACCATTATTTTTTTTCGAATATGCCCAATTTAAAAAGCAAGATCTCATATTTCCTAAGTGCAGGTGACCAGTTGGGCTCGGGGCAAAACGTGTAATTATCATTTAACTTTTTTTAAGAGGTATTCTCTTGAAACTTTTACTCTAGAGGAATTACCATATTTTATAATATCAGCAGTTGCATATGTTTCTGACCATTTTTCTGGTAGATAACTTCCAGTCCCTATGACATCTATTGGAGCTTTGGCTAAAGACATTGCCTTGCATTTCTCATTTGTAAATCCGCTAGATGCAATAATTTTTACTTTTTTAAAACCAAAATTGTCAAGTTGTGCTCTCAAATACCACAAAGATGCAGCAGAGACTCCAGGCCCAACTAAGTGTTTTAACTCTTTGTCAGATCTGTATTCTTTGATTGAACCGGGTGCGTGTTTTTCTAAGACCTCATATGATTTTGAGGTATCAAGACTCTCAATAAATCTTCCATTTGGGGTATCAAGTCTTATCATTACTTTTCCAGCTTTTGACAACTTATCGAAGTGACTGCAAACTTGAATAGAGTCAGTAATTTCCTTACCGAAATAATCAGGCAATACAACTAAATCATCTTTTGGAAATGTTTCATGAAACATTTTTACCGCCTCAAGAGTAGATCCTGCATATCCTATTAATGCATGTGGCATCGTTCCTAATGCTTTATTAGATTGAAAATAATGTGATGTTGCATCTATCGATGTTCCAATAAAGCCTTTAGCTTTCTTTCTTTTTGCTGATTTTGATCCTACTGATGCCGCATATGACATTAATTCAGACATCTCTGTACCTGCACAATGTCTTGCATCCATAGCTATAAAGGACGTTTTAGGCAAGTCTAAACACATTTGATATGCATTAGCTGCTGCTATACAAGCTGGACCAATTTTTTGTAAGAGTAAAGTTTCCAAATCAACTATATGTTTAAAAGAACCCCTAATATAAAGAATTGGTTCTCCAGCACCGAAATGGTCACCCTCTTTGAATGGACTAGAAGTTGATACTTTAATTCCTCTGTCTTTTGAAATTTGTTTAATCCAATTTATTGCTAGTTTTAATGCGATAACGCCTGGTCTACGAATAAAAACAGCATAAGTAACTTTAATATCTCCATACTTATGGATAATTTTTTTTGTTTTTAAAAAATAATTATCAGTAAAATTATTAATTAAATTTGAATTTGTTTTTTTATTCATTATGAATAAGAAAACTAATTCATTTCGCCATTTGACAATAAATCAGCCAGTAGAAAAGATAGCTCTAATGATTGATTAACATTTAGTCTTGGATCACAAAACGTATGGTATCTATCACCTAAATTTTCATCTTTAATATCATCAGGCCCACCGACACATTCAGTTACATCTAAACCTGTTAATTCAAGGTGAACACCACCTGCGACTGAACCCTCTGATTTATGAATTTCAAAAAAAGACTGAATTTCTTTAAAAATATTCTCAGTAGCTCTAGTTTTATAGCCAGATTTACTTGTAGATGTATTTCCATGCATAGGATCACATATCCATGTAAGATTAAGACCGAGTTTATTAATTTCTTTCAATAAATCAGGGTATTTTGAATTAATTTTATCTGCTCCCATTCTAACAATAAGTGTAAGTCTCCCACCTTCATTTTCGGGATTCAGTATCTCAATATTTTTTTTTAAATCATCAATGGTTGTAGATGGACCTACTTTAAGACCTAAAGGGTTTTTTATACCACTTAAATAGTGTATGTGAGCACCATTAGGATCTCTAGTTCTATCGCCGACCCACAAAAAATGAGAATTTACATTGTACCACTCACCTGTAGTGCTATCTATTCTTGTAAAAGCTTGTTCATAAGGTAAAAGAAGTGCTTCATGGCTTGTGTAAAAATCTGTCTCTCTTAATTCTCTTGTATTTTTTTCATTTACACCACAGGCATTCATAAATTTTATACTTTCTGCAATTTTTTCAGATAATTCTTTAAATTTTTTTGTTGTATCAAAGTTATCTGCAAAATCTAAATTCCATTTATTTAATTGTGTTAAACTAGCAAAACCTCCTTGAGCAAAAGCTCTTAATAAATTTAAAGTTGAAGCTGAATGGTTATAAGCTCGAATCATTCTTTTAGGGTCTGGTTCTCTAGAGGACTCGTTAAACTCAAAAGAATTTATGATATCTCCTCTATAACTAGGTAGCTTTTGACCGTTTTTTTCTTCAAAGTCTGAGCTTCTTGGTTTAGCAAATTGTCCACCCATTCTCCCTAATTTAACAACCGGTTTATTAGTGGCAAAAGTCAGAACAACAGACATTTGCAATAGTAATTTAAAATTATCTCGAATTGTATTGGGGTTTAATTCCTGAAAGCTCTCAGCACAGTCACCGCCTTGTAAATAAAAGGACTCTCCTTTTTGAACTTGATAAATTTGTGATTTTAGAGACCTGGTCTCACCAGCAAATATTAAAGGAGGCATAGAGGATAATTCCTCTATTACAGAGTCTAAATTACCTTGATCAGCGTAAGCAGGCATTTGCTTTGCTTCAAAGTTTTTCCAACTATCTTTAGTCCATTTCATGAGGCAAGGATTATATTGTTAAATGTATTAAATAAAAGAAATTATTGGGTTTTAGATTTAAAAGGCCAAATTTTGGGTAGCTTTAATTTAGGTAATGATGGATCGTAACCTGTAGCATAAAAATTATCTATGCTGGATTGTTTATTATCTGAGTACTTTGAATCAATATCTTCATGATTGATAATTCCGATATTATCAACGAAATCCACTGTGGTGATTAGGCCATGATTGTCTGTAATGTAATAACATTTATCTAAATTTAAATAGTCATATGAGCTTTTACCGATTTGATAAGAATTTTTATCAGAACCATCAGATAGAAAAATAAAATTTTTTACATTTTTTATTTTATATTTATTTGAAAGTATGTATGTATCGTCATCCTTGAGTATCTCATGAATATACTTTTTATTACTTAATTTTAAATTAGGGAAAAAAGTTCCTTTTGATAAGTAACTAGGATATTGATTGTCATCAATAATATTAGAGAAGAAATTATTTTGTTTGTTAAAATTATTATTAATTTCTAATACTTGATTAGAAAATATGTAAGATTTATTAAACCTGAGTAAAAATTTAAATATGAATAAAGATATAAACTTAGGGAAAAAGTTATAAAAATTAAAAAAAAGAATATTAATATAGTAATTGCTATTATTGCTGGAATTATACGTATTCTTATTGTCTAAAGTATTTAAGCTTAAAAGATTAACTATTTCAAAACATATTCCCAAATAAGATTTATTTTTGATTGTAATCTCTTTTGTATTATTATTTTTAGAGTGATAAATGGATAAACTAGTTGGGACTTTGATTTTAATAAGATCACTCTCTTGAATTTTTTTATTAGCAATTTTCTTAATATATTTTTTTAAAAGGGATATATTCTCAGAAAAAAAGTGTATTGTGTTGCTATTTGGAAAAACAATATTAATTTTTTTAAATTTTAAATTAGTAAAAATTGATGAGCAGTATTTGTGTTGAATCTCGTTGATTTCAAATCTATAAAAAATTTTATAATCTGTTGTTTCGATTTTAATATCTGGATTATTATCTTTAACAGTGTAGCCATTATCATTAATTAAATAAGAAATTTGTTCTCCTGTAATAGGTTCTCTTGTAAATAACTTAGATTTATTGATTATTCCATATGTGTCTAAAGGCACTGAATTAAATTTATTTGATTTCAATTTATCCTCAGGAAAAAAAATAGTTTGTTTAAAATTAGCTTTTTCGATATTTGAAGAAAGCTGTGGTTCGATACTAAACCGAGCGTCAATCACACTAGCTAAAATCTCATTATCAACTTCGATATTCATATTAAATAGTATTCAATTTATTCAACAGTAACTGATTTAGCAAGATTCCTTGGTTGATCAATATCAGTACCTTCATTAAGAGCAAAATAATATGAAATGAGTTGAAGAGGAATAGTATAAATGAAAGGTGTGTCAATAAAGTTTTCTTTGGGTAGGCTTACATTATGTGTGTTTAATGATTTTCTGTGAATTTTAACACTCGATAAAATTATAACCTTACCATTTCTAGCAGCGATTTCCTCAGCATTAGAAATAGATTTCTCATATAATTCGTTGTTTGGCGATAAGCAAATTGTTAATGATTTTTTATCGATCAATGCAATTGGGCCATGTTTCATCTCTCCTCCAGGAAAGCCTTCGCTATGCATGTAAGATATCTCTTTTAATTTTAAGGATCCTTCTAATGCTATTGGGTATACAATATTCCTTCCAATAAAATAACAAGTATCAGATTGGCTTAATTTTTTTGCAATTTTTTTCGCCTCTGGTGTAAAATCGTTTATTAATTTTTTCAGCTTTATTGGTAATAACTTTAGAATTGTTAAATTCTTATTATAATCTTTTTTCGATATGGAATTTGTCATTTTACCAATTTCAATAGAAAGATTGGCTAAGCTCAATATTTGACAAGTAAAAGCTTTAGTTGAGGCTACACCAACTTCTTTATCAGCATAAGTAGGTATAGTTACATCAGCCTCCCTTACCATACTACTCTGTAAAGAATTAGTTATAACTATAGAAGAATGTTTATTTTTTTTGATATATTTTAAAGCCATCAATGTATCCATGGTTTCACCAGATTGTGAAATAAAAACAAATAATATTTTTTCGTCTTTATTTATTTTTTTATATCTAAGCTCGGAAGCTAATTCTGATGACGTATCTATATTTGTATATTTATTAAAATAATACTCCCCAACTAAACAGGCATGGTATGCAGTACCACATCCAACAAATATTATTTTTTTGTTTAAAATTAAATTTTTAAATTTGCTTTCAAAATCATTAAAAAATTCTTGTAAATAGTTTTTTTGAGTAGTTTTTATAACTTCAGGCTGCTCATGTATCTCTTTCAACATATAATGTTGATATTTTCCTTTATCATATGGGTTTTGTTTAATTTCATTTTTCTCAAAGAGTATTTTAGCTTTATTTAAACTAGATATTTTAGACTGCTGAATTTTAATAATATCACCATCTTTAAGATGATAAATCTTATCACTATAATCAGATAAAATAGATGAATCTGAGCATATGTAAGAGGAGTTTTTATTATGTGATAAGGCGATTGGACTGCCATTTTTTAATAAGTAAAAACAATTATTTTTTTTTATAAATATAACAAAGGCGTAGTTTCCTTTAATAACACTTTTAAATACTCTAATAGCTTCATCTGAATTTTTATATTTGTTGACTAAATAGGTGAGAAAGTAAAAACTGATTTCAGTATCTGATTGAATATTTTTAGGAATTTCTACAAATCGATTTTGAATTTTTCTATAGTTTTCAATTATACCATTACAAACTAAAGTAAGATCATCATTTGCAAATGGATGAGCATTATTTTTACTAACAACTCCATGTGTTGCCCATCTTGTATGACCTATCACACCATAAAAATTTTTATCTGATACATTTTGAGCTTTATTTTTTAGTTCTGATATTTTGCCGACACTTTTAATAGTTTTTATTCGTTCTTTTGAAAACAAGGAAATGCCAGCAGAGTCATACCCTCTATATTCCAGCTTTTTTAAAATATCTATAGAGTTATTCTTTAAAAAAGATGAGTTTAAGATACCAACTATACCGCACATTATTTTTTATTATTAATTTTATTTTTCTGTTTTGATCTGGCTATTGAAAAATGATTATTTGGTATTGATTTAGTAATTACAGATCCTGCAGCTATGTATGCTTTATTGCCTATATTAACAGGTGCAATAATAGAAGAATTTGAGCCAATAAAGGTATTATTACCTATTTTGCATTTCAGCTTATTTATTCCATCATAATTACAAGTAATAGTTCCGGCCCCAATATTACTATTTGTTCCTATAGATGAGTCACCGATATAACTTAAATGATTTATTTTTACTCCCTTTGATAATTTTGATTTTTTAATCTCAACAAAATTACCAATTTTTACCTCATCTGCCAAAATAACCTCAGGTCTTATTCTTGCATAAGGGCCGATGGAGCAGTTATTACCTATTGTCGAATTTTCAATATAAGAAAAGGACTTAATAATGGAATTACTTTTGATGCTTACATTTTTTTTTATAATAACATGTGGCTCAATTACTACTCCCGGAGCGATACTAACATTGCTCTCTATATAAACCGTATCGGGATGAATAATTCTAACACCACTATCTATTAATTTTTTCTTTATAAAATCTTGAGATAATGTTTCTAATTTATTAAGTTCATTTAAGGTGTTAGCACCTGATATAACTGTGGCTTTATTTAAAAAAGTAGTCATTTTAAGTTTTTTATTTAAACAGACATTTACTAAATCAGTAATGTAAAATTCATTCTTATTTTTATTTTTTTTTATTAATTTTAAATTTAATGCAGCTTTTTTTGAAATTAAAAATATGCCAGTATTTATCTCATTGATTAATTTCTCTTCGTTTGAACATTCATTTTCTTCAATAATACTTATTAATAAATTATTTTTTTTAATTATTCTTCCATATCCTTTTGGGTTTCTTACATTTTGTGTAAGAACTGATAAGTCATCATCATTTTTTACACCTTTTGAAACAAAATCAGAGAGTATTTTATAATCGAAAATAGGTGTATCTGCTAAGGTCAATAAAAAATAATCAAATTTATTATTGTATTTATAAAATTGTTTAAAAGCTCCACCAGTACCGTCTATTGGATTTTGAATAAATACTTTTTCATGAATGAAATATTTTTTATTAGCTTTACTCGAAATAATAAAAGTTTTTTTTACTTGTTTAATTTTATTTAGTGCATCTAAATTATACTGTATTAACTCTTTACCAGATATTTCATGAAGAAATTTTGGTTTAGATGATTTAAATCTTTTGCTCTTTCCAGCAGAAAGAATAATGGCGCATATATTCATAAAGTTGTAAAATAATATTAATTAATCTTAACTGAATACTAAAAATATATCTAATTATGTAAATTATGCCCATTATCGTTAAATCAAATTTATCAAAGCAACTTACACATTTCTTAAAGTCTAAACTATTAAAAGATGAATTAGTAGTTTTGCCAACAGAAACTGTTTATGGGCTAGCTGGTTTAGGAACCAATATTAAAGCAGCAAAAAAAATTTTCTTATTAAAGAAAAGACCTTTGAAAAAAAAACTAATTTTTCATTGTTCAAGTTTAAAAATGGTAGATAAATTTTTTAATTTAGATGATGAAAATTTAATTTTAGCCAAAGAATTTTGGCCTGGGCCTCTTACTCTTGTTTTACAAAGGAAGTCTCTCGAAATACCCAAATCTCTTACATTAAATAATGAGTGTGCTGTAAGAGTTCCAAATAATAAATTTACATTAAATTTAATAAATAAATTAGGTAAGCCCCTTGTAATGCCTTCAGCAAACAAATTTAAACAACTTAGCCCAATCAACAGTGAAATGGTTTTTCAGCAATTTATAGATACAAATTTATTAATTGTAGATGATGGAAAATGTAAAGTTGGTATCGAGTCAACTTTAATTAAAATATCTGATAACAAATTGAATATAATAAGACCAGGGATGATATCACTAGAAAATGTGAAAAAAATATTACCCTATATTTTTATTAGTAAATATAACAAGAATTTAAGTTTTCCTGGAACTTCAAAAAAACATTATTCTCCGAAGAAGAAAATATTTTTAAACGTCAAAAATGCAAAAAAAAAATCTGCATATATAAACTTTGGAGCAAATAAGAAAGATCAATTTAAAAATTTAAGTAAGAGTAGAAATTTAATTGAAGCTGCCAAAAATCTTTATCATTTTATTTTTTTAGCAGATAACGACAACCAATATAAAAATATAAGTATCGCACCTATTCCTCATAAGAAAATAGGAATCGCTATAAATGATAGATTACGAAGAGCATCTAAATGAAGTTTCCAATAAAAACTATAAGAAAAAGTGCCCAAATAACTGCTTTCCCTAAAAATTCTTTGGAGGTATCTAAACTGGTTAAATTTTCTAACAAATATAAATTTCATATTTTACCTATTGGTGGAGAGACTAATAGAGTGGATGGCACAAAACCTCAATTTGAAAAAACTATCCTAATTGATTTTAAAAAAATGAATCGTATTGAAGAAGTTGATAGTGATAATTTTATAATAACAGCTCAAAGCGGAACATTGTTAAAAACTATTCAAAAAGCAGCAAATAATAAAAAACTTTTATTTCCAGTTAATATTGCGCCAAGTGATAAATGTACGATTGGGGGTAATATATCTACTAATGTTGGGGGTTTGCAAACCTTGAGATATGGTAACATAGAGGATCATATAAATGGCCTTGAAGTAGTGCTTAGTGATGGAACTATTTTAAATTTTTTAAATAAACTCAAAAAAGATAATTTTGGCCCAAAATTGTGGAAGTTATTTTGTGGTTCTGAGGGTGTTTTTGGAATAATTACAAGAGCAAGCTTAAAGTTAATCCCAAAAAAAAAATACAATTCTACATATTTAATACAAACAAATAGTTTAAATAAGTCAATTCGATTACTAAAATTTTTAAGAAACAAATACTTCGATAATTTAACAAGTTTTGAAATAATATTTCCAATACCTAGCTCTTATTTATTTAATGAAAGTACACATCACTTCAATTTAATCATAGAGATACAATCTAATATTATTGGTAATTACAAAAAAGACTTAAAAAAATACTTTAATTTAAATAAATTTAAAATTGATAAAATAGAACATGATAAATCGAAATCATGGATATGGAGCAAAAGAGAAGAGTTAGTATATAATCAGATAAAATATAATTTTACTGAAAAATTTGATATTTCTTTACCCATTGATAAGTGGTCTGTCTTTATTAAGAAGGTAAATACATTTGTAAAGGATAATAAAATCTTTACTCCTTATTTTTTTGGGCATTTGGGAGATGGTAATTTGCATTGCAATTTTAAAGTACATCCTAATTCAAAAAAGAATTGTGCTTACCTCTCAAAATTTATTTATGATTTGACTATTCAAAGCGAAGGTAGTGTGGCAGCAGAACACGGTCTTGGTTTGAAAAAAAATTATCTTTTAAAAAAATATAAACCTAGTGAAAATTACCTTTTTATTAAAAAATTAAAAAAACACTTAGATCCTAACTCTAGATTAGGCAAAAATAAGTTATTTCAGGCTTAATTGATCTTTTAATTTAAAATAACTCATTGCTAAAACTAATAATGGCTTATCAATTATGCCAAAACCAGGAAAGTTTTTATGTCTAAACTTTTCAAATAAGCTCAAATTATTATTCTGATTTGTTATTGTTTCAGCAAGCATTTTTCCAACCATAGTTGTTATTGCTAAACCATGTCCTGAATATCCTTGTGCAAAAAAAATATTATTATCAATACTACCGATATGAGGGAATCTGTTTACAGTTATGGCAACGTGCCCACTCCAAGTACACCAAGCTTTGAACTTTTCTAAACCAGGAAGTATCTTTTTTATACTTTTTTTTAAAGATAATTCTAAATTTATCGGATCTATATTAGAGTAACTTACACCTCCACCAAAAATTAAATTATTATTAGAATCCAGTCTAAAATAATTTAGTACAAATAACATATCTCCTACTGTGATAGGTTTTCGAAAATATTTACTCAATTCTGTATTTGGAATTTCAGTAAATGCTGATACATAAGTTTTAACAGGCATTATTTTTTTTCTTAAATTTTTATTCAAATTATCAATATATGCATTACAGCAGATAATTAATTTATCAGATTTAACAGTTAAATTTTTTTCAGTTTTTATTGTTACTTTTTTTTGAGATTCATATGATATTACTCCTGTATCTTCAAATATTTTACAATTTTGATTTTTTAATAATTCTCTTGCTAATCCTAGACAATAATTAAGTGGATGAATTTGACCACACTCTGAGTCATACATTGCAGATTTGTAATAAGGGCTATCAAAATACTGGTCCATTCTATTTTTTGGAAGATACGTCACTGACTCATAATCAAATTTTGTTTGAAGCCTGTCTACGTATTTTTTTAACTCCTCATCATGGGATTTACTTACTGCGGCTAAAACATAACCCTCGATTAAGTCACACTGTATATTTAAGTCTTTAATATTTTTTTTTACTTCTCTAACAGCGTCTAATGTGAATTGCCATAATATCTTAATTTCCTCTTGAGTGTGTTTTTGGCTAGAGTAATTCTCTGAGGAAAAACCATGTAATAATTGCCCACCATTTCTTCCGGATGCGCCCCATCCAACTTTATTTCTCTCCAATATGACTATATTTAAATCTGGATTTAATTTAGATAAATATAATGCTGATGAAATTCCTGATAAACCTGCACCAATTATACAAACATCACATTGTAAGCTCTCATTTAATTTGTTAGTATTAAGATTGAATGCTTTTGTTCTTACGTAATAATTATCTGAGTAATCCATCAGATACATAAATATCAAATTTTAAAGGTTAGTTATAGCTATGAATGATTATGTCGATTGGTTAAAGAAAAATAAAATAACAGAGGTAGAATGTATGATTCCTGATAATTCAGGTATACCAAGGGGAAAAATACTACCAACAAAAAAATTTTTAAGCTCTATTGAGTCAGGTGGATTAAGATTACCTTTAGCACTATTCAAATTAGCAGTATCTAGAGATGTGACTTATTCAATAGATGATCAGATTTTAAATCCTACAGATGGTGATTTTATTTTAAAGCCTGATTTTAATACTCTGAGAACTGTTCCATGGTATGAAGAACCAACCGCACAGGTTATTTGTGATGCTGTTGATAACAATGATAATGTTATAGAGGTACACTCTAGAGGTATTTTAAAAAAAGTAATTGGTCTTTATGAAAAAATAGGCCTTGAACCAGTAGTTGCTCCAGAAATTGAATTCTATTTAGTTAAGAAAAACAATGATCCAGACAATCCTTTAGAGACACCAAGTGGGCAATCTGGAAGAATTGAAAAAGGAAATCAGTCTTACGGTATTGATGCTGTTAATGAATTTGATCATATTTTTGAGGATCTATATGACTACTGTGAGACTCAAGAATTAGACGTAGAGAATATTAATCATGAAGATGGGCCAGCACAAATGGAAATTAATTTCAAGCATGGTAACCCCCTTGACTTGGCCGATCAGGTTTTTTTATTTAAAAGAACTCTTAGACAAACTGCATTGAAGCATAATTTGTATGCAACTTTTATGGCTAAACCGATGGAAGATACTCCAGGGAACTCGATGCATATACATCAATCAATTTTAAAAAAAGGTAAACCAATATTTGTGGACAAAAATCTTAAAACTACAAAACAGTTTGATAATTATATGGGTGGATTACAAAAATATTCAAAAGCTTTTTTACCTCTTTTTGCACCTAACGTTAATTCCTTTAAAAGGCTCAGAGGTTTTTGGGAGGAAGGTACACCTTTTAACCTAAACTGGGGTTTTGAAAACCGTACCTGTGGTTTTAGAGTCCCAAATTTTAACTCTGCCAACCAGGCAAGAATTGAAAATAGACTTTGTGGATCAGACGTAAATCCATACTTAGCTATAGCTGCAACTTTATCTGCGGGATATCTAGGTTTGAAGAAAAAATTAAATGCAACCCCAGAGACCAAAAAAGCTGCTTATAACGTAAATGTTTCTCTGACAGAAAGCATCTATCAATCAATAGATACTTTTTCTAGATCTAAGGAGGCAAAAGAGATATTTGGTGAAACATTTATAGAATTATTTTGTTCAATCAAAGACTTAGAGGTAAATGCCTATAATAAAATTATTACAGCATGGGAAAGAGAATATTTACTTCTTAATGTTTGATCTATTAATTAAGTAAATACTAATTGCTGCTAATATAACAATTAGCATTATTATTGCGGAAAGAGCATTAACTTCTGGACTCAATCCCAATCTAACTTTAGAAAAAACCACTATTGGCAAAGTGTTAGCTCCGGGACCGGTAGTAAAACTAGCAACGACAAGATCGTCCAAAGAGAGTGTAAATGCAAGTAACCAACCTGATAATATTGCAGGTAATATTACAGGAGCAGTTACTTTCCAAAAAATCATATTTGGAATTGTCCCAAGATCCTGAGCAGCCTCTTCTATATTTTTATCGTAACTACTCAACCTTGACTGGATAATAACTGCAACAAAAGCTACAGAGAAAGTTATATGCGATATTAAGACTGTTAATTGTCCTTTTGAGGAAGGAAAGCCAATAATATGGTTAGATGATATAAAGAATAACAACAAAGAAAGCCCTAAAATTATCTCAGGCATTACCAAAGGAGAAGAACTCAAGAAAATAAAGAAAGGCCTGGCTGGAATTTTTGATATTCTTGTTAATGAAAAACCAATCATTACACCCATGATTGTTGCAAATGTTGCTGAAAGAGAGGCAATTTTTAAACTAGTATAAAAAGCCTCTAAAATTTGTTCATTTTGAAATAATTCCTTATACCATCTCAAAGAGAAACCCTTCCAAACCATAACTCTTTTATTATCATTAAAAGAATAAGCTATAAGAGTTAAAATAGGAAAATATAGAAATGAAAATCCAATTGTTAAGGTAAAAATTTTAAAAAATAATTTATTCATTTTTAAAATTATATTTTGCGTACATTAATTGAAAAATAATTATTGGAAATACAAGAATTACAATACCAGACATAGCAAGTGCGCTAGCAATAGGCCAATCTCTATTTACAAAAAATTCATCCCAAATTATTTTCCCAAAATAAAGTTTATCACTGCCACCTAACATTTCTGGAATTATATATTCTCCAACAACTGGTATAAAAACCAACATACTCCCCGCAACAATTCCTGGTAAAGAGAGAGGTAAGATAACTTTTACAAACGTGTTTAAAGGCTTTGCACCTAAATCATTAGATGCATCAATCAAATTTAAATCAAATTTAACCAAATATCCATAAAGCGGTAAAATCATAAATGGAAGGTAAGTATAAACAACGCCTAAAATCACAGCATAATGATTGTGTAACATAGATATTGGTTCAGTAATTAGTCCTATATGTATGAGAACCGAATTTATTATACCAGAACCTTGCAGTAAGACTTTCCATGCATATACCCTTAAAAGAAAAGAACTCCAAAAAGGTATGATAAGCATAATCAAAAGTATGTTTCTTATACTTGGTTTAGATTTTGCAACGTAAAAAGCTATGGGATAACCGATTAATAAACATAATACCGTGGATGTAAAAGCTAATGATAGTGAATTGAGATATGATCTTATATAGAAAGGGTCTGAAAAAATGAATAAATAATTTCCAAGAGTTGAATTAATCTTCAATCCATTTTCAGAAAAAGAGAAAAGATCACGATAAGGTGGCATACCCCATTCAGACACAGATATTGATATTTTAAAAATTAAAGCTAATGGAACAAAAAAGAACAAAACTAGCCATAAATATGGAGTGAATACAAACCACACGTTTTGTTTTTTTAAATTTTTAATCATTAAAGAAATATATTGATGTTTCGTTAAAACTTATCTGAACTTTGTCATCCCATCTTATTTGAAGGTTATCTGAAACTAAACTATTTTGCATAAAAGAATAAAATTCAAATCCATTAACCTCAATTAAATACTTTGTATAGCTCCCTAAATAAGCTACTTCTTTAACTACACCAATATTTAAATTATCAGATTGATTTTCTAGTTTTTTAACAGAAATTTTTTCAGGCCTAATTAAACATTTAACATAGTTTTCTTTTTTGTTAATATTTTTAACTTCATAATTTAATTCTTTAATGATGATTTGATTATTTTTATTAAGAACATTAAAGATATTGGCTGTGCCAATAAAATTCGCTATATATTTGTCCTTCGGTTTTTCATATATCTCAACAGGATTACCGACTTGGAGGATTTCTCCATTTTTCATAATTGCCATTCTGTCAGATAATGACATTGCTTCCTCTTGATCATGGGTAACAATAATAAAAGTGATGCCTAACTTATATTGTAGATTAACTAACTCGAATTGTGTTTGTACTCTTAGCTGTTTATCTAATGCTGCAAGTGGTTCATCCAATAAAAGTAATTTTGGTTTTTTGACTAGACATCTTGCTAATGCTACACGTTGTTGTTGACCACCAGATATCTCATTGATTTTTCTTTTCTCTAAACCATTCAGCTCTAGTAAATTTAAAATTTCATTAACACGATGATTGATTTCTTCTTTAGAAATTTTTTCTTCTTTTAGTCCAAACTGGATATTATTAGTGACATTTAAATGCGGAAATAGTGCATAATTTTGGAACATAATATTTAAAGGTCTTACATATGGTGGAAGTTTCGTGATATCCTTTCCCTCGAGTAGAATTCTTCCTTCATCAGGCTTCTCGAAACCTGCTATAATTCTCAAAAGTGTTGACTTACCGCATCCTGAAGATCCTAGGAGACTGAATATTTCAGATTTTGCTATTTTTAGATTAACTTTGTCTAAAGCAACAACATTATCAAACCTTTTTGATACATCTATGATTTGTAAAAAAGGCTCAGACATAAAAAAATTGTGAAAAGCGCAACTTAAGTAAAAGTTGCGCTTTAATTAAATTATTGAGAAGCTTTAAAACTATTAAATACTCTCGAAGATATCCTAGACTTTTGAGGTGAGTCAGCTGTATCTGCAAAAAGTTTAGTTAATGTCTCTTCTGTTGGATAAATTGCTGGGTCTGAAAGAATATCAGGATCTATCAAACCTTCAGTTGTGTTAGCTACTAGATTAGGGTTTGAGTACCACACATAGTTAGTAATTTCTGCAACAACTTCTGGTCTCAAAATATAATCTATAAATTTATGAGCATTTTCTACGTTTTTTGCGTCTGCTGGAATTCCCATCATATCAAACCAAATTACTGTTCCTTCATTTGGAATTGAATACCAGACCTCTTCAATTTCCTCGTATGCTGCTATAAATACATCACCTGACCAACCTATTGCTAAGCAAATCTCACCATTTGCTAAATCATCAATGTACTGAGAAGAGTCAAAATACTTTATATAAGGTCTAATTTTATTCAATAATTCTAGTGCTTCTTGATTAGCTTTAGTGTTTTCTGTATTTGGATCATGGCCAAGATAATTTAATGCAATCTCAACAATTTCACTTGGTGCATCTAAGAAAGCCACACCACAATCTTCATATTTAGAAATTTGATCTACATCAAATATTATGTCCCATGACTCAACATCTCCACCTCTTTCCTCGACGGCAGCAACGTTGTAACCAATTCCAGTTGTACCATACATGTAATTAACAGAGTATTCCCCACCTGGATCATGAGCATCAGTTTTATCTAAAACACTTGGATCTAAATTTTTGAGGTTTGGAATCATACTTTTATCAAGTTTTTGAAAAACTCCTGCTTTAATTTGGTTTTCCATAAAGGAGCCTGATGGAACAACTAAGTCATAACCACTTCCTCCAGCTAAAAGCTTAGCCTCTAGAACTTCGTTTGAGTCAAATACATCGTATGTTACATCAATACCAGTTTCTTCCTCAAAATTTGCAATTGTATCTTCAGCTATATAATCGGACCAATTGTATATAAATAACTCTTCTTTAGCGCTCAAACTCAAAGGGAGTATAAGCACTAAAAGAGCTGTTAAAAATTTGTTCATATTACCTCTCCTCTTAAATAAGTAGAATTTGAATAATATGATAATTTTTTTTAAAAATCACAAATTTTTTTATATAGATCTGGTCTACGATCTCTAAAATTTCCCCAAGATTGGCGGTATTTTGTTATTTCTGAAAAGTTGAAATTCTTAGATACAAAGCCCTCATCTTTTTTGTCCATTTCAATTTCAATATTACCCAAATGATTAGCAATAAAGGAACTTCCATAAAATGTAATAGATATTGAACCTTCATTTTCTGTGCCAATTCTATTAGAAGCAATGATTGGAATTTGATTTGCAGCTGCATGACCTTTCATTACGTTTTGCCAGTGATCTTTTGAGTCTAATAAAGGGTCTTGAGGCTCAGAACCAATTGCTGTGGGATATAATAAAATATCTGCACCAGAAAGTGTCATAGATCTAGCACATTCAGGAAACCACTGATCCCAGCATATACCACAACCAAGATTTCCAAATTTTGTGTTAAATACTTTGAAGCCAGTATCTCCAGGTTTAAAGTAAAACTTTTCATTATAACCAGGACCCTCAGGAATATGGGACTTTCTATATAAATCACTTAATTTACCATCAGCATTAATCACAACTAGAGAATTAAAAAAATTATTTTCTTTTTTCTCAAAAAAACTGATCGGCATTACCATATTATTTTTCTTACAAAAATTAGAAAAAATTTCAAATAGTTTGTCATTAGGAAATTCAATTGCATAACTAAAAAACTTTTTATCCTGAGTTGAGCAAAAGTACTCAGTTTGAAATAACTCCTGTAGGAGGAAGATATTTACATTTTCATTGGATGCTTGTTGAGCAATATGTATAGCCTTATTTATATTTAAATCTTTTTTTTCTTTTATTGATTTAAATTGTGAGGCAGCAACCTTAACTGACATTTTTTGGCACATTCATAGTAACACAATGGATATTACCTCCACCATAATTTATATGTGAAGTTTCAATCATCTCAATTTTTTTATCTTTAAAAATATCTTTAAAAATATCATAAACCATTTCATCTTCTTTAACATTAAATTTTGGAACAAAGATTTTATGCTTTGAAAAATAAAAATTTATATACGAGGCAATAAGCTTTTTATTATTGACAACTATTTTTGAAGGTAGTGGTATATCAATTAATTCTATATTACTTTCAATGCTGGAGAGATTACTGAGAATAATGGATTTAATCTTAGTTAAGTTTTTTGAATTCAAATCATCTAAATCATAACTTTTTGCTATTAAATATTTTCTATTACCAATAGGACATAAAATATTGTCTATGTGCCCATCAGTATCGTCATCTTTTAAACCTTCGGGGATCCAAATTATTGAATTTAAATCAAATAAACTAGTCAGTGTTTGCTCTATTTTTGCTTTTTCAGGATTATTTCTATTTGGGTTAAGTAGTACACTTTCAGTTGTAAAAAAGTTTCCATATTCATCGTAAGTAATAGCACCACCTTCTAAAGTAAGGTCATTTAAATATGAAGTAATAGAAAATTGATTTGAGATATATTCACCCACTTTATTATCATTAAAATAATTCGGGTATTTTCCATATCCATTAAAATTAAAGTTAATACATTTAAGTTCGTTGTCCTCTTTTATAAAGATTGGGGCTATATCTCTCATCCAAGAGTCATCTAGTTCTAATTGAATAATATTTATTTTTTGATTATTGATATAATTTTTACACTCATTGTAATCCTCTTTATTACAGTACATATAAACTGTTTCTTCATCCGAAATACAATTAGCTAAATGCGCCATTTCTAATCTGGCATCTTTAATTATTTCGTTGTAAAGATTTTTATTACATGGCCAAGCCATTAGACATTTGTCATGTACTTCCCATTCTGGAATTAACTTCATAAGATTATAGTATATATTTTTTTTTAATTATGAATATTTGTATACTCTCAGATATGGTCAAAAAAGAAAAAAGAATGCCCCTAATACCAGATGATATTATTGAACTAAAAAATATATCAACTAAATTCAACTTTTATATTGAAAAATTTACTGACAGAATAATTGAAGAGAAAGAATATATTTCAGTAGGGTGTAAACACTATACAAATCAAAAAATTGATTTATTCTTATCAATGCAAGGTTTGAAACAAAGTCAAATAAAGTCAAATCAAAATTATTTAGTCTTATTCGATGTTGTAGAGTGTGTTGAGCAAAATAGAGCTATGTTAAATAAAATTTTAAAAAATAATTGTTCTCTGTTATTTTACGATTTATTGAGTGGCAAACACTCAATCAAAATTTTAAAATCTGCTAATGAAGAGCATTTGCTAAAATCGACTATTAATATAAGTAAAAAATTAAAAGCAAAGTTGCCAGTATTTTGTAACTCCTTAAAAAAAGATAGCATTGAGAAATTTTATATATCCAAAAAAGGATATATTAATTTTCGTTATTTAACTTTAATTGAAAAATTAGTTTAATATTAAATAAATACCCGTAGATACTAATAATAATGCAAAGAAATACTCAAAGCTTCTTTTTAATTTAGGGTTAGATACTAAATTTTTAATTAAACTTCCAAAAAGTGCCCATAAACTTATACATGGAAAGCTTACCAATGATGACATCAACCCTGTGAAAACAACAGCTATCCAAAGCTTTTCTTCTAAAGGCATAAAACCAGATGCGACTGTAATAGCAATTGTCCATGCCTTAGGGTTTACCCATTGAAAAAGAGCAGCTTCGTAAATATTTAAGGGTCTACCTGTATCTTTCTTGTAATCCTTTAGAGACCCAATCATTTGATAAGCTAAATAAATTAGATAAAAAAAACAAAGCCATTTTAGTATCATTTGAAATTCTGGTTTATTAATCAAAATTAAACCTAAACCTGTGCAAATTAATGAAACTTGAAGAGCATGACCTAAAGAAATACCAGTAATATGTGGTAAAGATCTTTTAAAACCAAATTTTAAGCCTGAGATCGTTAACATAGCATTATTGGGCCCAGGTGTGATAAACATGACGGTGTAATATGATACTATTGCTACAACTAAAGCTATATCTATCAATTAGTTAATCTTTAATACTAAACTTATTATCTTTTAAGATAACATGTATTGGAACACCAGTTGAGAGTTCAACAGAATTAATATTATGTGGTTCATAAATATTCATAACTATTAAAAGTGCTCTAAGAGAATTCCCATGTGCAGCTATTAAAATATTATCATTTTCATTACTTTGAATAGCAGGTTTAATTACTTCCTCAAAATATTTTGTAACTCTTCTGACCACATCCTCAAGACTTTCACCGTTAGGGGGTTGATCAGAATAACCTCTTCTCCACTTATGAACTTGTTCTTCTCCAAATTTTTCAGCAGTTTCCTTTTTGTTTAAACCCGTGAGATCACCATAATCTCTCTCATTTAAATTAATGTTTGAGATTATTTTTCCTTGATTATTTAAAAAATCCCACTGGTCGAGGTTTTGAAGAATTATTTTAGCAGTTTCTTGAGCTCTTTTTAGTTCACTTGTAAATACAATATTGAATTTAATATCTAAATTTTTGAAGTTTTGCCCAGCTTTATTTGCCTCCTCAATGCCTTGTTCAGATAATTCAATATTTTTAAAGCCGGTAAAAAGATTTAATTTATTCCACTCACTTTGACCATGGCGAATTAATAAAATATTTTTCATTGAATTTGATATATATTATTAATTACTCATGGTCAAATTTCGCATTGAAAAAGATAGCTTAGGTAAAATTAAAGTTGAAAGCACAAAACTTTGGGGTGCACAAACTCAAAGATCAATAGAAAACTTTCAAATAGGTATTGGGAAATTTCATTTTCAAAATATTTTTATAGAGGCCCTTGCCTTACAAAAAAAATCATGTGCTTTTGCCAATGCAGAATTAAAATTATTACCGAAAAATCATACAAAAATTATTGGTAAAGTTTGTGATTTAATTATATCTGGAAAATTAAATGATCACTTTCCTCTTGTTGTTTGGCAAACAGGATCAGGTACTCAAATCAATATGAATATAAATGAAGTCATTGCAAATAAAAGCAATCAGTTTTTAGGTAGAAAGCTCCCGACAAATACACCACTTCATCCTAATGATCATATTAATAGGTCTCAATCATCTAATGACAGTATTCCTACTGCTATGCACATAGCTACAGTATTATCAATAAAAAAAATATTACTTCCAGAGATAGCTTTTTATAAAAAATCTTTAAAAAAGAAAATTTCTGAGTTCAAAGGAATAATTAAAATTGGAAGGACTCACACTCAGGATGCAACACCAATTAAAATTTCAAATGAATTTTTGGCATTTTATGATCAAATATCTTATGCAGAAAATGTTATTAAAAAAAGTTTAGATAAACTCTACGAACTAGCTCAAGGAGGAACTGCTGTTGGATCTGGAGTAAATGCCCCAAAAAATTTTTCTAAAATATTTATTAAATACTTAAAAAAGGAAACAGGTCTTCCGTTTAAGTCTGCCCCAAATAAGTATGAGTCTCTCGCGTCCCATGATGTATTTATTGAAGTCATGTCAGGTGTTGAAATTTTAACTAGTGCTTTATTTAAAATGGCAAATGATATTAGGGTATTAGCATCTGGGCCGAGAAGTGGCATTTCTGAGTTAATTCTTCCAGCCAATGAGCCTGGCTCATCAATTATGCCAGGAAAAATAAACCCTACACAGTGTGAAGCACTATCGATGGTGTGCACACATGTAATTGGTCTGAGAAACTCTATAACCTTCGCTTGTTCTCAAGGCCATTTCCAATTAAATGTTTATAATCCATTAATTATACATAATACTCTTGATGCAATTAGTTTAATAAGTGAGGCAATGGCTTCATTTAATAAAAACTGTTTGAAAGGATTAAAAGTTGACAAAAAAAGAGTAACTGAACTCTTAAATCGCTCTTTAATGCTTGTCACACCATTAACTAAAATTATTGGTTACGA
The DNA here is from genome assembly GCA_902599405.1 of uncultured Alphaproteobacteria bacterium. Lineage (GTDB taxonomy): Bacteria > Pseudomonadota > Alphaproteobacteria > HIMB59 > HIMB59 > HIMB59. The sequence continues at coordinate 24,138 of CACKFO010000006.1, read as the reverse complement.
TCTAGCATCTAAAGTGGCACTAAATGCTTATAATAAAAACATTTCATTAAAAGAGTCCTGTATGGAACTAACTGATTTATCTGAGGAAGAATTTAATAAAAATACCGACCCTAAGAAAATGGTTTAGTTTATCTTATGTATCTTATAGTTTTCTTTTGATTTGAATAATTCTTTAAGTAGATTATTTGTAATGAAGTGACCTGTTTTAAAACCCTTATAAGTTCCAATAATAGGGTAACCTGATAAATAAAGATCACCAACCACATCCAAAACTTTATGGCGCATTAATTCGTTATCATATCTTAATCCATCTTTATTAAGAGGTTTTTTGTCTTTGATTACAATGGCATTATCAAGTGATCCTCCTTTAATTAGATTTTGTGACTTGAGGTATTCAATTTCTTGAAAAAAACCAAAAGTTCTTGCTTTTGATATAGACTCGATATAGTTACCATTTAAGTTCTTAATTTTAATATCTTGATCTTCATACTTTCCTTCGAAACTAGACTCTAAATTAATATTTAACCCCTCATCTTTTGGTGAATTAGGTGCTAACTCAGCATATCCATAATCGCATGAAAATTTTACAGGTTTAACAATTTCTAAGATCTTTTGTTCTGAGCCTTGCTCTTTAATTCCTTTTTCTAAGATCCTTTCGACAAATACATTTGAGCTACCATCAAGTATAGGTACTTCAACATTGTCAATTAAAATTTCACAATTATTAATGTGTAGACCTGCAAGTGCACTCAATAAGTGTTCAACAGTTTTAACCTCAACTCCATTTGAGGCTATGTTAGTTGAAAATTTTGTTGATATCACATTATCCCATTTTGCAGGAATAATTGTTGTTTTATCAATTCTATTAAAAAAGATACCAGAATTTAAAGGTGCAGGGTTAAGAATAACATTAGTTTTTACACCGGTGTGTAATCCAATCCCATCAATATTTATAGGCTCATTGATAGTAAAACTTTTCATCTAATGTAATAGTATGAAAATACTTCAAAAGTATTACTTTATATTTGTAAAACTTTGTATTTATTAAAATTACTTTTCAGAGCCTTTGCGAAGATATGAAGGGGTGTCTATATCCTCAATTGTCTCATTTTCATCACTAAATTCTGAAATATCAGAAACTTCAGATATTTCATCACTATCTTTGTTTTGTTTAGTTTTTTCAGTATCTTCTTCTACAACATCACTAAATAAAAAAAGATTAGGATCTGTCTTTGTTTTTTTGATTTTTTGCTTTTTTTCAGGAATTTCAACAGTTTCTTCTGTAATTTTTTTATCAGAAGTCATCAAATTGGAAAGCATACTAAAAAAACCTCTTTTCTTTTTTTCCTCAAAGTTTTCAAGATTGTTAGATTTTTCAGTAGTTTCCTCAGTTAATTCATCTTTATCAACTTGAGTATTTTCCAACTCATTAGTCAGATTAAATTCCTCTTTTTCAGAATCAAATTGTTTATTTTCTATTACACCAGAAATGTCTTTGTGGGTTTTAGTGTCTGAGCTATCATAAGAAAAGGTCCCATCAACTTTATTTTGAATAGAGCTAAATCCTGAATTATTTTCAGACTCTGGATAGTAAAGAATTTTTTTTCCTGAGGCCTCTATTCCAGTAGCGAAAATACTAATTTTTAATTTACCTTGCAGACTCTCGTCTATTAAGGAGCCAAAGATTATATTTGCCTCTGGATTAACACTCTGCCTTATGATATTCGCAGCGTGATCGACTTCTAATAAAGTCATATCACTACCACCAGAAATATTAACAATAACTCCTTTAGCAGTATTCATATCTATATTTTCAATTAGTGGGTTAGTTAAAGCTAAATTTGATGCCTCTACTGCTTTATTATCACCTTCTGCTACTGCAGTACCCATCATTGCAAATCCCATTTCTTTAATAACCGTTCTTACATCTGCAAAATCTAAGTTTATAAGACCAGGTTGTGTAATTAAATCAGTTAGACCTTTAACGCCGTCGAAAAGAACATTATCTGCTTTCTTAAAAGCTTCTGCAAAAGAAGTCTGCTCATTCGATACTTTAAATAAATTTTGATTAGGGATGATAAGTAAAGTATCTACATTGCTTTTTACATCTTCAAGACCTTGTAAGGCAAGATTCATCCTTTTTGTGCCTTCAAAGTTAAATGGGGTTGAGACAATAGCTACTGTTACTATACCTAATTTTTTTGCAATACTTGCTATTACAGGCAAAGCACCTGTTCCTGTGCCCCCACCCAAACCAGCTGTTAAAAATAACATATTAGTGTTTCTTAATTCTTCGGATATTAAATCAATGCTTTCTTCAGCTGCATCCTTTCCTATGATTGGATCTGCTCCTGCTCCCAAACCTTTTGTTTTTTCAAGTCCTAATTGGATACGATTATAACAAAGAGAATTTTCAAGAGCTTGAGCATCCGTGTTCGCTACAATAAAATCAACATTATTAAGATTAGATTGAATCATGTTATTTACTGCATTACATCCTGCACCGCCAATACCCATTACTGTTAAAGATGGCTTTAAGTTTTTTTGATCAACTACTGGTTCTATATCTAGTGTCATTTTTTTCCCCGCAAATCAACCTATAGTAGGTCTACGAATCTTTTGTACCATATTTTGTTTGAAAAAGAATCAATTTTTTGAATAAAATTACTCCCCTCAGTGCTTTTATTCGTTAAAAACCAAAAACTTGAATAAAGAGACATAATACTTCCGTCATTTAAAACTTTAGGAATACCACAGGATTTTGGTGGTTCTAAAAATTGAATATCATAACCAAATTTCGTTCGAAAATAGTTATAAAAATTTCTTATATTTGCTCCACCACCAGTAAAAATATACGAATAAAAGTTACTATCATTTGGTAGGTATTTTAAAACTAATTCAAAAGTTTCATCTAACCGATCTAATGTGATTTCTTTTAAATTATCATGACCAACATTTTTTTTTTTATTATCACCAAACTCTTCCCAGATTGGAATTTCAACTATTGAATTTCTAGTATCAGATAAGTCTATTGTGGAATTTTTAAGTTTTTCAGCAAAGTCAAAACTGATGTTATGTATATTAACTAAATCATTTGATATTTTTTTACTTCCTTGAGCAATTTTCTTTTGAAAATGTAAAACTTTATTTTTTATCATTAAAATATTTATATAATTAAAACCATAATCTATTAAGACTACATTTGTTTTAGTTTTACGTTTGTTTTTTAAATAAAAATAATAACAAGTAGTAGAGTCTAAATAATTCAAAATTTTAATTTGTAATTTTTGAAATATATTATTAAAAAGATTTACTTGTTTGATATCAATCATCGAAACTAGAGAAACTAGAGATAATTTTTCACAGTTTAAACCAATTGGATTATCTGTAATTAATTTATCATCGATTTTATAGTGAGAAGTATAAAAATTATAATGATAGTTTTCATTTTTATCAATTTTAATTTTAGAAATTTTCCTTAAATCATTTTTTTCAACAATTGATCCATCTAACCTAAGATCTTTTTGTGTTTTCTTGATTTGCACACTTTGATTTGTAATAAGAATATAGGCATCTTTAATAATATAATTTGCTTGTTTTTCTGCCTGTACTATTGAATTCTTAATAGACTCAATAAAGTCGTCAAAATTATCAATTTCTTCTCCTGTATACCCTCTAGATCTAGTCTTACCTGTACCAATAATTGAAAAATCTTTATTTAATTCGGAATAAATAATTGTCTTAATTGAAAAAGATCCAATTTCGATTATGGTTTTATAATTATCCACTTATTTCAATCTTATCGTTTTATTATGAAAATTCCTCAAATCTAAAAACTTTGAATAATTTGTGCTTTTATTAATTAAATCAATATTATTTTTAATAAAGTATAACAATTTGGAATCAATCACCTTAGGTAGCATAACTATTTTACCATCACTTAAAACTAAATTGTATCTTCTATCTTCTATATATTCTATCTGATCAATTTCAAATAAAGTAGATAGGGATTGAAAATATTCATTTAAATAATTGTTTATATGAATACTATTTTGAGAAATATCAATAAGATTAATACTATTTAGATAATTTATTTCAAAATAATTATTAGGAGCTATAGTGTTATCAGTAAATATAACTTCATTAGTAAAATTATTTATTGCAAAAGGTTCTTTAAGTTTCAATTGTATTATAATTTCATTTTTTTTTCTTTTTAATAAATAATTTTCAATAAATAAATAATCTTTCAAAAAATTATTTAAATCATCTAAATTATTTGTAATTTCTATTTCAAAATCTTCATGTATATCAGAGTCAATAAAATTTATAATTACTGAGTCTTTATTAAATAAATAATGCATAGAAAAGTATAAAGAGGCTAAAAGTAATATGATTGATAGCAAATAAATTGATATTTCTTTTAATCTTAATTTCATAAAGAAGAATTAATTATTTGTTTTAATAAATACAAATAAGAGAGTCCTTGATAATTAGCTTGCTCAGGAGCAAGTGATAATTTAGTCAATCCAGGGTGAGTATTCATTTCTAAAAAATATACTTTTCTATTTTTATTACTCATTATGTAATCTATTCTTGCAATTCCTTTACAATTACATACACGAAATATTTCTTTTGAAATTTTAATCAAAAATTTATATTCAGATTTAGAAATACGCGCTGGTAAAAAATGAGTGCTTTCATTTTTTTTATATTTTGCTTTGTAGTCATAATGCTTATTTTTGAATTCAATTTCTGTGACACCTAGGGCCTCAATTTTCTTATTGTTTTCAATAACAGTGACTGTTAGCTCTTTACCATAAATAATTTCCTCAATTAAATATTTAGGATTATTAATTTTCTTTTTAAGGTCTTCTTTATTTTTTAAAAATTTGATACCTTTTGAGGAACCTCCCCAATTTGGCTTCAATATTACAGGAAATTTAACTTGATTTTCATTAATTACCTCTTTAGGTGATAAAATATTAATCTCTTTTTTTAGGAATTTTTTTAATAAACGCTTATTAAAACATAGAGCGGATGAAATAGCACTAGAATGTGAAATAACAATATTATTTTTATTTGCTAGGGAATTTAATCCTCCATCTTCACCATATTCCCCGTGAAGAGAATTGAATATAATGTCAGGCCTGTAAAGTAAAATTTCCTCAATATTATTTTTTTTTAAATTAAAAAACTTTACGTTAAATTTATTTTTTCGAAGGCAAGAATAAACATTTTTCCCTGACATAAGAGATATTTCTCTTTCGTCTGACCATCCACCAGCAACTACAACAATTTTATGAAATTTATTTTTTTTATCTATCAATCTATAATTATTAATTCTTTTTCAAGTAATATATTATGTTTTTCTTTTACTCTTTTTTGGATTTTGGAAATAAATGAACTAATACTATTGGCACTTATATTAGGATCATTTTCAAAAAAATTAGAATGTGTTTTAGATAATTTTACTGGTCCATCATAGAAACTCTCATCTATAGAGGACTTTATAAGTTTCCATGCACTTTGATTTTTTGGATTTTTAAAAATACTACCGCAGCAATTCACTTTCTGGGGTTGTGTTTCTTTTCTAATTATGTCGTACTCTTGCATTAAACTTTTAATATGGTCTTGATCTTTATATGAAATTTTAAATTTTCCATATAAAATTATAGAATTATTTTTTTGAAAACCCTTTCGGTAATCAAAATTTAAATCATTAATATTTTTTTCAAATATTTTGTTATGATTTATGTCATAATAAATAACACTAATTAATTTATCTTTAATTTCTTGATTGTAACAGCCTGCATTCATAAATATATTTCCTCCAATTGAGCCTGGAATTGTATATAAGAACTCATAACCAGCTATAGATTTTTGATAACAAAATTTAGAAAAGTAATTATCCAAAACTGCAGCACCAACTAACATGTGATCAGAATTTATTTTAACATCTGTAAAATCTCCTAAAAGCTTTATGCCTATCCCATTAAAACCATCGTCTTTAATTAATGTATTTGATAAATTACCTATCACTAGAAATGATTTTGCATTGATACAATTTTGACTAAATAGCTTATTTAATTCGACTTGATTATGAACTTTATAGAGATGGCTAATATTACCTCCAGATTTCAGCCATGAAAATTTTGCTGATGAATAATTGGTAACTAAGTTTTTATTTTTTAGAGTCATAAAAAAAACGGATTTGGTTTGAAATTTCACCTGCTCCAGCGGAAATAATTATATTTTCTCTTTTATTTTTCACATATTGATCTAATAAACTAAATAAATCACTATAATTATCAATATATTTAGTTTTTTGATTATTTAAAACATTCAAATCATTAACTAAGTTTTTTGAATTTTTCATACCCTTCTTATAGCTTTCTCCAGCCTCATAAGTTTTTAATATAATTAAATTATTTATATTTTTTAATACGCTTAAATATTCGTTATATAAATCATTTAATCTTGAATATCTATGTGGTTCTATAATTAAACAAATATTCTTTTTTTTATATAAAGATATGACATTAATTAACTTTTCTATTTCAGTAGGATGATGCGCATAATCATCAATAAATATTGTTTTTTTTAATTTACCAAGAATATTCATTCTTCTTTTTGTTCCTTTAAAACTAAGTATATGTGATTTTTTTATTTTATATCCCAAGTCGTCTATAATAGAGAGGACTGCGGTTAAATTTTGGACATTGTGTTCCCCTAATAGATTAGTGGATAAATTTTTAAATAAAATTTTTTTGCCTTTAAAAAAATTAAAATATGACATTTTATTAGTCAAATTTATTAATTTGTAGCTATAATTTGCATTCGAATTTGAACCAAACGTTTTTATATTTCCAGAATATTTTTTTAATGAGGATAAAAAATGATCATCATTATTAATAAAAATTTTAGAGTCTTTTTGACTTTGTCTGTAAATATATTTTTCTATTTTTGATTTAAAATTTGAATATGATTTATAAAAATCTACATGCTCTCTATCGACATTTAAATATATTAAATATTTTGGACTTAACTTAAATACTGTTCCATCACTTTCATCTGCTTCAACCACAACATATTTACTATTAGTAAGGTAAATATTTTGACCAAAATTTTGCATAACTCCCCCTGAAATAACAGTTGGATTTAGACCAGCACAAACTAATAAATGCCCTAAAAAAGATGTGGTTGAAGTTTTTCCGTGTGAGCCAGATACTACAATTGTGAATTTATCTCTACAAATAAGCTGGAGAAGTTTGGACCTATTATAACATGGTATTTTATTTTTTTTGGCCTCTTTAATTTCAGGATTATTTTTAATAGCAGTGGAATAAAATATTAGTTCTCTATCTTTTATATTTGAGATTTTGTGACCAATATAAACAGGAATTTTATATTTTTCTAAATTAATAGTATTTGCGTTGTAAGTAATATCACTACCTGTGATGTCGACATTGTTTTTTTTTAAGTAAATAGCCAGAGCACTCATACCGATGCCATTTATACCTATAATATGTACTTTGATTGAAGATAGATCTGAGAACTTCATCTTGTAATATAACAAATGATTTTTTGGATAGAGTGAGGATTGATAAGTGGATTAAAATAAAATTGACTAGTTATGTTTTTTTTATTTGGAATGTAAAAAATTTTTTGACTCATATCATGAGAGAGAAAATAGTCTAAGTTAAATTTTTGGTGTTGATCTCTTGATATTAAATGAGGAGTAAAATGGACATTATTAGTATAATATAAGATTTCATTTATAGAACCTGAACCAGATCTTGAAAGTATCATATCGTATTCCTGCGGTTTCAAATCATCTTTAAAGGAAAAGAATTTGCAATTATTATCTACAAGATCTGTATATTTTTTTTTTAAAACATTTATATGAGACTCAGGTATTTGAATAAAGAATTTAATGTTTTTTAAATATGCCTTGTTAAAATTTGTTATTTCTTTTAGCATCATATTATTCAAATCTAATGAACCAGCACTTCCCCCCATTAGCAAAACATTTATAAAGTTATGATTGAGTTTTTCTCTAAATTTATTTCTATTAATAAAAAAATTACCAACAAATATTTCTTTACTACGCATATTGTCTTTTGGAAATGAAATAAAAGCATTTTTAGCGATAAAATAATTTATTTTATTTGCTAATCCATATATTACATTTTGCTCATGAATATAAATTTTATTAAAACATAGAAGAAAAATATTAAATAATTTTGAAATTATCAAAACAGGAGTTGTAATAAAGCCACCAAAACCCATCAAAATTATTCTCCTGTTAGACAAAAATACAAAGGATACTTTTAATAATAAATTAATAATAAAAAAAAATTTATTTTTAGATTTTAAAATAATTTTATTTATTTTATTACTTTCAATTTTTTCTAAATAATTTTTTCCTATTTCATTCGTGACAAAAAGAATACTTTTTGGATCTTTGACAAGACTTAAGTTATTTATATACGCTAGTGCGGGTAAGATATGACCACCTGAAGATCCTGCAATCACAATATATTTAATCTTTTTCAATAACTATTTCTTTCAATAATTCATTTGTTTCAATATCTATAATTTGAAAAATTGCTTTGTTATCTTTAACTAATTTTTGTTGATATTGATTTTCATTTATCAAATAAACATCATTTAAGCCAATATTTTTATTCATAATAATTGTTTTATTATCGTTATTACTCATTTTATAGAAAACACCAAAAATAATTGCTATTATCCCTGCAATTATTAATAAGCCTTGAATTATAACTAAACTAATTAGAATTTTTTTTTTTAACATATATCCAATGATTAAATCTTATAATTACAAAGGTTTTAAAATAGAAATATTATACGAGGATAGCTATATAGCAATATTAAATAAACCCACTGGGCTTTTAACACATAAAAAAAATGGATTAGATAATAGCCCTAACTTACAGGAAAGTCTTCAAGACCAATTTACAATAGACGATAACGAGTATTTAAAGGAGGGGATTGTTCATCGTCTTGATAAAGATACAAGTGGCGTAATAGTAATTACTAAAAATCATAATTCAAAAAATAAATTTAAGGAAATGTTTAAAAAAAGAAATATAAAAAAAAATTATTTAGCTTTTACATATGGTGTACTTAATCAAAGGCAAGTTGAAATCAATAAAAATATATCCAGGAATAAAATTCAAAGGACAAAATTTAATGTATCTGATAATTTTGGAAAGCAAGCGATCACAAAAGTTTCCAATGTAAAAAATTTTCACGGCTCAATTAGTCTTCTAAATTGTGAAATTATAACTGGTAGAACTCATCAAATTAGAGTTCATCTTTTGAGTTTGGGACTACCAATTGTTGGTGATAAAGATTATAAGCTAAACAAAGAGGAAAAATTTCGATTAACAAATATGGCTACTAGTCTAAAGGATTATATTTTATTATTTCCACGACAAGCATTACACTCCCATAAAATAGAATTTGACCATCCAATTATAGAAAAACATATTAAAATAACTTGCGATTTACCTGATGACATGAGAGATTTAAAAGCAAATTTGCAATGAATATTGAAAATAAAAATTTGCTACCTGTTATTACCTCAGAAAATGACGTTTATCCTTATTTAAAAAAAATTAATCAGTTTCCTATTTTATCAGATGAAGAGGAAAAAAGACTTGCAATAGATTGGCTTAAAAATGGAGATACAAAAGCTGCTCAAAAGCTTGTGACAAGTCATCTAAGACTAGTTGCAAAAATAGCTATGAGTTATAGAGGTTATGGTTTACCGTTATTTGATTTAATTTCTGAGGGTAATTTAGGACTTATCCAGGCAATAAGAAAATTTGATCCTGAAAAAGGTTTTAGGTTAGCTACTTATGCAATATGGTGGATTAGGGCATCTATTCAGGAGTATGTCTTACATAGTTGGTCTCTTGTAAAAATAGGGACTACTGCGGCCCAAAAAAAACTTTTTTTTAATCTTCGAAGACTTAGAAATCAATTAAAAAAATATGAAGATGGTTACCTTACTAATGATCAGATTAAGTCTATTTCTAATGATCTTGGGGTAACTGAAGAGGAAGTAAAACAAATGGAGGGAAGAGTATTTAATCAAGATTTCTCATTAAACACCCCCTTAAATGATGAAAATGACTCAGAATGGGTTGATCAAGTAGAAGATGAAACAATTGATACTGTCTCAAAAGTTGAACAAAGTGATGAATTAAAAAAAAGAAAAGCGCTTTATAATCAAGCTGTGACAAAACTTGAGCCAAGAGAAATAGAAATTTTAACTGCAAGACGATTAGATGAAGAGCCTAAAACATTAGAGGACCTTAGCCAGAAATATTCAATAAGTAGAGAAAGGGTTAGACAAATAGAGAATAAAGCAATTAAAAAACTTCAAGAAGAAATCAAAAATATTACAGATCAGAAACTTTTAACTAAACCTTAAATTACCTAATAATTGTTTGATTTCTTTCAGGTCCTAATGAAATAATTTTAATTGGAATACTTAAGTACTCCTCAATATAAGAAATAAATTTTTTTAGATTTTCAGGTAAGTTTTTAAAATTACTTAAATCTTTAATTTCTCCCCAACTTGAAAATAACTCAAAGTCATTATCATCCAAAGATAATGACTCCAAAATGTCACTATCACTAAAATTAACCTCCTCATATTTTTTCGAATTATAACTTTTGCATACTTTGATTTCTGAGAGATTATTTAATACATCAGCTTTAGTTATGCAAAGTTCATTAACACGATTTATTTCACAGCTATACTTTAAAGAAACTAAATCAAGCCAACCACACCTTCTTTTTTCTTTTTGTAACAGTGCCAATTTCAACACCTTTCTCAGCGATATAATCCCCAACATTATCAAATAATTCAGATGGGAATGGACCATTGCCAACTCTAGTAGCATAGGCTTTAAATATACCAACAGTTTTATAATCAACCTGAATTCCTGAACCAATCACAATATTTGATGAAACAGTGTTTGATGAGGTTACAAAGGGGTAAGAGCCATGATCTAAATCAAGAAGTGCCCCTTGAGCACCTTCAAATAATATTTTTTTATTTTTAAATTCTTTTTTAATAAATGAATTATCAACAATTAATTCTTTAACTAAATCATAAAAACTCAATAAGTCTTTAACTGTTTTATCAATATTAATTCTACTTTCATCAAAACTTTCAAGAATAGGGTCATAAAACTTCTTAATTGTCTCTAATTTTTCTTCAATTATATTTTTAGATTTTAAATCGTAAAGTTTAATGCTCTTTCTTCCAACTTTATCTTGGTATGCAGGCCCAATACCTTTAGAAGTGGTTCCAATTTTTTTTTCGTTTTTTAAAATTAATTCATTAATTTTATCTAGTTGCTTATGATATTCTAAGATAAGAGATATATTTGAAGATAAAAATATCTTAGGACTATCAATCTTTTTAATAATTTGATCATACTCATTATAAAAATGATTAGGATCGAGTACAACACCTTGACCTAAATAACAGACTTTTCCACGAATTATGCCGGACGGAATAAGATTTAACTTATAAGTAGTATCATCTACAATAACAGTATGGCCCGCGTTATTACCACCTTGATATCTTACAACTAAATCAAATTCTTCTGAAAGATAATCAACTATTTTACCCTTGCCCTCATCTCCCCATTGAAGTCCTATAACAGCTGTGTTCATTTAATTAATTCAGCAATGTAATCAACATTGCATGAGAAACCAAAACCCTCAATTTTTTTTGTATTTTTTTTATATTTATAGCCGCCACCTTGGGCTAATATTTTTTTTGTAGAATTTGAGTAAACATAAAAAAAAATATCCTGATGATATTCTTGAGAAAAAAAGTCTTTTTCTAAATTTAATTCAAAGGGAGCATCAATTTTTTTTTTAAAAATATTGACAAATTTAGAAATATTATTTTTATGACTAATACTATCTAGAAGGTAACTTTTATTTTTCGATATTTTAGGATCTGTAAAAACATAAGTATAATTTTTTTTAATAATTTTTTTAAGAAACTTATCTAAAATCAGTAAAGACTCTTTGAAAGAGTCATTTTTATATAAATTAATTATTTCAACACCATGTTGTCTAAACTGCTTAATATTACCACTATTCATTTTATCTTTTTTAAAAACATCTCCCATGTAATAGAGGAAATGTTTAGATTTAGAGTCGTGAGTCAAAATTGTATTAATAACCTGACCTGTGATATCTGAGCGAAGTGTTGCATCTGATAGTGACTTTAAAGATTTATCTTCAATTACAGATGTAAAAATTCTTGAAAATTTCTTGTTCGAACTAACAGTTTTAGTAAATAAGTTATCCAAACTCTCATATTTTTTTGCTGTTAGTGAGTATTTTGTGTCAAATGAATTAACAAGCATCTGAAATTACTTTTATTATTTGTTTTTTTAATTTACTAAGAGTAATTACTTTTATATTTCTTTTATGATATTGCAAGTTCACTCTTAATAGCGGCTCTGTTCCCGAAGGACGAATATTGTAATAAATATTTAAATTTTTTAGAAGATTATTTAGTTGCTTATAAATACTCTCTTGATTTAAGTAAAATCTTTCACTATCTATTCTTTGATTTATATTCAATTCTTCAAGTAAATCGATACCATTTCTCAATACTGATAGCTTTTTCTTTTCTTTAAGAATTAATGTGAGTAATCTAATAGCAGTTGCCATGCCATCGCCAATTAAGATGTCATCTTTAAATATAAAATGCCCAGATGGTTCGCCTCCAAAAAAATATTTATTATCTATAATTTCCTTTAAAATATTTTTATCACCAACTTTTACTCGTTTTAATTTAAGACCTAATTTATTTAAGGCTATATCAAGACCATGATTTGCGACTTCGTTAGTAACTAACACAGAGCCTTTTTTTATTTTTTTTTCTTGTAAATAATATTTGGCGAAAATAAAAATTATTTCCTCTCCATTTAATGTATTACCTTTTTCATCAATAATAATAACTCTATCGCCATCTCCATCTAAGCAAATTCCAATATCACATCTTTTTTTTTTAACTAACTCTGATGCTTTATAAGGAAATAAAGAGCCACAGTTTTGATTAATATTCGTGCCAGAGGGATTATTACCAATGGTGTGTAAGTCTAAACCTAATTCAAACAAAACCTCTGGTGCTACTTTATAGGATGCTCCATTTGCACAATCTAACATTACTTTTAGTTGACTATAATTAAGATTTCTATCTGCACTATGTTTAAGTGCTTCGGAATATCTTCCTAATGCATTTTTAAGTCTTATAGCTTTACCATAATTTGACTGTTTTATTTTAAATTTATCAAAGTCGTAGTTAAAAAATAAATCCTCAATTTTATTTTCCTCCTCTGGAGAAATTTTTAAACCTTGACCGGAAAAGAATTTTAGTCCGTTATCTTTGTATGGATTATGAGAAGCCGTAATCATGACTGAAAAATCTGCTCTTAATGACTTACCTAAAACTGTCAGAGCTGGTGTGGGTAATGGCCCTACCAAAATTACTTCTATTCCCATTGATAGAAAACCCGATGTTAAAGCTGGTTCAAATATATACCCGGATAATCGTGTATCTTTATTGATAACTACTCTTGAAATTGAATTTTTCTTTTTCAAAACAAGTGATGAAGCTTTAGCAAGTTTAAGAACGTTTTCAGGTGTCAGAGGATACTTACCTACTTCGCCTCTGATCCCGTCAGTACCAAATAACCTCATTAGAAATATTTAATATTGGACTTATCGTTAATTTGGAAGAGGAAAATCTTGATCTTTTGTAAAAGATGGTAAAGGGCCTTTATTAACTGTCGATTTTTGATTATCAGAGTCATCTGAACTATCAGATGTCAAATCGTCATCCCTTTTCGGTTTTATACCTTTAATTAAGTTTTTAATTTCTTCGCCAGTTAGAGTTTCATATTCTAAAAGTCCTTTAGCTATAGTATGAAGATCTTTCATATTTTCTGTAAGTATTTTTCTAGCTTTTGACTCTGCATCTTCAACGAGGCGAATAACCTCTTGGTCAATAATTCTTGCAGTTTCCTCAGAAATATTTTTAGATTGTGTAACAGAATGACCCAAAAATACTTCCTCCTGATTACCAGTATATCTAACTCTTCCCAACTTATCACTATAACCCATTTGTGTTACCATCGCTCTAGCCAAGTTTGTGACCTGTTGAATATCACCAGCGGCTCCTGACCCTATTTTTTCAGGACCGAATATTAATTCTTCAGCAATTCGTGCTGCCACGGTAACAACTAATTTATCTAAATATTCATCTTTACGATGAATCACTTTGTCTTGCTCAGGGACGCTCATAACAAAACCTAAAGCTCTACCTGTCGGAATAATTGATGATTTATATATTGGGTCAGCATGTTTGCAATGTAAATTCGCTAAAGCATGCCCAGCTTCGTGGTAAGCTATTACTTCCTTCTCGCTATCTGATATTATTTTTGATTTATTTTGTGTTCCAAGCATTACTTTGTCTTTTGCATCTTCAAAATCATCCATAGTTACAATTTTCTTATTCTTTCTAGCTGCTATAAGTGCGGCTTCGTTCACAATATTAGCTAAATCAGCTCCAGAGAAACCAGGAGTTGACCTAGCAATAGCTATAGTTTTAACAGATTTATCCATTTTAATTTTTCTTGTATGTACTTTTAAAATTTTATCTCTACCAATAATGTCAGGAGCAGGTACTACCACTTGTCTATCAAATCTTCCTGGTCTTAGTAATGCGGGGTCAAGAACATCTGGTCTGTTAGTTGCTGCAACAATAATCACACCCTCATTTGCTTCAAAACCATCCATTTCAACAAGAAGCTGATTGAGGGTTTGTTCTCTCTCGTCATTGCCACCACCTAGTCCAGCACCTCTGTGCCTTCCAACAGCATCTATTTCATCAATAAATATAATACAAGGTGCGTTTTTCTTGCCTTGTTCAAACATATCTCTCACTCTACTTGCTCCAACACCCACAAACATTTCTACAAAATCTGATCCAGAAATAGAGAAAAATGGCACTCCAGCCTCTCCAGCTATTGCTCGAGCAAGAAGTGTCTTTCCGGTACCGGGTGGCCCGACCAAAAGAGCACCTTTTGGTATTTTAGCACCCAATCTTTGAAACTTTTGTGGGTCCTTTAAAAAAGAAACAACCTCTTCTAGCTCTTGTTTGGCCTCATCAATACCTGCAACATCATTAAATGTAACTCTTTGTTTATTTTCATTAAGTAACTTTGCTTTTGATCTTCCAAAACCTAACGCTCCTCCACCCTTACCTGATTGCATTTGACGCATAAAAAATATCCAAACACCAATTAAAAGTAGCATTGGGAACCAAGAAACAAATATGCTTAGTAGAGGGTGCATACCAGATTGTTCAGGTTTTGCATTAATAGCAACCTCATTTTCGTTAAGAGTTTCTATTAAATTAGGGTCCCTAGGGGCGTATGTTGAAAAGTCAACACCATCCATAGTTTGACCAAAAATATTGTTTCCCTGAATTTCAACAGATTTAATTTCACCATTTTGAGCTTTATCTAATAATGTTGAATATGTGTATGTAACTGAGGAGTAATCTCTTTGAGAATTTTTAAATACATTGAACAATCCAAGCAAAATTAAACTTATTATTATCCAGACAAAAATATTTTTTGAAAAATTTTTCATAATTTTAATATAGTTACTGCTACTTACGTTTAAAGTGCTAAGTAAGATTTATACATGTTTTTTTTTTAAAAACAGCAATTTTTCCTGAAAATACTGACATTTCTTTACTACTTATAAGGTGAGTATTAAGTATTTTTATAAAATTCTTGATGTTTTCATCTCTAATTTGTTTTTTTAATAAATGACGATATTCATAATAAAATGACTGAACTACAAAAAATTTAAGATTTTCACTCAGATTGTGGAACTTATCTATATCAATTTCAAAAATATTATTTCTTTTTCTTTTGAAAAAATTTTTGTGTAGCTGATGTAAATGAAATATTTTGGAATATTCTAGTCTCTCTTTATTAATATTATTAAAGAGTTTTTTTGAATATAAAAAATTTCTTATCTTATTTCTTGTGTAGTTTAACTCCAAGTTACTTCTATCATCAAACCAGGTAAGTCTATTATATATGGCATAACTTTTGATTTGCTTTTTTGTATATTTCTTTAATGGTCGGTGTAATTTGATACTCTTGTAATTATCTAAAAAAATATTTGATAATCCGGTTGCGCCAGATTGTTGAGTTTTTCTTAAGAAATAGGTTTCATTTAAGTCATCGAGATGGTGGCCTAAAAAAATATGCCTTACATCTCTTTTTTTTGCAAATTTATATAAAAAATCATATCTACTAGATCTTGATTTTTCTTGTAAACCTTTTGCTTTATCCCTTAAAAACAATTTCTTAATTAGAAGATTTTTATTTGTAAGATTATAAGCTTTAATAAATTGTTTAATTTCAAATTCTCCCTCAGATCTTATTTGGTGATCAAAAATTAAATAATATATTTTTTTTTTATTAAAATATTTTGTTCTAATTATTGTGTCATATAGGACTGTACTATCCAAACCGCAAGAAATTGAAATCAATATTTTATCGTTAGCTTTAATATTATTTTGAAGATAATTCTTTATGCTTAATGAAAGAGATACTTCTTCAGTCAATAATTAAACCACAATCTTTTTCGGATTGGAGAGATTTAGCAGACTCAATTACTTCTTTACTTTCTAAATAAGTATTTGAAAAAATTAGATCTTCCATAACTAAACATCCATTTTCTTGATCGCCAATTATAAAGAGAGACTTTCCAAGCCAAAAGTAATTTTCAGACTTAAATTTAGAGAATGATGAGAAATCTCTGTGTCTTATCCCAAAATATTTCACAGCTTCAATAATTTTATTCTCCATAAAATAAGTCCTTCCAAGAAGATAATAAGCTTCAGCTAAGTAATCATCTTGATCGGTATTTGAATTAATTATTAACAGCAAACTTTCAATAGCAGACTTATTATCAAAACTTGCAAAGCTTGTTTTTGCATTTTTTAACTCTAATTCAACGTCAATTATTGGCTTATTGAGCTCTATTTCTCTCTCTTCAATAAGCTTATCTAAATCATTAAGAATTGAGGTGTTTACTTCTGAGATAGATTTAATCTCTATTTCATCTAATTCCTCTTTTTCAAGGCCTAATGAAGAAATTGTTTCATCAGACTCCTCATTTGGTATTTCTATATTTTTTATTTCATCTCCTTCTAAATCAGAAAGACTGATTTGTCCTAATAATTGATTATCCTTTGAATTCTCTACTATATTTGAGGAACTTTCTTCTATGTTTAATTGATCAGATGCACTAATAATTTTTTTTTCGTCAGAATCAGATGATGTATATAAGGAGTATAGGTTTTTTACATCATCTTTAATATCTGAAATTTGTTTTTCTAATGAAATAACATTTTTTGAAATCTCATTGATTAATATTTTTAATTCTTCTAAATCATTTTTTGTATTTGTGTTAGAATTATCACCTAATGACTGCTCATTTTTATAAACAAACTTTTGAAGATCAATTATATCATTTTTAATTCTGTCTAATTCTACAGATACTTGATTGTGATTTTCACTATTAGATTGATTACTGAAAAGGACTAGGAAAAAAATAACCAAAATTTTGTTTATTTTTTTCATGAAAGTTTGAGGTGCTCTTTTAGAAAGAGCACCTTAATGAAATTTTAATTAATTACTTACTAGGGTTACGCCGCGTCTATTTTGACTGTAAGCAGTTTCATCAGATCCAATAACTTCAGGTCTTTCTTTACCCCAACTTACATATTCCATTCTATTAGTATCGATGCCAGCCTGAGCTAGATAAGAATAGACGGAAAATGCTCTTTTATCCCCTAAAGCTAAGTTGTACTCACGAGTACCTCTTTCATCTGCATGGCCTTCAACAGTTATGTTAGTGTCAGGGTATTGCATTAACCAAGCTGCCTGTGCATCAAGTGTTGCTTGAGCATCAACAGTGAGTTCAGAACTATCAAATTCAAAGAAGACTCTGTCACCAACGTTAACAATCAGATCTTCTTGGGTACCAGCTAAAATTTCACCCCCTGAGGATGAACTTGCACTAGCTGAAGCTGCATCTGTGTCTCCGCCTTGTTCAGTCTTAGTAGCAGCACATGAAGCAAGGAAAAAACCCGCAACAATAAGCATAAACAAATTTTTTAACATTATAAATCTCCGCGTAAATATATTCTTACTATAGTTTAGGTAAATAAACACTGAATTTTTTGGAAATCAAGACAATTCTTATTTTATTTTATTTAAATTTTGTTGATTTCTAATGAATTCTTATAATAAAGGCGACCAAGCTGGGTCGCTTCCATCCCTTGGTGTCGGGATGATCCTCTCATTGTATCCAGTAATATCGATAAAATGTATTGTTACTTCCCCACCGGTACCATCAAGATTTGACCTTTTTTGTCTATGAAATATTAAATATCTACCATTTGGGGACCAAGCAGGGGACTCTAAAGCAAAATCCCTTACAATCACCCTTTCATTGTTTCCATTTACATCCATAACACCTATATGGAAGTTGCCCTGTGTTAACTTGGTAAAAGCTATCAAGTCACCTCTTGGAGACCAAACTGGGTTTCCATACACACCCCTACCTTTTGAAATTCTTTTAATGTTATCTCCATTCTTATCCATAATGAATAACTGAGGGCTTCCACCACGATCAGAGTTAAAAACAATTTTTTCTCCATCAGGAGAAAATGAGGGTGATGTATCAATTCCAGAGTCATTTGTTAATCTTGAACGAGATCGGGTATTTAAATCCATTAAATATATTTCTGAATTTGCTGCATTGTTAGGATCTGAAAAAGACATCACTACACTTTGGCTATCCGGTGAAAATCTCGGTGCAAAAGTCATTCCGGGAAAGTCTCCAACAATTTCTCTTTCACCTGTTTTAAGGTTGTAAATATAAACTCTTGGAAGATTATTTTTATATTCCATATACGTTATTAATTGTTTATTTGGTGCAAAGCGAGGAGTTAACACCAAATTTTTTCCATCTGTTAAAAATTGATGACTATCTAAATGTCCGTCTTGATCCATTATTGCTAATCTTTTTACTCTTTGGTCTAGCGGACCAATTTCAGAAACATAAACAATTCTTGTATCAAAGTAACCTGTTTCACCAGTAATCCTCTCGTAAACAATGTCGCTTACTGTATGACCCACTCTTCTAATTAAATTTTCATCGGGTATTGTTAGTTGTAATTTCTCTATCTCTTTTGCATTAAAGACATCATAAAGTCTCATTCGTAGTCTGATACCTTTATCGGTTTTACTGACATCTGCACTTAATAAAAATTGTGCTTTGATTAATTTCCAGTCTTCAAAACGTGGAACTTTTTCAACTAAATTATCTGATTGAATGTAGAGGTCCTCATTCACAGTATAAAAAAGCCCAGAATTGGTAAGATTATTTGAAATAATTTGTCTAAGTGTGTTTCCGTATCTAGCTGTGTCAGAGTTAGCTCCAAAAATTTGAGTTATAGCTATGGGAGTAGGCTCAACTTTACCTTGTGCAATGGTTAC
This sequence comes from uncultured Alphaproteobacteria bacterium, assembly GCA_902599405.1. Classification (GTDB taxonomy): domain Bacteria; phylum Pseudomonadota; class Alphaproteobacteria; order HIMB59; family HIMB59; genus HIMB59. The sequence goes on along the minus strand of CACKFO010000006.1, from coordinate 4,477 downwards.
TTCTAATGCAGCGTTTGCATTAAGTGAAAAAAACAAAATTATTAGGATTTTTTTAATCATAAGAATATTTGTAGCCGATTAATCAATTCTTATCTTAAATTTTTATTAATCAAACATCCAGCTGAAATCAAAAGTAAAATTAATTTCTTTCCACTGTTCATATTTATCTGCAGGTAATAAAAGAGGGCTACAATCTGGATTATTTACTGCTCTCATTGCAGCTTCAGCAGCAGTTCTAAATGATGGATCATTTAATTTCTCTTTATTGACTACTTTAGAACTTTTTACAGTTCGATCAGGGTTAACTTCAATGTAAATAACAGGTTTTATTTCTTTTAAATTTGCAACACCAACATTAAGATTTAAACAGCCATGTAATTGTTGCCTTAATAAATCAATTTCTGAAATAGTCATCGTTGGTCCAACTTTTTCTGTGAAAACTTCCTCCTGTTTGACCTCAGATGCTTCTTGCTCTTTTTTAAATTCTTTATCTTGATTTTCTAGATCTTTAAGAACAGTGCTTACATTGAAAGTTTTCTTAATAGGTTTTTTCTTAACAACAATCTCAATATCTTTTTTGGGTTCAGGTATCTCTTTGGGTTCAGGTTTTTGCTTTAATTTAATCTCAAAATCATTTTCTATAGGTGGCGGTGTCTCGTCTTCTGGTTTTTTAATTTCAGGTTTTACTTTCTCATCAATGATAAATTCATTTGTTTTGTCTGCAGAGTTATCAACTAATACTTCTTCATTAGTATCCTGAATTATTGGATCAATTGACTCTTGAGATGCTATTTCTTTTATATCTGGTTCAATAGCCTCAGTTTCATTCTGTTTTGGAGTCTCTTCTTGAAATGTTGGAACAATTTCATTTATCTCCTCAACAAATTCAGGTGCGGCTGTCTCCTCTTCAATAATGAACATTTCAACTGGTAAAATCATTGGAATATCACTGATTTTTTTTTCAAAAGTAAAATTTATCATTGGTATCAAAATTAGTAGGTGTAATAGAAAAGAGAATATTTGAAAATAAAAATCGCTTTTTTTGTAACTGAAATTTTCAATCAATAAGATTAAGTTTCTAAAAGGATTAAATATTGAAATAGTAGACACTTAACTTGGTTTTTTCGTTACAAGAGCAATTTTTAAAAAACCAGATGTGTTCAGAGCACCAAGAACCTTCATCACTTCTCCGTAGTTTATTGTGGTATCAGCTCTTAAAAAAATCCTTATGTCAGTGTTGGAGCCAGCAATAGTTTTAACTTTTAATATTAACTCTTCGAAAGGTATTAGTTCTTCGCCTAAGTAAATATCATTATTCTCATTAATTGAGATTTCAAGTGGTTCCTTTTGTGCATCTAAAGAATTAGCCTCAACTTTTGGCAAATTAACTGGCACACCCACAGTTAAGAGAGGAGCTGTGACCATAAACACAATAAGTAAAACCAACATAACATCAACCATCGGAGTCACATTTATATTAGAGACAGGTCGATGTTTTTTTCTCATATAATTATTTAACTTGGCGTGAAATTATATTTACTAAGTCCTTCCCAAAACTCTCAGCCTCTGACAAATAGTTATCAATTTTAGAAGTTATGAGGTTGTAGTAAGCGGTTGAGGGGATAGCAACGAAAAGGCCCAAAGCAGTTACAAATAGAGCCTCTGCTATACCGGGTGCAACTACAGCGAGATTAGTATTTTGAGCAATTGCTATAGCTTGAAAACTATTCATGATTCCCCAAACTGTTCCAAATAATCCTATAAAAGGTGCTACAGATCCTGAGGATGCCAAAAAAGACAATCCTTTATTTAAATTTGTATCCTCAACAGCAATACTTAAATCAAGAGAGGTATAAAGTCTTTGAATAAAAGCTGAGTCTATTTTATTTTTCTGAATTAAAGATTTTTCATATTCATTCATAATATTTCTAAATATATTTGAGAAACTTTCTTGATCAAATTCGTCAATTTGTTTGTATAGTTCATCTAAAGATACCCCAGACCAAAAATGGTTTTCAAATTTTTTTGATATTTTCTTAAGTTTATTTATTAACAAAATTTTTTGAATGATTGTCTTCCAAGATTGAATTGAAAAAATCACTAGCAATATTATTACAAATTTTACAACCCAGTCAGATTTCAGAAACATTCCCATCATTGAGAAATCTACCGAACCTTCAAGGGATGCTAAGTTGACTACTTCTTCCATAAACTATTCTTCATCAATTATATTTTTGTTTTTAAGTTCTTTAGAGACTTTCTCAAAATCATCTGAATGTACCATTATCCAAAAACCAGGTCTATTTTTTTCACATAATGCAATGACTGGGGTCTTTTTTTCCTTGTCTGCTAAAGATTTTGTATAATCCCATAATTTAATAGCTGTATGTTTAGCTCTTAATTTACACTCAATGAATAAATTATCGTGAATTACATCTGAATGAGTAACTTTTGAATTAATCCCACTAAGGGCATTTCTCATGCCTCCAAAAAACTTTGCTACAAGTCTTTCCCTATTTTTCCAAGCTTTATCAGGCATTATTAATTATTAACCTCTAAAAGTTCACTATCAAAATCAAGATTTGAAAAACAATTTTGAACATCATCGTTATCCTCTAACTCTTCATTTAATTTAATAAGCTTGTCAAGATCTTCCTTTTTTTCAATTTTTACAGTTAAATTTGGCTTCCAAATAATATTTGCACTTTCAATGTCAAACTTTTTATCTACTAGTATTTTCTCAAAAGATTCTAATTCCTCAAAAGATGAATAAAGATATGTTACATCGTCATCTGTATTGTAATCCTCTAAACCATGGTCGAGTAAATCCTCTAGTGCACCATCATCTATTTCTTTTTTGATTTGTATTTCTCCTACTTTGTTAAAATTAAAGCTCACACTTCCAGTCTCGCCCAAATTCCCCCCATTCTTTGAAAAAATAGATCTAATTTCTGAAGCTGTTCTATTTTTATTATCTGTTAAGGCCTCAACTATAAAAGCTGTTCCAAATGGACCATACCCCTCATAACGAACTTCTGAATAATCAGAAGCTTCAGAATTATTTTTATTAATAGCTCTATCTACATTATCCTTTGGCATATTTACACTTCGAGCATTTGTTATTGCTAGTCTCAATCTTGGATTGGACTCTGGGTCGGTTCCTCCAATCTTAACGGCTATTTGAATTTCTCTTCCAATTTTTGCAAATTGTTTTGCTCTTTTTTTGTCCTGAGCACCTTTACGATATTGAATATTTTTAAATTTTGAATGTCCTGCCATGAGCTAAGATAATAAATTACTATCCAAAACACCACCTATTTGAATAGATTGAATTGAATTTTTATCCCCCACATTTGTAGTAATGACCGCTCCAGAAATAGTTGCCAATCCCTCTGCTGGTTCCAGTCTGTGAGAGTTTGACCCAGTTCTCATTCTTTTGATGGCGTTTTCTTTTTTCATACCAATAACAGAATTATAATCTCCTGTCATGCCAATATCAGTTTGAAAACAAGTGCCTTTTTCTAAAACTCTAGCATCTGAGGTTGGAATATGAACATGAGTCCCATATATTGCTGTAAATTTTCCGTCATAATTCTGAGCTATACCATTTTTTTCAGATGTCACCTCAGCATGTACCTCTAAAAATGAATAATCTATTTCATGGTCATTAATTATAGATAAAAGTTGTGTATCAATAGAATGAAAAGGGTTACTTAAGGGAAGGTCAATGAATGTTTGACCATGAACTTGGCTTACCAATATTCTTTTTCCATTTTTATGTGTAAAAATTTTAAACCCCCTACCAGGAGATCCAACTTCGAAATTTAAAGGTCTGATAATATTATGATCTGGATTTTGATCCATATATTCTATGATCTCTTTTTGTTTCCAAGCATGATTTCCTAAAGTGATAGCATTAGCCCCCCAACTTATAAGCTCTTCGTAAATTTTTCCTGTAAGTCCATAACCACCAGCTGAGTTTTCAGCATTAATTATTGTAAAGCTAATTTTGAATTGATCTTGTATCTTTTTTAAATTTTCTTTGAGAGCTGTTCTACCTGATCTTCCTACAACATCTCCTATAACTAAAAAATTCATAAAGAATAGATTTTTTGTTCTGAACAAATATAATCTACTTTTTGGTCAAAACTCTCCTGAAAATTATAGTTGGTTTTTTGAATTTCAAAAGCAGCTAAAATAGTTTTTAAATTTCCTTTTTTTTTCAATTCTTCAATAGTTCTATCAAAAAAACCTCCTCCATAGCCTACCCTAAAACCTTTTTCATTAAATGCAGAGCATGATGCAATAATTATATCAGGATCTAATGTCTTTTCACCCTTAGGTTCCATAATACCACCAAAACCTTTTTCCAAATTTGGGCTATGAGGGTTATATTCAAAGTACTTTAAAGAAGATCCTTTTGATATTACTTTGGGAAGTGAACATTTGATATTTTTATTTATTAAATCATTAGAAA
>CACKFO010000005.1 GCA_902599405.1 uncultured Alphaproteobacteria bacterium | reverse complement strand
GTCTAAAGTATAGGGCTGATACTCAACTGCGTATGGAAGTATTTGATACAAATATTTTGGGAATACACCTATAGCAATACATAAAAAAGCAGCGATGCCCATTGCAATGAGCATATTAATTGGAGCCTCTTTAACTTTATTCTTCCTCTCGTGTGCAAAAAAAGCAAAGTAAGGAATCTTTATCCCTGAGTGCTCCAAAACACCTGCAGATGCAAAGAATAAAATAAAGTAAATTAAAACCATTCCCATACCTCCAAGCGAGGACATTATTAAAGATTTGGCGACAAATCCGCTGAACAACGGAAATGCAGAAATAGACATGGCCCCTATAATGCAAAATATTGTTGTGAATGGCATATATTTGTAAAGGCCACCTAATTCAGAAGCTTTTGTTGTTCCAGCTCTGTATAAAACAGCACCCATACTCATAAACAAAAGAGCTTTATAAATTATATGAACGAACGCATGCGCTACCGTTCCATTAAGAGAAAGTTCTGTCCCAATACCAATACCAACAACCATAAAGCCTAATTGGTTATTAAGACTAAATGACAAAACTCTTCTTAAATCATTTTCTATGACTGCAAAAAATACAGGAAAAGCTGTCATTATAGCACCTATCCAAATCAGTGAGTCAGTGCCTGGAAAAGTTCTAGCTAAAGCATAAATTGCCAATTTTGTTGTAAAAGCAGAAAGTGCCACTGTGCCAGTAACCGAAGACTCAGGGTAAGAGTCTTGTAGCCAACCATTTAAAAGAGGAAATGCAGCCTTAATTCCAAAAGCAATAAATATAAAAATTCCAAAATTTGTTTTTAAATCTAGAACAGCTAAATTATGGTTTCCTGTTTGATATAGCATTAAACATGCGCCAATTAAAAGTAATACACCTGAAGAAACTTGAATGATCAAATATCTCATAGCTGCATCTTTTGCTGCATTTGTATTTCCAGCAAAAACTATAAAGACTGAAGTAAGAGCTGTTGCTTCCCACCAAATAAATAAACTAAAAAAATCTCCTGCGTGGAGAGCACCAATAGCAGAGCCTGCATAAGCTAGTGTCGCCATGTGCTCCATTAAATTTTTACTGTGCCAGCTAAAAATTATTACAAGTATAGCTGCAATATGAAAAATAATAGCAAATGGAAGAGTTAAACTATCTGATTGATATAATATTAAATTTAAACCAAGTATGTCCCACTCTAAAAAAGTTCCATAACCATTAAATAAAGATAAAGCTGATAAACCCACCGATAATAACATCGCAGGATGTCTAAAGTATTGAGGAATGGTTGGCAATAAGAATGAAGTAATTATCATAATTAAACCGGGAATAAAACTACTGATCATAATAATCCTCCTTCCTCATTAAGAATTTCCTCAGCCACTTTCCTAACATGACTATAAAAACAAAACTTACAAAACCGAAAAATGCTGGGAAGCCATATATCTCGGCAAAGGAAAAGTATTCATGTCTGTGAAAAGTAAAGTCTAAAAGAATTAAAAGTACTCCGATTATAAGTATGTACTTTGTAAAGCTTTTACCCATACTCTTTAAATCATTTTTTTTCATTTAATTCACTATTACTCCACTAATATTATTCAAAAAATAGTTTGCATAAAAAAAGAAAACAAAACAGCCTAAACCTGTAATTAATGGTGGCCAAACAGTTAAAGGGGCTTTAATTAATTTTATTTCTTTCTTAGAGTTTTGGGTGAAACCTATTACTACAGGCTGTAAAAGATAATAAATATTTAGCAATGAGGAAATACCTAAGATTATTGCAACGATTATAAATTCTCTCTCAATAGAGCCCATGATTAAATAAAATTTACTCCAAGAACCAATAAAGGGAGGAACCCCAATAATAGAAAGAGCCCCTAAAGTGTAAGCAAAAAATATTAACGGTAATTTGTAGCCCATACCTTTTAGGTCACTTACCTTTTTAATGTGGGCAGTTACATAAATAGCACCTGCACAAAAGAATAGAGTTATCTTACCTAAAGCATGAGTTATAATATGAAAAGATGCCCCTTTTAGAGCTAAAGATGAAGCCAAAGCTGCTCCCAAAATAATATAGGAAAGTTGACTTATAGTAGAATAAGCTAATCTCGCTTTTAAGTCATCTTTTGTTATCGCTATGATACTAGAAGCCATTATAGTGAAACATGCTAACCAGACTAACCAGTCAGAGCTTTTTGTTTGAAGTAAAAAGTCTGGACCAACAATATAAACAACGACCACAAGAAAGCTAAATACACCAGCTTTTACTACAGCAACGGCGTGGAGTAATGCAGAAACTGGAGTTGGCGCCACCATTGCAGCAGGCAACCAACGATGAATAGGCATAATTGCTGCTTTACCTATACCAAACACAAGCATAGCTATTAGAAAAGATAGGTACTCTGCTGGGAATTTATTCATAAGTATTCCCCCATCTTGAAAATCTAAAGTCCCTGTTTTAAGCCAAATCCAAAATATAGCTGGTAAGAAAAATATTAAAGAGGTACCTACTAAAATCGACAAATAGAGCCTTCCTGCAGATTGCGATTCAGCGTTTTGCTTATGTCCAACTAAAGGGAAAGTTGAAAAAGTTAATATTTCATAAAAAATAAATAAGACTAGAAGATTTCCAGACCAAGCTATTGCCAATGCAGCATGGATTGCGATTGAATAAAAAATTACAAATCTTGTTTGATTTTTTTCACCAGCACCCCTCATATAACCAATAGTGTAGATAGATGCCAGTATCCATAATGAAGATGCCACTAAACTAAAAATAGATCCAAGAGCTGATACTTTAAAAGCAAAATCTACCCCATCAAAAAGTGTAAAAAAAGTTATTTGATATACCTCATTATTTTGTATTCCATGAAAAATTTTTAAACTGATTACAAAGGTTATGAGACCTCCAATTATACCAAAAGAGTCTCTTAAGTTATTATTATATCTACAGACATAAGAAAATAATGCTGCAAAAAGTGGGATGATAATACCAAGTATAATTAAAAACGAATTACTCAATTTTGATAACCTGATATTAAATAGTCTGCGGACAAGTTAGAAAATTCAATTATTGGTGTTGAATATATCCCAAAAACAATAATTGAAATTGTAACTATCCATATTGGTAAATAAATATAAGCATCTTCTTTTTCAGATTTAAATTTAATTTCTGAAAACCACATCTGTTCCACTATTTTCCAAAAATATACAACAGCTAATGCGGAGCTTACCGCAACTAAAGCGATTGAAAGATACATCTGGTTTGTATAAAGAGCTTGAAATAAATATAATTTTGAAATGAAGCCATTTGTTAGAGGTAATCCAATTAAAGATAATCCACAAATTAATAAAGCAAATGAAGTTATGGGGTATTTATAGCCAAAACCTTTTAAACTGTTTAGGGTTACTCGATCCTTATAAAGAATAGCGAAGTAACCAACAGCCATAAATAACCCTCCTTTGATCAAAGCATGATTAAATATATGCACAAAGCCCGAAGCTACTCCACTGTGGTCTTTAAGGCTAAAAGCCAGTGTGATGTAACCAATTTGCGCAATTGAGGAAAATGCCAAAAGTTTTTTGATATCATCTTGATAGATGGCTATTACAGTCCCAATGAATATAGCGAGTAAAGATAGAGGATATAAAACAAAATCTAAAAACAAACTTAAATAGCTCGGATAAATTATGAATACTTCGTACAAAAGTCTCACAAAAAAATAAAGAATTGTTTTTGTCGCTAAAGCAGCCAAAAGTGTTGAGACAGCTGATGGAGCATAACTATATGCAGGTGGTAACCAAATATGGACAGGAAAAATTGCAGCCTTTACCATAAGACCTATAAGCATGAATGACATACCTGCGAAGATAGCTAACTGACCATCGGAGTATTGGGCCAGTTGAATTACAAGATCATTCATGTTCAACGTACCTGTCATAGCGTAGGCAAAGCCAACCCCAATTACATAAAATGTAGCCCCGATCGCCCCGATAATTAGATAATTAAAAGCTGCGAGTAATGCTTTTCTATTTTGTCCTGCACCTAAGGCAATTAAAGAAATAGAAGCTAATGCAGATATTTCTAAAAAGACAAATAAATTGAAAATATCATTGGTTAAAATAATCCCGTTCAGGCTTCCAACTGCCAATAACCACAAAGAATACGCCTTTCCAGAGTCCCTATAGTCAATTTCATTCAAGAAGATTTTTCTTGAGTAAAATGTTGATACCAAAACAAAAATTGAAAATAACAATTGAAGTCCAATATTCACCCCATCTATTTTAAAAGAAATACCCCATGGTGGTTCCCAATTTCCAAACTCATATATAATTAAACCAGAAACAGAAATTTCTTTAAGAAGATGTAAAGATAAAAATAAATGTAACAACAAAGTGATGATTGAAATTATCCAAGGCCATATTTTTGACGGCATAAATGCAATAATTGCAGAAATAAGTAGAGGTAAAACTACTACCAATGCAGGAGCATCGTCTAAAAATATATCAAACATTTATTTATCTGACTTTAGCTCCAAAGACTCTATTTCTTTTTCTTCAATTGTTTCGTAGTTCTTGTAAATTTGTAATACTAAAGCTAATCCAAGCGCTGAAGTGGCCACTCCAACGACGATAGCGGTCAGTATTAAGACGTGTGGCAATGGATTTGAATAGGCATTTGCCATTTTTGTTAATATAGGGGCGGTTCCATCTAAAACTTTTGCGAGTGATACAAAAAATACAAAAACTGCAGTTTGAAAAATTGCTAAGCCAACTACCTTTTTTAAATAGTTTTGACTTGTGATGATTATAAATAATCCGCCAACCATAAGTAAAATAAAGGCAAAATGGTTCCAAAAATAAATAAAATTACTCATTAATTTCCCCAAAGGAAGCAAAAGAGTGATACAAAGCAATCATTACAGTTGCAACTGTAATGCCTACTCCTAGCTCAACTAATATAATACCAATATGTTGACCAGTTGATGGGTCTGATGACAAAACATTGTAATCTAAATACATCCCATCAAGAAATATTGAAACTATTCCGACACCTGCATATAACAAAACACCTATGCACATTAAATATCGATTGATCATTATTGGAACTAAAGTTTCTCCTTTTGAAAGCCCAAATATCATTGAATACAATATAAATGCTGCCGCTACTATTACCCCAGCCTGAAATCCACCGCCTGGTCCATAGTCACCATGAAATTGAACGTAAAGCCCAAATATAATAATCGGTGCAAAAAGAATTTTGCTAACAACGCTTAATACTGGACTAGATGAAATTTTATCTCTCATTTTTTTTATTTTTTTTAAAATTAGTTTTACGATTAAGAGTGTTGCTAGTTAATAAAGCAATGACACCTAAGCCTGCGGTAAATATTACTATTGTTTCTCCCAAAGTATCAAAACCTCTATAACTTGCTAAAATATTAGTAACAACATTTGGTATATGAAAAAAATCTTTACTTTCCTTTAAGTACTCTGGAACTACATGAAGATGTATTGGTGCATTAGGATCTCCTAATAAAGGGAGGTTTGCAATTATAATAATCAATATAAGTGATATCGCTACTGCAAGAATGATACTCGGAAATAAGTTTATTAATTTATTTTTTTTTCCTTCTGGTAATTTCGCAGCAGCCATTACCATTAAAATTGTTGATATACCAGAACCAACTGCAGCTTCAGTAAATGCTACATCAACCGCATCTAAATTCACATATATAGCTGAGCATAACAAAGTAAAAGCGCCTGTGAGTGCAACAACACTTATTAATGACGTGGTTTTAAAAATAAAAAAGGTTGTTACCAATAGAAGCGAAATTAAGAAAAAATTAATTAATAAAAAGTTCATTTTTTATTTTTTCCCTTTGGCTTATACCCCGACTCATGTGCAAATAGAGCTATTGCATGGCCTGTTACAGGGCTAGTAAATATTAAAAATAAAGGTATTAATAAAAGTTTAAGACTTAATAAACTAAAACCAGAATAAACTATCAAAGCTAAGACTATAAAACCTGATCCTAGAGTATCAATTAAACCAGCAGCATGAATTCGACTAAATACATCGGGTAACTTTATAAGGCCTAGACTACCAGATAAAATGAAGAAGCAGCCAATAGCTAATAAGACTAAAGAAACTAACTCGATATAATTATACGACATTACTTTTTTTTCTTTTTATTTTGTAATACCTAAGTATTGCAATGGTGCCTAAAAAATTCAAAAGTATATACATCAAAGAAATATCGACAAAATCAGGTCTATCGAATGCAAAACCATGAACACTGATACCTATGGCTATAATAGTTCCAATGCTTGATATAGATAATATTCTATCAAAAGGAGTTGGTCCTTTGATTGCTCGAACTAAACATAATGCTACAGAGACGCCCAGAACAATTAAAGTTGCAAAAAAAATCATTTATCTAAATCCGTAATTACTTTGTTCATATCATCTGTTTGCAAGTCTTCTGATAGCTTCTTACTTAATGCGTGAACTAGAAATGTTTTTTTATCTACTTCTATTGTTACTGTACCCGGAGTAAGAGTTATAGCGTTTGCATAGTTTGCAATACCTGTTCTATTCTTCTGAGATGCTTTTACGCTTATTAGTTGTGGAGAGTATTTACCATTCCATATTAAAGCTGTTGTAGTAATTCCAGATTTAAAAATTTCTTTAAATAACCAAATCCAATAAAATGGTAATCTAAGAATAATTTTTAAAGGAAGAGAGTCTTCCTCGAGAGCTTTAGCTCTATAAGACATCCAAAAAACAAAAAGAACACTGACTAGTCCAAAAAAAAGTAAAAGCGATTTAAGGTAACCAGATAAAATAAACCAGAATACAAAAAGTATTATGAAATAAGTTATAAATGATAAGGTCTTAAGTGAATCTTTATTAAGTTTAGCCACTAAAAGCTATTATGAGAATAAATCACCCTCTGTAAATACTGCAGTATTCATGTCTTTAACAAATAATTTACCTTGGTCTGATTTAAATCTTGATACCTCAATAAATCCACCTTTAACTGCGATTCTGACGTTTTCAGCATTAATTGATATGATTTGACCTGGAAAATGCTCAGCACTTTGCTCGTCAATAAACTTAGTGTCATAAAAGACATACTCATCACCCATGAATTCAGCCCATGCACCAGGCTGAGGGTTGCAACCCCTTATTAAATTATAAATTTCGTTTCCGGGTTTTTTCCAATCAATTCTTGCATCACTTTTTTTACACCAAGACTCATATGTTGCTTTAGAGTCATCTTGAGGTGTCTTTGGTGCATTACCAGACTCAATTAAATTTGCGGCTTCAACACATGCTTCAAGGCCTAATGGAAATATCTTTTTAAAATAAACATCTCCTAAAGTATCATCAGGACCAATATCAACTTCTTTTTGAAGTAATATTTCACCCTCATCTAGCCCATCATTTGGATAAAAAATTGAAAGACCTGTTTTTGTGGAGCCACCAATTATAGGCCAGTTTATTGAACTTGGTCCTCTATGGAGTGGAAGTAGTGAGGGGTGAAAACAAATAGATCCATGAGTGGGAATATCTCTCGCTCCTTCAGGCACAAAAATTATTACATAAGCCATGACACATAAATCCGCACCATGAGACTTAATTTGGTCTAGTACCTCTTGGTCTTTAAAATTTGAGGGTTGGTAAACAGGCAAACTAACACTTTGAGCGTATTCTTTAACAGGATCGACTGGTTTACCCTCTTTGTCAGGTGCACAATATACTGCTACTACTTCATGGTCTGTTTCTGTATGAAATTTTTCTAAAGCACTTTTTCCAAATGCCTGTTGCCCCATTAAAATTATTTTCATTATTGCTCCTTAAATTAAAATATATCTTATACTGCTCCGGCCTCTCTTACAGCTTTAATTTCATCGTCACTCATCTGACAAAATTCTTTTAATATCTCATCAGTATGCTCTCCGAGAAGTGGAGATCTTTCAACTTTTGCTGGGGAGTCAGATAACTTAATCGGATTACCAACAGTCAAATATTTCCCTCGTTCAGGGTGATCGACTTCAACTATAGTATTAGTGTCTCTCAGACCTTGATCTTCAGCTAATTCTTTTAGAGATAATATTGGACCAACTGGTATATCTAAAGGGTTACATATATCCATTACCTCAAATTTAGTCTTGGTCATTGTCCATGACTCAATTGTATCAAATATTTCGTTTAACCTTGGTAGTCTTTTAGCAGGAGTTGAGTAATTTTCATCCTCTTTCCATTCGGGTTTACCAATAACATCACATACTTTTTCCCAAACAGCCGCCTGGGTAATAAAATATGTATATGCATTAGGATCCTTTTCCCAACCTTTACATTTTAGAATTCTTCCTGGCTGACCACCACCTGAATCGTTACCTGCGCGAGGCGTAGAGTCACCAAAAGGAATGTCTTCTCCGAATTGAGAGTATTCTTTTAAAGGCCCTCTTGAAAGTCTCTGTTGGTCACGAAGTTTAACTCTGCAAAGATTTAAAACTCCATCTTGCATTGCGGCAGATACTCTTTGTCCCTTTCCTGACTTTTCTCTATGGAATAAAGCAGTAACTATACCCAATGCTAAATGTAGTCCTGTTCCACTATCTCCTATTTGTGCACCGGTGACTAAAGGAACTTCTCCAAGCATGCCTGTTGTTGAAGCAGATCCACCTGCGCACTGAGCAACATTCTCATAAACTTTACAATCTTCATATTTTCCTGGACCAAAACCTTTAACAGACGCATAAATCATTCTTGGATTTATTTCTTGAATTTTTTCCCATGAAAAGCCCATTCTATCTAAAGCACCAGGAGCAAAATTTTCTACCATCACATCACACTCTTGGATTAACTTTGTAAATATTTTTGAACCCTCTGGTTTCTTTGGGTTTAATGTTATACTTCTTTTATTTGAGTTTAGCATGGTAAAGTACAAACTGTCTGCATCAGGAACGTCTCTTAGCTGACCTCTTGTAGCATCACCCACTCCTGGTCTTTCAACTTTTACGACATCTGCACCAAACCAAGCTAGTAATTGTGTGCAAGTTGGTCCGGACTGGACGTGTGTCATGTCTAATATTTTGACACCTTTTAAAGCTTCCATGGTTTCCTCCTAAAGTTTATTTGTACATAGTCTGGTTTTTTGTACCAGGAGCAAATTCTTCTTTATCCACCCAAATATTTACGATTGCAGGTATACCTGACTTAACAGCCTCTCTTGCTCTTTGAAGTGCAGGTTGGATTTCTTTTGCTTCTCTAACAGCTTCGCCATGACCACCAAAGATTTTTGCAAACTCATCAAAGTTAACATCACCCAAGATGTTTCCAACATTTCCTTTATCTTCACCGTACTTCATAATTTGACCAAATCTGATCTGGTTTTGAGCAGAGTTATTCCCAATAACTGTTAAAACAGGGGCTTTGTGTCTGACAAAAGCCTCGAAGTCCATTCCAGTCATTGAAAAAGCACCATCACCACAATATAAAAGAATTTCTTTTTCAGGTGCAGCTAATTTGGCTGCAAGCGCGTATGGTACTCCGACACCTAAAGTTCCAAGGGGCCCTGGGTCCATCCAGGCACCAGGCATTCTAGGTTGAACTGCTTGAGCACTTATGGTTACAACATCTCCTCCATCACCTATGTATATAGTGTCATCGTTTAAAAACTGGTTGAGTTCCCAAGCTACTCTATAAGGGCTAATAGGAGATTTATCTGTTGTAAATGTAGGCATCAATTTTTCTAAAGCTGCCTCTTCCCCAGATCGGAGTTCATTAAACCAATCTGAACGATCTTTTTTTGTTCCTGCTTCAGAGATAGCCTTTAGAGTTGTTCCTATGTGTCCAACCAAACCAAGTGATATATCTCTATTTTTTCCAACAGTTCTATAGTCCATATCAATTTGAATAACAGTTGCGTTAGGATTTAATCTTTTACCGTAACCCATTCTAAAATCAAAAGGTGTTCCAACAATTATAATACAATCTGACTTGGTAAAAGCATTTCTTCTAGTTCTGTGAAAGTGATGTGGGTCTCCAGGTGGCATTGAACCTCTAGCAGCACCATTTAAATAAGCAGGTATATTCATATTTTTAACAAAGTCGATTGCATCTTTTGTAGATTGGCAAGTCCAAACCTGTTGACCTAAAAGTATGCACGGTCTCTCTGCATTAGAAATAATATCAGCAGCTTTTTGTACATCTACAGGGTCTGCTAATGTTTTTGATGAGGCACTATATTTTCCTGCTTCTGGTAAGACGGCTTTACTCATTGGAATTGAAGAGTCAAGTATATCTCTTGGAATTTCTAAAAATGATGGACCAAAAGATCCATTTCTGGTTTCCCTAAAAGCCATTGATACCATGTCTGCACATCTCTCGGTTGACATTACAGTTGCTGCAAATTTTGTAATTGGTTGCATCATGTCTACGTGAGGTAAATCTTGTAAAGATCCCATTTTATGTTGTGTAAGTGAACTTTGTCCTCCAATTAAAAGCATCGGGATTTCAGCTCTAAAAGCATTTGCTACTCCTGTTAATGCATGTGTCGTACCTGGTCCAGCGGTTACAACTGCACATCCAGGTTTACCTGTCATTCTTGCATAACCATCAGCTGCATGAGAGGCAACTTCTTCATGACGTACGTCAATAATTTTAATTCCTTCGTTTAGACATCCATTGTAAATATCAATAATGTGTCCCCCACATAAAGTGTAAATAACCTCAACTCCTTCTGCTTTAAGGGCTTTAGCAACCAGCTCACCGCCAGTTATCATTTGTTCGTTAGATCCTGTAGACATTTTTAACCTCTCCCTGGTGGTATAATGTATACCAGATTTAGAGGTCTTGCAAAGAATTTTGCCTTATGAATTAATGCTTTCTTGTATCTTATCAACTAAAGTAAGTGCGTGATTTTTAAGAAGTTTTTCTGCTTTTGATCCCTGGCCTGCGACAAGAGATCTAACAATGTCATTGTGTTCATCAATAGATTTGACAGCTCTATGTGACTCTATTACAAATTTTTTCCTCAAGTATTGTAAATGAATTAACTGTGACTCTAAAATTTCTCCCATTAATTTTACTTTAGTTAATTTCATAATTTGATTATGAAATTTAATATTATCATTCGAGTAGTTATCAAGTTCAGACAAAACGTTCTCTTTTGAGTAATGACAATACTTATTTAAACTTTCAATCTCATCTTTAGTAGAATTAGCAATAATTAAATGAGCTGCATAACCCTCGAGACCTGCCCATACAGTTACAATATCAATCAATTCTTTTTTTGATTTTCTGTGCACAAATACGCCTCTTCTTGGAACTGTTTTAACAATTCCCTCTTGCTCTAATTTAGCAACAGCTTCTCGAATAGGTGTCCGACTAACTCCTAGCTTTTCAGATAATTGTCTTTCATCTAGATGAAAATCACTTTGTTTTAAATATATATTAAGTGACAAAATATATTTTTTTAGTGAGTCGTATACCTTACCTTTTAGGTTTACCGGTCCTATTTTTTGGATCATTTATGTAGTCTGTGCTTTTTTAAAAAATTTTCTATAAAGAGGGCCAAATGCTGGCATAATTAAAAGCACAATTGCAATATACATTATGATTGCAGCAATAGGTTTTTCTGCCATATCAAAAAATATTCCCATACTACCATCAGATAAAATTAGAGACTGTCTTAAAGCTTTTTCAGCTAATGGACCAAGAACAATAGATAAAACAGCTGGTGCCACAGGGTAATCTAATTTTCTCAAAATATATCCGGCAAAACCGAATAGCAACATTAACCATACGTCGTGAAGGCTTTGTGTAGGTGCATAACCACCTGTTACACAAAGAACAAAAATAACCGGGGCCAAGATGGCAAATGGTATCCTTAATACCATTAAAAAAGCTGGAATTAACGCAATATTTAAAACCAGTGTAAAGAAGTTAGCGATATAAAGACTACCAATTAAGCCCCAAACAAACTCGGGCTCTTGAGTGAATAAAAGAGGACCTGGTGTAAGTCCCCATAAAATCATGCCCCCAAGTAAAATAGCAGTTGTAGGTGACCCTGGAATACCTAATGTTAACATAGGAAGCATACTTCCAGTGCTAGCAGAATTATTTGCACATTCTGGAGCAACAACTCCAGCTGGGACACCTGAACCAAATTCTTTTGAATTTTTTGATAATTGTTTTGTAATTCCATATGACATAAGTGATGCCGGTGTGGCACCTGCCGCAGGGAGAATTCCCACAAAGAAACCTAGAAAAGAACCAATGTTCATTGCCATTATAGTTTTTTTAAGAGCGCCAAATGCTCTTCCAACTTCCTTCATGTTGACTGATAATTTTGACATTTGAACTTTACCTTTTGTTTCTTCAAGGGTCCAAAGCATCTCTCCAATTCCATAAATTCCGATAGCAAGTACAAGGAAATTAATTCCATGAAGAAATCCAGGGATATTAAAGAAAATTAATCTTGGTTTTCCTGTAATTAGATCTAAGCCTATAGTTGATAAAGCTAATCCAATTAATATAGAAAAAATAGTTTTTGGAACGTCATCTCCACCTAAGCCTACAAATGTTGCAAAGGCCATTACCATTAATGCAAAGGTTTCAGGCGCATTAAATCTTAGCGCTACCTCAGCCAGAGGTGGTGCAAATAAAGTAAATAAAATAACAGATACAGTTCCACCAACGAAGGAACCTACTGCTGCTGCAGTTAAAGCTGTCATAGCTTCTCCCTTAACAGCTAAGGGTCTTCCATCAAAAACTGTAGCTACTGCAGTAGAAGCTCCAGGTATGCCTAGCATAACGGAACTTATGGCACCTCCATACATAGCACCGTAATAGACAGCTGCTAAAAATATTATTGCTGCAGTGGGTGGTATAATAAATGTAATTGGAATAAGTATTGCAACACCATTAACTGAACCAAGACCAGGCATTGCACCCACAAATAAACCAATTAGACAGCCAAATATTAAAAGACCAAGGTTTAAGGGTTCAAAGGATACAAAAATTCCCTCTAAAAGAAGTATAAATACATCCATCTTTTATGTCTTTACTTTACCAATCTCATTATGAATACATAAAATCGTATACTGGATAAAATAAGGGCTCTGAAATACCTTGAGGTAAAGGTATTTTTAAAAGCCATTCAAAAAATAAAAAGGTTAAAACTGGTGTGATTAAAGAGAATACAGATATAAATAGGATACTTTTAGAACTAAAATATCTAAGATAAAAAGCTAAAAAAAAGATAAGTGAAAAGTAAATTCCCAAATAGCCTATTGCTAAAACTAAAATAACTAATGAAATAATTGTTACTGCAATATATTTGAATGCTTCAGCCTCAATAAAAGGCGAGTCATCTTTAGATTGTGGTGACCTTTTTAGAACGAATTTAATTATGGTAAGGACAGTACAAATAAGCATGCCAAGAGAAAGGTAAAAAGGAAGAAATCCCGCACCCATGTTTTCTTCTGCGTTCCATGTAATTCTATTCTCAGCACTTTTAATCATCAGAGCGATTGAGCATAACGCTAAAATAACGGCCACTGCAATTTCTGCTCTTTTGACAGTTATTTTGTTTGTTACGCTCATATCACTCTTAATTTAAATATTAGTTAAAGTTTTTAATGATCTCACCGTGCTTAGCATATTCGATTGCTAAGAAATCTTTAAGACCAAAACCCTCTAACCAGCTCATTAACTTTCCATCGTCGATGTTGAAAGTTTGGAACTCGTTATCATGATAAACAGTGTGAAGAAGTCCTGTGTAGTACTTCTCTACCTCTGCATCAATACCAGCTGGAGCCATAAATGCTCTCATCATATAGTATTCAAGATCAGGATAACCTAATTCATATGAAGATGGTACATCTGGGAAAGCAGGATTTCTCTCAGGAGTCATCATAACTAATGCTTTTGAGTCACCTGATTGATAGAATCCCATCTGCTCAGAAGGGTTGTTTAATGTGAAATCTGACTCGCCGCCAACTAGACCTTTTGCAACAGCACCACCACCGTCATATGGTACGTACTTTGCATCAAATCCAAACTGACCTCTCATCATACCAAGAAGTAATTCGTCTTCTGACATACTTCCTGTACCACCCATTACTAGACCATTGCCTTTAGCAAGTGCGATGAAGTCATCAAATGTTTCTACACCTTGAGTATTTTTACCTTCAGTTGCAATCCATACTAAGAATGTATCTGTAATAAGTCTTGCTAATGGTGTGAAGTCATTAAAGAAGTCAATTCCTAACTCAGGCTGGTTAACAGGTGTAGTTAGAACATTGTTAAGAGTAATGATAAGTGTGTGCTCATCACCAGCTTTTTTCTTAACATAAGTCATAGCTTCACCACCAGAACCACCTTTTTTATTAATTGGAATCACTGGCTTAGATGCGTAATCGTTTTTCTCGATAACACCTTGAACTAATCTAGCAATTTCGTCAGCTCCACCACCTTGACCAGCTGGGATAATAAGCTCAATAGGCTTCTTCGGACTAAAAGGCTTCGCAGAAGACACTGAACTAACAGCGACAAGTGAAAGTGAAACAATAACTAATGCTAATTTTTTGATTATTGACATATTGTTTCCTCCTATAGGTTAAGCAGTACAATAAACTATTTAAGAGAATATTAAAAATATATTCTTAATTTAGGATTTAATTTAAAATTGGAAAAAAACCTTGTTTTAGTATTGATTTTCCTAACTTTTACAACAGTGATTGTGTTATTTAATTGTATAATGTATACAAAATACCACAGGCAGTTAAATTGAAGTTTATAAATTATAAAGATGGAAGTTTGTTTCTAGATGAAAAAGAGATCGCTGACCCTCTTGATGAACAAATCCAAATTGAAATTCATTTCGCTGGAATAAATAGAGCAGATATTCTCCAAAAAAACGGACATTATCCACCACCCTCAGGTGAGAGTGAAATTATTGGATTAGAGTGTTCCGGAATAGTTACCAAATTAGGAAAGTCAGTAAAAAACTTTAGTTTAGGAGACCAAGTTTGTGCAATTCTTGGAGGCGGTGGATATGCGGAGTACGTAAATGTTAATGAAAAACAAGTAATGCCATTACCAAAAAATTTAAATTTACATGAAGCTGGCTGCTTACCAGAAACTACACTCACTGTTTTTGAGAATATTTTCAATGTATCTCAATTTCAAAGAGATGAGGCGATTTTGATACATGGTGGAAGTAGTGGTATCGGCACAACTGCTATTTCAATTCTTAAAAATTATACAAAAAATATTTTTGTAACAGCTGGTACGAGTGGGAAATGTAAGAGTTGTATAGAATTAGGAGCCACTGATGCTATTAACTACAAAGATAGAGATTTTGAAGAATATTTTAATCAGAAAAAATTAAAGGTTGATGTAATATTAGATATGGTTGGAGGAGATTACTTAAAAAAAAATTTAAAAATATTAAACTTTAAAGGAAGACTTACTTATATTGCTGCTCTCGGTGGGATTAAAGCAGAAACTAATCTTTTACATATAATGAATAAACAATTAAAAATATCTGGATCAACATTAAGATCAAGATCTCCTTCTGAAAAGGGAAATATTGTTGATCAGGTTGTCAAAGAAATATGGCCTTTGATAGAGAATGATAAATATAAACCAACGATTTTTGAAACTTTTAATATGAGTGATGTAAATAAAGCACATGAGGTTATGGAAAAATCTGACCATATAGGAAAAATAGTTTTAAGCATAAAAGGAGAAAAAAAATGAATCTGCACGAATACCAAGCGAAAATATTATTAAAAAATAATAACGTTAGAGTTTTAAATGGCTACCCAGTATTAGATGATAGCGATATAGAAACTGCTGTAGACTCTATCCAAACACCCGTTATGGTTGTGAAGTCTCAAATTCATGCAGGTGGAAGAGGCGCGGGAAAATTTACTGATAGTGGTGATGACAAAGGCGGTGTGAGAGTTTGCTTCTCAAAAGATGAAGCCAAAGACAATGCAAAAAAAATGTTTGGTAAAACTTTAGTTACAAAACAAACTGGTCCAAGAGGAAAACAGGTAAATAGACTTTATATTGAGGAAGGGTGCGATATCAAAAAAGAGTACTATCTAAGTATGCTCGTGGATAGAGCCTCATCTTCAATTTCAATTATAGCCTCTACTGAGGGTGGCATGGAAATTGAGGAGGTAGCAGAAAAGCAACCTGAAAAAATTATTACTGTTAATGTCCCTGGGGACAGTATTATTGACCAAAATAGTTTAAATAAATTAACTGAAGGACTTAATATAGATCAAAACCTATCAAATGATTTTTGTGATCAAATTCAAAAAATTTACAATAGCTTTTTGTCTTCAGATGCCTCTTTAGTAGAAGTTAATCCTTTTGTATTAACTGGTGAGGGTAATTTTTTGGCTTTAGATGCGAAAGTATCGATAGACGATAATGCACTTTATAAACATAAAGATGTAGCTTCAATGAGAGACGAAACTGAAGAGGACCCTGCAGAGATTGAGGCTTCAAAACATGAGCTTAACTACGTCAAATTAGATGGTCAAATTGGATGCATGGTAAATGGAGCTGGTCTTGCGATGGGTACAATGGATATAATAAAATTACATGGTGGCAGTCCTGCAAATTTTTTAGATGTAGGAGGAGGAGCTACAAAAGAGAGAGTGGCAAAAGCTTTTTCTATAATTCTGCAAGATCCAAATGTAAAAGCTATTTTGGTAAATATTTTTGGTGGCATTATGAAATGTGACATTATCGCTGAGGGTGTGGTAGCTGCAGCTAAAGAGCTATCTATTCAAGTTCCATTGGTAGTAAGATTAGAAGGAACCAATGTTGACTTAGGAAAAGAAATTTTAAACAAATCTGGGCTCTCAATTATTTCGGCAGATAATTTAGAAGATGCAGCTCAAAAGGCAGTTAGGGCTTTAAACTAAAGGAGAAATTATGTCAGTATTAATTAATAAAAATACAAAAGTTATTTGCCAGGGTTTTACTGGTTCTCAAGGCACATTTCACTCAGAACAAGCTATAAAATATGGAACTCAAATGGTTGGTGGGGTGACACCAAAGAAAGGTGGTCAAGAGCATTTAGGACTTCCTGTGTTTAATAGTGTTAAAGAGGCAAAAGACAACACAGATGCAAATGCAACTGTAATATACGTTCCACCTCCTTTTGCAGCTGGTGCTATTATTGAAGCGATTGATGCAGAAATGGAACTAATTGTTTGTATAACTGAAGGAGTTCCAGTTCTTGATATGATGCAAGTAAAAAGAAAATTAGAAAAATCAAAATCGCGTTTAATTGGGCCTAACTGCCCTGGAATAATTACACCTGATGAATGCAAAATAGGCATTATGCCAGGTCATATTCACCAAAAAGGAAAAATAGGAGTTGTTAGTAGATCTGGCACATTAACATATGAAGCAGTAGCACAAACTTCAGCTGTAGGTCTGGGTCAATCGACTTGTATTGGTATTGGCGGAGATCCTATCAATGGAACAAACTTTATAGATTGCCTTGATCTTTTTTTAAAAGATCCCGAAACTGAAGGTATCATAATGATCGGAGAGATTGGTGGGACTGCTGAAGAGGAAGCTGCAGAATTTATTAAAAAATCTGAAATAAAAAAACCAGTTGCTTCTTTTATAGCTGGTGCTAGTGCTCCTGCTGGAAAAAGAATGGGTCATGCAGGTGCTATTATTTCTGGTGGAAAAGGCACTGCAGAGTCAAAGTTTAGTGCTTTAGAGGAAGCAGGAGTTCATATATCCAAATCACCAGCAAAGCTAGGCGAGACAATCAAAGAGGCTTTAAACTAATATAATTTAGCTTCTTTAGCTCTAAGTTTTGTTAAAGCAAGAACAGTATCAATTGTTGGGGTGGGAACATTTGTAATTTTTCCAAGCTCTTGAACTGAAGTAATTAAAGCGTCAATCTCCATAGGTCTATCGCGTTCTAAATCTTGGAGCATAGATGTTTTATGTTCGCCAACTGCTTTAGCTGCATCAATTCTTCTCTCAACATCAAAAGGCTTGTCTATTCCTAAATTTTGAGAAATTGCATGAGCTTCATTCATCATATTTTTTATGACAGCTCTGACTTCGTCGTTGCTACAAATTTTGACAAGTGTAGATGTTGTAAGTGCACTTATCGGATTAAGAGAAAGATTACCAAAAAGTTTTAACCAAATGTCACCTTTAATATTAGGTCTAACAGGTGCTTGAAAGCCTGCTTTCTCTAAAGTCTCAGAAAGATTTTTAATTCTATCTGTTTCCTCTCCATTAATTTCTCCTAGTTGAAACTTATCTCCCTCTAAGTGCTGAATGACACCAGGTTTGATAACTTCTGATGCGGGATTAACTATACAGCCGATGATTTTTTCAGGGCCAATTCGATCCCATTGACTTCCATCTGGATCAACTGAAGTAACTTTTTTATCTTTGAAATCAGGATTAGTGTGATTGTAGAAATACCACCATGGGATACCATTCACACCCCAAACAAATGAAGTGTCATCTTTCATAAGAACTTCAAATGCATCAAGACAACCAGGAACTGAATGAGCTTTTAGAGTCACAAAAATATAATCTTGCTTTCCAGCTTTTTCCGCTGTGTCTACACACTTTGGATACACAACTAGTTCTTTGCCATCTTTCCTTAATCTCAGTCCATCTTGCTTGATAGCCTGATAATGAGGCCCTCTAGCAATTAAAGTTACATCTGCACCTATCTCAGTAAGTTTTGCTCCCAGATAGCCACCAATAGCTCCTGCGCCGTAAATACAAATTTTCATTTAAGCCTTTAAATGTTTGATGGCAGCAGCAACACCACTTCCAAGTTCAAATTTTATTCCCACATCGTACATGGCTAATTCTGCAGTAGAGATTGCACCTAAAATCATAGTGCTATTTAAATCTCCAAGATGGCCTATTCTAAACAATTTTCCAGCTACTTTGTTAAGCCCTCCTCCAAATGAGGTATTATACTTGTTGTATGCTGTTTTAACTACATCAGTAGAGTCAATTCCCTCTGGTACCATTATTGCTGTAACAGTATTTGAATAAAGTGAGGGATCTTTTGCACAAAGTTTAAGACCCCATGCACTAGATGCTTTTTGAACAGCTTGTGCTAGAAATTTATGACGTGCATAAATATTATCAATTCCCTCTTCCATCATCATATTAAGCGCCTCTCTAAGTCCTCTTAGAAGTGGCATTGGATTAGTATAAGGCCAATAGCCTGTTTCATTTATTTTAAGCATATCATGATAATCATAGTAAGCTCTGGGTAAGTTAGATGTTTTTGCAATTTCTAAAGCTTTTTGGCTTACACAAGATATAGCTAAACCAGCAGGTAACATAAATCCTTTTTGAGAGCCTGAAACTGCAACATCAACTCCCCATGCGTCCATTTCAAATTTGATTGAGCCTATTGAGCTTACACCATCAACAAATAGTAAAGCAGGATGATTAAGATTATTTAAAAGGTCTCTTGTTGCTTTAACATCATTTGTAACCCCTGTGGAGGTTTCATTGTGAGTTACAAGAACTGCTTTAATTTTATGATCCTTATCTTCTGATAATATTTTTTCAAATTCGTCATGAGGTGTCCCAGAACCCCACTCTAAATCAACTTCCTCAACTTCAATGTGTAGTTTTTTACACATTTCTATCCAAAGGTGTGAAAAATGTCCAAATCTAGCTGATAAAACTTTATCTCCTTTACTTAATAAATTTGTAAGTGCTGCTTCCCATCCACTTGAGCCTGTACCAGGAAATATAATTGGTTGTGCAGATGTCGTCTCAAAAACTTTTTTTAAATCGTTTAATAGTGGGTGCCAAAATTTATCCATACCGGGTGCACGATGGTCCTCGTTTGAAATATCCATCGCCTGCCTTACCCTATCTGGCATGTTTGTAGGTCCTGGCACGAAAAGTGAAATTTTACCTGGCATAATTTATTCTATATCCTTTCTATACAAATAATGACCTTATGGATTGCTTTAAAACAATATTTATTAAAATTTCACAAAGTGAAATAAAAAAAGTCAATATTTTGGCATCTCCTACGGGAATCGAACCCGTGTCTTCACCGTGAAAGGGTGATGTCCTAACCGCTAGACGAAGGAGACATCGGTGTTTAAAACAAACAAAATAGCTAGATTTACTAAAAAATCAATCAATGAATATCTTCAAGATGAATTATAGTTTTTTCACTATAAGTATCTTTTTTTACCTTAAAATAGCAATTAAACTCAGGTTTGTTTGATAAATAATTTTTTAATTCTTTCGATGAAATATCGAAGAACATGCCTTCACATGAAAAGCCAAGATTATCAGATACTTTTAATTTGGCATGCTTATCTTTAAAAATTTGTAATATTTCAATTTTAGCATTTTCAATTTTAAATATCGGCTCAGCATTTTGTTGGCCGAAAGGACTTAAAGACTCAAGGTCACTTAAAAGATTATTATTGATCACATTAACATCAATTAAAGAGTCATAAGACTTTTCATTTAAAATTTCCAAGTTATTTGTCTCTTCAATTAAAAAGTTTTTAAATTCATCAACATTTTCTTTTTTTAAAGTAAAACCACAAGCTTTATGGTGACCTCCACCTTTAATCAAAATACCTTTTTCTGTAGCTTGCATCATCAATAATCCGATATTTTTTTCACCCTGCGATCTACCTGACCCAACAACCAAATCATTTGACTGAGTCATTACAAATGATGGACGATTATTAATACGCATTAATCTTCCAGCTATAATTCCTACAACGCCTATATGCCATTTCTCATCATAGAAAAAATTTATATTTAAATTGTTATTAATGTTGATATCTATTTCTTTAACGATTTTAGATTGAATTTTTTGTCTGTTTTGGTTATGTAGCTCAATAATTTGTGCGAACTGAACAGCTTGATGCATATTTTCTGAAGATAAAAGCTTATAAGCAAGTAAAGACTCTCCCATCCTTCCTCCAGCGTTAATTCTAGGGCCTATAATGTATCCAAGATGATATTCTGATATTTTTTGTTTTATCTTTGAAAGATTAATAAGAGTTTGAATACCTTTATTATTGTTTTCAGAATTAATTAGTCTCAATCCTTGTTTTACAAATGTTCTATTTATATTATTTAAAGGAACTAGGTCACAGATAGTAGCAAGGGAGACAAGATCTAAATATTGTAATACGTCTTTTTTCTCGAATATCTCCTCATTGTTTAAAAAAACGATAACTAAAAATGATAGAGCTGTTGCACATAAATCATCAAGATTAGATTTATCCTGCGGTGTTTTAGGATTTATAACAATTGACTCATTAAAATAATGATCGCATTCATGATGATCAATTACAAGAAGCTCTGCACCTTGGGCGTTAATATACTTCTGTTCATCAAGATTATTGCTACCACAATCTAAAACCAAAATATTCGAGCTAAATTCTAGTAATTTGTTACAGGCAGGTGTGCTTAATCCATACCCTTCATTTAATCTATTTGGTATATAAACAAAAACCTCAATGTCAAATTGAGTGAGATATTTTTTGAAAATTGATGCAGCACAGGCTCCATCTACATCATAGTCTGAGAATATAGAAATTTTTTTATCACTTTTTATTTTATTAAAAAATGAAATGATTTTTTTTAAATTATTTAATTTTAAAATTTCATTAAAAGATATGTTATCTTTTAATTTTGAATTTAAAAAATTTGGTATCTTACTAATTTTACGATTAATTAATAATTTTGAAAGATTAATAGATATATTGTTCTTTTGAGCAACTTCAAAAACTAATTCATCATTTAAATCTGAATTTAATGGTCTCCAAATAGTACCGTTAAAACTCTTATCAGTAGTCAAGTTGTTTGATGTCAAAGTTGTGTTTTCCATCAATCTCTCTAATAGTTCCTGTTTTGGAGCGCATCACAATAGAGTGTGTTGTAGCAAAATTCTTGTTTATGTTAATTCCACGAAGCATAGTACCATCAGTTACACCTGTAGCTGAAAACATAACATCTCCTTTAGCTAGATCGTTAAGCTTATAAATTTTATCTAAATTTGTAATGCCAGTTTTTTTCGCTCTATCAGTTTCTTGGTCATTATAAAAAATAAGCTGTCCCTCTAAATATCCTCCAACACATTGTAAAGCAGCGGCGGCTAGCACACCTTCTGGAGCGCCACCTATACCGTAATACATATCAATGTTACTACTATCTATGACAGAGGAAATGACAGCACTGACATCTCCATCACCAATAATTTTTATTCTAGCACCTGCAGATCTTATTATTTCAATATCATCTTTGTGTCTTTCACGATCTAAAACACATATTACTAAATCCTCAGTATTAATTTTTTTATATTCTGCGAGTGCTTTAATATTTGATCTAAGATCTTGGCTAAGAGATACAACATTTTCATTTTCAACCTTAGCTGAAATTTTTCTCATATAGACATCTGGTGCATTTAAAAAACCACCTTCTTGAGCCAACGCAATAACAGCCATAGCGTTCTCTCCACCTTTTGCAGTTATTGTAGTGCCCTCTAAAGGATCAAGAGCTATATCCACATTAGGGCCACCCTGACCTACTTTCTCACCTATGTAGAGCATGGGTGCTTCATCTCTCTCACCCTCACCTATAACTACTGTCCCAGATATTGTAAGAGAATTTAGACACTTTCTCATTGCATCCACAGCTGCCTGATCAGCTGCCTTTTCATTTCCTCTACCAATATGTTTAGAAGCAGCTAGTGCTGCAAATTCAGAAACTCGAACTAACTCAATTGCAAGATTTCTATCCAATATTTTCCTCTATCCTAATAACTGATATCTCGTTTTTAATAAAATTTGTTTTCTTTAAATTATTTACAACTTGAGTGATATTTTTTAAAACAACAGGATCAGATATAATAATTATAGGAACAACTTTTTCATTAGTAGTATTCAATTGAATTATGGATTTTATAGAAATTGATTTTTGAGAAAATAATTGGGCAATCGATTTAAGAACACCAACTTTATTGAGTACAGACATTCTTAAGTAATATGGTCTAATTCTTTGCGATTGACTAACAAACTTTGCTTTCAACATTTGTGAGTATTTTTTTATAAAAACACCTTTATTAGAAGAATAATTAACAAATCTCTTTATATCAGAAATAATAGAAGTAGCTGTTGGATAGCCTCCTGCTCCTTTGCCAACCAAGCTAGTTTTTAAAAAATTTTCACCTTCTAAAGTAATAACGTTTTCTTCAAAATTAGTTTTTGCAATCAAACTTGAATCTGGCACAAAACAAGGTGCTACAGATGAAAAAAACTTATCTTTATATCTCTCTGTTATAGAAACAAGTTTTAATTTATAACCAAGATTGAGACCTTGCTCTAAATCTATTAGCTTAATATTTTCAATTCCATCGAAGTACATATCAGAGAATTTAAATTTTTTTCCAAAAGATATATTTGAGAGTAAAACAAGTTTATGCATAGCATCTCTACCAGATAAATCCGAACTTGAGTCTTGTTCAGCAAATCCATTTTTAATAGCTTGTTCTAATGTTTCTTTGAAACTAATCTTATTTTCATACATTTGTGAGATAATATAATTAGTTGTGCCATTAAAAATTCCATAAATTGAATTTATTTTTGAGGGGTGAATACTCTGCTCTATTGTTCTTATTATGGGTACAGCGCCTAATACAGCAGCCTCAAAGCCTAAAAATAAATTATACTTATCAAAGCCCTCAAAAAACAAATCAGACTTTTCTGCTAATTGAGCCTTATTGGCAGTGACGAGAGATATTTTATTTTTTAAACAAAACTTATAAAGATCATTTATGTACTTTCCTGTGCCCCCAATAGTTTCAATGATTAAGTCAGGTTTAAATTGATTTAAACTCTTAAAATCACTTACCCATTTGTATTTACTAATATTGATAATTCTTTTCTTTTTCTTATTTTTGGCACCTATAGAAACTATTTCACATTTAGTATCATCTAAAAAATATGAATTTTTTTCTAATAGCTTCACCACATGAGAGCCCACGACCCCTAAACCTAAAATTGCTATCTTAATCTTGTTCATTTTGAGATTTCAAAATTTCTTCTTTTCTAATATTACTCTTTTCATTGAATTCCTCTAATTCTTTTTTCTTTTCTAGTAAGTTTTTATCAAAATCTTTAAATGATCTTTCACACGATACTGTAATTGTTAATAAAAAAATAAAAGAAAAAATATATAAAAGATTATCTTTTAGAGAACTGAAAACTACGTCTAGCTTTTTGCCTACCATACTTTTTTCGTTCTACTGTTCTAGAGTCTCTTGTTAAAAAACCATTTTTTTTTAAAACATCTTTGGTGTTTGGGTCTATTTTTGTTAAAGCTCTACTGAGACCATGTTTTATTGCACCAGCTTGACCTGATAAACCTCCACCTAATACTGTTATTCTAAGATCTACAGAGTCTGATTTTTTTGCGACTTCTAATGGTTGGTTGATTATCATTCTTAGAGCTTTATCAGGAAAATAATCATCGATATTTTTTTTGTTAATTGTAATATTTCCTGTTCCATTAGCAATCCAAACTCTTGCAATAGACTCTTTACGTCTTCCGGTGCTATAGACTTGATCAGGCATTTACTTCGTTCTTCCTATTAATAGATTTAAAATCTAAGTTTTTTGGATTTTGAGATTCATGTGGATGTTTAGCATCTTTATAAAGTTTTAAATTATTTTTCATAAGGTCCCTAAACAAAGGAGAGTTTGGAAGCATTCCTTTTATTGCTTTTTTAATTATATCGTTAGATTTATTATTTTGTTTTAACTTGTCTGGTGTAGTTTCTTTAATTCCACCAGGGTGACCGGTGTGTTTGTAATATTTTTTTTCAGTATTTTTATTACCTGAAAATTTTACTTTATCTGTGTTAATAATTATTACGCCATCTCCAACTGGCAAATTAGGAGAATATTGTGGTTTGTTTTTACCTTTAAGAATTAAACTTACCCTTGAAGCAAGCCTTCCAACAGAAATATCAGTTGCATCAAGCAAATGCCATGCTTTTTGAAATTCAGATTTTTTTAAAGTAGTTGTCTTCACGATAGGGGGAATATAAGTAAAATCATTAAAAAATCAAGAATTATAGATAAATTTTTTACATAAATTGATAATAAATAGATTTTTTAAACATTATTCTCTTTTTTATGGTCGGGGGTACTGGACTTGAAACAGCGACCTCACGCCCCCCAGACGCGCACTCTACCAGACTGAGCTAACCCCCGATTATCTAGACTTTTTTAATATTCCTAATAAATCTTTCAAATCTGAAAGAATGTTATCATCTAGCGATTTCATTTTAAGCTTTGATTTTGATAAATAATCATTGACACCATCAAGTGTCAATTTTTGAACATCAAGTAAGTATTTTATTTTTTTTAAAAGAAGTAAGTTCTCATAATCATACAATCTATGTCCAGATTGAGTTCTAATAACTTTTAGTTTTTTTATTCTACTCTCCCAAAATCTTATAGTATGTTTCTGCTCTCCCACTAATTGAGATACATCATCAATACTGTAAAAATTTTTGGTCATAAGACTAATTTATTTGATTTTTTAAAGCTTATAACTTTTCTTGATTTAATAACATATTCTTCTTTCGTTTTTGGATTTCTTCCTATCCTGTCATTTTTTTTTTTGATTTTAAATGAGCCAATGTTGCTTATTGATGAGTCAGAATTTGTAATCTCATTACCCCAAATTTCAAGAATTCTATCAATTTTTTTGTAAATTGAGGAGTATGCTATACCAAATTCGATAGATATCTGTTTAGCTATTGTTTCTCTAGTAACTTTATCTTGAGACATTTTTCTTAATCTCATTTAATAAATCAAAGTCTATACATCTAACACCAAAATCTATTGCATTTGCAAATGCATGTGAGTCTGCATTTCCGTGACTTTTGATTACTATACCGTTTACTCCTATAAACATCCCTCCATTGTAATTCCTCGGATCGATTAAATTTTTAAAATTCTTAAAATTTTTTTTAAGAAGAAAAGATAGAAATTTTGAAAATGAGGAGGTGGTTAGACTTTGTTTTAGAGAGCCAGTTATAAATTTAGATACACCTTCTGCTGTTTTTAGCGCAATGTTTCCAGAAAATCCATCTGTGACTATAACATGATTATTTGTAGAAGTTATCTCATTTGCCTCTATAAAACCGTGGTAATTAATTCTTTTATCATTTTTCATTAATTCATGAGTCTCTTGAATTAAGTTATTACCTTTGAGCTCTTCTGATCCAATATTTAAAAGTGCTACCTTTGTATCCATTTGTGGAAATAAAACTTTGTAATAAGTGCTTCCCATAACCGCAAAATCTAGAAGATTTTCTGAGTTACATTCTGCATTTGCACCTAAATCTAAAAAACAAACTGGATGATTTTCAGATGGGAATAGAGAGGCTATTGCTGGTCGTGAGATATTATCAATAGTTCTCAGATATACAGTTGAATAGGCCATCATAGCCCCTGTATTTCCTGCTGAAATAGAAATTTGATTTTTATTTTCTTTTAAATTTAAAATAGCATTAGACATAGAACTATTTCGATTATCCTTTTTTAAAGCGTCACTTGGCTTCATATCTGGAGATATAAAATTTTGAGATTCAATCCATTGAGAATTAGCAAATAATTCAGAAAAAGTAGGTTTAAATTTTTCATAAGTAGGTATATCACAGTGTAGATTGAAGTTGATAGAAGAGTTTTTAGTTTGAGCTATTAACGCTCCCTCTAAAACTGACTTTGGAGCAAAGTCTCCTCCGTGAAGATCTAGGTTTATAAGATATTTAGTCATTCATGTTTATTATTGCTTTAAGGAAACTTATACCTTATTTGTTTTTATTGTGAATATTTTAAAAATATATAAATATTTTATTGCTATTTCTTGTGCTTTAATTTTATTTTCTTGTTCAAAAGATGTTTATTTTTCTGGAGTTTCTGAAAATAGCTTTAACGAAATTAAAGAAAATTATCAAAAAATTAATTACTCAAAAGATGATATAAAGACCATTATAGGCCCTCCTTTAGTTAAAGAAAACTCCGAAAATTTGTGGATTTATAGAATAGATAAAAAAGAGGGAATTGCAGCTTTCAAGCAAACTATTTACAACAAGACCCTAAAACTTAAATTTGAAGATAATATTTTAAGGTCTGTTGAAGAAATTGAATTCGATTAAATGATATTTAAATGAACGACTATTGATAGTAATAGAATTGATACAATATTTGTTATTTTAATCATTGGATTTACAGCTGGTCCAGCTGTATCTTTATATGGGTCACCAACGGTATCTCCGGTTACAGAGGCTTTGTGAGTTTCACTTCCCTTTCCACCTAAGTTACCATCTTCGATGTATTTTTTTGCATTATCCCAAGCACCACCACCTGCGGTCATTGAAATTGCTACAAAAAAACCGGTAATAATAACTCCTATTAATAGTGCACCCAGTGCTTGAAAGGCTGTGTTGACACTCCCTGTCAATGAATAAACACCAAAGAAAATAATAACTGGTGAAAGTACAGGTAATAGAGATGGGATGATCATCTCTTTAATGGCTGCTTTTGTAAGGATGTCTACACACTTACCGTAATCAGGTTTTTCTTTTCCAGACATTATACCTTTTTTTTCTTTAAACTGTTGTCTGACTTCTAAAACAACTGAGCCTGCTGCCCTTCCTACTGCTGTCATACTAAGAGCGCTAAATAAGAAAGGGAGTAGACCACCTAATAATAAGCCAATTATCACGTAAGGTTCTGATAAGTCAAAAGATACATTAAAAGCATTATTTCCGGTTTCTTGATTAAAAAATTTAAGATCTTCTGTGTAAGCAGCAAATAAAACTAATGCACCGAGTCCAGCTGAGCCTATTGCGTAACCTTTTGTAACGGCTTTTGTGGTATTACCAACTGCATCCAAGGCATCTGTTCTTTCTCTAACTCTCTTATTCAAACCTGACATTTCGGCAATACCTCCTGCGTTATCTGTGACTGGTCCGTAAGCATCTAAAGCGACCACCATTCCAGCAAGAGCCAACATTGATGTAACTGCGATTGCTATACCAAACAGTCCAGCAGTTGAAAAAGTTAGACCTATTCCTGCACATATAATCAAGACAGGTATAGCTGTTGACTCCATACCCATAGCAAGACCCTGAATAATATTAGTCGCATGACCAGTTTGAGAGGCTTCTGCAACACTTTTTACAGGTCTATACTCAGTACTAGTGTAATATTCTGTAATAAAAACAAGTGCTAAAGTAATAACTAATCCATAAACCGCACAAAGAAATAAATCCATTCCGTTGTACCATTTATTTCCTAGTTGGAAAAATTGATCAAAGCCAATTGAATATTGAGTGATAAGTGCAAATAAAATTACAGAAATAAATAATGTCATGAAAAAACCTTTGTACAATGCTCCCATAATTGAAGATTTTGGAGTAGAGATTGATACAAACTTTGAACCAATTATAGATGCTAATATACTGGAGCCTGCGATTAATAACGGATAAATAGTTAGCTCACTTACAGTTCCTTGAAAGATAATAGCTAAAACCATTGTTGCTACAATTGAGACAACATAAGTTTCGAATAAGTCTGCCGCCATACCTGCGCAGTCTCCAACGTTGTCTCCTACGTTATCTGCTATCACAGCTGGATTTCTTGGGTCGTCCTCAGGAATATTTTTTTCTACTTTTCCAACCAGATCAGCTCCAACGTCTGCTCCTTTTGTAAAAATTCCCCCACCCAATCTTGCAAATATAGAAATTAATGAAGATCCAAAACCGAGAGCGACTAACGGTTCTATAAGCTCTCTTCCTGTTCTTTCAAATCCAAAATACAGTATCATAAAATACCCTGCTATACCTGCTAAAGCCAAACCAACAACTAACAATCCTGTGACTGCCCCAGCGTTGAAAGCAACATAAAGGCCTTTTTTTAAAGAGGAACTTGCTGCTTGAGCTGTTATCACATTTGCTCTAACAGAGACGTTCATACCGATATAACCAGCAAGGCCTGATAAAACTGCACCAATAAGAAACCCTACGGGAACATCATAGATGTGTTTAAACGGTATTAAAAAGAAAGCTAAAAATATTACAATACCAACAATTGATATAGTTGTGTATTGACGGTTAAGGTAAGCTTTTGCTCCTTCTTGAATAGCACTAGAAATTGTTATCATTCTTTTAGTGCCTTTAGGTAAGCTTAGAATTTTATTAGTTGTGAATATTCCGAAAGCAATCGCTGCTATTGCAGCAAATATTACTATTTGCAAGAACTGTATTTGAGACATGGTAAGTTGTTAATCTATTTTAATTTTATTTTCAAGGTGCTTTTTTTGAGGCATCATCTAACAAATAATTGAAGTATTTTACCTCCTCTTGGGTAAGAAAATCCTTGGAAAGCTTGATATATTCGCTCATTAATATCTTTTTTTTCTTTTTGTCTAAAAAGTATTCAGAGCAAAAGGCGTAAAGTAGGAAAACTGTTATTTTGTTAGTTTTTTCAATAATTTTAGAATCTATTAGTTCTTTGATTTTTTCTAAATTAGAATTAAAGCTATCATTTAATGAAAGTAATTTTTTTTTGTTAAAAGGCCTTTTTTTTATGTTTTGTTTTATAAATTCATCTAACTCAAAGTCAGTTGAATAATTTCTTTGAAATATAAATTGAAAGAAAAATAATCTCGTGTTTTTGTTTAAATTAAGCATTCAATCATTTTAATCATAGCATTAGCAGCTTCATTTCCTTTATTTTTTGATTTAGATCTTTTTAATGCTTGAGACTTGCTATATGCATTTATTATACCATTCGATATAAGTGTATTTTTATTTTGATTTACAATATCTAAAAGCGCTTTCCCAACAGAGTCAGATATAACCTCAAAATGATATGTCTCTCCCTTAATAACACAACCTAGGGCAATAAATAAATTGTAATTATTTGGTTTAATTTTCCATTTTATCAATTGAGGAATTTCATAAACACCGGGAACAGTTAAAATTTCATATTTAAGTTTACTCTTTTCTAAAATCTCAATACAGGATTGCGTTAATGGATTAGTTATTTCTTTATAATAATTAGCAACTACTATTTTAATTTTTAATTTTTTCATAGGCTCTCTATTTTATTTACTCTTAATCCATAAATACCAAGGTCTAAATCCTCACTTAGTGAATTAGATAATACAGAAATATTATTTATAGAGAAATTTTTAAGAATTTGGGCTCCTAGGCCATAATATTTTACCTTTTCATCAGTTGATAACTTCCCCAGATCGCCTAATATAGGATTATTAATTAGAACTATAATTCCAGATCCATGAGATTTTATTTTTTCAATTGAGGCATGTAAGTCTTTTGTTTTTGGATTATTAAAATTCATAATTATGTCATCGAAACCCTGAACAGGATGAACTCTTGTCATCACGCTATCTTGTTTAGATAAATCTCCTAGGTGTAATGTTGCATGATGTAATCCATCAATGGTATTCTCAAAAACATTAAACTCAAAAATATCTGAATAAATATTTTTAATCTGGTGTTGCTTTTCAGGAATTTTTTTTATGAGTAAATCATTTTTAATTCTATATGCGATAAGATCTTGAATTGTCCCGATATTAATAGAATGTTTTTTTGCGTAAGGTATTAGGTCTGGAACCCTAGCCATAGTGCCGTCATCATTCATAATTTCACAAATAACTGCAGAATCATTTAATCCAGCTAATCTTGATATATCTACAGCAGCTTCCGTATGACCTGCTCTGGTTAATACTCCACCATCCCAAGCAATTAATGGAAATACATGACCAGGGCTTACAATATCTCCTGATTTGAAATTTGGATTTATAGCAGCTTTTACTGTCTCTGCTCTATCAAATGCAGAAATACCTGTGGTTATGTTAGTGCTAGACTCTATTGAGACAGTAAATGCTGTGGTCTTTTTTTTCCAATTATCAGGATTCATCAATGGGAGCTTTAATTCTTCTGCTCTTGTCTCAGATATAGATAAACAAATTAAACCTCTTCCATATGTCGCCATAAAGTTGATGTGTTCTGGCTTACAAAGAGATGCAGGTATAATTAAATCACCCTCATTCTCTCTATCCTCGCTATCAACTAAAATATACATCTTACCATTGCGGGCATCGTTAATAATATTTTCAATATTTGTAAAATCTGACATTAATTTAATAACCTATGATTTTGAGGAGTGAGCGTATCTTGCTAGCATATCGACTTCAAGATTTAAAATTTCATTTTTTTTATATGTATGAATATCAGTATATTTGTACGTATGGGGTATAATCATACAATGACATTTATTTGACTTAACTTCATTTACTGTAAGTGAAATACCATTTAGAGAAATAGAACCTTTTTGGACAATAAATTTTTTAAGATTTTTTGGAAATTTAAAGGATAAAAACCAACTACTTCCAACTTTATATAATTCTTCAACAGAACAAGTAGTATCAATATGACCAAAAACAAAATGACCAGAAATTTCATCACCGACTTTTAAAGATTTTTCTAAGTTTATTTTTTTTCCAACTTTCCAATATTTAGCATTAGTTTTATTCATAGTTTCATATGAAATATCAGCTTTAAAGGTATTTCTATTTTTTGATGTAACTGTTAAACAAATACCTGAACAGCATATTGAAGAACCTAACTTATATCCATTTAAAGAGGAATGAATTTCAACTACCAAAGATTTTTCTTCTCTGGATAGTTTTTTAATTTTACCTTGAGATTGAATTATTCCACTAAACATTTATTTACAAATTTATAAATTGTATCCTGTCCATATTGATAAGAGGATTTTAATTTGAAATTATTTTTTAATGATTTCATTGATAAAAAGTATTTTTTACTAGAATTTTTTATAATCATATTTGATTGGCAGACTATAATCTCATCAAACAAATTACAATTAAGAAAATATTTAAAAGTTCTAATTCCGCCTTCGATTAGAATAGATTGAAATTGTAAATTTCTAAATAAAGAAAAATCTTCATTTAATAATTTTTTGTAATCAACATATAGTGATAAGTAATTTTTAATTTTATTTTTTTTATTTGAGAAAATGATTTTTGGTATGTTTTTTTCAACCCCCTGTAATCTACAAGTTAATTTTGGTCTATCATCCAACAATGTGTTCATGCCGACAGCTATAGCATCATGCGATAATCTCATCCGATGCATAAAATATTGAGTTTGTTCAGAGGTTATATTCTTAATTGTTGGGCTTTTACTAAAACCGTTTTTGGAGATAGCAATTTTGAGAGTAATAAAAGGTCTATTTAATGTT
Source organism: uncultured Alphaproteobacteria bacterium (assembly GCA_902599405.1). Lineage (GTDB taxonomy): Bacteria > Pseudomonadota > Alphaproteobacteria > HIMB59 > HIMB59 > HIMB59. Next base: position 68,272 of record CACKFO010000005.1, on the reverse strand, counting down.
TGGTGAGTGTAAAAATATTTATTAATTTTTTGAAATTTATCTAAAGATTTTGATGAATGAGTTACTTTGATATTTTGCTGCTTTAAAAATTTGATCCCCTTTCCTTTTATATTTGGGTTTGGATCTAATGAACTTATAAAAACTTTTTTTATTCCAGCATTTGCAATTGCTTTTGCGCAACAGCTATTATTTTTAAAACAAGGTTCTAAACTAATATACATAACGGTTTTATTATTTATTTTATTTTGAGGTAATTTATTTAAGGCGTTAATTTCTGCATGAGGTCTGCCATTTTTTGAAGTTAAACCATAACTTAAGACAATTCCTTTTGGAGATTTAGAGTAGTCAACAATCAGACATGCCACTGAAGGGTTTTTCCCAGTTAATCCAATATTTTTTATTGATAAATTATTTACACTTTGTAAATAATTTTGATGAATTGCACTTAACAAATCTTATTTTTTATCTATTTTTTCTAGGAATTGCTCAAAATCTTTAGTTTCTCTAAAATCTCTATAAACAGAAGCAAATCTCACATAGCCAACTTTGTCTAATGAATATAAACCTTGCATTACCATTTCACCAATTGTGTTAGTGCTGACTTCATTTTCACCCATACCTTCAAGGTCTCTGACTATCTTTGAAATTAATTTTTCTTTAGTATCAATATCTACAGGTCTTTTTCTTAATGCCAATTCAACAGATTTAGCAATTTTATCTCTATCAAACATGGATTTTTCACCATTTTTTTTAACTACTAAGAATTCTCTGAATTGTACTCTTTCAAATGTGGTGAACCTCTCTTTTCTCTCACATCCACAAAGACGTCTTCTTCTGATAACACCACCGTCTTCTGTAGGTCTAGAGTCCAAGACAGATGTTTCCTTCTCCTTACAAAAGGGACACTTCATATTTATTTGTAGATTGGAAAATTAGAGCAAAGCTCGGTAACATCTTTGAGAATAGAGCTTTCTGTCATCGAAATATCTGCGTTAGATGAAGATAGTGCATTTATGATTGTTGAGATTTTTTCACCAATAAATTTAAACTCTTCCTCTTTGAAACCCCTTGTGGTAGCAGCTGGTGATCCTAATCTTATACCTGAGGTAATAGTTGGAGGGTTTGGATCATTTGCAACACCATTTTTATTACAAGTCATTCCAGCTCTCTCTAAACTCTCTTCTGCATCTTTACCCGTTACATTTTTTGATCTTAAATCTACTAAAACCATATGAGAGTCTGTTCCACCGGTGACAATATCTATTCCGTTTGACATGAGAACTTCTCCAAGAATTGATGCATTCTTTTTAACTTGTTGAATGTATGTTTTAAACTCTGGTTGAAGGGCTTCACCAAAAGCAACGGCTTTAGCAGCAATCACATGCATAAGTGGTCCACCTTGCAAACCAGGAAAAACAGAGCTGTTAAATTTCTTTCCGAGGTCTAAATCATTTGAAAGTATCATACCACCTCTTGGACCTCTAATAGTCTTGTGAGTTGTAGATGTAACCACATGTGCGTGTGGCAATGGATCCGGGTATTCTTTGGCAGCAACTAAACCTGAATAGTGTGCCATATCGACTAATAAATATGCCTCGATCTTATCTGCTATCTCTCTAAATTTTTTAAAATCGATATTTCTTGGATAAGCTGAACCACCAGCAATAATCAAGGTCGGTTTATGTTCAATAGCTAATCTTTCAACTTCGTCATAATCTATTAAAGAAGTTTCTGGATTTATGCCATACTGAACAGCGTTAAAATATTTTCCTGATTGATTTGGTCTCGAACCATGTGTTAAGTGACCACCTGCATCTAAAGACATTCCTAAAATAGTGTCACCTGGTTTAATAAGTGCTAAAAATACAGCTTGATTAGCTTGTGCGCCTGAGTGAGGTTGAACATTAGCATAACTGCATCCATACAATTGTTTCAAACGGTCAATTGCTAAATTTTCAGCTATATCTACGAATTCACAACCACCATAGTATCTTTTAGCACTATAACCCTCAGCATATTTATTAGTCATAATGGAGCCTTGTGCTTCAAGTACAGCTTTAGAGACGATATTTTCAGAAGCAATTAATTCGATTTGGTTCTGTTGCCTTGAAAGTTCTTGTGAAATACTTTGATATAGATCTTTATCTGCATGTTCTAGATTACTAGAAAAAAAATTCTCACTAAGTGTCATAGTTGCGATATTCTCCTTAAATGTCTACCTTTGTCAAATTCTGTTTTAAAATAGGCGTTGAGCATAGCAAAAATATTTTTTTTTACAAAAGGTCTTCCTTTTAAACATATAACGTTGCTATTGTTGTGTTTTCTAGTCATTTTTGCTGTTTGTGCGTTATGACAAAGCGATGCCCTAATGTGCTTGTGTCTGTTAGCACTAATACTTACTCCTATTCCCGATCCACAGATCAAGATACCCATGCTGTATTTATTGATATTTTTACATAATTTTTTTGCAAATTTTGGATAATCTACAGATTTATCTGAATTGGTGCCTAAATCGAAGAAATTAAATTTTTTTTTGGCCAAATATTCTTCAATAATAAAGGATTTTAATCTAAAACCTGCATGATCAGAGGCTATATAAATAGTTTTATATTTTCCTGGTAATTTCATCTCTAGAAAAAGGTAAATTAATATTCAAATTAATCAATACTCTGTTAACTATTCTGCTCATAAAATCAAAAAAAACCAACTGATGATCTTTATTATCTTTCAAATGTTCATAAATATGCTCATAAGTTTTCAAATTACTTTTTTCATGGAAATTGAAAATTTTTTTTAAAACACTCTCATTTAAATCAGGTTGATAACCTGAGGCTTTTAAAATTTCAAGCTCTAGCAATAATAACTCTGGTAGGTAATTAGATCTTTCATTCAATTTAGAAATCAATAACAAATAATAACTTACAACATTAGAATTTTGGTCGGTTAAAAATAATAATTTATTTATTAAAAAACAAAAATAATCAATTGTCTTCAACTCATATTTTGAAAACAAAAACCATTTAAATTTATTTATAGATGTTGAGGAAAGGCAAACATTATTATTGTCAAATTCAATATTATTAAGTGATCCCTTAACATATGTAGAATTTTTTTTTTTTGATTTTCCTCCAAAAACTACCAGAGATTTTTGTCCATACTCAGAAGAATAAACCGAAATACTTAAATGATTTTCTTTAAAATTTTCTACTTTCGTTATTATGGCCTCAGTTTTGTACAATAGATTATTTACTAAATTTATTGATGATCTTAATCATTTTTTTTGCTGCTAAAATTTCGGCTTTTTGTTTTGAAACTCCCTCTGCTTCTACTTCATTATCTTTAATTTTCAATGATACTAAAAATTTAGGTTTATGTTTCGTACCAGCTTCCTCAATTAATTTGTAAAGAGGAATTGTCTTATATTTCTTTTGACAATATTCTTGTATAAATGTTTTAGGATCTTTTTGTGGAAGTATGTCTAATTCATTTTGCCATAATTCCATTATTAATTTTTTTGAAAATATTAAACCTTTTCTTGTGTAAACAAATCCGATGAGAGACTCTAATGCATCAGCATATATAGAATTTTTACTTGAGTTGGGATCAAGTTGATGTTTAAAAATATCACCTAAATTATTTTTTCTGAATATTTTTGCTAAGGTGTTTGTATTAACAAGATGAATAAACCTTCTTGAGATCTCATCTAAAGTATTGTGTGAAAAAGTGGTTATCAAATATTCTGAAATAACTAAACCCAAAACTCTATCTCCTAGAAATTCATATTTTTGAAAAGGTTTATCGGTATTTTTTTTTGATTTTTCAAAACTATCATGTTCTATGCTTTTATTAAAACCCTCAAGGCTTTTTATTGTTTTGAAAATTTGTGTCTTATTCAAAATATTTATTTGATTATGTTAAAAAGCCTATCATATCTGATGTGAAAGGGTAAATTCCAAAATTTTGATAGAGAGAAATCTGTATCAACTGAGAACCAAATAAACCAAACTTTGCCAACTATATTAACTTTTGGCACAAATCCAACTCCACTTAAAATTCTACTATCCGATGAGTTATCTCTATTATCACCCATGAAAAAGAATTTATCTTTTGGTATTTCGTACTCAGGAGTGTAATCAAGTGGTCCATCATTCGTGATATTTAATATCCTATACTCATTTTCAATTAACTGCTGAATTTCCTTACCGTATTGATCATCATAAAAAAATCCATCCTCTATCTGATCTAGCCCTTCAAAATCAGTTGAATTTTCGGTTTTTAGATAAATTTTGCCATTTACAACTTTTATTGTTTCTCCTGGTAGCCCAACTAATCTTTTCACATAATTGATATTTTCTTGTCCTGGGAGTTTAAAAACAATTATATCGCCTCTCTCAGGCTTACTTTCAAAGATTTTTCCTTTGAACGGAGGAAGTCCAAAAGGAAATGAGTATCTTGAGTATCCATAATCCCACTTAGAAACAAATAGAAAGTCCCCAACCAATAAGTTGGGCTTCATTGATCCAGAAGGAATTTTAAATGGCTCGATAGCAAAAGTTCTAATTACCCCTGCAATGATTAAAGCCCAAAAAAGCGCTTTAAAATTATTAATTAAAGATGATTTAACTTTGCTCAATAATTACCGACGCAATCGAATATAATTTTGTGTCTGTTAAGCTAACATGAATAACATATTTCCCAAAAGTATCATTTAAATAACTTTCAAGTTTATTTTTCAGAGAAATGACTGGTTTTCCTAATTCATTACGACTAACCACAATATTATTTGGGTAACAAGGAGATCTAAAGCCCATACCTATACTTTTTGAAAAAGCCTCTTTTATTGCAAAATTATTTGCTAATAAGTTTTTATTAATTGATTTGAATTGATCATTCAAAAAGTATTTAGATATGAAATTTTTCTTATATTTAGCATAGATATTATTTACTCTATCTATCTCAACTAAATCTATACCATGACCAATTATCATTTTTTTATTAAATTTCTAAAAATATTTATAGTCTTGGTTAGTGAAATAAATATTGCTTCAGATATTATAAAATGACCAACGTGAACAGTATCGACATATTTTCTTTTTTTTATAAACTTAATATTTTTAAAATTTAAACCATGCCCTACATTTACAATTAATTTTTTAGAGTGAGCATACTCAATCATTTCATTTATTTGATTTATTGTGGATTTTCTAATAATTTTTTTATCTAAATTACCTGTGTGTAGTTCTACTGTATCAAAACCTAAATTTTTAGCTAAATTAATCATTTTTTTTGTCGGGTTTATAAAGGCACTTAATTGTATATTTTTTTTTCCAGATATTTTTAATAATTTTTTTAATTTTGCTTGTGATATTTTGTTTAAATTCAGACCACCCTCTGTTGTAATTTCATTTCTTTTTTCGGGAACAATACAAATAAATTTTGGATTGATCTTGCTTGCTATTTTTATCATCTCTTCTGTAAGCGCCATTTCAAGATTAATAGGAATTTTAGAATATTTTTTTAATTCAAAGAGATCTTTATCTTTTATGTGCCTCCTATCTTCTCTTAAGTGAACAGTTAGTGTATCAATTTTTGCTTCTTGACAAACTTTCAATGCTCTAATTAAATTTGGATTATCCTGACCCCTAGCATTACGAAGAGTCGCTATATGATCTATATTAACGCCTAGTTTCATTAATAATTAATTGATTGTCTTTTAACTTTATCAACTTGGCTTAAAGTTTTCATTTCGGCAAGAACAAATTTTAGTTTATCTGAGCTTTCAATACTTATATCTATAATAAATGTGTAAACTTTTTTAGTTCTATTAGCGATACGAATATTTTCGATATTAATTTCATGCTTATCGAAGATTGAAGTAATACTAAATAGAGCTCCAGGTTGGTTTTTAATAACTATCTCTATCCTTGAGTTAAATTCAGATTGACTTTCTCCTTCCCCCCATTCAGATTTATAAAAATTATCTTTATGATAATAACCTAAACTGTCACAAATTGTATTGTGTACTACTAGACCTCGACCATATGACATTATTGAGATAATGCTATCGCCTTTAATAGGAGAACAACAAGTTGCATAATTAATAGCAATACCATTTTCATATTTTAATACATCTACTCTTTCTTCGTCATCATTAGATTGAAAAATTTTTTTTACAATATTATCTTCCATTTCCTTAAATAATTTATCTAGTTCAGCTCTAGATAAAAAACCTCTTCCAACATTTTCAAAAAGTTTATTTTTAAATTTAAAATCAGTTTTGGTTAAAATTTTGTTAAAAGTATTTTCATCGGCAGCAATGTTTTTAGACTTTGCGATATAGTTTAAAATATCTTTACCTAGTATTTCAAACTCTCTTCTTCTTTTTGACCTAAAAAAATACCTTATTTTTTCTTTTACTTTTTCTTTTTTTACAAATCTAATCCATAAAGGTGAAATTGTAGTGCTTTCATCAAGAATGATTTCAACTTGATCTCCATTATTTAGTTTTGTACTTAAAGGTGACTCTTGTCCATTAACTATTGCTCCAGCGCATCTATCTCCAATATCTGTATGAATAGTATACGCATAGTCAACTGGAGTGGAGTCAACTGGGAGTGTAAATAATTCTCCTTTAGGTGAAAAAACATAAATTTGTTCATCAAAAAATTGTTGTGAGGTTTTGTTAAGGATGAGATGTTGTTCATCTTTTTCCTCAACATAATTTACAGCATCTCTTAACCAAGCATAGACGCCCTCGCTTTGACTATCTTTATTTAAATATTTATATCTCCAATGTGCAGCTATACCATTTTCCGCTATCATATGCATAGCTCTTGATCTTATTTGTACTTCAAATATTTTTTTTTGAAAAATAAGATCAGAATGTATCGATCTATACCCATTGGGTTTTGGACTAGATATATAATCTTTTGTTCTTCCAACTTTAGCGGAAAAATTTCGGTGAATAATACCCAGAACCCTGTAACAATCTCTTGTTGATTTAGTAATGATCCTGACAGCAGCTATATCAGATATAGAATTTAAATCTGTATTTTTCTTATTTATTTTTTTCCAAATAGAGTAAGGATTTTTTTTTCGGTAATGAATCTCAGCATCAATATCAGACTTGGAAAGTTGCTCCCTCATTAAATTTTCAAGATCAATAAATGAACCTTCTAAGTTTTTGAAGGTATTATCTATTTTGTCATTGATTCTGTTAAAAATATCTGGGTGTAAATTTTTAAAAGATATATTTTCTAAAATTGATTTCCAATTCTCAAATCCTAATCTTTGAGCAAGCGGGGCATAAATTAATAAAGTTTCATTGCTCACTCTTTTTCTTTTTTCAACATCTTTAAAATAATGAATAGTTTTAATATTATGAAGTCTGTCAGCTAATTTTATAATTAAAACTCTTATATCTTTAGCAGTAGAAATTAATAATTTTCTGAAATTTTCGGCCTCTTTTTCTGATCTTGTTGTTTTTTTTTCTTCCAAAAAATCTATTTTGGTCAAACCATCAACGAGGCCAGATATTGCATCGCCAAAATTTTTTTTTAATTCATCTTTTGAAAATTCAGTATCTTCAATGACATCATGTAGTAAGCCAGTAATTACAGTTTCAGTATCTAATTTTAATTCAATTAGTGATTTACATACTTCATATGGATGAATTATATACGGATCTCCAGAGGCACGAAATTGGTCCTTATGAGAATTTTCAGCAACCTCAATAGCTTTTACAAATAGATCTTCTTTAAAATTTTTGTCATATGATTCTAATGCAGATTTAAACTCGCTGTAACTTTTGTTGAAGTAGCTGGTTTGAAACATCAGCTAAAATAATAAACTAAATATAACTTTTAATCTTCAAGAAGATGATCTTCGTTTTCTTCTTCTTTTTCTTGAACTAATTGATAACTCTTAATAATGTCTTCTTTGACATCTCCGACACTAATTTTTTCATCAGCAATTTCTCTTAGAGCTATAACCGTGCTTTTATCATTATCTAGTGGAACCTGGGCTTCATTACCTGCATTAAGAACCTTTGCTCTGTGAGATGCCAGTAAAACTAAATCAAAAAGACTATCAACGTTTTTAGTACAATCTTCTACTGTAACTCTTGCCATGTGAGGTTTATATGAAAAAGTAAGTAAGATTACAAGAAAATTATTATTTTTTTAAAATTCTTTGTCTTTTACGATCCCACTCTCTTTGCTTAATTGTCTCCCTTTTATCAAATTTCTTTTTACCGATGCCAACTCCAAATTTTACTTTTGCTAAACCTTTTTCATTAAAGAAAATCTCCATAGGAACCGCTGTAAAACCTTTTGTGGTCAACATTCCTAAAATCTTCTTTATCTCTCTTTTATTAAGTAAAAGTTTTTTTACAGATCTCGTCTTCTTTTTGAGGTCAAAATTCTTACCTCTTGAAATAATTTCAAAATTATTGATGTAAATTTCACCTTTTTGTTCATTAATAAAACTTGACTGAATAGAGGCTTTCCCACTTCGAAGTGGTTTAACTTCATTGCTTTCAAGCACTATTCCAGCAACATAAGTTTCTTTGATTTCATAATCAAATTTTGCTCTACGATTTTGAATAGACAATTAAATAAAATTTAAATCTTTTATTATTTTTCTTACTTGTTTTTTTGTATCAGAGCTTAATTCATACAAAGGTTCTCTTACATCAGCTTTACATTTACCCATTAAAGAAAGGGCATACTTAGCTGGTGTAGGATTAGGTTCAGCAAACAATATTTTTGACAATGGAGCTAATTTTAAATTAACTTTATCAAATTCCTTATAATTCTTTTTTTTCCAATGATAGTGGAGCATTGATGTAAGTTTAGGAGCAACATTAGCTGTAACTGATATACAGCCATGCCCGCCTTGAGCTAAAAAACCAGCAATGGTTCCATCTTCACCAGACAAATAATTAAAATCTTTTTTCATAAAAGTTCTCATAATCAAAGGTCTTGACATATCATTGGAGGCGTCTTTAATACCGACGATGTTTGATACTTTATTTAGTTCCTTAAAGCTATCAAAAGACAAGTCTACAATTGATCTTCCTGGTATATTGTAAATTAGTTGTTTTAAAGGTGAAACTTTTGCAATTTTTTTGAAATGGTTAATCAAACCTAATTGATTAGGTTTATTATAATATGGTGTAACAACTAATCCGTAATTTGCTCCTGCTTTAAAGGCGTGTTTAGTAAATTCAATTGCCTCTTTAGTCGAATTAGATCCTGTGCCGGCAATAACAGGTATTTTTTTTGAAGCAACTTTTATTGCGAACTCGACTAACTTCATATGCTCATCATGTGATAAAGTTGGTGACTCCCCTGTGGTTCCGCAAACCGTTACTCCAGATATTCCACTTTTAATTTGCCAGTTTAGTAGTTTTTCAAAACTATCGTAGTCAACTTCACCATTTGAAAAGGGAGTTATTATTGCTGGTATAGATCCTGTGAGCATTATTATTTTTTACTATTTTTATATCAAATATATATGTTTTTTTTATGGCGGAGAGAGAGGGATTCGAACCCTCGGTACAACTTGCGTCGTACGGCGGTTTAGCAAACCGCTGGTTTCAGCCACTCACCCACCTCTCCATAGGCTTATTTATAGCCGAAATATAGTCGAATAAAAAGAATTGTCATTCTTATTATTAATAAAAATGTCTATGCAGTTACTTTTTAAGTTTTTCGAGAAGGATTTTATTTATTAATTTAGGATTACCTTTACCTTTTGTAGCTTTTAGACATTTACCAACAAAATATCCTAAAACTCTATCAGAACCTCCTTGAAATTTTAAAATGTTCTCCTCTTCTCCTACTAAAGCTTCATCAATTATTTTTTCCAATTCACCTGAGTCAGACACTTGTTCAAGTCCTAATTCCTTTACAAGTTCAGATGGCTTACCTTCACCATTTAAAACTTTCGGTAAAATTTCTTTACCAGCTTTATTTGAAATTACATCATCAGAAATTAATTTCAAAAGATCAGTAATATCTTTTGTTTTATCATTTAGACTATTTACTTCTAAATTATTTTCTTTGATAAATGCAAATATATCTCCAACTAACCAAGCAGCTATAAATTTTGGTTTCACGGTTGACTCAGAAATCATTTTTTCAAATAAATTTGCGTTTTGTTTTTCAGCAATTATGATTTTAGCTATGTCTTTATCTAAACTGTAATTATCTAAATATTTATTTAACTTATCTTGGGGAAGTTCTCCTACTAAGGGTTTTATTTTATCAATTTGCTCTTGGCTTAAATTTACAGGTAATAAATCGGGATCAGGAAAATAACGATAATCATGTGAGAATTCCTTACTTCTCATTGCTCTTGTTTCCCCGGTGCTTGTATCAAACAACATAGTATTCTGTTCAATTTCTCCACCACCATCAATTATATTAATTTGTCTTTGAAATTCATATTCAATAGCTTGTTTAATGAATTTAAATGAATTTAAATTTTTTATTTCACATCTAGTGCCAAGTTCTTGGCCCTTTTTGCGAACAGATAAATTTACATCAGCTCTTAAAGAACCTTCCTGCATATTTCCATCACACACATCTATGTACATAAGCAATTGTCTTAAAGAAGACATGTAGTTAATTACTTCATCTGCAGATGATAAATCAGGATACGAAACTATTTCTAATAATGGTGTGCCTACTCTATTGAGATCAATAAAGCTATATTTCGGATCAATATCATGAATACTTTTGCCAGCATCTTGTTCTAAATGGGCTCTCTCAATTCTAATTTTTTTTTGATTATCACCACTATCAATATTGATATAACCCTCGCTAAGAATGGGGAATTCAAATTGACTAATTTGGTAACCTTGAGGTAAATCAGGATAGAAGTAATTTTTTCTTTCGAAAACAGAATACTTGTTAATCTTAAAATTTAATGCGTACCCTGTTTTTATTGCCATTTCAATACAACCAAAGTTCATAACTGGAAGCATTCCAGGCATTCCTGAGTCAATAAAATTTACATTCTCATTTGGCTCAGATCCAAATTGATTTGGTGAGGAGGAAAATAATTTAGATGAAGTTTTAAGTTGGGCATGTACTTCAAGACCTATGACCATTTCCCAATTATTACTCATTGAAACTTAATTCCTTTTCTGCAAGCGCTGCTAACTGTAAAAGTGATTTTTCTTCAAAATAATTTCCAATAAATTGAACTCCCAAAGGAAGACCATTTTTACTTAAACCAGATGGAATAGATATGCCAGGAAGGCCAGCAAGACTTGTGGGAACAGTATAAATATCATTTTTATACATAGATATGGGATCAAGTTTATCACCAATTTTAAAAGCCTCATTTGGTGTTGTGGGTGTTAGTATAAAGTCAACTTCGTTTAAAATTCTTTGAAAATCATTTTTAATCAATCTTCTAACTTTTTGAGCTTGTCTGTAGTAAGCATCATAATAACCAGCTGACAATACATAAGCGCCTATAAGTATTCTTCTGGTAACTTCATCACCAAAACCCTTTGTTCTTGAATTTAGATAAATATCATCAAGACTTTCGCCGTCTTCTCTAACTCCGTAGCGTATTCCATCATATCTTGCTAAATTTGACGAAGCTTCAGCTGGTGCTAAAATATAATAAGTTGAAAGTGCGTATTCAGTAGTCTTAAATTTTACATCAACAAATTCTATGCCATGTTTGGAGAGTGCTTTTTTTGTATTATCAATTTGATTTAAAATGTCGTCACTGACATCTTCAAGATAATCAGAGGGAATTCCAATTTTAATTTTTTTTTCAAAGTTGTTGTTGATATCAACTAAATAGTCTTCTCTTTGATGATTTGAGCTAGTAGAGTCATTAAAATCATGTTTGTTTATTGAATTTAAAACATAAGCCGCATCCTCCACACAGTTTGTCAAAGGTCCTGCTTGATCTAAACTAGAGGCAAAAGCTACAATTCCCCATCTTGAACATGAGCCAAACGTGGGCTTTAAACCAACTATTCCGCATAAGCTAGCTGGCTGTCTAATTGAGCCACCAGTATCTGTGCCCATTGACGCTACACATGAGCCCTCTGCCACAGCTGCTGCTGATCCCCCTGAGGAGCCGCCTGGAACAAGATTATCATTTTGAGAATTTTTATTCTTCCAAGGATTAATTACAGGACCAAAATAACTAGTTTCATTTGAAGAGCCCATTGCAAATTCATCACAATTATTTTTGCCAATAAAAATTGAACCATCATTTAAAAGTTGCTGAGTCACAAAAGACTCATAATTAGGGATGAAATTACTCAGAATTTTAGATGATGCTGTTGTTCTTATTCCTTTGGTACAGAATAAATCTTTTATACCTAAAGGAATACCATCTAAAGGTAAAGGATTGCCATTGTTATATCTGTTTTGAGAGTCGTTAATTGATGAAATATTGTTTTCCCTGTCAATCACTAAGTTAAAGCTGTTGTTATTACCAGATTTTGCTTTTGCTAAATATTCGTCATAAAGTTCACCTACACTTATTTTTTTTTCAATAAGAGCTTTTTTAATTTGGCTAATTGAATTCTTCACTTACTCAACCACTTTAGGCACTTTGAAAAAATTTTGTGCTCTCTCTGGAGCATTACTTAATACATCATCAACAGAATTGCTTTTACTTACCTCATCATTTCTAATTGATACGGTTTTTTCAGTTACATTATGCAAAGGTTCTGTTTTACTTGTGTCAACCTTTTTAAGATTATCTACCCATTTAATGATATCTTTTAAGGAATTAGAGTAAAATTCCTCTTTTTCTGAGGGCAATTTTAGCTTTGCTAAATAAGAAATTCTTTTAATATCAATGTCACTCATAATGGTCGTCGATACTATATCAGATTTTCTTGTAAGCAATAATTATACAAAGAAATTTATTGCTATAGATTATGGTCTAAAACACATTGGAATGGCTATCAGCGATCCATCAAATATCATTTCTGTTCCTTATGGAACTTTTACCGAAACATTATTATTCGAAAAAATTATAGAAATTATTACAACTGAAAATGTTCATGGAGTCGTGATTGGTAAACCTTACCATCTTGATGGTTCTCTATCTGAAATGGTAAATAAAGTTGAAAAATTTGCCGAAAAATTAGAGAAAATTATCTCTTGTCCAATTTTGTTTATCGATGAGAGACTCTCTAGTAATCCCTATAAATCAAGGAAAAAATCAGAAAACACACATATTCATGAAAAAAGCGCATGTTTAATACTTGATGATTTCCTAAGTTTGTATAGAAACTCCTCTAGTGAAAAATAGAAAGATCACTTCTATAGACGATCTATCAGCTAAGGATATTCACTCTATTGCTGAGTTAGCTATAAAATTTAAAAAATCAAAAAAAAGAATTGCAGGAAATAAAACAAAAAATATTTTTAATCTATTTTTAGAGCCCTCTACAAGAACTACAATAAGTTTTGAGCTTGCAGCAAAAAATTTGGGATACAATTCAGTTAACATAAATTTTGAAAAAAGTTCTTTGTCTAAAGGTGAAACATTTAATGACACCATGGATACTTTAATGAGTATGAAACCAGATGCTTTAGTCATCAGAGATAAAAATAATTTTTCACCAATGAACATAGCAAAGAAAAGTAATGTTCCTGTAATCAATGCTGGAGATGGAACTAATGAACATCCCACACAGGCGCTACTTGATTATTGTGTAATAAAAGAAATTTTTAAAAAGAAAAAAATAAAAATTGGTATTTGTGGAGATATTAAACATAGCAGAGTAGCTCACTCAAATATCAAACTTCTTTCAAAAATGGGCTATCAAATTCATATAATTGCACCTACATATTTTTTAAACAGAAATGAATTGATTAAAATAAATGATAAAATTAAATTTCATAAAAATCTGAATTATCTTGAAAAACTAGATGTCTTGATGATGTTGAGAGTTCAAAAAGAGAGAATTCCAAAAGATGCAAAGAATATGATGAAATCTTTTAAAAAAGAATTTTGTTTACAAAATAACCATCTATTAAATAAGCCCTATTTGATGCACCCAGGCCCAGTAAATAGAAACATTGAGATTAGTGATGAAGTTTTAGATAATTATCCTAAATCGCTGATTTTAAAACAAGTTGAGATGGGTGTCTACCTCAGAATGGCTTGTTTACATTATATATTAAAGTGATGTTTCTAATATTAACGTTTGCATATTTGATGGGATCCATACCTTTTGGGAAACTAATAACCAAATTTTTAACAAACAAAGACATAACCAAGACAGGGTCAGGTAATATAGGTGCAACCAATGTATACAGAAGTGTATCAAAAAAAGCTGGTATTACTGTCCTGTTATTAGATGGAATAAAACCAATTTGTGCATTTTTAATAATTTATTATTTATTTCCAGAACACTACCTGAAATATAAATATTTAATTTTTCTTTTTTCTATAATTGGACATATTTTTCCAATTTGGCTTTATTTTAAAGGTGGAAAAGGAGTTGCATGCTTTTTTGGTGCAAATTTATTTTTAACTCCTATTCCAACGATTTTAGCAATGATCCTGTGGTTTTTTACAGTCAAAATTACTAAACTTTCTTCTTTAGGAGCCCTTTTATCAATATTTCTTTTGACAATTTATCAATTAATTTTTATTTATGGCAACTTAGAAAAAGGAATAGTTTTTATTATTTTTCTTTTAATATTTTTTAAACACAGTTCAAATATTAAAAGATTAATTAAAGGCGAAGAAAATAAAATAAATTTATAGTCATGAACTTACTTGTTGTAGAGTCACCCGCAAAAGCTAAGACGATTAATAAATATCTTGGAAATGATTTTGAAGTCATAGCTACGGTTGGTCATTTTAGAGATTTAGCAAAAAAAGATGGTGTTAAAGTGACTGAAGACTACAGTGATGTTGAGTTGAATTGGGAAACAACAACTGCAGGAATGAAAATGTTGGACAGTATAGAAAAAAAAGCAGAAGGTTATGAAAAAATTTACCTTGCAACTGATCCAGACAGAGAAGGTGAAGCGATTACATGGCACTTAGTGAAATCTTTAGAAAAAAAAATAGATAAAAATAAATTTGAGAGAATTACATTTAATGAAATAACTAAAAATGCAGTAATTAATAGTTTTAAAGAGTCTAGGAAAGTTGATGATAATCTAGTTTCTGCATATTTAGCCCGTAGAAGTTTAGATTATTTAGCGGGATATAGTTTATCTCCTGTTCTCTGGAGGAAAATGCCTGGCAGTAGATCTGCTGGAAGAGTGCAATCTGTAGCAGTAAGACTCATTTATGAAAAAGAAATTGAGATAGAACAATTTGAGCCAGAGAAATTCTATAAAATAAATGTACATGGGGAAATTAACGGTGCAAAACTTGATACATCCATTACAAGTCTAGATGGGCAAAAAGTAGATAAGCTCTTCTTTAAAAATGAGGCTTTAGCTGGAAAGGCTAAAAATTATTTAAATAACAACAAATTTTTCATTAGAAAAATTGATGAAAAGACAATATCTCGAAAACCAAAAGCACCTTTTAATACTTCAACCCTGCAACAAACAGCAAATAGTCAACTTAATTTTAGTGCCAGTCAAACTATGACTATCGCTCAAGGTTTATATATGGGCATAGATATAAATAAGGAAACTATAGCTTTAATCACTTATATGAGAACAGATAGCATAACGCTTTCTAAAGACTCAATTGATACAATAAGAAAAAATATAAGTGAGCAATATGGTGATAAATATTTACCAGATAAGCCTATTGAGTATAAGTCTAGAAAAAAGAACGCACAGGAAGCGCACGAGGCAATCAGACCTACAGATATTTCAATAAAGCCTGAAAGCATAAAAAATTATCTAAGTGAAGAACAATTTAAACTTTATGATTTAATATGGAAAAGAACATTAGCATCTCAAATGACAAGTGCTGAAACGAACCAAAATACACTTCAAATAGATTGTGAAGAAAAAAATATAACTTTAAAGGCAACACTTGGTAAATTAATTTTTGATGGATATAAGAAAGTTTATAACCTACAAGAAGATGATGAAGAACAGATTATTTCACTATTAGAAAATATAAAAGAAAATGATAAATATATTGTAAGTGAAGTTGAAACATTAGAGTCATATACTTCTCCTCCATCTAGATATACTGATGCTAGTTTAGTAAAGAAATTAGAAGAGTTAGAAATTGGAAGACCTTCAACCTATGCCTCTATAATTCAAACAATTGTTAATAGGGGTTATGTTTTAAAAAGTGGAAAATCATTTATACTTAATGATCGCGGTAGAGTAGTAAATGTATTTTTATGTAATTATTTTAAAAAATTTCTTGAATATAAATTTACAGCTGATTTAGAAAATCAGCTTGATGATGTCGCTGCTGATAAAGCAGAATGGAAAAATATTGTTTTAAATTTTTGGAAGGATTTTGAGTTTTTCATAAATGAGGTTATGGGTAAGCCTAATAGAGAAGTTATTGATGTGATAAATGAAGAATTATCACCAGTTATTTTTAAAAAAATTGGAGGAGACATAGATATCAAATGTTCCTCTTGGGCCAACACAGAAAATTGTGAGGGCAATTTGGGAGTAAAAGTTGGAAAAATGGGAGGATTTATTGGCTGTTCAAATTACCCTGAATGTAAATTTACAATTTCTATAGGTGCATTCGTTAAAGAGGTAAATCCAAAAAATCGTGAGGGAGATGAGATCATCACTTTTCCAAGAACCCTAGGAATAGATGCTGACTCTAAAAAAGAAATAGCAGTTCACTTGGGTCCTTATGGCTATTATCTACAATTAGGAAAAGAAACTGATGAAGATAAGCCTAAAAGAGTGACTCTTCCAAAAAGTTATGATCAAAATACAATTGGTATGAATATTGCTAGTCAATTAATTAAGCTACCAATAACACTTGGAAATTTTCCAAATAGTGAAGATCCGGTAATAGCAAACATAGGCGCGTATGGACCATATGTTAAATACCAAGATATTTTTGCCTCTTTGGGAAGAAAATATGATGTCTTGGAAATTAGTTTAGATCAAGCAGTGGAATTGATAACTATTAAAAAAAATAAACCTACCAATAAAGTAAGAGAAATAGGAGTCCTTAAAAGAAGAAAACAAAGAGCAAATCTTTATAAAGGTAAGTCAGGAAAATTTTATTTTAAGATAGGGATAATGAATTACAAAATACCTCCAGAATATGATGGAGAAAATTTAACAATTGAGGATGTAGAAAAAATACTTAAAGCTAATCGCTAACTTTTTTTAAATTTAACTCTTTTAATTGTTTGTCCTCTATTTTAACTGGTGCATTCATCATTAAGTCTTGAGCTCTTTGGTTAAATGGGAAAGCTATTACTTCTCTGATATTTTCATTTTCACTGAGTAACATAATTATTCTGTCTAGACCCGGTGCACATCCTCCGTGAGGGGGAACTCCATAATGAAAAGCATCAAACAAAGCACTAAATTTTGATTTAATCTCACTTTCACCATATCCTGCAATTTCAAAAGCTTTTTTCATGATATCTGGTCTATGGTTTCTTATGGCTCCAGATGACAATTCTATTCCATTACATACGATGTCATATTGATATGCTAAAATATTCAAGGGTTCATCTTTCGTCAATGCATCCATTCCTCCTTGAGGCATAGAAAAAGGATTGTGACTAAAGTCAATCTTGCCAGTTAAAACATCTTTTTCATACATAGGATAGTCAACAATCCAGCAAAATTCATATTTATTTTTATCTATTAAATTTAAATCCTCTCCTACTTTTGAAATAACCTTTGATGAGAATTCATATGACTCATCTGGTAAATCACACACAAAAAGTAATCCATCATTTGAATTAAAATTATTATCTTTAATCATTTGATTTAACTTTTCTTGATTAAAATTTTTAGCTAATGGGCCTTTTGGTAGTGAATTTTCAAAGTTTATATATCCAAGACCTTTTTTTCCTTGTTCTTGAGCCCATTTATTGAGGTTATCATAAAAACTTCTTGGCTTACCCTCAGAATTGAGGGCTTGAATACAATTAACAATAGCCCCCTTTTTTATTAAATTTTCAAAAATTTGGAGACCTGAGCCCTCAAAATAATTTGTTACATTAGCTAATCTCAGAGGGTTTCTTAAATCTGGTTTATCGCATCCAAAACTCTCAACACTGTCTTTGTAAGTAAAACTTGGGAATGGAAGTTTATTTACTGATTTGTCTATAGGTTTAAATTTATCAAAGGTATTAAATAGTAAACGACTTATGACGTCTAAAACATCCTCTTGTGTGGCAAAACTCATTTCCATATCAATTTGATAAAATTCACCTGGGGATCTATCAGCCCTACTATCTTCATCTCTGAAACATGGAGCTATTTGAAAATATTTATCAACACCAGAGGCCATATAAAGTTGCTTAAATTGTTGAGGTGCTTGAGGCAAAGCATAAAAAGATCCTTTATGTAATCTTGAGGGTACTAGGTAATCTCTAGCACCTTCTGGGGAAGGAGCTGTTAAAATTGGAGTTGCTAATTCCATGAAACCCTCATTATTCATAAAATCTCTTATATAATTTATAATTTGATTTCTTAGCTTAATGTTACGTTGCATTTTGGATCTTCTAAGGTCTAAATATCTATATTTTAATCTTACCTCTTCACCATAATCATTATCTGAATTTACCTCAAGTGGTAGGGCTTTAGAGCATCGGCTTAATATTTCAAAACTTTCTATTTTCAATTCAACTTCGCCTGACTCCAAATTTGTATTAATAGTTTCCTCACTTCTTTTGGTTATTAGACCAGAAAGTTTAATTACATCCTCATTTTTTATTTTTGATAATTCAGAAAAATTAACAGATGTATTATCTACTACACATTGTAAAAGTGAGGTTGAGTCTCTTAAATCTATAAATAATAAATTTCCGTGGTCTCTTGATCTATTAACCCATCCGGAGACCGTAATTTTTTTATCTACTAGTTTATTATCAATATCTTTTAAATAATAATCTCTATAAATGTTCATAATACTTTCTAATTAGTGACAAATTAATATTATGGTTATTCTCATAAAGCAAATGATTAATGGTTTTTGCTGCCTCAAATGCAGCTAGATATGTTCTTTCAATATGATTCATTACCTCAATAATAATCTGTTCAGGAACAGTAATAGATTTTAAAAACAAATATTTTTTTATTAATTTTAAAAGAAGATCTTTATTGGGGTTTTGAATATTACATAAATTAAATTGTCTTAACCTTGACTCAATATCTGGTAAATAAATTTTGTCAGATAGATTTTCAATAGAACTATCAGAGGTAAATATAGTCAATGGTATATTATTTGAAATAAAGTACTGTAAGAAGTGAAAAAAATTTTCATCTTTTGCAGGTAAAATATTTAAGTCTAAATAAGTTTCTTTATTTATATGTAAATCTTTAGGTAATTTATTAATCAAATTAGTTTCAAAAACCTTAGAAAAATTATTTGCGATCGAGGTTTTACCAGATTTTCTAGGTCCATAAATAATTAGGTATTTTACTCTTTTTTTGAGTAATTGAATTACTGAATCATTTTCTGAAGAAAGTATAATTTCCTCATCAAAGCTGTCTAAATTTAAAAAAGTTTGCACTAAAAAAAATTTACCAAGAAATTAATCTGTTTATCATCATAGATATTTTCGAAATCTAATAGTAATTTGTTTTGTTCATATGATAATATCTTAGGCTCTAAACCAGTAAAGTATTTTAATTTTTTATAATTTAATGGATCGATAGACAATTGGTAAGAGCTTTTATTTTTATCCAAGAGTTTAAACCATAATGATTTTAAATTTATATTTTTTGAAAACTTATGTAATCGAAAATACCTTTCATTAAAATTTAAGTATATATAAGAGTCTTTTTCAAAGTTTTGAACAATAAAATTTGGACAATTTTCAAAGTTATTATTAAATTTAAAAAAATTTTCTAGTAATGAACAATTTAAAAAAAATAAATTATGATTGATATTTTTTGCATATAAATCTTTAGATAAATTATCTATATCAACATTTAGAGATATTTGAGTATTACTAAAATTAATATTATAAATATTTTTTTCAATTGAAGATATAATGTCTTCCTCAGTAATTGAGTCATTTATTCTTAAAAGTAATTCTTTATAATTTTGAAGATTGCTGTCTTTTTGAATAGTAATTTCTTGATAAGCTGATAAATTTTTTAAATTAAATGCAAGGAATATACTAATTAGAAATAAATATTTCATTGAGCAAACTATACAAAAAATCGGGTGTTGATGTAATAAAAACTGACAAACTTATTAGTCAGGCGCTAAAATTCATCAAAAGCTCTCACAATGATAAAGTTTTAGGAAATAAATTAGGTTTTAGTGCAGAATATAGAGTTAATAAGGAAGTTACGCTTTGTGCCGCTACGGATGGAGTTGGAACTAAGGCTATATTGGCTGCTGAGCTTAATGAATATAAAGGAATTGGGCAAGATTTGGTTGCAATGTGCTCAAATGATTTGCTATGCAATAAGGCAAAACCACTATTTTTTTTAGACTACTTTGCCTGTAGTTCGGTCAAGACAAAACAATATACTGAAATATTGAGGAGCATCACAGATGCTTGCAAAAAAATTGATTGCTCACTTATTGGAGGTGAAACTGCTGAAATGCCATCTTTATATAAGGGTAATCATTTTGATATTGCTGGTTTTTTAATAGGAATAAAAGAGAGATATAAAACTTTAAATGTAACAAGTGGTGACCTTATATTTGGAATAAAATCAAATGGATTTCACTCAAATGGATTTTCTCTTATTAGAAAAATTATTATTAAAAATAAAATTAATATTAAAAGAGCAACATTTAATAAACAGAAGCTATCTAATCTTATAATGAGACCCACACGCCTTTATCATAAGTATATTAATAATTTTGATTTAAATTATATAAAGACGCTCTCCCATATTACTGGAGGTGGTGTTTATTCAAATTTTAAACGTAGTATACCTAAGGGTACTAAATTTGATTTAAATATAATTAAGCTACCTAAAGAGTACGATTTTATTAAAGATAATATAAATATTTCTAACCTTGAATTAATGGAAATATTTAATTGTGGAATAGGTATGATATTTGTAATTAACAAAAAGCACTATAAAAGATTTATTAAAAGGAAATTGTTTAGTCTTATTGGTGAAATTAAATAATCATAAAAAAGTATCCTTTTTATTATCAGGGAGTGGTTCTAATCTACTAAAAGTTTTAAAAAAGAATTATATAAATAAAGATTTTAAGGTAATTACTATTATTAGTAACAATAAAATCTCAACAAAAATTAAATCATATGTGGGTAAATTTTATAAAGGTGTTTTAGTTAAAGAATATCAAAGAACATTACAAAAAGAAAATTTCTATAATACAGATGTTATTTTTTCAATTGGTTATATGAAAGTTATTGAAAAGAGTATTATAAATAATTTCGATGTTATAAATTTACATCCATCTATTTTACCTCATTACAAAGGACTTATGACACAAAAAAGGATGCTTATAAATAATGAAAAATACTATGGTTTTACTATTCATAAAGTTTCTCTTGAATTAGATGATGGTCAAACTATTTCTAGTAAATCCAAAAAAATAGACACTAAAAATGAGTCAGAACTAATAAAAAAACACAAAAGTTTGGAGCATCAATTTGTATATGACCTATTTGTTGATTATTTACTAAACTAGTTCAGATCCAGAAAAAAAGAAACTGATTTCAATATTTGCGTTTTCCTCAGAGTCACTTCCATGGACTGAATTTGCTTCTATAGACTCAGCGTAAAGCTTTCTTATAGTTCCCTCTTCGGCTTCAGCCGGGTTGGTGGCGCCCATTATTTTACGGTATGTTGCAACAGCATTTTCTCCTTCTAAAACTTGGACCTGAACTGGGCCAGAAGTCATATACTCAACCAGGCTACTAAAAAAAGGTCTTTCCTTGTGCACTTCATAGAAGATCTCTGCTTGATTTTTAGTTAAATATATTTTTTTTGAAGCTAATATACTTAAATTTGAGCTTTCAATAATTTGATTAATATGCCCTATTAGATTTCTCCTTACAGCATCAGGTTTTATTATTGAAAATGTTTTTTGCATATTATTTTAATTTTTGAAATATTTACTTATAAAATCTGAAATCAATGTCAAGCCGAAACCAGTAGAACCTTTATTGTTCATTATATCCCCTCCATTTTTCCATGTAGTACCAGCTATATCAAGGTGAGCCCATTTTGTGTTTTTTGGAACAAATCTTTGTAAAAACTGAGCAGCAGTAACTGATCCGCCATATCTTCCTGCTCCTATATTTTTTAAATCAACAAAAGGTGAGTTAAGTTCTTTATCAAAATCGTCATGGAGAGGCATTCTCCAAACTTTTTCATTTGTGTCTAACCCGGATTGATAAAGTGAATCTGCTAGTTTATCATCGTTACAGAACAAACCAGCATAATGTTGTCCTAAGGCTACCATAATAGCACCAGTCAAAGTTGCAAAATCAATTACTATTTTTGGTTTGTATTTTTCACATCCGTAAGTGATTATATCTGCTAATACTAGCCTTCCCTCAGCGTCTGTATTTAAAACCTCAACATTTATACCTTTATAAGATTTAATTATATCACCAGGTTTGTAAGCGGTCCCACTTGGCATGTTTTCCACAAGGCCTACAATACCTGCGTAAGAAAAATTTGTATTTATTTCACTCAAATGTTTGATAATTGAGACAGTAACCGCTGATCCAGCCATATCCCACTTCATGTCTTCCATACCAGCACTCGGTTTAATTGAGATACCTCCGCTATCAAAGCAAACACCTTTGCCTACAAACAAAATATCTACGTTATATTTATTTTTATTTTTCTTTGAAAACTCCATAACCATAGGCTCTCTATGACTTCCTTGACTAACTGCCAATAAACAATTAAGGCCAATTTTCTTTATGTTATTCTTGTTTAAAGTTTTTATATTTATATTTTTTTTGCTCATTTGACTTAGTGATCTCTTAACAAAAGATTTTGGGTAAATTATATTACTTGGCTCAGAAACTAACTCTTTTAGAAAATAAAGTGAGTTTAATAAACTACGATTTTTTTGGGAAAGTTTAAAATTAGTTTTATATTTTGAATTCTTAGAATTTTTTTTATAAATAGAATAAATAAAATCTTTTTGTAAAAAACCAAAGACCAAAGACTCAAGGTCTAATTTATCTTTTGAATTTACAAATACATTTGTGGCTGAATATTTAATAGAAATATCATAAACAAATGATCCCAAAACGTTTTTATAAAAGTGACTCTTATTAGACCCCTCAGGATAAATGTTTAAGGCTAATTCAGATTTATTAATATTAATTGAGTATTTAAATATGACATTTTTGTTATATGAATAATCAGATAAACCTTTTTTTTTAGAAACCCTATCTAAGATATTGACATTTAATTTAATGCTTTGATTAGGTAAATTTATTAAGTTAAATTGTGCTTTCATGCTTGGAGGAACTAGATCATATATAATTTTTAACTATTTAAAATATATTTCAATAAATATAGCAATTTTTATTGGCCTTATATGGTTATCTCAAATTTTAAGAATATTAGAGTTACAACAATCGCTAACAACTCAGGTTCTAGATGTAATTTCAACAACCTTGTTAGTTTTACCAAGTTTTATAAGTCCCCTAATGCCCTTTTTATTAATTATTTCTAGTTTCTTTTTAAATTATAAGTTTAATAGTAGTAATGAGATAATTATCTTAAAGCAGTATTTTTCATTAAAAAATAATTTATTTTTATCAATTTTTTTAACTTCAGGAATAATAGTTTTTTATTTTTTAAATAATGAATTATTTTCAGTAAATCTTTATGAAAAATACAAAGTTAAAGAGTTAGAAATCAGAAATAATTTAAAATTAGGAGTACCTTCATTAAAAGAATTTCATATTGAGAATGAAGTTAGTATATTTTTTGAAAAACAAAGTAATAATAAGTTTTTTGACGTAGAAGCAATAATATATGAAGATGGTCAATTTATTAATTCAAAAAATGTTGAAATAGAAATAGAAAAAATTACAATTTAATTTTTAATAAAGGTGAAAGAGTAATTTTAAATAATACTGAGAAAAGTAAAACAATATTCGATAAATTTATTTACAGTATTGAGAATAATGAAATTGAAATATTAATGATGGATAAAGAACATTTTAATACACTCCAACTATTAGAGAAAAACAATATTGATAATGAGTTTTACTATCATGGACATAATAGAATATATCAATATTTTTTGACAATAGTTATATCGATAGTTTCTTTGAAAATAATTTTATTATTTTATTCCAAAAAAAATATTTTTAAATATTATGGATTTTTGTTTTTAGTTTTACTTTTTGTTCAAGTTATAAATTCCTATCTGATTTTTCTTTTAAATAATCATTCTAATTTTAATTTATATTATTATTATCTCATAAACTTCTTAGTTCTATTTTCTTTTTGTTATTTCATATTTTTTAAATTGAATGAAAATAATTAATCTTCTCTATAGAAAATATTTTTTATCTTTTCTGATATGTATTGTGTCTACTTTGACAATTTTTTTCATTTTTTCATTAATTGGTAATTTAAATGAAAATTATACTTTTTTTATTATACTTAAAGTTAGCTTTCTAAATTCATTGCAAATATTAGCATACGTACCCTCTTTCATATACTTACTATCTATTGTCTTATTATGTATTTTTTTAAGGTCAAAAAACGAGATTACAGTTATAAAGAGTTACTTTAGTTTAAGACTGTTAACAATTTTTATCTTACCAATAGTTTTGATCTTTACTTTTTTTGAGTTAAGTAAAAATCAACTAAATTTATTAATTGAGGATTATAAAATAAATTTAATAAATGTTGATAATCAATCAAAAATTAAGATATTTATAAAAAAAGCAGGTGATGTCAAAAACTATATAGTGCTTAAGAACTTTGAACAAAGTGATTATAATTCTTCTGAGTATCGCTCTTACCGAATAGCTAACGATATAATTGAGTCAGCTGAATTTAGTAATAAAATTCGTCTTGAAAAAGAATCTTTTTTTATTGAAAAATTTACTCGATATAAGAATAATTTTATAAAAGATATAAATTCTCCAAAAATGATTGAACTAGATTATTTTGATATAATTAAAAATAGTTTAATGGTTAAAGATATAAGTAAGAAAAATAAAATAAAATTTAATATTAAATTAATAAACTTTACTATTTTTTTTATATTATTCTTTACTTGTTTATTTTTATATTTTTTCAGTTCAAAATTTATTAATGCAAAACAAAGTTTAAAAAACCCAATATTTTTATCTTTAATTGTTCTCATGTACTCATTTTTTGTATTTAATAATTCATTAAGCTTTTATCGGCAAGAATTTGAAGTAATTGCTAGTATGATAGCAGGATTGTTCTTTATTAAAGTTTATTTAAATGAATAAATTTCTAGTTTTATTTTTAGTCTTTATTTTTTTTTTAAGGCAAATAATGGTTTTAAGTGCAAATAATGATACCTACATAAATACAACAAACATAACTTATGACGAGGATAAAAATATTGTTGAATTAGCAGATAACTCAAAAATTAATATAAATGATACAAACATTTTAGTTGATAAAGGAATTATAGACTATGACAAAGATTTAGTTGAGGTCTATGGAGACTTTTACTTGTATCAAGAGCTTAATATTTTAAGTGGCAAAGATCTAGTAGGTAATACAAGACTTACAAGTTTTGAAGCAAATGAAGTAAGTTACATTTATAACAATGATTTAAAAATAGACTCGGATAAAGTAGAGAGGTCTGATGATATAGTTAATTTCTATGATAATTTTTTAACACCATGTGAATTAGAGGGTTTTTTTAATTGTCCCACTTGGTCTTTGAGGATTGATAAAACTAAATATGACATAGTAAACGATAAATTTAACCACTATGACACTTTTTTACAAATAGCTGACTATAAAGTTTTTTATTTACCATATTTTTCACATTACGGGAGTAAAGCCCCAAGAAAAAAAGGATTTTTAACACCTACTCTAGAGTTTGCAATTGGTGGTAACACTGACACTGGGGTAGTTACTCCTTACTACCTACCAATTAATCAAAGCACAGACATTCTTTTTAAACCAAAATTATTTTTAGACACTAATTTTGAAATTGTTGAAAAATTCATTATTAATACAAGTGTAAACAGTAAAAGATCTGGGGGGAATATATCCTTGGATCTTTACAATGAAAGAAAAGTTAATAAAGATATTTATAGTTCTGCTAATCTTAGTGCAAAACAAAAAATAAATAAGAGTAATATTCTTTCATTTAAAGCGCTTGTAACAAATAGTATATCAACAACAAGATCAATTAATGATGAACCAGTTAATTTTGAAGATATTTTTATTGCATTGGATAGTTATAATGTTTTAAAGGAAAATGACTTTCTTAAGAGTGAGATATCATATGTTGCTGCTTTAGATACTACTGACTCGAACTTAATACCTGTTACTCCATCAATTAGATATATGGATATACATTACCCATCAGAAAATTTTTCTATTGTTAATAATTATAATATTGGAATTTTGAACAGAGCAAATTCAAGTACTGAAAAACCCTCTGATAATTATTTTATTAAAATAAATAATGAAATTTTCAATAGTTATAAAATAAATAACTATAACCTATACAATAAGTTAA
Source organism: uncultured Alphaproteobacteria bacterium (assembly GCA_902599405.1). Taxonomy (GTDB): domain Bacteria; phylum Pseudomonadota; class Alphaproteobacteria; order HIMB59; family HIMB59; genus HIMB59. The sequence continues at coordinate 41,473 of CACKFO010000005.1, read as the reverse complement.
GCTTTAAAAATAATTTTAATTCTTATGAATACAAAGATAATTCAAATTTGAATGAAGATGTTTTTCAAAGTAATGCAATATTCTCATCAGAATTATTTTTTAATAAATTTAATATTATTAAACCAAGGCTAAAAATTATTCAAAATACTAATTTAATTTCTGAAGATATAATTAATGAGGATAGTAAAGCGATATCATTTAATTATCAAAATCAATTTTCAGATAGCAGATACTATGGTGAAGATTTACAAGATAATTCCAGTAGAATAGTATATGGATTAGAAAATGAATTAAATATATTTAACCATAAGCTAAATTTAAAATTGAATCAATCTTATGATTATATTGCTAATACAAACTATACAAGAGAAGTAAAACAAAATTCAAATTTTTCTGACTTTGCATTAGAAGCAAAAACAAATTTTAAAGATGTTTCTTTTCAAATCGATAGTCGTTTAAATAATACTAGTTTATCCAAAAAAGAAATGAATTACGATTTAAGTTACTCAAATCTATTAAATTTTAATTTATTTTATAATGAAACAGATGGTGACTCATATAAAACTTCCTCATCAGACACTCAATCTTTGGGATTAGGAATTGGTAAAAAAGTTAATGAAAATATAAAATTATCGCTTAATTCAAATATGGATATAAAAAACAATTACAGTCCCTATTCTCAATCGCTTAATTTGAATCTTTCAGATGAGTGTTCTGAACTAGTCATTACATACAGAGATGTTAGATTTAATGATAATTACAACACTACACCTAATGAAACATTAAGTATTAGTTTTTATATGGATTATTTAGGATTTTTTGGATATGAACAGAAAACAAATATCTTTTTTGAAGAACCAGGAAATCTAAATTATGGCTTATAAAATTTTATTAAAAGTAATATTTTTTTTATTTTTATCATTAAATACTTTCTCAAATGTTTTGTATGATAATGAAGGATTAGTAATTACCGATATTGAATTAAATATTTATAAAGATTTTTATTTTAAATATCATAATAGTGAAATAAATGATGCAAATAGCTTAAAAGATTTAGTCCTGATAAAGAATGTAATTAGGGATTTAAAAGAAAATAATTCTAATTTTATATCTAAAATTGACAATGAATTAACTGGCAAGTTTGGTAAAGATATTCTAAAAAATGAAACTATTTTAAATTTTTATAGATTTTCAAGAATTAGAGACGAGTTTATTTATAATTACTTTCGAAACGAGTTAAGTGTTGAAGAAATTGAAAATATTTTTATGAATTTAAGTGAATTAAATTTACCAATTAGTGAAAATAATTGTCTTGTCATTAGTAAGATCATAAACTTCAAAGATAATAAAGAGTTTATAAATAATTTTTTTTTCAATTTAAAAAATAACACGAATAACTTCGAGGTAAAAATAAATGGTTTTAAGTACGATGTATGTATTGATAAAGTGAGGTACTATGAGATAGAACAATTAATTGTTTCATACATTAGATCACAAACTGACAAAGAATTTGAATATTTTGTTTATGAAAAAACTAGAAATTAAGAATAAATACGTATTGTTAGGAGATGAAGACTCAATTAACATTGAGTTAATTTTAAAATCTTTTCAATACCTTAAAAATAAAGTTAGATATTTATTAATTTGTAATAAAAATGTTCTATTAAAAAAATGTAAAATAAGAATAAATGAGATTTATGACCCCATAAGTTTTAAAGAATATAAAAAAAATGAATTAAACGTTTTCAACGTCAATGATGTAAGTAATAAAAAATACTTAAATATACTGAATCAAATTAACATTGTTAATAATTTGGCTAATTTGACAAAATATGATCTTATTACCTTACCTATAAATAAAGCTTTATTCAAAAAAAATTTAGATTTTACTGGAATGACAGAATATCTTGGTAAGATAAATGAAAAGACTACTATTATGATGATGCATGGTGATAAATTCTCAGTAATTCCATTTACAACTCATATAAATATTAAATTGATTCATAAATATATTAAATCTCAAAAAATAAATTCATTTTTAAATGATCTTTTCACCAATTTAGATAATAGTAATTATGGTTTAAACTTTAATGAGATAAAATTTTTGTGTTACAACCCTCATTGTGGAGAAAATGGCACTTTAGGAAATGAAGATTTGGTATTAAGAAAAATAATTAAAAATTATAAAAAAATTAAGGGACCGTATCCAGCAGACAGCTCTTTTAATAAGATAAAAGATAGCACACTTTTTATATCAAGTTATCATGATCAAGTTTTAATTCCTTTTAAAATATTGAATAAAAAAACTTTAAATTTAACACTTGGATTAAATTATAGAAGATTGAGTCCCGCACATGGTACTGCAAAAGATATTATCAATAAAAATTTAGCAGATAATACCTCTTATTTGGCATGCCAACTATTTTAAAAAAAAAATATGGTCAAAATTTTTTAATTGATAATAATATTACAAATAAAATTGCAAATCTTATACCCTCTGAAAATTTAAAAACTTTAGAAATTGGACCTGGTAATGGAAAATTAACAGATACCATTATTACAAAAAAACCCTCTTCATTAACACTAGTTGAAATTGATAAAGATCTAAATGAATGTCTCTTAGGAAAATATTTAAATGTTAGCAACATTAATATTATAAATGCTGATATTTTGAAAATTAATCTTAATGAAAAATATCAACTTGTGATATCAAATCTGCCTTATAATATCTCCTCTCAAATTCTAGTAAAATTATCAACTCTTAATTTTAGACCAGACATTTTAATATTAATGTTTCAAAAAGAGTTTGCTAAACGTTTATTAGATAAAAATTTAAATTCAATTAATTCATTAGTAAGGTGTTTTTATGATATTAATTTGAACTTTAATGTGAGTAAAAATTGTTTTAGACCCATACCAAAAGTTGAGTCTAGTGTATTAACATTTAAAAAATTGAAAAAAAAACTCATTACAAAAAAAGAATTAAATGAATTTATATTATTTAAAAGGAAACTTTTCTCTCATAAAAGAAAATCTCTTAAAAATATTTTAAAAAAATATGATTTTAATAATAACATTGATTTAAATACGAGAGTTGAAAATCTAAATTTAGAGGATTTAATAAAATTATTTAGAGCTACTAAGTCTGAAATTTACCAACAAAATTAGTTAAATTAATTAATCTTGATCTTCTTAATCTTTCAGCATTAATTATATTTTTAATTTGGTCTACACAATTATTCAAATTTTTATTTACAACTACATAATCATATTCTGGAAAGTGTGATATCTCATTTTGAACTAAACTCATTCTTTTTTTCATCTCATCTTTTGTATCTCTATCTCTAATTTTCAACCTATTTATCAATTCTTTTTTACTAGGAGGAAGTATGAATATACCTACAACCTCCTTATTGCTATATTTTAACTGCTGGTATCCTTGCCAGTCTATATCAAATAAAACATCTTTATTTTTTTTAAAAAAATTATTTACTGTTTGTTTTAAAGTGCCATATCTGTAACCAAATACCTTGGCGTGTTCAATAAATTTATTTTGACTAACTGCCTTATTAAACTCTTTGTCTGATAAAAATATATAATCTTTTTTACTTTCTTCTCCTTTTCTTTTAGGCCTCGTGGTGCATGATATAGATAAAGAAATAGATTTATCTTTTTTTAAAAGCATCTTAGAAATTGTAGTTTTACCAGCACCAGAAGGTGATGATAACACTATACAGAAATTTTTACTTCTAATGGCCAAATATAAGACTTGCGTTTGTACCACCAAAACCGAATGAATTTGATATTACGTTTTGAATGTTTATAGAAATTGCATTATGAGGTATTAAATTAATTGATGTTTTTGTGTCAGGATTATCTAAATTTAATGTTGGAGGAAGGATTTTAGTTTGAAGGGATTTTAAAGAGAATATAGCTTCAACTGCTCCAGCCGCACCTAATAAGTGACCTATTGCAGATTTGTTCGAACTCATAAACATTTTATTATTTGATTGAAATAATTTTTCCACCGCATTCAATTCAATCATATCGCCTATTTGTGTTGAAGTACCATGAGCATTTACATATCCTATACTATCTGGATTTAATTGAGACTCTTTGAGAGCCATCTCCATAGCTCTATATCCTCCATTTCCATCTTCAGATGGTTTTGTAATATGAAAGGCGTCTCCAGACATTCCATAGCCTTTAATCTCTCCATAAATTTTAGCGTTTCTTTGTTTTGCATGTTCTAATTCTTCAAGAACTAAGACTCCCGCGCCCTCTCCCATGACAAATCCTGATCTTTCTTTATCCCATGGCCTTGATCCCTTTTTTGGATTATCATTAAAAGTGTCGCAAAGTGCTCTTGCAGCAGAAAATCCAGATATACCTAAAGGACATATTGCAGCTTCAGCTCCTCCACAAACCATCAAATCAGCTTTATTATTTTTAATAATTGTAAATGAGTCTCCAATAGCGTGAGTTCCTGTTGCACATGCTGTAACAGGGGAGCTATTTGGACCCTTGAGATTGTACTTGATAGAAATATGCCCTGATAATAAATTGATCAGAGAGGACGGTATAAAAAAAGGAGATATTTTTCTAATACCTTGGTTATCAAGAATTGATGAGTTTCTGTAGATAGTGTCAAGTCCACCTATTCCAGACCCAACCATTACTCCAAATCGATAAGAATTATCGTTTTCAGATACAAAGCCTGAGTCTTTAATCGCTTCTTCAGCAGCAATCAGACCTAACGTTATAAATCTGTCAATTTTTCTTTGATCTCGTGGGCTTACAATTTCTCCATCTATTTTTTTATCATCGATTGAGCCTGCTATTTTACAGGGATAATTACTTACATCAAATTTAGATATTTTCGAAATACCACTTTCAGAATTAATTAAAGAATCCCATGAAGTAGCTACATTATTACCTAACGGGTTTACAGTCCCAAGTCCGGTAACTACAACTCTTCTCAACTGAAATTGTTTCTTATGTTAATTTGAATTAGCAGTTAAATATGTAACTGCATCTTTAAGTGTTACAATTTTTTCAGCTGCATCATCGGGTATTTCACAACCAAATTCTTCTTCGAAAGCCATTACCAATTCGACAGTGTCTAAGCTGTCAGCACCTAAGTCATCAATGAACTTTGAGTCACTTTGAATTTTAGACTCTTCAACTCCTAAATGCTCAACTACAATTTTTTTTACTCTTTCTTCAATATCGCTCATTTTAAAAACCTCTTAGTAATAAATTTAAAAGTTCGTACCACATTATGGTTAATATTCAAATAATTAAATTAACGCTAAACCGCCGTTTACATGCAAAGTCTGACCTGTAATATAATTAGCATTTTCAGAGCATAAAAAACCCACTGCTTTGGCTATATCCCCAGAATCACCAAGTTTTTTCATAGGAATCCTCTCTAAAATGGTATTTTTTTGATCGTCATTTAATTTGTCTGTCATATTTGACTTTATAAAACCTGGTGCAACGCTGTTAACTGTAATATTTCTGGTTGATAATTCTAAAGCTAGTGATTTTACCATTCCAGAAATAGCTGCTTTTGAAGCAGTATAGTTTGCTTGACCTGGATTTCCAGTATGGGCCACAACTGAAGAAATAAATACCACCCTACCAAACCTATTTTTTACCATTTTTTTTGTAAAATGTTTGAGTAAGTGAAAAGAAGAATTTAAGTTAACATTTATAACACTATTCCAATCATCAAAAGACATTCTTAAGAAGATATTATCTCTATTAAGACCGGCGTTTAAAACAAGAAAGTCAATATTAAAATCAAAAAGCTCATCCAGGTTCAGGTTTTCAATGTTATTGAGATCAAGTTCTTTAAATTTAATATAATTTTGGTCAGATTTTATTTTATTTATATTTGTAGTAGTAGAATATATTTCTTTACAATTATTGTTATGAAAATAATTACATATAGAACTTCCGATAGAACCAGTACCCCCTGTCACTAACAGTTTTTTATCTTTAAACATTTTCAATATCCTTGATACTAGAAAATGAATATTTATTCCCTTCAAAATCTTTAGGTAAGAAATTTAATAATGTTTTCTTGGGTCCAATTTCTATAAACGTATCAATCTCACTATTCAAAATCGTTTTGATAGTGTCTGACCACATCACTGGAGAGTGTATCTGAAGTGATAATTGATTACTATATTCATTTTCAGGTATATTCCTATAATTGATTAGTTCATGATTGGATAATAAATTAAACTCTATTTTTTTGAAAAAAATATTCTCAATTTTCTCACTGAATATTTTTGCACTTTTAATCATTAATTCAGAATGAAATGGGGCTGATACATTTAATGGTATAAATTTACCAATTGAATTTTGTTCTCTGAATTTTTCAACTTTATCTTTGATTCCACATATAACAACTTGTTTATCAGAATTAAAATTAGCTATATAAACACCTTCTCCAAATAAATTATCATCTATTTTAAAATCATCTTTTTTTAAAATAGCATACATAACATATTTTTTTGGATCTGAGACAATTGACATTGAATCTCCTCGACATTTTACTACTCCAAGCATTTCCTCAAAATCTAATGACCCAGCAAAGTACAAAGCACAATACTCACCCAATGAATGACCTGCTAATGTAATATTTGAGAAGTTTTCAAGACAATAATTTTTACATAGGTCAATTATTATTGAACTAAATACAAAAATCATTGGTTGGCTATATTGAGTCAAATTTATTAAACTAGGATCACTTTGGACCTTCAATAAATCATAACCAAGTATTTCTGAACTGATAGAGTACCTCTTTTTGGCCCAGTCGTATTTATTAATAAAATCAATACCCATATGAGCAAATTGCGAACCCTGACCTGTAAAGAGCAAAGAAAGGTTTTTATTTGACATAGTTAAATTATATCTGTAGACACTCTTTTTACATGACTAACATATATGAAACAACAATTATAGTAAAACCTGACCTAGCTAATGATCAGCTAAAAAGTTTAAACAACTCAATAGACCAATTTTTTACTGAAAATAAGGTTACCATAGGCTATAGAGAGGATTGGGGGATCAAAAATTTAAAGTCATCGATAAATAAGTACTCAAAAGGTTCATTTAAGTTTATGCGTTTTAACGCTTCAAACGATTTTCCTAAGAAACTAGATGGCTTCTTAAAATTTAATACTGATTGCCTTCGTTTCCTTATTACAAAATCATTTAATGAATTAACAGAAATTACTCCTCAAGTTAGTAAAGATAATTAATGAAAAAAAACCTTAATATTTCAAACGAAGAACTTATGAAACTTGACTATAAACATACTCATGTTCTAAAAAAATTCACTAATGAAAATGGGAAAATTATTCCACAAAGAGTAACTAACATGTCTAGATCAATTCATTCTAGGATTACCAAAGCAATTAAACAGGCAAGATTTTTGTCTTTAATTTAAATTTATGACTAAAGTTGTTGTTTTAGAAAAATTTAAGAAGAATTGGGAAATCGGCTCAGTTGTTTCAGTAAAAGATGGCTATGCAAGAAATTACTTAATTCCTAATGGTAAAGCTAAATTTGCAACTAAAGAAAATATAGACGAAATAAAGTTATTAGAAGAAAGCCTTTTGAAAAAAGATGATGAAAATAAAACTCAAGCAAATAAAATAGCCTTAAAAATTAATGAATTAAAATTCACTAAAGAAATTGCAGCTAAAGAAAATGGTGAACTGTACGGATCATTAAGCGTTTCGGATATAGTAACATTTTTAGCTGAAAATGAAGTGAATATTCAAAAGAAGTTTATTAAACTAGGTAATAAGATTAAGTCCACTGGTGCATATACCGTTGATATCGATTTACATCCTGAAGTAAATTGTTCACTTGATATTGAGATCTTATCCCCTAAAACTTCCTCCTAAGGCTATCTTTTTTTCTATTTATAAATAACTTACATTTATATGCAAAAGACTTTTGATAGCTTAAAAGATAATGACATAGAAATAATTGTCATAGCTTATTTACTAAAGCATCCAGATTTGATTGATACAAATTACGAATATTTGGATAATTCTTTATTTGCTAATATAGAAAATCTAAAAATTTTTAATGTGCTAGAGGATTTTCATAAATCCCAAAAAAATATTTCTATTGATACGATAAAAAACTACATTCCTGATATACAATCTAAAACACATAAGGAACTATCACACCAGATAGACCAAATTGTATTTTCAAAAGACATTTTTGCTGATTATTTAGAAACTCTTCAAGATTTACACTTAAGAAGAGAACTTTTTAAGATAACCCAAAATAAAAATAGTGAAACAACAACATTTGATACATCAAGTAATATTAAAGATATTTTTTTAGATCTAGAAAAAAAATTATTTGATTTGTCAAATTTTAAAAAAGATAATTATGAATTTCGAGATTTTGCATCAGTCACTAAAGCTTCACTAAAGCTAGTAGAAAAAGCATTTAAAAAGAAAGGTGACTACTCTGGAATTGTATCAGGATTTAGAGATTTAGATAATATGCTAGGAGGTTTGCAAAATTCTGATTTAATAATTCTTGCAGGTAGACCATCAATGGGCAAAACTGCGCTTGCTACAAACATTGCTTTTAATGCTGCTAAATTTTTTTCTCAAGAACAAGATAAAGGTTCAGTTGTAATGTTCTCCTTAGAAATGTCTGCAGAACAAATTGGTTTAAGAATTTTAGCTGAGCAATCAAAAATACCAAGTGATAAACTACGTAAAGGTGAACTAAACGAAAAAGACTCTCTTAAGCTTCAAAATACATATCAAGAAATAAATAATTTAAATTTCTTTTTTGATGATAGTCCTAATTTAACTGTTTCAGAATTAAGATCTAAACTTCGAAGATATAAAAATAATAATAATATAAAACTAGTTTTAATAGATTATCTCCAATTAATAAAACCTGAGAGTAATAGAGATAATAGAGTTAATGAGCTATCTGAGATAACAAGAAATTTAAAACAACTTGCTAAAGAATTCGATTTACCTGTCATCTCGCTTTCTCAACTTTCACGTCAAGTTGAAAATAGAGAAGATAAGAGGCCTCTACTTTCTGATTTAAGAGAGTCTGGAAGTATCGAACAAGATGCGGATGTAGTTATGTTTATTTACAGAGAGAGTTACTACTTGCAAAGGAATGAGCCAACTCGGGGCACTGATGAAACTCAAGAGTCATATCAAAAAAAACATGACACTTGGAAAGATAGAAACGAAGAGGTATTTAATAAAGCTGAATTAATTGTTGCAAAACAAAGAAATGGTCCTACTGGTAAGATTGAGCTATACTTTGATGATAAATTTACCAAATTCTTGGGAATTGAAAAAAATGCATCAAACTAACATCTCATATGAAATTTATTGAAAGAATTGGAGAAGTTTTAATAAAGTTATTCTCTAATTTAGGGAAATTCATTCTATTTATATCATTTTTTTTTAAATATTTATTTAGCCCCAAATTCTATTTCAAAAATAATTTACAATACTTTCTTACTATATTTATATCTTCAATACCGATTGTAGCATTAACTGGAATTTTCTCTGGAATGGTTCTTGCATTGCAGTCTTATACTGGATTCTCTAGATTTTCTGCTGAGTCAGCTATTCCAAATATTGTTGTTTTGACTTTGACGAGGGAATTAGGCCCTGTATTAACAGGTCTTATGATTTCTGCTAGAGTTGGTTCCTCTATTGCTGCAGAAATAGCGACAATGAGAGTAACTGAACAAATCGATGCACTAAAAACACTCAATACAAATTATTATAATTATCTTGTTACACCACGTGTCCTATCTTTAACTTTGGCTTTGCCAATATTTGTGACTTTAGTAGATTTTATAGGAGTTATGGGTGGGTATATTGTTTCAGTTCATAGACTTGGATTTAATGATAATTTATACCTACTAAACACAATAGATTTTTTAAGCTTAGGTGATTACCTATCAGGAATTTTAAAAGCATTTGTTTTTGGTTTTATCATATCAATTGTAAGTTGTTATTGTGGCTTATTTTCTGATAAGGGGGCATTTGGTGTTGGATCAGCTACAACAAATGCAGTTGTTATCTCCTCAATTCTAATTTTATCATCGAATTATTTTCTTACAGAGTTATTTTTTTAATGAAAATAGAAATAAAAAATTTAAAGAAGAGTTTTAATGAAAATTTAGTCTTAAAAAATATAAGTCTTACTATAGAGAAAAATAAATCAACAATAATTCTGGGTCAATCTGGTTGTGGAAAATCTGTATTGATAAAAATCATCTATCAATTGTTTAGTTTTGATAGTGGTTTTATTTTGTATGATGGTAAGTCAGAAGTCGATATTGATAAATTTAGTATGCTGTTTCAATATGGAGCTTTATTTGATAGTTTGAAAATATCTGAAAATATAGCATTTACAGATTTTATAAATAATAAGACAAATTATGAGAGAAAAGTACTCTCTCTTATGAATGATGTTGGGCTAGATAAATCAATCTTTAATAGATTTCCCTCAGAAATATCTGGAGGTATGAAGAAAAGAGTAGCATTGGCTAGAGCACTTTATAAAAATCCTAAATTGATCTTTCTTGATGAGCCAACAACAGGATTAGATCCCATAAATAGTGATAAAATTAACGAATTGATATTAAAAGTAATAAGAAAAAGAAAAATAACTGCAGTAACAATAACTCATGATATCAAAAGTGCAATTAAAACAGGAGATCATTATTATTTTATTGATAAAGGAATTATCCAAGATAAGGGTGATTGTAAAAAAATTTTAAAGACAAAAAATAAATTATTTAAATCATTTATTACAGGAGCAAGTATTAAATAATTATGAATTTTTCAGGTTTAAGTTACTTTGATTATTTGTATTTAATATTGCTTATTATGTTTGCTGTTTTTTTTGGTGTCAAAGGAGCTACTAAATCTATTAGCTACAGTCTTAAAATCATTTTATCTATATCTTTGCCTTTTATATTTTATCAGAGAGTGTTAAATTTTTCTTTAGAAAAACTAAATATAGAATATTTATTTTCATTACAAAATAAAAATTCAATTTTTTTAGAGATTATATCTTTTATTATTCTTTTTTTTATAACATACATTATTTATTCAATTCTAGAAAAAGCTTTAAATCTAAAATCGCCTTCTCAACTAGAATTCAAAATTTTAGATTCTATTATAGGTTCGATTTATGGAGTAATTTTATTTTCTGTTCTTTTTTATTTTTCTTATATTGCCCTATTTAAAAATTACATTGACGATAAGAATAAAATCATGAAATTAAATATTTCAATATATGAAAACCTTATGTATAAAGACCAAAAGGTTGAAAAAAAAAATAAAAAAGACTCATTAAGTAAAGAAAATAATAATGATAAAAATAAACTCTATTAAAGTTAGAGAGGAATGCGGTGTTTTTGGTATTTCTAATATCAATGACGCTTCAGCTTTGGCAGCTTTAGGTTTGCATGCACTACAACATAGAGGGCAAGAGGGTTGTGGGATAGTTTCTTATGATGGTAAGAATTATTATTCTGAAAAAAGATTTGGCCTTGTTGGGGATAATTTTAATAATGAGGATACAATTAAAAAATTACCTGGTAATTATGCTATTGGGCATAACAGATACAGTACAACCGGGGGTAAAATATTAAGAAATGTTCAACCTTTTTTCGCAGACACTAACGCTGGTGGTATAGGGGTCTCTCATAATGGTAATTTTACAAATGCCATTACATTAAGAAAAGAACTGGTCAAAGACGGGGCCATTTTTTATACAACATCAGACTCTGAAACAATAGTTCAGCTTATAGCTAGGTCAAAAAAAGAGAAAAATATTGATAAAATTATTGAGGCAATTTCTCAAATACAAGGAGGCTATGCCTTGGTGATGCTTACTAAAGATGTTCTCATTGGAGCAAGAGATATATATGGGATTAGGCCATTAGTAATAGGTAAAATAAATAATTCATATGTTTTGGCATCTGAAACATGTGCACTTGATATCATAGGTGCAGAATTTGTTAGAGAAGTTGAAAACGGTGAAATTATTTATATTGAAAATAATGAACTACATAGTCTCAAACCATTTGGTGATCACAAACCTCGTCCTTGTGTATTTGAATATATATATTTTGCAAGACCAGATAGTATTCTAAGAGGAAAAACAGCTTATGAGTATAGAAAAAATTTAGGTAGAGAGTTAGCAAAAGAGGATAATGTCGACGCAGAGTTAGTTGTACCGGTTCCAGACTCAGGAAATGCAGCTGCGATAGGGTACAGTCAACAGAAGAAAATTAATTTTGATTTGGGTTTAATTAGAAATCATTATGTTGGGAGAACTTTTATAGAACCTGGCCAAAAAATAAGAAGTTTGGGTGTTAAACTAAAATTAAATGCTAACAGAAGTTCTATTGAAAATAAAAAAATTATATTAGTAGATGACTCTTTAGTTCGCGGTACAACTTCTCATAAAATTGTGAAGATGTTGTATGATGCAGGAGCTAAAGAAGTTCATTTAAGAATAGCATGTCCTGAAATTAAATTTCCTGATTTTTATGGAGTTGATATGCCCACAAAAAAGGAATTATTGGCAGCAAATAAAAGTGTTGAAGAAATATGCGATTATGTAAAAGCAAAAAGCTTAAAATTTTTATCTTTAGATGGGTTATACATAGCGCTAGGTTATCTAAAGAGAGATAATAATAGGCCTCAATTGACAGATCACTACTTTACAGGCGATTATCCAATCAAATTAATTGATCAATTAGGTGATAATAAAATTACTCAACTATCTCTCCTAAGTTCTGGATCAAATATTTAATTGTCTATTAATCAAGTCTTAATAATTTTAAATGGTGAAGATCAAACAGTCTTATCTGAAAGTTCAAATAAAATTATCTTAGCGAAAAAAAAGCAAGAAAAAATCACTCATGACCACACCCTACTACAGACAAATTTTGAATCTATAGAAGATTTAATCAAAGCAAATACGATAATAAAAAGTCAATTTTCAAAAATTGATGAATTGGTCATAGTTTACAGGGACATTGAGTTAAATATGATCTCTTATCAATACGATTACAATCATATAAAAAAAAATTACCAAGAGTTAATGAATATTATCTATTTTATAAATTTACTTATTCCATTACTAAATGATGAATTTAGCTTTATTTTATCTTTCGAAAAAAATAATCATTACAAGGTTCATTTCAATAATTTTAAAATATCATTGATAAAATATCTAGAGTCATTAAAAGTAGACCTTATAAAATCAATTAATGTAGATATCAAAATATTAAACTAAAATTTACTCCTTTAAGATTTAACTCTCTTATCAATATTTTTGATAAATAACTCTTAATATGAGGTTTGATATTTTTTTTTTGAAAATTGCATGAAATTTTAAAATAATTTTTTTGATTAACTGTAAATGCAGTAATAAAGTAAATTTTAAATTCCTTAGAATTTTTCTGTATTTTCGCTAACTCTCCATTGATTGATTTGATTATTTTATTTAAATAAGAAGTTTTAAAAAAAAACTTGTTGTGTAATTGATTGCTTACTATTTGAAGTAGTTTTGATTTAGAGGATTTTAATGCAGAAATAAAATATATGTTCAATGAAGAATAGTAATTATGATTTAATGAGAGATAATTAAGAAATTTTTTTTGATATAAAGTTTTACTATCAACTAAGTCGATTTTGTTAACCAGTACTAAAAAAGGTTTATTTCTTTTAGACAAAGATCCTATCAATGATAGGTCTAATCTTGACTCAGAATTAGCGTCTAGTAGTAGAATAATTAAGGAGGATTTTTTTATAAAATATTCAGATTGCTCTAGAGATAGTTTCTCAAAATCAAGATTTTTTCTCTTGGATCTACTTCTAATAAAACCAGCAGTATCAATAAATTCTAATGTTTGATTTTTATATTGAATATCCCAATTTACTGAGTCACGGGTTGTGTGAAGATGTGGTGAGGTTTTAGATAAGGGCATATCCATTATTTTATTAAAAAGTGTTGATTTTCCAGTATTTTCTTTACCAAAAATGGTTATTATTTTTCTATTAACATTTTTAACATTTAAATTCTGTTTTTTATTATTACTAGATAGATATTTTTTTAATAATGAAAAATTATCAAAGTTATTTGTAAAAGTTTTATAAAATAGATTTGATACATATTCTTTATCATCAATTTTTTTAAATGAGAATAGCAAAAGGCTGTAATTTTTAGAGTATAATTGCTTACATATTTTTAAGTCCTCATTAGTGAAAGATGAGATTAAATAAATAAATTTAATATTATCTAATCTTAGCAATGAAATTTTATTAAGAAGTTCAATAAAATCACTAAATGTAGAAAATCCTGGTGTATCGTATATATTATATTCAAAGTTTTCTGATAATATACTTTTCCTAATTACATCAATCGTCGTATTGGCTTTTGAATTAGATATAGTCTTATGAGTTTTAGAAAAGAGATTAAATAGATGAGACTTACCCTCATTTACTTTGCCAATAATAAAGTAATTATTCACTTAATTTAAAAAGACTTTTATCATCTTTTACATAAATAATTTGATCTTGAAAGAAAATTTCTAAATTATTAGTAAATTTATTTTTATAAAAAATATCTTCTATTTTGTCTTTCAAATTTAATTTGCTAATTCCTTGATCTGAAATTAAATAAATATTTTCTTGTATATTGAAGATAGATAATGGAGACTTTTTATTATGAACGTATGAATTTATTATATTTCCGTTTTCAGAAATAATAAGGATTTTACTAAAAGTCAGTAGAATTAAATATCCATCATTTGAGAAAAGGTAACTTAATATAGTATCATTTATATCAAGTTCCCAAAAAATATCTGACGAGATTGGATTATATACTGCAATTTTTCCAAATCGATCTAAAAAATATAAATATTCGTTATGACTAAATGGGCTATCTACTAATTCACTAAATTGATCTAATGATGTGAGAATATTTAAATCCTCTAATATATAATTGTTAAAGTAATCAAAATTATTGTTGTCAAAAGTGAGAAGGGTTCCTGAATTAATGAGATAATATGAATTCGTATTGTCTTGAAATATGTTTGATTTAATCGATATACCTGGTTTTAAAATAAAATTATCCTTTTTAGATATTGAGTAATCATCCAATTTTACATAATAAATTTCTCCAAAAACATCAAACAATATTAAATTTTTATCTAGTACTATAGGGGGAATATTTAAATAAATACCATAGTCGACTAATTCAAGTATATTTTCTGAATTGATAACAAATATTCGAGATCTATTTGTTAGTAAATGTATATCTTCATTAAAATTAAAAATGCTTATAGTTTTTTCATCTTTACTAAGATTTAATTCATATTCGAATTTATTTTGATTATTTTTATCAATTAAGTAAATGGTTTTATCTTTGCTTATAATAATCTTTTCATTTAAAAAATTAACTACAGATTTTTTATTTATATTGATAATTTTTTCTATTTTAAAAGTATTAAAATTTAATGAGGGATTAACAGCTTCGGGGAAAATTATATCACCAAACTCAACCTCTGATCTTAAGTTATTTTTATCAAGATCCGAGAAAATCTCAGTTACTTCATTTGTTGGAGTATAGTCAGGGTCCACAGAACCTAAATATTTATTACAAGAGGATAAAGCAAAAAGAAAAATTAAAAATTTAATTTTTTTCATTAGATAATCTATCAACAGCCTTGATAAAAAAATTATTTAAATTATCTCTATCTGACTCACTAAATTCGAAATTATTAATATCTATATTGTAGAAATATATTTTAGCAATTTCATTAAAAGTAAAATTATTATCTAATGATAATGATTTTATCAAATCTTGATCTAAGTCAATTAAAGCTTTTTTCAATAATATTATATCTTTATCAATTTTATTATATCGATCTAAATTTTCAATTGAGGTTAATTTCAAATCACTAAAAAAAGAAACTTTGGGATTATCTAAGCCTGATAGATAATACAATTTTTCATCTAAATTTGAATTTTGTTCATTATAAAGCTCTGCCAAAAAAATATCGAATAATTTTTCATTATCTTTAGAGGTATTTTGTAAAATGAAATAAGAAGCAATAACCAATAAAAAAAATAAAATTCCAAGTAAAAATAAATTTCTTTTAGTTATTAATTTTTCCATTTTATTGAGCAGCCCATACTTGGATATTGTTGGCTTGAACAATATCCTTTAGCAATAATTTCTTCAACAGCAGAATAAAGCTCTGGTTTGCCCATAGAAGGATCTTTTCCATTGGAGTCTAACCTGCCTCTATACTTAAGTTTTTTATCATTATTGAAATAATAGAATTCAGGAGTGCATTGAGCATCAAATGTTTTAGCTATTGTTTGCGTGGCATCAACAATATATTCGAATTCAAATTTAGCTCTTGATATTTGCTCTAAAAGAAATTTGTTGTGATCCTCTTCATATGAATTTTGATCGTTTGACATAAAAGCAATAGAATTAACATTTAAAAATTTAAGTCTTTGGGTTTCAGTAGCAATCTTAGTTTCTATTGATCTAACATAAGGGCAATGATTACAAATAAACATTACCAAAAGACCATTAGCTTCAAAAGATTCATTAAAGGTTCCTTTTTCTCCTTTTAAATTAATAAATTGAAAATCAGCAGGTTGCCAATCAAAATTACAGCTTGAAGAATTTAAAAGTACCATTTAACATAATATATATTGAAAATTCTAAACATAAATAAAAATCATATCGACACAATTCCAAAAAAAACATTCCAATATATTCTTAATACTTATTCTTATGGTTTATCAAAAAATATATGGAGAAATTATTCGATACAAACTCAGGATTCAAATTACAAAAAGACAAAAATTACTTTTTATAAATCAAATTTTTCTTTTCCAATTATTAAAATTATTTACTCAAAAGAATTCGATAAAGAAATTTTTGAAATTACATATAAAAATAAAAAGAAAAATTTTTCTACTCTAAATTCATTGAATGCATGGTTAAAAAATTATTTTTTTAACAAACCTAAGATGTAAATTTCTTTAGATTTTTTATCTGAAGCAGCTGGTTTAATATATTGTGTTTTGTAAAAATAAGTTTTAACAAACTTAAATAATTTTTCTGTATCTTCTCCTTGAAAATTTTTTACTAAAAAATTACCACCCTTATTCAAATATTTTTCAATAAATTTTGCTGAAAGCATACTCAGATCATAACTGTTGGTTTGATCTAAAAATTGGTTTCCACTTGTATTTGGTGCAATATCTGAAATTATCGAGTCAAAAGTGTATTTATTAAATGTAAATAATTCATCAATTAATTGATACTGATTTAAGTCCATCATGTAAAATTTAAATTTTCCCTCAATCTGCTTAACAGTTGGTAGTATATCAATGCCCACTATTTTATTTTTTGGGTTTTTTTTCAAAATATATTGTGTCCAACCACCTGGTGAACATCCGACATCTAAAATTTTTTTATCGTTTTTAAATAAATTATGTTTTTTATCTATTTCTTCTAATTTGTAATAAGCTCTGGAAATAATGTCATTTTTCTTAGCTTTTATATAAAAAGGATCTTTTTTTCTAGTTTTATACCACTGTTTCATTTAATTTTACTCATAATCTGATATGTATTCGTTTACATATACTCTAGTAGGTGTATACACATTCATGTTACTAACCATAAAAAAAATATTAATCATATCAACCATAGCACTTATAAGCTCTTTATGTTACTCATCAGAATGGGGAAGCAAAGAAGAAACAAATGAAAAACTATTTACTGTTGAGGTTATAGACTCCTCTGCACAAACCATAAAAGATAGTATTGTTTTTAGCTCAACTACAGAAGCTTTTAGGAGAATTGAAGTTAAGAGTGAAGTGATGACTACAATAGAAAAAGTGTTGATCAAAGCAGGATCTAAAATAAAAAAAGGGCAACATATTGTTGAATTAGATGATTATAAAACAAATGCTGATTTATATAAATTAAACCTATTGTCTCAAAGTGAATTTGACAAATATGCTCTTTTTGCACCTTTTAGTGGAATACTTTTAGATGATCATAAGATTGCTGGAGAGCTTGTGATGCCTGGAGAGAAAGTCTATGAAATTATCGATTTAAGCTCTTTAAAAATATTCGGCTATATTAACGAAAATGAAATTCTAGATATATCCTTAGAGAATAAAGTTGAGGTTACAATCCTTGACGAAAAAGTTAATGGCACAATTGATTATATTTCTCCTATTTCGGATCCGGAGACTAAAACTTTTGAAATTGTTGTTAAAGTTGAAAATAAAGATCTTAGGTATAAAGATGGATTATCTTCAATAATCTCTATAGTTAAAGGGAAAGTTCTTGCACATAAAATTTCTCCCTCAATTCTATCTTTGGGAGACTCAGGAGAGTTAGGAGTAAAAGTTATAGGATCTGATAACACCGTACAATTTAAAAAAATTAACGTGATAGAAGATACCTCTGATTACATGTTGGTATCTGGCTTAAGTCAAAAAGAGAAAATTATAATTGTTGGACAGCAATACGTGTCTGCAGGAGAAAAAGTTAATTATAATTAATCATGAGCTTGGTTAACTTAGCTAGTCAATACTACAGAACTACAATTTCCATTTTCCTATTTGTTATTGTTAGTGGATCACTTGTGTTTAACAATATCCCTAAAGAATCATCACCAGATGTAAGTTTGCCTTATATATATGTATCTCTTGGTTTAACAGGAATATCCCCAGAAGACTCTGAAAAGCTTTTAATAAAACCTGTTGAAGATGAAGTTTCAAATATCGAAGGAAAAAAAGAAATGACTAGTACTTCTTATCAAGGTGGTGGAAATGTTTTATTAGAGTTTGATGCTGGATTTGATCCAGATCAAGCACTTTTAGATACTAGAGAACAAGTTGACAGAGCAAAGTCAGATTTACCTGATGATGCAGATGAGCCCAAGGTAAGTGAGGTCAATATAAGTTTATTTCCTATTTTAGTTGTATCTATAAGTGGTGACATATCTGAATTTTTACTTAAAAAGATATCAAATGACCTTAAGGACAAAATACAATCTTTACCAAATGTTTTAGAAGTAAATATTGGTGGTGAAAGAGAAGAGCAACTAGACATTGTCATTGATCAGAACAAAATAGAAGCTTATGGATTAAATTTAAATGAAATATTAAGTTTTGTAAGATCTAATAACCAAATAGTTTCTGCTGGAAATCTTGATACAGGAGATGGAAGATTTGTAATTAAAATTCCTGGTTTATATGAAAGCCTAAATGATGTTTTCAATACACCAATAAAGGTAAATGATAAAAAAACAATTAAATTTAAAGATATTGCACAACTTAAAAGAACTTTTAAAGATCCAGAAAAATTTGCCCGATTAAATAATAAGTCTGCTTTCACTTTAGAAATATCTAAAAGAATTGGAGCAAACATTGTTGAGACTGTTGATCAAGTAAAACAGTTGGTAAAGGAAGAGCAAAAAATTCTTCCTTCAAAGGTCAACATAACTTTTTCTGGTGATGAGTCTGTAAATATTAAAAGTATGCTAGGAGATCTCCAAAATAATGTAATTTTTTCAATAATACTTGTTATGAGTGTGGTTGTTATCTTTCTTGGTATAAGGTCAAGTTTACTTGTAGGTTTAGCCGTACCGGGTTCTTTTTTATCATCTATTTTAATACTCTATTCACTTGGCTTTACAATCAATATGGTTGTTTTGTTTGGGTTAATTCTCTCAGTTGGGCTACTAGTTGATGGGGCTGTGGTTGTAGTTGAATATGCACAAAGAAAAATACAAGAGGGTATGGGGCTAGCAGAGTCATATATAAAGGCTGCATCAAGAATGTCCCTTCCTATCATGGCTTCTACTTTTACTACTATAGCAGCATTTATTCCTCTTTTATTTTGGCCAGGTACAACTGGTGGTTTTATGAAGTATATACCTATAACAGTAATATCTGTTTTAGGTTCTAGTTTAGCTATGGCATTAATAGTTATTCCTATAATTGGAACTCAGGCCTATAAAATTAAAAATCTTTTTTTCTTCTTTATTATACCTTTAATTTTATTCGGTATTATTAATTTTGTCGCATTTAATTTTTTATCCCAGCTAGAATTTGATAGCTACATAAATATGGGCGCAAAAGCCATAACAACAATTTCAATTGGGGTCATTTTGTTTTTTGTTTTTAGATATATTAAAAATAAAGGTTTTTTTCAGAAAATGATTATTCCTAGAATAAATGCTGATGATGACGAAGACTTAACTGATTTAGAAAAAGTAGGTTTTTTTACTAAAATTTACCTTTTTATTTTAAAGCTCTGTATTAATAATCCTCTAAAAATAGTTTTTCTATCTCTTATATTGTTAGTTGGTATCTATGGTGCATATGGAAAGTTTGGTAAGGGAGTTACTTTTTTTCCTTCAGTTGAAGCAGAGAATACCAAAGTAATTATTTATGCTACAGGCAATCTCTCAGTTTTAGAAAAAGATAGACTTGTTGCTAAAGTAGAATCACAGGTATTAAACTTACAAAAAAAGAATAATGAATTTGAGTCTGTCTATACAACATCAGGGAATGTAGAAAATAGACAAGAAAGCTCACCTGATATTATAGGATTTATAGATATAGAATTCAAAGATTGGGATAAAAGAAGAAAAGCAGAAACAATAATTTCTGAAATAAGACAAGAAACTTCATCTATCCCTGGGATTAAAGTTGAAACAAGAACTTTAAGAGCAGGTCCTCCTAGAGGGAAGCCCATTGAAATCAATTTAACTTCTTCAGATCCTAAAATCACAGTTCAAGAACTCAAAAGAATTGAAAAATATTTGTCTAGCATATCTGGTTTAAAGGATTTAGAAACTTCTCTACCCTCTCCTAGTATTGAATATGAGCTTTATGTTGATAGAGAAGAGGCTGCAAAATATGGTGCTAGTATTACAATAATAGGTAACACCATAAAACTTCTTACAAGTGGGCTAAAATTGAGTGAATTTAGACCTGATGATAGTGATGAATCTATACCTATTTACCTTCGATTGCCAAAAGAACAGAGAACGATCGATCAATTAGACAGTATTAAGATACCAACATCTGCAGGCTATGTACCAATTTCAAATTTTACTAAAATTGAAACCAATCAAGAGACAGGAAATTTGACCAGAGTAGAACAGAATAGAATTGAAACTATTAAATCAGATGTAACAAGATTTTATCAAACTGATGCTTATGTCAGACTTATAAAACATTGGCTTGGAATTGAAAAATTCAATATTCCAAATAACTTTGGTTTAGATATACCTGAATTTAATTCAGCAAATATTGACCCTAGAGTAAAAATAGAATTTAAGGGAGAGGATGAAAGTCAGCAGAAGTCTAAAGCTTTTCTACAAAAAGCTTTTTTGATAGCTGTATTTTTAATGGGTTTAATTCTTTTGACCCAATTTAATAGTTTTAGTAGCACCTTATTAATTTTATTTGCTGTAATTATGTCAACGGTGGGTGTTGTTTTAGGGCTCTTAATTACAAAACAACCATTTGGAATAGTCATGAGCGGGATAGGTGTTATCTCGTTAGCAGGCATAGTTGTAAACAACAATATAGTCTTAATTGATACCTTCGATAGATTAATAAAAAAGACAAATGATGCTAGAGATGCCATTTTAATGACTGGTGCACAAAGACTAAGACCTGTTTTATTGACTACAACTACTACGGTGCTTGGTTTGCTTCCCATGGCTTTAAAATTAAATATTGATTTTGTAAACTTTGAATATAGTTATAACTCCCCTGACACACAGTGGTGGGTAGATTTATCGAGAGCAATTGTTTTTGGACTTCTTTTTTCTACTTTATTGACTTTACTTGTAACTCCATCAGCTTTGATGCTTAAATCAAAATACTTAACTAACTCCTCTAAAAAATTTGATAAAATAGGTAATCAAACTCAATAAAGAAAATAATAAATAAATAAGAGCAACTAAAAGAGTTGTTTGCCAAAAATAACTTATTAAAAATATTAATATAATAACTGTAAATATAATCATAAGTCTAAAATATAGAGTTTTTACCTTTAGATTTTTCACAGAGGGAGTCGGAACTCTACTAATCATCATAGCACCCGCAAATATAATTAATAAGGCACTTACAATAGGATAGTTGATAGTAAATTGTATTTGTTCAATAAAATTTAGATAAAGCGGAATCATTATAATACCTGCTGCAGCTGGTGAGGGTATGCCATAAAATACTTTGCTTTGCTCTCTCATATTTTCAATATTGAAACGAGCAAGTCTAAGAGCTGCACAAATAATGTAAAAAAGACTTATAACCCATCCAATTCTTCCTAGCTCATATGTAAAACTTAAATTTATAAGCAAAGATGGAGCTAATCCAAAACTAATAAAATCTGATAAAGAGTCTAATTCAGCTCCAAATTGGGATGATTTTTTTAATTTTCTAGCCATCCATCCATCAAAGAAATCGAAGAAGGCTGCTAGCATTATCATAAGCACAGCAATTTTAAAATTACTTTGAATAGAGAACTTTATTGAGGAAATACCTGCAATAAGTGACATTAGTGTAATTAAATTAGGTATAAATTTAGTGAGCGGATGTTCGGCCATCTAAATGTCTAAATCTTTTTATATTCTCTAGATTGTATATTTTTGTTGTTTTTAAAATCTCTTGCAATGATGGTTTCACCACCGATACATTGCTGACCAATGCTTACCATTAAATTGTATGAATTGGGAAATTCAATATCTACTCTGCTTCCAAACTTGATAATTCCATATCTTTCACCTTGGTTAACTCTCTCATTAGTTTTAAGATAACAAATTATTCTTCTAGCAATTAAACCGGCAATTTGTGTTATGTATATAACGTTAGATCCAGATTTAAGAGTTAATCTTAATCTTTCATTTTCTTCACTTGCTTTATCTAAAGTTGCATTGATAAATTTACCCTCAATATAATCAATTTTTGTAATTTGACCTGAAAGAGGCAATCTTTGGATATGTACATTAAACACACTCAAAAAAATTGATACTTTGGTATAACTTTTTTTTCCCTCTTTATGCTCACTAATATTTGTAATTAATCCATCTGCTGGGCTAACTAAAATATCATCACCTAGTGGAACGACTCTTTCAGGATCTCTAAAAAAATAGAATGTAAAAATCAGTAATATTAAAAAAATTAAAAATAAAGGTTTATATATAAAATAAAAAAAAATTACTAATAAAAATAGTATTATCAGCGCAGCTGAAATTTCTTTATGAAACCTGAAGTACATAAGATGGAATTAATATCTGAATTGTATAATTTGATCAATAAAATAGATTTTTTTTATTAATTTAATCTGTTATACAATCAATATCTCTATATAAATGGCAAAAGTTTCAGTAAAAAATCCTGTGGTCGAATTAGATGGCGATGAAATGACGAGGATTATATGGGATTTTATTAAACAAAAGCTCATTCTTCCATATCTTGATATAGATCTAAAATATTACGACTTATCTGTACAAAATAGAGATCAAACAAATGATGAAATTACAGTTGAGGCTGCAAAAGCAATAAAAAAATTTGGTGTTGGTATAAAATGTGCAACGATCACTCCTGACGATAAGAGAGTATCGGAATTTAAGCTAAAAAAAATGTGGCGTTCTCCAAATGGAACTATAAGAAATATTTTAGATGGAACTGTTTTTAGACAACCAATTATATGTAAAAATATTCCAAGAATTGTAAGGACATGGGATGCCCCTATTGTTGTTGGTAGGCATGCGTTTGGTGATCAATATAAAGCTACAGAAATGAAGATCGACAAACCAGGGAAACTCTTTATGAAATATGTTGATGAAGAGGGAAAAGTAGAGGAAAAAGAGGTTTTTCAATTTCAAAATCAGGGTGTTGCCCTCTCTATGTATAATGTAGACGAGTCAATTAGAGGTTTTGCGAGAGCCTGTTTTAATTATGGATTAAAATTAAAATGGCCTGTATACCTCTCAACAAAAGATACTATTTTAAAAAAATACGATGGAAGATTTAAAGAGATATTTAATGAAATTTTTCAGAAAGAATTTAAGACTGATTTTGAAAATAACCAAATAGTTTACGAACACCGTCTTATTGATGATTTAGTTGCGTCTTCAATGAAATGGACAGGTAACTTTATTTGGGCTTGCAAGAATTATGACGGAGACGTTCAGTCAGATGCAGTTGCACAGGGTTTTGGTTCTTTGGGTATGATGTCTAGTGTTTTAATGACACCCGATGGAAAAACAATTGAAGCTGAGGCTGCTCATGGAACGGTAACTAGACATTACAGGCTACATCAAAAAGGAGAAAAAACTTCAACAAATCCTATAGCATCAATATTTGCTTGGACAAAAGGTTTAAATTTTAGAGGTGAGTTCGATGGCAACGATGAACTTATTAAGTTTTCAAAGGCACTTGAAGAAACATGTATTGAAACTGTGGAGTCTGGTCAAATGACTAAGGACTTAGCAATACTTGTAGACAAAAATTCGCCGTGGATGAACACTGAAGATTTTTTAAATTGTCTTGATAAAAATCTTCAAACTAAATTAAATTAAATCTGATTTTTAATACTTAAAAAAGCTTGATTTAATTGATCTTTTTTGTTGCCACCAGCTTGAGCGAAGTCAATTCTTCCCCCACCACCTTTTGAACCGAGTATATCAAAAGTACTTTTTATTAGTACTCTAGCATCATAAGTATCTATTAAATCATTAGTTAACCCAACTATGATAGATACCTTATCCTCATTTGTAGTAATGCAAACCAAAATAGATTTAGATTTTTCTAATTTAAATTTATCAAAAATTGATCTGAGTTCTTTGGGAGGCAAGTTTTCTACTAATTGAGACACAAAATTAATTCCATTTACATTTGTTTCTTCTATTTTATTATTCTCCTCATTTGACAGTATTGATTTATTTTTTAAATTATCTAAATAATTTTCTAACTTCTTTATATAAAGGCTTTTATTTTCCTCGCTAAAACTTATTTTTCCATTTAATTTGTTTATTTGTGAGATTAAGTTAATGATTTTATCATCAAGTTTTTTTTCAAGTAATTGATCCTCTTTTAGTTTATTACTAATAAATTCATCTACCTTATTACCAGTGCAAGCCTCTATTCTCCTTACTCCTGATGAAACAGACTCTTCACTTATAATATAAAATTTCTCTATATCTTTAACATTTGATACATGGGTTCCCCCACATAGCTCAATAGAATAAGGTTTATTATTATGTTCTCCCAGTGTAACAACTCTTACCTCTTCACCATATTTTTCTCCAAACAAAGCCATAGCCCCTTGTTTAATTGCTTCTTCTTGAGATTTAATTTCAATTTGTGTCTCACGATCATTAGAAATTATATTTGTTACCTCTTTTTGAATAATATCTATTTGCTTTGATGATATTTGTTTATTATGACTAAAGTCAAAACGTAATTTATTCTCATTTACTAAAGATCCGCGCTGAGCTACATGAGGTCCTAAATTATTTCTCAAAGCGGCATGAAGCAAATGTGTAGCAGAATGATTTTTTTTAATAAGATCCCTTAAACTCATATCAACTTTAAGTTTAACCTCATGTCCTATTTTAAAATTGCCTGAAATTACATTACCAAAATGGATAAAAATGCCTTGAGGAGTTTTTCTAGTATCTGTCACTCTAAATTCGCCATTTTCTGAAGAAATTATGCCTTTATCTCCAACTTGCCCACCAGACTCTGCATAAAAACATGACTCATCTGTGATAATTGCTGATTTTTTTATTTTATTACTTAATTCATCAACTACTTCTGAGTCTAAGACTAAAGTAGTTACATTTGCCTTTAAAGTAGTTTCATCATATCCTTTAAATACTGTTGGTTTCGTTTTTCTTGCAATATCAAACCATAGCTTTTCAGTATTTCCATCACCGCTTCCCTTCCATGAAGATCTAGCTTCCTCTTTTTGTAGCTTCATTGATGCATCAAAAGACTCTACATCAACATCGATTTTCTTTGATTTAAGATAATCTTGCGTTAAATCAAGGGGAAATCCAAAGGTGTCATATAATTTAAATGCGATTTTGCCGTCTAATTTATTATTTTTAATATTAGGTATTTCTTGTCCGAGTATCTCTAAGCCTTTACTTAAAGTTTCTCTAAATTTTATTTCCTCATTGTAGAGAGTTTCCTTAATAACCTCAGCTCCAGTGTTAAGTTCTCGGAAGAAATCGCCCATTAAGTTTTGCAATTCATCAAAAATTTTGTGAAATAATGGCTCTGAGGAGCCTAATGTATAAGCATGTCTTATTCCCCTTCTTAATATTCGCCTTAATACATACCCTCTCCCCTCATTTGAAGGTAAAACCCCATCAGCTATTAAAAAAGAGGAAGCCCGTAAGTGATCTGCTATGACTCTAAAACTAGATTTATTTTGTTCAGATATTTTTTTTTGTATAAACTCTTGAGTTACATCAATAATATTTGAAAATAAATCAGAACTATAATTGTCATTACTACCATTTAATAATGCTGTTATTCTCTCAAGACCCATCCCAGTGTCTACACATGGTTTAGGTAAATCAAGTCTAGTATTTTTGTCTACCTGCTCATACTGCATAAAAACTAAATTCCATATTTCAATGAAGCGATCGCCATCTTCGTCAACCGAACCTGGGGGGCCACCAAAATATTTATCGCCATGATCATAAAATATCTCCGAACATGGTCCGCAAGGTCCTGTGTCACCCATTGACCAAAAATTATCAGAACTTGAAATTTTAATTATTTTACTATCGGGTAAATTAGCTATCTTTTTCCAAAATTTTTCTGCAACTTCATCATCATGATATATAGTAACTAATAATTTATCTTTATTTATTTTAAATTCTTTAGTTATTAAGTTCCAAGCATATAGAATTGCTTGCTCTTTGAAATAATCACCAAAAGAAAAATTTCCTAACATCTCGAAGAAAGTATGATGTCGAGTTGTGAATCCAACATTCTCTAAATCATTATGTTTTCCTCCTGCCCGAACACATTTTTGAGAGGTCGTAGCTCTTTTGAAGTCTAACTGTTCCATACCTGTGAAAACATTTTTAAATTGAACCATTCCTGAATTAGCGAACATTAGAGAGGGGTCATTTTCTGGCACTAAAGATCCAGATTTGACATGCCTATGATCATTATTTTTAAAATAATCAATAAACGCATTTCGGACTTCATTAGAATTCATATTCATGGAATATAGATTAATTTAACTGAAATTTAATATTATTCTTTAGAGTTTTTTTCGACGGTTTCTTCTGTTGTAGAAGGGGGTGGATCAATCATAAGCTCTTCAACAGTGTCAGAATTTGATCTTATTCTACTTTCTATTTCATTCAATAATTCAGGATTGTCCTTTAAAAACTGTTTTGTATTTTCTCTACCTTGACCAATTTTTTCGTCTTTGTAAGAATACCACGCTCCAGACTTATCTATAATATCAGCTTGAACACCTAAATCTATGATTTCGCCAATTTTAGAAATTCCTTCACCATACATAATGTCAAATTCAACCATTTTAAAAGGAGGAGCCATTTTATTTTTGACAACCTTCACTCTTGTTTGATTTCCAATAATATTATCTTTATCTTTGATTGCGCCAATTCTTCTAATATCTAGTCTTACAGAAGAGTAAAACTTCAAAGCATTACCTCCAGTGGTGACCTCAGGACTTCCAAACATTACACCTATTTTCATTCTAAGTTGATTAATAAAAACAACCATTGTATTTGTCTTTGAGATGGAGCTAGTCAGTTTTCTAAGCGCTTGGCTCATTAGCCTTGCCTGAAGTCCGGGTAAAGAGTCTCCCATTTCACCCTCTAATTCTGCTCTAGGAACTAATGCTGCTACTGAGTCTATAACTAATAAATCTATACCTTCAGATTTTACAAGAGTATCTGAGATCTCTAAAGCCTGTTCACCAGTATCAGGTTGAGATATTAACAATTCATCGATATTCACTCCAAGTTTTTTTGCATAACCAGGGTCTAAAGCATGCTCAGCATCAATAAAAGCACATGTTCCTCCAACTTTTTGAGCTTCCGCAATTATATGTAATGTTAGAGTTGTTTTACCTGAACTTTCTGGGCCATAAACTTCTATGACTCTTCCTTTCGGTAAACCACCTATCCCAAGGGCTATATCTAGACCAAGAGAGCCTGTTGAGTATACATCGATATTTGCATCGATATCTTTCTTTCCAAGCATCATTATGGAACCTTTTCCATATGATTTTTCGATATTACTGATAACAGATTTAAGCTTGTTTAAATTTTCTTTTTTATCCATTTGATTCTATAGTAAATAGTAAATATTTGTTTCTACTTAACAAGAGTAATAATGGAAAATAATATTAATTTTAGCGATTTTATACCAGGTACAATTGTGGAATGCCCTTCTCAGCCTAATTGGGGTCTAGGACAAGTTCAATCTTGTATAAATAGTAAAATCACTATTAACTTTGAGAATGTAGGAAAAAAAGTTATAGATTTAAATGTTGTTGATTTAAAAATACATGAAAATGCTGACTGATAATTTTAAAAGAAAAATTGATTACTTGAGAATATCTGTCACTGACAGATGTGACTTAAGGTGCGCTTATTGTATGGCTGAGGATGTAACATTCTTACCTAGACAAGAGGTTTTATCAATTGAAGAAATTATTAAACTTACAAATATTTTTAATGAGTTAGGTGTAAAAAAATTTCGATTAACAGGGGGTGAACCACTTGTAAGAAAAAACATTGTTTCAATTATAGAACATTTAAATAACCTAAAAAATCAGGGTAAAATTTTAGAGCATACTTTAACTACAAATGGTACAAATTTATCAAGATATGCATCTATTCTTAAAAAGAATGGCGTTGAAAGAATAAATGTTTCTCTTGACAGCTTAAATGCTGAAAGTTTTAGGAAAATAACTAAATGGGGAGATCTTAGTAAAGTTTTAAATGGTATAGAGGCAGCTAAACAAGAAGGTATAAAGATAAAAATAAATACTGTTTTGACTCAAAATTTCAATGATAAAGAAATATTTGATATTTTAGATTGGTGTAAAAAAAATCATTTTGATATTTCGTTAATTGAAATAATGCCCATAGGTGATATTGGAGAAAAGCGATTTAATCAATATTTATCAATGAAGAAATTTGAAGAAGATTTAGTAAATAAATTAAATTTAATTCCTTCTAAGCACAGAACTAATGGCCCCTCTAGATATTATGAGTATTCAAATCATAAATCAAAAATTGGTATTATATCTGCTATTTCTCATAATTTTTGTGATACTTGTAACAGGGTAAGACTTACATGTACTGGTAAGTTATATATGTGTTTAGGACAAAATGATTTTGTAGATTTAAAATTTGCCCTAAGAAATCAAACAAAAAATGATATTATTGCTTTGATAGAATATGCCATGTCAATTAAACCAAAAGCACATAACTTTGAAATTCAAAAAGATAATTTTGAGGGATATGTTAATCGTTATATGAATGAGACTGGGGGTTAATAAATGAAAATATGTTTTGTTTCTTTTCCTCTTGAAAAAAATATTGAAGCTCAAGAGAAACTTATAAAAAAATACGGTAATTACGAGCCTGAAGAGGCAGATTTCATTGTAGCACTTGGAGGTGATGGTTTTATATTAAAGTCACTTCATAATTATATGAAACTTAACAAGCCAATTTACGGTATGAATTTTGGATCTGTTGGATTCTTGATGAATGATTATAAACTTGATGGATTAGAGGAACGACTAAATAACGCTCAATTAACAAAATTAAGACCTTTAGTAATGAAAACTTTAAATCCCACAGGTCAAGAAATTAAAGCTATTGCGATTAATGAGATCAGTATTCGTAGGGAAAAATATCAAGCTGCAAAAATTCAAATTATGATTGATAATGAAGTAAGAATAGAAGAGCTAGTTTGCGATGGTGTAATCTTATCAACAGCAGCAGGTAGCACTGGGTATAATTACTCTGCTTCAGGACCAATTATTCCACTTGGAAGTAATGTTGTAGCTCTGACCGCTGTAAGTGCCTATAGTCCAAGACATTGGCGTGGAGGTCTATTAAAAGATAATGCAAAGATTAAAATTATTAATAATAATCCATCTAAAAGACCGATAGTAGTTCACGCTGATCATATTGAAGCTAAAGATGTTATTTCTGTTGAAATAGAGATGTCTGAGGGTATGGAAATACCTTTATTATTTGATAATGATCATAAAATTGAAGAACGGGTCTATAAGGAAATGTTTAAATCCAGCTAATTAAGTGAAATATTACAACTATTTAAAAGTATTCTTAATTTTTTCTATATTATTTTTTTTATTCTCCAAAAATTCGTTTTCTAATGAATGTTTAAATAAAAAAGAGCTGAATATTGGGCTAATAGACAATGATTTTATAGACTATAAATATTATTTATACTACGCACTTGGTGAATATTCATCAATAAATAATATTCAGTTTACAATTAGTGAAGTAGACCATAATGCTAATGAATTTGACATTATATTTGGTGAATTTAGAGATTTAGAGAAATTAAGTTTAAATCAAACAATAATACCTGACGAGATTCTTACATATTATTTTAATAATGATGTTGAGATATTTGAAAATTTATTTCCTCTAGATTTAGATACTTTTATTCTTTTAAGCCAGGATGATCATAAAAAATTAACTTTTGAAGAATTATCAGAGGTTTACAATCCAATTAAATATACACTTGGTATGACCCTTGAAACAAAGAGTGATATTGTAAATTTATTTACTTATCAATTAGGAAAACCGTATATTAATATAGATAGTCTGTCATTTGATACAACTGCAAATTTATTTTTCAAAACATATAAAAATTTAAATAAAAATATTCTAGACGATAATTTTCTTGAAATTTATAATTCTTATGAAAACTTAGAAAACGTATATACATTGTTTAATGATGGTATTTTACTATATAAAAATATTAATTTTAAAAGCTTTCAACTTTTCCCAAAAAGTAAATATGTTTGGAATGAAGAAAATGGAATCTTTAAAGAAAATATAGAGATTAAACCTTTCTCTTTTTATGGATTTAGTGCATATTTAAATAACACGGAAAGTTCTGGTTTTTTATGTTATTTAATTGATGAGGAAGTAAGATTAAAAGCTTTTAGAGATTTTAACATCCAGCTAAGTCCACTATCAGTTCATGAAGTAAGAAAAATTGAAAATGAATTACCTGATAAATACGTAGAAATTTTAGAAAAGAAAAACAAGTATATATTTAAACCAAATTATTCATCAGAAATTAAAAATTATGAGTTATTGTTAGCATTAATGTTAGGCGAAGAAAAAATAAGTAATATCTTTAATAATCAAGACTATTTAAATCGATAAAATTATTGAAAAACATAAGTAATAATCTAAGTTCGAAATACAATTTTAACATGGCCTCGTGCTGGAATTGGTAGACAGTCTGGACTTAAAATCCAGTGGGATTTATTCCCGTGGCGGTTCGAGTCCGCCCGAGGCTACCAAAATAGATTTATAAATTTATCTATAATTATCTTTAATTAGTTTAATGTCGTTTTCTACCATTATTTTAACCAACTTTTTAAAACCTACTTCAGGTTTCCATTTTAGAACCTTTTTTGCCTTCTTATAGTTACCTTTTAAATGATTAACATCATTTGGTCTTAAATAATAATCAATACTTTTAATAATTATTTTTTTTGTTTTTTTGTCTAAACCTATAGTTTTTCCTGAGATATTTTTAAATACTATGTCAACTTTTATATTTTTAAATGACTCGATTACGAATTGTTTGACAGTATAAGATTTATTTGTTGCTAGCACAAAATCATCTGGTTTATTGTGCTGCATAATTTTCCATATACCTTTAATGAAATCTCTAGCATAGCCCCAATCTCTTGAACTATTTAAATTGCCAAGAAGTAGTAATCCTTTTCTTTCGAAAAAATAT
Organism: uncultured Alphaproteobacteria bacterium; assembly: GCA_902599405.1. Lineage (GTDB taxonomy): Bacteria > Pseudomonadota > Alphaproteobacteria > HIMB59 > HIMB59 > HIMB59. Next base: position 9,335 of record CACKFO010000005.1, on the reverse strand, counting down.
TTTGCTACAAACATTGTTATTTTTCTTGTAACAAAAGTTTCGCCTCTTAATTCACTTTCGTGATTAAATAAGATACCATTAGATGCAAATATTCCATAAGAAACTCTATATATTTTTGTTAAATAGAATGCGTTTAATTTGGCTGCTGCATAAGGGCTTGCTGGATCAAATAATGATTTTTCGTTTAAAACTTTTTTTTGTGAATTGCCATAGATTTCAGAACTAGAGGCATTATAAAACTTGATATTCTTTTTTTTATTTATTCTGATAGCCTCAAGAAGATTGAGAGTGCCTAAACTATCAGTAGATGTTGTATAATGGGGCATCTCAAAACTGATAGCTACATGACTTTGTGCAGCAAAATGATATATTTCATCAGGTTTAATTACATTTATCAGATTGATACAACTAAGTGGGTCGTTGACATCTCCAAAGTGAAGAAAAAATTTTGATCTTGAACTATGTTTATCTTCTAAAAAATGGTCGATTCTTTTAGTATGAAAGATAGATGTTCTCCTCTTAATTCCATGAACGATATATCCTTTTTGTAAAAGATACTCTGCCATTATTGAGCCATCTTGGCCAGTAACTCCAGTAATTAATGCTATCTTTTTTTTCATATATTGTTATTTAGGATATAAAAAAATTAAATATTAGTAAGTTAACCTTGTGAATAACCCTAAATTAACCATTATTTTACCTGTTATCAATGAAATTAAATCTTTAAATGAAACTATCGAAATAATAAGACTTGAAAATAATAAATATATTAAACAGATATTATTTGTTTGTGATAAATATAAAACTTCAAAAAAAAGTATAGAAAACTGTCAAAAATATATCAATAAAGAACCGGATATTTATGAAATGATTTTTCAAGTTTCACCAAACGTAGGTGGAGCTTTTAACGACTGTATTAGTCATATTAAATGTGAATATACAATAATTATGTCTTCAGATTTAGAAACTGACCCTTACACAGTTAAAGACTTAATAAATGTATCAATACAAAATCCAGATTCTATAATATCAACATCTAGATGGCACACAAAAAAAAACTTTAAAGGATATGGACTTATAAAAAAAATATTAAATTTAATTTTCCAAAAATTTTTTTCTATTTTATTTAAAACTAAATTAACTGATCTAACTTATGGATACAGATTATATCCAACTAGTATTTTAAAAAAATATAAATGGTCAATGACTAATCACAGTTTTTTTTTAGAGATAATACTGAGACCATTAATAGACAATTTTGATATAAAAGAAGTTGATACTATGTGGTCAAAAAGAATTGAAGGATTGTCAAATAATAAATTTAGTTTCTATTTTAGTTACTTTGTAGTAGCTTTTAAAATATATTTTAAAAGAAATGAATAAATTTATTGTTACAACAAGTATAAATAAGCCAACAAAAGCTATAAGAATATTTGATAGTTTAAAAGATTGGAAATTAATTGTTGTTGGAGATAAAAAAACTCCAAAAAACTATAAATTAAAAAACGGAATATATCTGACCACTAAGGACCAAGTAAAAATAGACAAGGAATTATCAAACTTAATTGGATGGAATTGTATTGAAAGAAGAAATTTTGGATTTATTTTTGCAAAAAAATTGGGTGCTAAAATTATAGCTACAGTTGATGACGATAATATTCCACTAAAAAATTGGGGTCAAAATTTACTAATTAATAAAAAAACTAATGTAAAAAAAATAAATATTCATGACGATGTTTTTGATCCTTTATTTCCAACTAACTATAAGAACTTATGGCATAGAGGATTTCCTTTAGACAGAATAGATAATAGAAGTATTAAAAGTATAACAAGTGAAATAATAACGCCAAAAATACAAGCAGATTTTTGGAATGGAGATCCAGATATAGACTGCATTGCAAGAGTAATGTTTAAACCATCATGTAAATTTAATAATAAATACTTTCCATTTTTCTCAACAAAAATTTCTCCCTTTAATACACAGAATACTTTTATCGATGCTTCTTTGTTAAAAGATTATTTTTTATTTCCTGGAGTTGGTAGAATGCATGATATTTGGGCATCATATTATTTACAATATAAGAAAAAAGTGAAAATAGTATATGGAAAACCCTCTGTTTTTCAGGAAAGAAATATCCATACTACACAAAAAGATTTAATTGATGAATTTGTTGGTATCAAAAAAAATAATAATTTTATTAATCAGATTATAAATAAAAATTTTAAATTAAAAAACTTTTTCTCAAAATCTAGTATCGAAAGTTTTAAACTTTATAGAAAACATTTTCAGATATGAAAATTAAAGATAAAATTTTAATTACTGGAATTAATGGTTTATTAGGATCTGCTCTAAAAATTGAATTAAAAAAAAAAAATTTCCAAAATATATTTGGTTTAAATTCCAAAAATTGCGATTTAATGAATTTGGATAAGGTTTCAAAATTTATTTTTAAGATAAAACCTGATTATGTTATTCATTGCGGAAATAAAGTATTTGGCATTGGAGGTAATAAAAAAAATCAATTTAGAATGTTAAATGATAATTTAATTATGAATTCTAACTTAATAAAATCAATATCAGAAACTAAATTAAAAAAATTTGTATGTATAGGTAGTACAGCTGTTTATAGTGACAAATTAAAAAGAAAATTGAATGAAAATGATATTTTTTTTGATAAACCTCACTCATCTGAATATTATTATGGTTTATCTAAGAGGATCATGCTTGAACAATTAAATATTTTAAAAAAAGATAAAAATATTCCTTTTATATACATAGTCATGAATAATTTATATGGTCCTAGAGATAATTTTAACACTTCAAATGGACATGTAGTTCCATCTTTAATTCATAAATGCATTATTGCCAAAAAAAAATCTAAATCTTTGGAGGTATGGGGGAATAAAAATAATAAACGTTTTTTATTGTACTCTCATGATGCAGCCAATGCCATAATAAAAATGCTTAAAAATAATTTTGATGGTGTAATAAATTTAGGATCAAAACACGAATATTCCATTAATGATTTAGTTAATAATATAACCAAAATTTTGTCTTTTAAGGGTAAGACACATTGGGTTGATGCAAATGTTAAAGCTGTAAATAGAAGAGAAATATCTCTAAATAAAATTAGAAAACTGAAATTCAAAGAAAATGTATCTTTAGATGAGGGCTTAAAAAACACCATAGATTGGCTAAAAAAAAATTATCGTTTAGCAAGAAAATGATTCGAATTTAGAAAAATACAAATTGTAGGTAAAGCAATGGTAAAATAATTTAGGGTTTCCCAAGTGGATAATTGAAATGTTGGATCAAATACACCTAGAATAGAAAATATAAACATTGGAATAATCATTATGAATGGCAAGAGGATATAATGATTTTTTAAAATGATCGGTAAAAAGATTAAAAACGGCAAAAAAAATAAAAATTTATAACTCAAATTATTTAAAAAGTAAAAGGTTTTGAAAATTAAATGAGAAGGATGAAAGTCCTCACCACCATAGTGCCACAAAATAAAATAAATTAATAAAACAAAAATATAACTTATTATGTGAATTAAATTATTAGTATAACTATTTTTTTTATAAGTGATAAATAATATTATTGGAAATGCGATGAGAAACATAATTCTTGAACCATAAAATAAAATAGTCGATAAAAATATTATAATATGAATGATTTTATTATTTTGATTTAAACTTAAAACATAAATATAAATCGCGTAAAGAACACCTATAACAAAAAAATCAGTACCAGCAGATAATAACTCAAGATTTACTAAATTAATAAAAGTAATATAAAATAATAAATTTCCAGTTAAATTTAAATTTTGGTTGATTAAAAAATAAAACAAATAAATAAAAATAATATTAATAATAACAAAATAGTAATCTCCAATTAATAAGTAAGGGATATAAAGTAAAGTGATAAGTGGACCAGTAGAACATGGGTTACCCAAATACGATTTCTGATATGGATAAGAAAAATTAACAAAATTTCTAAGCATTTCTTTTATACAGTTATCTTGATCTATGCCAAGATTATTAATTTTCATATTTTCTGCTATAGGATACAAAAACAATAAACAAATAAATAATGTTATTAAAAATAAAATAAAAAAAAATTTACTTTTAAAAATTTGAATAAGCTTGTTTTTTTTTAACAATAGATATAAAAAAATCGATAAAGTTATATATGAAATATAAATAAATATTTCGTTTTGAGATATAAATTTTGTTGTCACAAAAAATCTGACACTCATCAATTGAGTTAGAATTAAATATATTAATACATAATCAAATTTATTAACAAAGTTTTTTAAAGAAGAGATCATATTCTTTTAAAAATGATAAAAACAAAAAAATATGAAATTAATGAATATGAAATTAAAAAATAGAAGTTGAGATTAGTTATATATTGAATTGCAAAGTTAAGGATAAATAAAAAAGTTAGTATTAATAAACTTAAATTCCAATTTTTTGGGAAATGGTGAAGGTGATTTTTGTCAGATAAAAAAGGAGACTTTTTATTAAAAACCCTTGTAAAGGTCACTCTTAAACCGTCTAAAAAAGGTAAATATAGAAGAAAATAGATGTTTTCAATACTCAATTTATTTGAATTAAACTCATTGATAAGTAAATAAGAAATTAAAAAAGCAATTATTAAAATACCAGAATTTCCATAAAAAGATTTTGAAAAATAGTTCAGAATGAAAATTAATATGAAACTAATTAATAATAATGACTCATCTACGCTTGAAATATTTAATTGACTATTTTTAAAAATAATAAAAATAATAATATTTATACAATAAATAGTTGCTAAGCAATTTCTACCATCACTCATATTAATTACATGAAAAAGACCCATTATCATTAATAAAGAAAAACAAATACTGATAAGAATATTTAAATTATATCTATGATCAAAAAAATAAATGTGTGATATTCTAAATTCTTGAAACAAAATTAGAGATACTAAAACTAAAATAAAAGAAAAGACAAATCTTTTGTAAACAGAGATACTATATTTATCATCAAATAATCCCAATATATAAAGGCCAAGATAAATTAATAATATTATTTTTTCAGTAAAAAAGACAAGTGTTGGAATTACTACTAAAGAACTTACTAGAGGTACATTATAGTTGTTGATAGAGTGCGATTTTAAAATATTATCATATGGAATATAGTTTAATTTTTTATTAGGATTTAAAAATAAAATAGAAAAAAAAATTAATAAAGTTAAGATCAAAACAATATAATAAGTCATATTTTTAAATCATTAATATATTTTTCAATTTTACTTGTATAGTCGAACTCAATATTATCGTTAAATAAATTTAAATAACTATTTTTTTCGACATTGATAATTTTTTTAAGTCCAATCATATTTAAAAAATCAATTATATAAAAAAGTATTTTAAAAAAAAATAATGGTATAAAAATTAACTTTACACTTATATTCATATTAAATGCTAATAATTTTATAAATTTTTTAAAACTAATATATTCTCCTGAAAAAAAATTGACTGTCGTGTTTGAAAAATAATTTTCTAAGATATTTAACCTAATAAATTTACATAATGAGTCTAAAGTGCAATAGGTGTGTTGTTGTTTTCCACTGCCAGGTATAAAAAATATTTTGTATTTTTTTATAATGTTAGAGATTTTTTTAATTGTAATACCCTTCTTGCCCCCGAATATTGTACCATTTGTTTTATGAATTATTGTCGAAGGCCTTATAATAACAAAATTATCATATTTATTAATGATTTTTTCGGTGTTAAATTTAGATAAACCGTATTCTGAATTACTATATGGATTTGATCTTATGGATGAAATATAAATTACTTTCGAATTTTTAGTTTTAAGATAAGTATATATTTTTTGTGCAAGCTTAACGTTATAATCAATTTGTAAATTTTCAATAGGAAAGTGGATTGATACTATTATTGTATCGAATTCCTCATTGTCAAAATATAAATATTTTTGAAAGAACTCGATATCATTCATTTCTAAGTCTTCCTTTTTTATCTTCTTTTGCAAAAAAAAATAATTAATGTTTTCATTATCAGATAATTTAGTTAAATAATTAGTTACAAAATTATTGCTACCGAGCAATAAAACTTTTTTAGAATATTTCATTAACAATTCTTGCAGCATTTACCATCGCATTAAAAGTAGTTGGAGATCCTGGCATATCTGGTAGAACTGATTGATCAGTAATAAAAATATTTTTATATTGATTTAAATTACCTTTAACTGAACTGCCATTTTCATTTTTTTCATTTAATGTCATAGGGAAGCTACCACCATAATGATAACTAGACCCAGTGATTCCATTATTAAGAAATTTTTTATTTATATACATAAAATTCATTTCTTTTTTTAATAAATCAAAATATTTCTCTACTATTTCTTTAGTATCCTTTATAAAAACCTCTGTGAGTTTATATTCATATTGACCATTATCATTTTTTGTAATTTTAAGATTCATTTGATTTGAGTCTTTTGAGTGAAGATAACCTAAAATTATATATATATTGTTGAATATGAATGGAAATATATGAGGTAATTTGTAAATTTGATTTCCTAAAATATTTTTGAATGGCCTCAGCATTATTTCTGAAAAAGAGTATACCTGAAGATGAGCCGAGTAATGACTTATAAGCTTGTTCAAAATAGTTATTGATACTTCAGATAAAGTGTTTTTATTAACTTGATATTTATTAAATGAAACTGATTTGAGCAAAGTTGGAAGATAAAATCTTTGTGACTCTTTAAAAGTAACATTATTTTTACTAATTAATTCACTTCTAAGAACAAGCATTGCCGTTCCAATTGGACCCAAAGATAAAAAAATATTATTATATTTAAAATATTTAATTTCATTATTTTTTATATCTCTGCATAGAATCTTACCCGTGTAACTATCTTTGTTTTGAAATATTTTCTCTGCAAACAAACCATTAAGATAATAAAATTTTTTATTAAACAAGAGTTCATCAAGTAAAAATTTTGAGTTATACATGTTATTATTAGGACAACCAAAGTGGCAAAGGCCGCAAGACAGACAACCTTTTCCATTTATAGAGTATCTATTACTAATAGCGCTTTTTGCTCTGCCAAAATAAATACCACGATCATTAAGTGATTTTTCTTTTTCTTCACATTTCTTGAAAAAAATATTACCTGCATGCGATAATTTAAAATCATGCTCTTTACCTATTTTTACATTATAAAATTTATCTAAATTATCACTTGATGATGAAATAGGCATAATGCTCTCAACATTTGAAAGATATTTATAAAATATATCAGATGAAATAGGCCAATCAGAAATATCTTCATTTTTGAATGGGGAAACCATTGTAGCCCATATATTAGATAAACCTCCAATAGCATTCGAGGTTATATAATCTGATTTAGAGGTAAAAATTTTTTCATAATTGTTATTTCTAAAAACGAAATCGGAACCAAAGGGATATTTCAAATTTGGATTATTGTATTTGCCTTTTATTATTTTATTTTTATCAAGGGTTTTTATAAATTTATAAAAATTTTTATCTTTTAAAAATTCGTAGCCTAAGTTTTTATTAGACTCCTCGATAACATTACCGATATCAATTAAATGGACTGTTTTACCTTTATTTAAAAGTTCATTTGCAACAGTAAGTCCTGTTGGACCAGAGCCAATAATTAAGTTTTCAATGATCATAAAAGTATTATATTGTTCAAAACTTAATATAAAAAATGGCAAATACAAATAAAATTACAATTATCTTGCCAACATTAAACGAAGAAAAAAATATTTTAAATATTTGTAAAAAACTTAATGATCTAATCACAATTAAGGATTATCAGATAATATTTGTTGATGATGGATCAACTGACTCAACAAGAGATATTATTATTCAGGCTTCAAGAACCTTTAATAATGTAACCTATCTATTTAGAGAAAATGATAAGGACATTTCAAGATCATTTATAGATGGAGTAAAATTATCTAATTCGGAATATATTTTACTAATGGACTCTGATCTTCAACACGATGCTTCATATGTAATGAAATTTATTAAATATGCTGAGAAGCATGATTACGATTTTATTAATGGAAGTAGGTTTTTACAAGAGTCTTTAATATTTAAAAGTACTTATTACAAAATTTTTCGAATTATGTTGAGTAAGATATTTATTTACTTTATGAGAATTTTAATAAAAATTGATTTAACAGATCCTTTATCTGGTTTTTTTCTTGTTAAAAGAGAAAAGCTTATAAGAAATATTCCTAAAATGTACAAAAGTGGCTGGAAAATTATGTTAGATTTTTATTTAAGTTGTGATAATGATTTAAGTTTTTTAGAACTTCCAATAAAAATAAATAAAAGAGTCGAGGGGGAAAGTAAGATAAATTTCAAAGTAGCATTAGGAGTTATAAAAATGATAATATTTCATAGAAATAAATAATGATTAAATATTTAACACTATTTGCTGTTTATTTACTTGATTTTACCATACACCAGCGAAATATTTCTAGATTTCTAAAAAATAAATTTGATATAGAAATAAAAATAGTTTTTGATGTTGGTGCACACAAAGGCGATTATTCAAAACTTTTTAAGTCTATATTTGCAGATTGTTATATATATGGGTTTGAACCAAATTTAAATTTATCAAAATATTTAAATAGTTTTGATGAGTCTTATTTTAAATATATAAGAAAAGCTGTATCTGATACTAATGGTAAAATAAATATGATTATTGATAATGAAATTTCATTAATTTCATCTGCAGCAAGTATTAATTACAACTCAGAAACATTTAAAATGAAAGAGAAACTTTATAAGTCATCAATAGAAAAAGACAAAAATAATACAAAAATTATCGAGTCAATTACTTTAGATGCTTTTATCCAGAAAATTAATAATATTCCTGATTTTATCAAAATTGATGTAGAAGGATTTGAATATAAAGTATTAAAAGGTTTAAAAGATAATATTAATAAGGTTAAATTTATCATGATAGAGCATCATAATGACAATTTGTATTTGGATACCGAAGTAAACCAAGCTCATGACTTTTTAATTGAAAATAATTTTAAACTTTTGAAACAAATAAAATTTCCATTTATGAAATGGGAGGACAGAATTTATATTAATTCACTCCTATAAAAGACTATTTCAAATAATTAATGCAATATTTTTTTGATATATATTTAAGTAAAATTGTCGTAAAACATTTTAAACTATTGTCACTTTGAAAATTTTGAACTATAAAAGATCGTTTTTGATCAGATAATAGTTCTTGATAATTTTTTTGAGAATAAGGAT